>NZ_JBHVVE010000035.1:0-82203 GCF_042883725.1 Kitasatospora sp. NPDC058184
GAGCCGAAGCGGCGACGGGGGCGGGGTGGGGCGGAGGGGTGGGTGTGGGGGCGGGGGGTGGGAAACGGCGGGGTCTCTTGTCAGCGGTAGGAACGAGGAGCGGGGTTCAGGCGCGGCCGCGCCGCAGGACGGCCTCGGCCAGGTCGACGGCCTCCCGCACCGGCACCAGCCGGCAGTCGGCGGTGCCGATGCGGGCCGTGGTGACGCCGCGGGCGGTGCGCAGGACCTCGGCGCCGAGGCGGCCGAAGTGGAGGTCGTCCAGGTCGGGGGCCCGGAAGGTGGTCCAGCCGTCCACGCCGACGCACCGGTACTCGCGCACGGTCACGTCGGGCATGCGCAGGTCGGCGAGGTGGAAGGCGGTGAAGCGGTCCATCGGGACGCCGAGCATCAGCACCCGGGCGTCCAGGTCGTAGAGCCGTCCGAGCGGCGACTCCGGGCCGAGGTGGGAGGTGAGCGGGTGGTGGGCGGTGACCTCGTGGGCGAGCCGGCCCACGGCGGCCCAGGAGGTCTGCGGGTGCCGGCTGCGCAGGACGCCCGGCCAGGAGCGGACGGCTTCCGACAGCGCCCCCATGGAGGGCGAGGCCGGGGTGGTGGCCGGGTCGAAGCGGGGCATCCGGGCCTGGTAGTCGGCCACCTCCGCCGGGGAGAGACCGGCGGTGGCGGACTGGTGGATGCGGGAGGTGGCGGAGTTCTCGGGCGTGGCGGTGTAGGCGACGAGGGTGCCGTCGGGGCCCAGGGCGTCGAGCAGGGCCTCGACCACCCCGGCCGCCCCGCCGGGCACCGGTCCGAGGGAGCGCAGCGATGCCTGGACGTGCAGCACCGTGCCGGGACGGACCCCGAGGTCGGCGAGGTCGCGGACGAGGGGGTGGACGGGGGAGGCGACGGCGACGCCGCCGCCGGCGCGGGGTTCGGTGAGGATGGCGTCTCCCGGGGGGTGAGGGCCCCGGGCGGGGGAGGTCCCGGGGCAGCGCGGGTGGGAGGTCAGACCCCGGCCCGTTCCCGCCGTACCCGGTCGGCCGCCTGCTCGGCGGCGGCGGGCAGCGACAGGTCGAGCCAGGGTGCCACGGTGGCACGCATGCCGTCGGCGAAGCGCGAGCCGGTCCCGGTCAGGGCTCCGGAGGTCGCCAGCCGCTCCACGGCCTCGGCGGTGTACCGCCGCCAGAGCGCGAACTGCTCCCGCGCCCGGTCGGCGGCCGTGCCCGGCAGTCCGTCGTACGCGAGGGTGCGGGTGCCCCAGTACTCGGTGACGGCCAGGTGGGCGTACGTGCCCTGGAGCAGCCCTTCGAGCGGCCGGGGGTCGGGCCGCCAGGGGGCGAAGTACAGGGTGGGGTCGGCGCGGTCGTACAGGTCGGTCAGGTCCAGCACCGCGCCGAGTTTGACGTGCTGGAACTCGTGCGCGAGCAGCAGGGCGAGGGTCGGCGCGGTGGCGGGCCGGGCGATGCCGACCGCGCCGTACGCCTGCCGGGCCGCCGAGCTGACGTCCCGGCCGGTCGGGCCCGGCCGCAACGGGGTGACCGTCGTCAGGCCGGCCCGGATGCCTTCCGCGTACCCGGGCAGATCGCGCCCGAGCAGCTCCCAGGCTTCGCGCAACGCGCCCGTCCAGTCGAGCAGTTCGCTCTCGGAGAGGTGGTCCGCGACGGGGTGGTCGTGGCAGTCGCGCAGCGGGTCGGCGTCCTCCAGGGCGACCGTCCAGCCGCCGGCCAGCCGGACCCTCCGCAGCGGTTCGTCCAGGTCGGTGCGCACCGTGCCGTCGGACGCCCGGACCGCGAGGCCGCCCGCCCGCCCGGTGACCACGGCCTCGCCGTCGGGTACGGCGATCCGGCCGAGCGTCGGCAGGTGCAGCCAGCCGCCGCGTACGGGCACGGCCACCGCGTCGCCCCGGCCGGCCCGCACGGCGGCCGCCGCGGCGAGCGCGGCCAGCGGGCCGAGTCCGGCCTGGAGGTCCCCGGCGAGGCGGCGGGCCGCCCAGGCGCGGGCGTACGGGTGGCCGAGGACGGCGTCCACGGCGGCGGGGGCCGCCGTGTCGAGCTCGGCCAGCAGGGTCCACGCTTCGGCCCGCCCCTGTCCGGAGGCGTCCCAGGCGGCGGCCAGCATCGCCCGGGTGAGGGCGAGTTGGGAGCGGCCGAGCGCGGCGACGGTCTCCGCGCTCCCGTATCCGTGCGCGAGTTCGTCGAGTTGCGACGGGGCGAGCGCACCGGGCAGCAGCGGTTCGGCCTCCGGCGATGGCGCACCGGGCACACCGGGCGCACCGGGCACACCGGCCGGCTGCGCGGGCACACCGCCGCCGGAACTCCCGCTCCCCGCAATGCCCTTGATGAACGTCATGAGATCACCGCAGTAGACGGAGGGATGGTCGAAGCTGCCTCCCCCATCGTCGCTCCGATAGCGGTGGGCGTACAGCCCGCCACCGCAGGAGCGGACCACGGAGCAGGCGCGGCAGGCCTCGCTCAGTCCGGCCAGGCCGGACTGCCGGGCGGCGATGCCGGGGTGGCGGGCGAGGTCGTCGAGGCTGTGCGCGAAAACGTTCATCCCGGTGGCGGGCGCGCCGTCGTACGCGGTCTTCAGGCTGTCGGCCTGCTCGAAGGTCCCGTCCGTCTCCAGGACGGCCAGGTCGGAGGGCTCCAGTCCGAGCGACTCGGTGAGGCTGGAGAACCCCCGCAGGGTCCGGTGCACGGACTCGAAGGTCCGTACGGCGAACGGCCGCCCGTCCGCGTCCCACAGCCCGTGGACGGTCAGCAGCCAGTCGGCGTACGGGGTGGCACCCAGCTCGGCGGGGCGCCCGGGCGGCTCGTCCCAGGTGGCGTGCGGGAGCAGGAAGTCCACGGCGGGCGGCCGGAGTTCGGCCAGCGCCCGGTACACGGCCACCGGGTCGTTCCGGACGTCCATCGTGCACAGCAGCCCGGCGAACAGGTGCCGGTACCCGGGTTCGTTCAGCAGCGCGACGGCCCGCAGCACCTGCGGGTGGCTGCTGCGTCCGTCGGCGAACCGCCGGTGGCGGTCGTTGGCGGCCTTGTCGCCGTCCAGCGAGATGCCGACCTTGATCTCCTGCTCCGCGAACAGCGCGCAGAAGTCCCGGTTCAGCAGCACGCCGTTGGTGTGGATGCGCAGGTCGAGGGCGCAGCCGGGCGGGAGTGCCGCCCGGAGCGCCTCGGCGGCGCGGCGCAAGCGGTCCGGGCCGGCGAGCAGGGGTTCTCCCCCGTGCAGGACGACCCGGACGGCGGGCAGCCGGTGGGCGGCCGCGTGCTCGCCGATGCGCTCGGCGGCCTTGGCCAGGATCCCGTCCGCGATGACCTTCGGCCGGGACCGCCAGCTGCTGTCCGCATGTTCGTAGACGTAGCAGTGGTCGCAGGCCAGATCGCACCTGCTGTGCATCTTGACCACGAACTGTGTCAACGGCAGCGGAATCGACGTCGTCATGGAACTGTCCGGTTCGCTTCGATCGGCTCGGTCTGCTCGGCCTGGGCTCCGCCGGGAGTTCCGGGCCGGGTCAGATCGAGGAGTTGAAGGCTGCGACCGGCACGAGGCCGGAGTCCGCGCCGGGGAGCGCGCGCTGGAGCCGGGAGGCGAGCTCTTCCGCCCCGAGTGCGGCGAGGTCGGCGAGCGAGGGGCGTTCCGGCGTCTCCTGAGGGTCAGTGAGCTTGCCGGCCGGCCTGGTGCTGGTTACCGGAGTCATATTCGTTTCCTTAGGCGCGGTTAGGACCTGCCGAGGGTGGGTAAGCCCACCCGGTTGCGACCAATGTAGTGCCCGCGAAGACTCCGCGCGGCACCTTGCGGACTCACGTTGGGCTCCCCGGGCTGCCGACGTCGTACGACAGCGCTTTGGGCCCCCAGAATTCACCCGTTCAGCGGTCGCGCACTTCGCCGTGGCCCGCGCCGAAGCGCGTCGCCGCGGCCCGTGCCCGAACAACCACACGGACCAGCCCCTGGTCACACCCCGGGAGTGCCCCGGGAAGCACCGGAACAATCGCCCCGCCGGGCCAAGCATCCGGCAAGCCGGATTCATTCCCCCGGCCCGCCGAGCGCCCGGACGGCCCGCACCAGCTCCCCGGTGAACTCCAGCCCCGCCGCCGTCAGTTCGCCGCAGCTCAGGAGCGTCTCCCCGGCGCTCAGGGTGTGTGTCCGCCAGCGGACGGACTCCCCCCGCGCACGTGCGAGGTCGCCCGCCCCCGCAGCCGCCTCCGCCCGCCAGAAGTCCGCCACCCCCAGGTGCGCGTACGCCCCCTGGAGCAGCGCCCCGGCCGGGCGCGGGTCGGGCCGCCAGGGGGCGTGGTAGGCGGCCGGGCCGTTGGGGCGGTGCAGCGGCACCAGGTCCAGCAGGGCGCCGAGTTGGACGTGCAGGAACTCGTGCACCAGGGCCAGCGCCAGCAGCACCGGATCGTCCGGCAGCGAGGCCGCCACCGCGCCGTACGCCCGCCGGGCGGCGGCGCTGACCGCCTCCCCGCCGGGGGCGGGCCGCAGCGGCACGACGGTGGCCACGCAGGCCGCGACGGCCCGTGCGTGGGGGCGGTGGCGGCGCACCAGGATCTCCCAGGCCTCGGCCAACCGCCGCTCCCAGAGGGCGAGTTCCGTACCGTTCAGCGGGCCGGCCGGCGGGCGCCCGTAGTCCACCCGGCGCGGACCGGCGTGGTCGAGCGACGGCGCCCAGCGCAGCCCGTCGCACTCCAGCGCGAGGGCCGGGCCCGGGGCCGGGCGGAGGAACTCGCCCAGCCCGCCGAGCTGGACGTCCTCCCCCGCCGCCGCGCCGCGCAGGCAGTCGGCCGCCCAGGCGTCCAACTCGGGCCGCAGCAGAACCTCTTCCCAGCGCGCCCGGTCGCTCCGCTGCAGCTCCCGCACCCGGGCGTACGCCTCCCGGTAGCCGTCGTGCTCCGGCACCGCCCGGCGCAGCGCCAGCAGCAGCAGCGCCCGCTTGCTCAACTGCCCGGCGCGCAGCAGCCGGACGGCCTCCGGCCCGCCGCGCGCGCCCGCGACCGCCCGGAACACCGCCCGGTCCACCCCGTGCCGGGGCAGCCCGTCCGCCCCGCGCGCGACCGGCACCCCGGCCGCCACCACCTCGTCCGTCCCCGCCACCGTTCCTCCTCGTGCGTACGGCCTCCGGCCCGTTCGGCCGGCCCATCGCCCAACCCGCCGCGCCCGCCCGCGGTCTCCCCGCGCCGGGGCGGATCAGCCGGACGGCGGCCGGGCATGACCCGGACGGGTGAGCCGAGGGGCCCCTCGACGCTCCCGACCCACCGACCCGACCTCCGCCGACAGCGCCGATCCCGCCGACTCCGCCGCCTGCCCGGGCGCCCCCGCCAGCTCCGCCACCCCCGCCCGCAGCCTCCCCGCCATGTGCCGGATCAGCCGGTCCAGGTCCGCGCAGTACACCGACGGCTGCCCGAAGCCGCCCGCCGCGTACCGGTGGGCGTACAGCCCCCCGCCGCAGACCCGGGCCAGCGGGCAGCCGGCGCAGACCGGCCCGAGGCCCGCGAGGCCGCGCTGGCGGGCCAGGAAGGCCGGGTGCGCGCCCGCCCGGGCGAAGCCGTGCCGCCACACGTCCAGGCCGGTCCCCGGGGCGCCGTCGTAGGCCACCTTGAGGCTGTCCGCCTGCTCGATCGCCCCGTCCGTCTCGACCACCACCAGGTCGACGGGCGCCAGCCCGACCGCCTCGCTGGCGGCCCGCCCGCCGAGCAGCAGCACCGCCAGCTCCTCGAACAGCCGCACCCCGGTCTCCCGGCGCGGCGCGTCGTACCAGCGGTCGAAGGCGGCGATCAGCCACTCCCCGTACGGCGCGGGCTCCGCGCCCGTCGGCGGCGCGTGCGGCACCGTCCGGGGCGGGGCGCCCGGCGGCGGCTCCCGCCAGGTCGCGTGCGGCAGCAGCAGGTCGAGCCGGGGCGGCGCGAACTCCAGCAGCGCCTCGTAGGTGGCGACCGGGTCGGAGGCCAGGTCGACGACGCACAGCAGGCCGGCGAACAGCTCCCGGTGCCGGTCGGAGCCGAGCAGCCGCACCGCCTCGGCGGTGCGCGCCCAGCTGCCCGCGCCGGAGGGCAGCCGGCGGTGCCGGTCGTGGCCGGCCGGGGTGCCGTCCAGCGAGACCCCGACCGCGACCCGGTGGCGGTGCAGCACGTCGAGCAGTGCCGGTTCGTCCAGCAGCCGCAGCCCGTTGGTCTGCACGGTGAACCGCACCCGGGGCCGGACGGCCGCCAACTCGCCGAGCAGCGCGTCCAGATGGGCCGCGCCGACGAGCAGCGGCTCGCCGCCGTGCAGCACCACGGACACCTCGTCCAGCCCGTGCTCGGCCGCGTGCTCGTCGATCCGCCGGGCGGTGCGGCGGACGGTCGCGAGCTCCATCCGCCGCGGCCGCCCGCGCCAGCTCTGGTCCGCGCCCTCGTACACGTAGCAGTAGTCGCAGGCCAGGTTGCACCGACTGTGGATCTTCAGCAGGAACTGCCGGAACGGCACCATGCCCGTGAGCCTAGGCCACCGGCCCCGGAGCGCGGACCACCGCACCTGACGGTCCGTCACACGTGCGGCGGCTCCACGTCGGAGTCCAGCCGCGTGCCGGCCCGCACCGCGATCGTCGTCGGGTGCTCCTCCCCCAGGGTGACCCGGGCCCGCCGGATGCAGTCCGACCGCAGCTCCGCGGCCCGCTCGGCGTACCCGAGGGCGGCCAGCGACAGCGCGAGGTTGGAGTTGATGCCGATGGAGTCGTAGTGGTCCTGGCCGAGGGCGGCGGTCATCAACGGCTCGGCCTCCAGCTCCAGTTCGAGCGCGGCCTGGAGCTCCCCGGCCAGCGACAGGTCGTTGGCGTGGTTCATCATCGCGATCGGGATGTAGAGGTGGTGGGCGCCGAGGACGCGGCGGAACTGCGCCAGCGTACGGCCGGAGAGCTCGCGCGCCTCCGCCGCGCGCCCCGCCAGCCGCAGGTACACCGAGAGGTTGTTGGCGCCGGCCAGCGTCACCGGGTGGTCCTCGCCCAGGTAGTCGCGGTACCGCAGCAGCGCCCGCTCGGCCAGCGGGATCGCCCGGCCGGTGTCGCCGAGCGCGTTGAGGTCGCTGGCCAGGTTGGTGGCGGCGGCCAGGGTGTCGGGGTGCTCGGCGCCGTTGATGTCCAGGTAGCGCTGGTAGATGTCCTCGTCGATCTCCAGGGCCTCGTGGTACCGGCCGGCCCGGCGCAGCGCCACGGCGAGGTTCTTGCGGGCGCGCAGGGTGTCGGTGTGACCGTCGCCGATGGTCTGCTGGTAGATCCGGACGGTCTCCTCCAGCAGGTCCAGGGCCTCCCGCAGCCGCCCGGTCTCGCGCAGGTCGCGGGCGTAGTTGGAGGCGGAGGAGAGCGCGTAGAGGCTGTGCGCGCCGAGCGCGTCGCGCTGCTGGAGGTAGTTGCTGCGGTGCCGTTCCAGGGCGGCCCGGCGGTCGCCGGCCAGGTAGTCGGAGACGGCGAGGTTGTTGGTGATCATCAGGGTGCGCGGGTGGTCCGGGCCGAGGGTGCGCCGGGCGGCGTCCAGGGTGCGGCGGTCGAGCGCCCGGGCCTCGTCGTAGCGGCCGAGGAAGCGCAGGTCGGCGCCGAGGCTATTGGCGACGGCGAGGGTGTGGGAGTGCTCCGGGCCCAGGGTCGCGGTGAAGCGGTCCAGGATGTCCCGGTCCATCTCGTACGCCTCCTGGAGGGCGCCCTGGGAGCGGCGGATGTTGCTCAGCTGGGTGCGCAGCATGAGCGTCTGGGCGTCGTTGTCGACGTCGAAGTCGGGCCCGCCGTAGCCGTCCTGGCGCCAGTGCTCCAGGGTGCGCTCGGCCAGTTCCCGGCCGGACTCGTGCAGGCTGCGCTTCCACTGGTAGCGGACCGAGTCGATGATCCACTGCCGGACGTCCTCGTCGGCGCTGTCGAGCGCCCCGGACGGCCAGAGGTGAGGCAGGAGTTCGGCGTACTCGGCCCAGTTCGCGGGCACGTCCGGGTCGCCGGGGTTGGCGGTGGCGAGCGCGGCGTGGACGACGCCGCGCAGTTCGGCCCGCCGGTCCTCCTCGACCTGGTCCCGCAGCACGGCCTGGACGAGCCGGTGCACGGTGATGGTCTCGCTGCCCTGGTCGGTGCGGGCGAGCCCGAACCGGTTGATGGCGCGCAGGAACTCGCCGATCGCGAGCTTGTCGCGGGGCGCGCGCGGGGGCAGCCGCAGGGCGCGGGTGACGGCCCGGCTGTAGAGCAGCCGCATCGGGATGGCGTCCGGGCCGAAGAAGGCGCAGATCTCCAGGATCTGGGCGGCCGGGGCGTTCATCCGGCGCAGTTCCTCGACCGAGATGCGCCAGGTCGCCGCGGCCGAGTGCGGGTAGTCGGCGGCGCGCAGCCGGGTGCGTTCCAGCATCTCGGTGAGCTCTTCGTCGAGCAGTTCGAGGTAGGTGGCGATCGGCATCGACGTCTCCTGGAGCCAGACGGCGGCCTGGCCGACGGCGAGCGGGAGGTCGCCGAGGCGGTGCGCGACCTGGTCGGCGTCCTCGGAGGAGAGGCCGCCGTTGAAGCGGCGCAGCAGCCGGACGCTCTCCTCGCGGAGGAAGACGTCGACCTCCACCAGGCCGGCGTGCCGGGCCCAGCCCTGGTTGCGGGAGGTGATCAGCACGTGCCCGCCGGAGGAGCCGGCCGGCTGCCAGGGGGCGAGCTCCTCGGGGGTGCCGGCGTTGTCGAAGACGAGCAGCCAGCGGCGGTACGGCTGGCCGCGGCGCAGCGCGTCGAGCACGGTGGCGGCGGTGTGGGCGACGTCGTCGCTGGTGGGCACGCCGAGCCGGGGCGCGAGTTCGGCGAGCTTCTGCGGGATGTTGGCGGGCTCCTCGGCGGGCACCCACCAGACCACGTCGTAGGCGGCCTTGAAGCGGTGCGCGTACTCGGCGGCGATCTGGGACTTGCCGGCGCCGCCGAAGCCGTAGAGCACCTGGCTGAGCACGGCGGCGGGCCCGCCGGTGAAGCGGTTGCGGAGCAGTTCCAGGAGCTTGCCGCGGCCGATGAAGGCGGCGTTGCGCGAGGGCGCGTCCTGGACCTGCGGGGCGGTGCCGGGGAACCGCGCCGGGGCGGCGAACTCCCCGCTGTCGGTGTCGGACTGGCGGCTGCTGCCGGGCGGCGGGCCGAGTTCGGCGTAGAGCTGGGACTCGGCGCCGACCGCGGAGGAGCGGACCAGGTCGGGCGCGGGCTGCCCGGCGAACGGGCGGGGCACCGGCTCGTCCGAGTCCTGGAGCCGGAAGGCGACCAACGCCGGTGAGCCGGAGGCCAGTTCGCGCCCCTGGAGGAGCTGCCAGACCTCGGCGGCCCGGGGCAGCGCGGTGTACTCGGGCGAGAGCAGCGCGAGCAGCCGGCCCTGGCCGTCGACCGGCCCGGCGACCTCGGGCGGCCGGGAGCCGGAGTACGGTTCGGCGGCGCTGTGCAGGGAGGTCTGGTAGCCGAAGCGGGTGAGCGTCCCGGCGGCCCACTCGGCCCACATCCGGTCCTCGGGCGCGTAGCTGACGAACACCTGGCGCGGCACCGCGCGGGCGGAGCGCAGGTAGGCGCCGTACAGCCGGCGGCGGGCCTCGGCGGTGAGCGGGCGCAGGGTGCGGACCCGGCCGTCGGTGATCCAACCCGCCAGCCGTTCGAAGGCGTTGAGCAGGCTGCGGGCCTCCTGCGGCCGGTCGGCGACGGTGGCGGGCACCTCCTCGTAGGCGTAGAAGGGCTTGTACGGCACCTCGACGTCGGCCCAGTAGGCGGCCCGGCGGTCGCCGGCCAGCCAGCGGCCGAGGTAGGGGGCGAAGGCCTCGCGGGCGTAGTCGCGGCCGGCCTCCAGGCGCTCCTGCTCGGCGTCCTCGACCCGCATCGGCACCGGCAGGACCCGGATCGCCCGCTCCTCGGCCTCGGCGATGGCGCGGGCGGCGTCGACGCCGCCGCGGATGTTCTGGACGCTGAAGGTGAAGCAGTCCACCACGGTGTCGGGCATCAGGACGGTGCAGATGCCGGAGGTGTCGCTGACGCCGGTGCGGCTGTCGATGAGCACGTAGTCGTAGCCGCGGGCCCAGCGTTCGCGCAGCTCGCGCAGGAACTCGCCGCCGCGGATGTCCCGGCCGTAGTAGAAGCTGCGCCAGTTGAAGCTGGTGACGGCCGCGCCGTAGGCGGCGTTCTGCCGGCCGGCGGGAAGGAAGTCGAGCCGGCCGCCGGGCGGCAGGTCGAGGGCGAGGCCGCAGACGTAGCCGTCCAGGCGCCCGGGCTCGTCCAGCCAGTCGGCCGGGGACTGCCCGACCGGCCCGGTGGCGGAGGGCAGCGCCTGCTTGACGTAGGAGCGCAGCAGGTCGATCAGGCCGTCGGTGGAGTGCAGTTCCGGGTCGACCAGCAGCGGGTGGTAGTACCGGTGGAGGCCGGGCGCCTCCAGGTCCCAGTCGACGACCAGGACGCGCAGGCCGCGGCTGGCGAGGATCCAGCCGACGTTGGCGAGCGCCATGGTGCGGCCGGTGCCGCCCTTGAAGGAGTAGAACGTGACGACCGATCCCGGTCCGCCGCGCTCCGGCTCCGCGCCGGGCTCAGTGGTCATCGTGCTTCTCCCCCCTCAGCGGGGCGGCGGTGTCCTTGCCCCGGCTCTGGTGCGGCAGGTCCGTGGAACCCGGGAGGCCCCGGTCGGTGCGTGCGGGCCCCTGGCGGGGCCCCGGCGGTCCGGCCGGGATGGCCAGTCCGGGCATCGCCGGGCCGGTGTCCGGGCCGCCGCCCGGACCGAAGCCGAAGGCGCCGCCGCCATCGTCCCCCCAATCCAGGTTGTCGTCCATGAGCTTGTTCTGAGCCACCGTCACCATGATGGTGAGGTCGCTGTCGAAGCTCTCCCGGCTCACTTTGACCCGGAACAAGTGCTCCAGGTCGCTCCGGCGCAGCCAGTTGCGCCGGAAGACGTCGCGCACGCCCGCCCAGAGCGCGTCGCGCTCCGGCCCGTCGGCCGGGTCGTCACTGCCGGCGGGCACCATCACGCCGGTGACCGGGTGGTTCTGCTCGTCGTACGCGCGCAGCGCGGAGCGGTAGCGCTCACCGCCAGCCACCCACGGGTCCACCAGCAGGATGCTCACCTGGCTGTCCTCGCGGGCCTGGTCGAGCTTCTCGGCGAGCGCGGTGTCGACCTCCTCCAGCGTGGTGGTGTGCCCGGCGCCGGTGATCACCTGCTGGGCGCGGGCCGCCAGGGACGGCTGGACGGGCGGGTGGTACGGCGCCCAGTGCCACGGCTTGGCGCCGTACCACCCGCCCGCGCGGGAGTCGCCCGCGGCCGCCTCCGGGGCCCGGCCGGCCGCGATGAACAGCCGCACCATCCCGGGGCTGGAGGCCACCGGCGGCGCCGCCGGGGGCGGGAAGTAGCCGCGCACGGCGCCGAGGTCGAACTCGGGCAGCACGCCGAGCCGGCGCGCGGCCGCGTCCCGGACCCGCTCCGCGACCACCCGGACGACCTGCTCGTACGCCCCGCTCTGCGCGGTGCGCAGCAGGGCCCGCAGGCCGTACCGGGCGTAGGCCTCGCCCATGTCCGGCTGGGCCCACTGGATCTTGTTCACCTCGTCGGCCAGGCCGCCCGGCTCGACGGGCTCCCAGAGCACCGGGACGAGCGCCGGGATGAGCTCCCCGGTGTCCTCGTGGTGGCGCCGGACCCGGCCGCGGAAGGCGGTCCACTCCTTGCCGCAGTAGAGGCTGGCGAAGTAGGCCGGGGAGTAGAGCGCGACCATGGTCCGGCTGCGGCCGAGCATCGTCGCCAGCTTCTCCGCCCAGTCGTCGCCCAGCCGCAGCCGCTCGGTGTCCCGGTAGGCCAGCTCCTCGATGCGCACGCCCGTGCCGACCAGCCGGCCGAGCTCGTCCCGCAGGTCGTTGAAGAACTGGTTGACGAAGGCGTCCTCGGCCTCGTAGTCCCGGCGCGCGTAGCTGAAGAAGAAGTACGGCCGGTGCTGTTCGTGCTCCATCACCTGTTCCCCCCGTGCCCGACGGTCCGCGACGGCGCTGGTTTCATACCCCAGCATGTCGCGAACTCCACCGCCAGTGCAGGGGAGTTGGGGGATTCGGCGGCCGCGTGGGGTTTAGCCGGTGGCCAGGCGCACTCCCCCGACCGGGGGCGCTCCGGCGCTCGGGGGCGCGCCGGCGGGGGCGCGGGCGCTCGTCGGGCCCGACACGCCGGAGGAGGGGCGCGGACGGTGAACGGAGGGCGCGGACGCCGGGCGGGCGCGCCGGGCGGCGCGCACCGGGCAGTGCGCGGCGCGCTACCGGTCGAGCGCCGACTGGAAGGCGGCGAGCGGCTCCGCGCCGGGGGTCAGGGCGTCCGCGACCACCCGGCGCAGCAGGTCGCCGAGGACGGTGTCGGGCAGGGCGTCGAGTTCGTCGAGCGGCAGGGCGGCGACGTCGACCAGGTCAGAGCCGAGTCCAGCGGCGGTTTCCGCACCGGTGACGCCCATCAGTCCCTCACTCGATCGTGTCGGCACAGCGGGCTGCCGGCCGCAAGTGCATCGACCCAGGTCCGCGACGGGCATCCTACACCCGGGGGATGACGGTCCATCAGCTCCGCGCGGGCGCCGCGCGGAGCCTGTGGGCCGAACGGATCACGGGCAGAGCCGCTCCACCCGCCACCCCGTCGGGCTGGACGGGTCGGCGACGTAGCGGAGCCGGTCGTGCAGCCGGTTCTCCCGGCCCTGCCAGAACTCGACGCTCCGCGGGACCACCCGGTACCCGCCCCAGAACGGCGGGACGGGCACGCCCTCGCCCTCCGGGTAGCGGCGCTCCAGCTCGGCGTACCGCTGTTCGAGGACCTCCCGGCCGCCGACCGGGCTGGACTGCTCGCTGGCCCAGGCGCCCAGCTGGGAGCCGTGCGGGCGGGTGCGGAAGTAGGCCGCGGTCTCGTCCCGGCCGACCTTCTCCACCCGGCCCTGGACGATCACCTGGCGGGCCAGCGCGATCCACGGGAACAGCAGCCCGGCATGCGGGTTGGCGGCCAGCTCGGAGCCCTTGCGGGAGCCGTAGTTGGTGAAGAACACGAAGCCGCGCAGGTCGTAGCCCTTGAGCAGGACGGTGCGCGAGCTGGGCCGCCCCTCGGCGTCGGCGGTGGAGAGCACCATCGCGTTGGGCTCCACCACCCCGGCGTCGTCGGCGTCGTGGAACCAGCGGGTGAACTGGCCGATCGGCTCGGGCGCGAGCTGCTCCTCGACCAGGCCCTCGTGGCTGTAGTGCTTGCGCATCACGGTGAGGTCCGGGCCGGGGCGGGCCTCGTCGGCCAGGGTCCGGTTGGCGGGGCTCGGGGGCGTCGACTGGGCGCGATCCGGGGTCTGCACGCCAACATCATCCCGTACGACAAGCAGCGGGCACCGCTACCTCCGGACAAACCCCGGTGGGAGATCAGGTGACCCTCCACCGCTCGGCCGCCCGCCCTGCGGGGAATTGTCCGGAACCGGACGTTTGGTTCCGGCGATTCCAGGGGTTCCGGGAGCGCCACGAGCCCGGCCGGCCCCTCCGACGGGGAAAGTCAAACGGGTCGACGGGAAACATCACCATGGTGGTGTATGGCGCAATGCACCCCGTGCCTGTCACCCTGGCACCGAGTGCCAAACACCATTCGGTCACTGGCGCGCCGCCCCACCACGGCGGAGCGCCGATCACAGAACTGAGGGAGCCGTCGCATGTCCGATTTCGTACCCGGGCTTGAGGGAGTCGTCGCGTTCGAGAGCGAGATCGCCGAACCCGACCGTGAGGGCGGCGCCCTGCGGTACCGCGGTGTCGACATCGACGACCTGGTGGGCAGCGTCTCCTTCGGCCACGTCTGGGGCCTGCTGGTGGACGGCAAGTTCAACCCCGGCCTGCCGGCCGCGGAGCCGTTCCCGATCCCGGTGCACTCCGGCGACATCCGGGTCGACGTGCAGTCGGCGCTCGCCATGCTCGCCCCGGTCTGGGGCCTCAAGCCGCTGCTGGACATCGACGCCGAGCAGGCCCGCGACGACCTCGCCCGGGCCGCCGTGATGGCACTCTCCTACGTCGCCCAGTCGGCCCGCGGCCAGGGCCTGCCGATGGTCCCGCAGAGCGAGATCGACAAGGCCGAGACGGTCGTCGAGCGGTTCATGATCCGCTGGCGCGGCGAGCCCGACCCGAAGCACGTCAAGGCCGTCGACGCCTACTGGACCTCCGCCGCCGAGCACGGCATGAACGCCTCCACCTTCACCGCCCGGGTCATCGCCTCCACCGGCGCCGACGTCGCGGCCGCGCTCTCCGGCGCGGTCGGCGCGATGTCCGGCCCGCTGCACGGCGGCGCGCCGTCCCGCGTGCTCGGCATGATCGAGGAGATCGAGCGCACCGGCGACGCCACCGCCTGGGTCAAGAACGCCCTGGACAAGGGCGAGCGCCTGATGGGCTTCGGCCACCGCGTCTACCGCGCCGAGGACCCGCGCGCCCGGGTGCTGCGCCGCACCGCCAAGGAGCTCGGCGCGCCGCGCTTCGAGGTCGCCGAGGCGCTGGAGAAGGCCGCGCTGGAGGAGCTGCACAACCGCCGCCCCGACCGCGTGCTGGCCACCAACGTCGAGTTCTGGGCCGCCATCATGCTGGACTTCGCCGAGGTCCCGGCGCACATGTTCACCTCGATGTTCACCTGCGCCCGGACGGCCGGCTGGTCGGCGCACATCCTGGAGCAGAAGCGCACGGGCCGGCTCGTGCGCCCCTCCGCGCGCTACATCGGCCCCGGCCCGCGCCGCCCCGAGGAGATCGAGGGCTGGGACGCCATCGCCCGCTGACCCCCCGGTCGGCGAATACCGGACGAGCGTCCGGTCAGTGCCCCTGAGCAGCGGGTCCGGCTCCGGCCGGGCCCGCTGCCGCACGTTTCCGGGCGGCTCCCCGAGCAGCCGTGACCGCGGTCTCAGCGGGCGGACGGCCGTACCCCGCCGGGGCCCCCGGCCGGTAGGCTGCGCGCGTGGCTCAGATCCAGATCCCCGCTGACATCAAGCCCGCAGACGGCCGTTTCGGCTGCGGACCGTCCAAGGTGCGCCCCGAGGCCCTGAGTGCCCTCGCCGCCACCCAGACCTCCCTGCTCGGCACCTCGCACCGCCAGGCCCCGGTCAAGAACGTGGTCAAGCGCGTGCGCGAGGGCGTGAGCAGCCTGTTCTCGCTGCCGGACGGCTACCAGGTCGTCCTCGGCAACGGCGGCTCCACCGCCTTCTGGGACATCGCCGCCTTCGGCCTGGTGCGGGAGAAGTCCCAGCACCTGGACTTCGGCGAGTTCTCCTCGAAGTTCGCCTCCTCGGTCAAGGCCGCGCCGTGGCTCGGCGAGCCGACCGTGATCAAGACCGCCCCGGGCACCCACCCGCTGCCGGTCGCCGAGGCCGGCGTGGACGTCTACGGGCTCACCCACAACGAGACCTCGACCGGCGTCGCGATGCCGATCGCGCGCCCGGCCGGCGCCGACGAGGGCTCGCTGGTCCTGGTGGACGCCACCTCGGGCGCCGGCGGCCTGCCGGTGGACATCACCGAGACGGACGTCTACTACTTCGCCCCGCAGAAGTCCTTCGCCTCCGAGGGCGGCCTGTGGCTGGCCACCTTCTCCCCGGCCGCCCTGGAGCGCGCCGCCGAGATCGCCGCCTCCGGCCGCTACATCCCGCCGTTCTTCTCGCTGCCGACGGCCATCGACAACTCGTCGAAGGACCAGACGTACAACACCCCGTCGCTCTCCACCCTCTTCCTGCTGGCCGACCAGCTGGAGTGGCTGAACGGCAACGGCGGGCTGGACTGGGCGGTCGCCCGCACCGCCGACTCCTCGTCCCGGCTGTACTCCTGGGCCGAGAAGTCCCCCTTCGCGACCCCCTTCGTGGCGAACCCGGCCGAGCGCTCCCAGGTGGTCGGCACCATCGACTTCGACGAGTCGGTGGACGCCGCCGCGGTCGCCAAGGCACTGCGTGCCAACGGCATCGTGGACACCGAGCCGTACCGCAAGCTGGGCCGCAACCAGCTGCGCATCGCGATGTTCCCGGCGATCGACCCGGCGGACGTCGAGGCGCTCACCCACTGCGTCGACTACGTGGTCGAGCAGCTCGCGCAGGTCTGACCCGGTCCCCCGAGGACACGGCCGAGGGCCACCGCCGACGGGCGGTGGCCCTCTCGCCGTTCCCGGGGTCCTGGGGCGTGTCTGTGCCCGGACGGGCCTCCGGCAGGCTCAGGCAGCCCTCGGACGGGCCTCAGGCAGGCCTCAGCGGCCGACCAGTGAGCTGATCAGCACGACGACCAGCATCAGCACCAGGGTGCCGGAGACGATGCGCATACGAGTCTTGGGATCCACGGTCAACGAGCGTACCTCCGGCTCACCCCGGACTCCGCCGGGCCCCTGCCCCACCGCCCCCACGGCCCGCCCCGCGGCGCTCAGCGCTCAGCCCTCAGCCCTCAGCCCTCAGCCCCAGTCGGCCAGCGCCCAGGTGCGCAGCGTCACGTAGCGCGCGGAGCCGCCGCCCTGGTCGCTGCGCACCAGGTGCAGCTCGGCGGCCTCCCACTCCGGCCCCCGGTAGTCGGCCAGCGCCGCCACCAGGCCGTCCAGCTCGGCCGCCGCGACCCGCCGCACGGCCCGCCGGTGCCCGCGCGAGGAGCCCGCCCGGGCGAGGGTGAGGTGCGGGTGGAAGGCGAAGTCGTCGGTCGCCCCGGTGACCTCGGCGGTAGCCTCCGTGACGGCCTCGGCCAGCCTGCGCAGCGCCCAGGCCTGGCCCTCGACCCCGGCCCAGAGCACCCGGTCGCCGAACCGCCCCGCGCCCGCGATCCGCAGCCGGTGCACCGGGTTGACCTCGGCGACGGCGGCCAGGCCCGCCGCCAGCTCGGGCAGCCGCTCGGCGGCCACCTCGCCCAGGAAGGCCAGGGTCAGGTGCCGGCCCTCGGCGCCGGTCCAGCGCAGCCGCTCCGCCCCCGGCAGCTCCCGCAGCGGCGCGACCGCGTCCGCGAGCCCCTGCAGCGCCTCGGTCGTCGGCAGCACCGCCACGAACAACCTCATGGATCAATCTTCCCGCGACCGGCCGTCTGGGGTAGAACGGTCTTCCATGAAGATCCGCAACGGGGGGTCCGCGGACGTCCCCGACATCCTGTCCCTGCTCGACAGCGCCGTCTCCTGGCTGACCGCCCAGGGCCGTACCGGCCAGTGGGGCGACCAGCCGTTCAGCACCAACCAGGCCCGGATCGACCAGGTCTCCTCGTACGCCGAGGAGCCGTTCCTGATCCGCCTCGCCGTGGACGAGGACGGCCGTACGGTCGGCTGCTGCGTGGTCTCCGAGGACCGCGGCCGGTGGATCCCCGCCGTGGACGAGCGCGAGCTGTACGTCCGCAACCTGGTCACCGACCGCACCCGCAAGGGCTCCGGCATCGGCGCCGCGCTGATCGCCGACGCGATCGAGGAGGCCCGCCGGCGCGGCATCGGCCTGCTCCGGGTGGACTGCTACGGCGGCGCCGACCGCAAGCTGGTCGGGCTCTACCGGGCGCTCGGCTTCACCGAGACCGTGACGTTCGAGGTCGAGCAGCCGCACGGCCTCTGGCCCGGCCAGGTGCTGGAGATCCGGCTCTGAACCGTCCGCCTCTGAACCGTCCGGGCTCCTGAACCATCCGGGCCCCCGGGGCACTCCCGGGGGCCTGACACGGCATCAGCAGGCCGCCGCCAGCTCCGACTTGCTCGCCGCACCGGTCCGCGGCACGAAGGCCACCACCCGGCCGCCACGGCCCGGGTGCAGGTCGAACCGCACCCGCAGGTCCGCGCTGCGGGCCAGCACCAGGCCGACCGTGCCGGCCGCCGCCGCGGAGACCAGTCCGCAGGCCAGCAGGCCGAGCCGGGGCCCGTACGAGGCGGTCACCCAGCCGACGACCGGGGCGCCGATCGGCGTGCCGCCGGTGAAGACCAGCACCAGCAGGCCCATCACCCGGCCGCGCATCTCGGGGTCGGTGGACAACTGCAGCATGGAGTTGACGGAGGTGTTGAAGCTCAGCCCGAACACCCCGATGAGCATCAGCAGCAGCGCGAAGGTCCAGTAGTCGGGCGCGAACGCGGCGACCACCTCCAGCGCTCCGAAGGCCAGCGCCGCGCCGACCAGCCGGCGCAGCCGCGGCACGCCCCGGCGGGCGGCGAGCAGCGCACCCGCCAGCGAGCCGATCGCCATCGCGGTGTTCAGCAGGCCGTACTGGCCGGCGCCCACCTCGAAGGTGTCGTACGCGAAACCGGAGAGCAGCGTCGGGAAGTTGAAGCCGAAGGTGCCGATGAACCCGGCCAGCACCATCGGCCAGAGCAGCTCGGGCCGCTCCCTGACGTACCGCAGGCCCTCGCGCAACTGCCCCTTCTCGCGGGCGATCGGCGCGGTCGGGCGCAGTTCGGACTCCCGCATCGCGAGCAGCCCGCCGATCACGGCGGCGAAGGACAGCGCGTTGACGGCGAACGCCCAGCCGCTGCCGACCGCGGCGATCAGCAGGCCCGCGACGGCGGGGCCGACCAGCCGGGCGGTCTGGAAGTTGGCGGCGTTCAGGCTGACGGCGTTGGCCAGGTCCTTCGGGCCGACCATCTCGGAGACGAAGGCCTGCCGGGTCGGGTTGTCCACCACGGTGACCAGGCCGAGCAGCAGCGCGAAGGCGTACACGTAGTACGGCGTCACCACGCCGCCGACGGTCAGCACCGCGAGGCCGGCGGCCAGCAGGCCCATCGCGCCCTGGGTGTAGATCAGCAGCCGGCGCTTGGGCATCCGGTCGGCGAGCACGCCGCCGAACAGTCCGAGCAGCAGCATCGGCAGGAACTGCATGGCGGTGGTGATGCCGACCGCGAGCGGGCTGCCGGTGAGGCTCAGCACCAGCCAGTCCTGGGCGATGCGCTGCATCCAGGTGCCGGTGTTGGACACCACCTGGCCGGCGAAGTAGTAGCGGTAGTTGCGAACGCGAAGGGAGGAGAACATCCCCCCGGGCCTCGTGAAGCGGGCGCCTGTGGGAGATGTGGCCGATCGGGATCGGCCGGGAGCGGCGGGGTCCGCCGCGGTGCGTTCGTCGGGGTCGTCGTCGCCGTTGCCGGGCAGTCCCGTGGGGGCGGGTGCCTGGGCTTCGGCGGCCGCGGCACTGGCCGCGGCGGGGTCGGTGGTGGGCTCGTCGGTGCGGATGGCGGCGCTGGCTGCGGCCGTCGGTGTCACGTTGGTCTCCCCTCGCGGCGCGACGGCCATGGCGGTGGCCGTCGCGCTCCTGGTGTCGGTGGTCGGTCCTGCGGTGATGCGGGCTCCTTGTTCTCCCGGCGGCCGGCCGGGGTCGGTGTGCCTCAGAGGTGTACGAGCTGCGGCCGTACGGACCGCGGGTGTACGGCTACAGGTGTGCGAGCTTGTAGAGCACGGGCGCGGCCTCCCTGAGGACGGCCCACTCCTCCTCGTCGAGCCCCTGGGCGAGCTCGGCGAGCCAGACGTTCCGGCGCCGACGACTCTCCGCGAGGATCGTCTCGGCCTGCTCGGTGCTGCTGACGACCACCTGTCGGCGGTCCTCGGGGTGCGGTTCGCGCCGCACCAGCCCCTTCTCCTCCAGCATCGCGACGATCCTGGTCATCGAAGGAGGCTGCACGTGCTCCTTCCGGGCGAGCTCACCCGGCGTCGCCTTCCCGCACCGGGCGAGGGTGCCCAGCACTCCCATCTCGGTGGGACTCAGCGACTCCTCCACCCTCTGGTGTTTGAGTCGTCGGGAGAGGCGCATCGTGGACGATCGCAGCTGACTGATCGCTGCGAGGTCCTGCTCGGACATCTCGGGCATCTCTTTAGCTTACGTCATTACTCTCGCTAAGGAAAATGAGATCCGCCGCCGTGCCGGAGGGTCACCCCGGTGCCATATTGGTGATGGGCCCCAGCTCTCGACTCCCAGAAGGGCCGACCTGCCATGTCCGACCTCGCCACCGAGCGGTCCGAGCGGTCCGAGCCGTCCGGACGGCCGCAGTCGTCCGAACGGTCCGACCGGCCCCGGTCGTCCGAGCAGCCCCAGCCGACCGGGCCGACCGGGCCCGCCGACACCGGCTTCGGCCGGCTCGCCATGGTCACCATCGACTGCGCCGACCCGGTCGCGCTGGCCTCGTTCTACGGCGAACTGCTGGGGTGGGAGACCAGGCACGCGGACGACCACTTCGCCATCCTGGACAACCCCGAGGGCGGCAGCCCGCTGGGCTTCGGACGGGTGACCGGCTACCGGCCGGAGCCGTGGACGGAGCCGGACGGCAGCAAGCACTTCCACCTCGACTTCTACGTCGACGACCTGGACGAGGCCACCGCCAAGGCCCTCGCGCTCGGCGCCACCGAGCCCGCCTACCAGCACGGCCGCACGCTGCGGGTGCTGATCGACCCGGCCGGCCACCCGTTCGGGCTAGCCCCCTTGGAGTAAGCACCAAAGGCGGCCGGGGACGGTGCGCAGGCGGTGTCAGGGGTTGGTGCCGGGATCATGCAGGCCGCGTAAAGGCCCATCCTGACCTGGGACTTCACGAAAAACGCGAACATTGTGCGACTGCCGGTCGATGGCTAATCTCCCCCTTGTCAGGGGCACCACACGCCAGGCTCCTCCCCGCGGGACGGCGTTCCCGCTCCGGTGCCCGTTCGCCGCGCGCCTTCCCCGACCAGCCGCGCCCTCCCGCGCCCCGGTGCCCTCAACCCTCGTCCAGGGAGCTCTCTTGGGTGCGATCCACCATGCCGACCACGGCTGGGTGACCCCGGCGGTCTCGTACTTCGTCGCCTGCCTCGGCGCCTTCGTCGCGCTGCGCAGCGCCCGCTGGGCGCTCGTCTCCCAGGGCCGCACCCGGGTCGTCTGGCTGCTGTTCGCCTCCACCTCGCTCGGCGCCGGGATCTGGTCGATGCACTTCATCGCGATGCTCGGCTTCTCCGTGACCGGCGCCGAGATCAGCTACCGGCCCCTGCTCACCGTGCTCAGCCTGCTGGTCGCCGTCGCCGTGGTCGGCATCGGACTCTTCACCGTCGGGTACTGGCGCCGCCGCGCCCCGGCCCTGCTGGTCGGCGGGCTGACCACCGGCCTCGGGGTCGCCGCGATGCACTACCTGGGCATGGCCGCGATGGTCCTGCCCGGCCGGCTCGGCTACGACCGGACCGTCGTGGCGGCCTCGGTGGCCATCGCCGTGGTCGCCGCCACCGCCGCGCTCTGGGCCGCGCTGAACATCCGGGGCACGCTCGCCGTCCTGGCGGCGGCGCCGGTGATGGGCGTGGCGGTCTGCGCGATGCACTACACCGGCATGGCGGCGCTCTCCGTCCAGCTGGACTTCTCGCGCTCCACCGAAGGCGGCGTGATGGCGCTCCAGTTCATCTTCCCGCTCGGGGTCGGGCTCGGCTGCTACGTGTTCTTCGGCTCGCTGGCCTTCGCCGTCTCCCCGAGCCGACCCGACTCCCAACCCCTGCTGGCCGGTCCGGCCGCCCCGCTGCCCCCGCGGGCCGCGCGCACCCCGGGCGACCCGGACGGCCAGTTCGTCCCGCAGCGGCGACAGCCGCTGGGCGGGGCGGCCCGGCACTGACGCCGGGTACGGGAGCGGGGCCCGAGCGGGCGTCCGGCCGGGCCCCCCACCCCGGCCGGGCGCCGCCCGTCCCGCTCCTGCCCTCCCCGTACGACGCGCGACCCGCCGCAGCTCGGCCAGCCCGCGCGAACCCCTGTGCCCGCGCGGGCCGTTACGACCGCGCGGGCCGCGTACCGCTCCGCGGTCCGCCTACGACTGAGCCGGCCGCCCGAGCAGCCCCGCCACGTGCTCCGGCGTGGCCACCGGACAGACCTTGTGCACGAAGTCCCGCCGCAGCGCGTGGTACGGCCCGCCCGCCCGGTAGAAGTCGGCGTGCATCCGGCGCAGTTCCTCCGCCCGGTACTCGGCCAGCGGCTTGGCCTCCTCGTCGGCCGCGCGGCGGCGCTTCTTGTCCACCAGCCGCCCGGTGAGCTCCGGCGAGGCGGCGATCCGGGCCGCCTCCCGGGCCACCCAGCGGCGGAACCCGGCCGCGTCCCCGCCGACCGTACGGTCCACCAGGCCGATCCGGCGGGCGTGGTCCGCGCCGACCGGCAGCGCCTCGGCGGTGAGCCGCCCGGCCTGCTCGGCGCCGACCCGGCGGGGCAGGGTGTACGTCCAGTACTCGGAGCCGTACAGGCCCATCAGCCGGTAGTGCGGGTTGAGCACGGCCGAGTCCCGGCACCACACCTCGTCGGCGGCGAGCGCCGCCATCAGCCCGCCGGCCGCCGCGTTCCCGGCCAGGGCCGCCACCGTCACCTTGTCCGTCGTGGTCAGCACCGCCTCGACGACGTCGTCCATCGCGTTGATGTTCTCCCAGGACTCCAGCGCCGGGAAGGCCGCGCCCTGGATGACGTTGAGGTGGATCCCGTTGGAGAAGAAGTCCCGGGGCGCGCCGAGCACCAGCACCGAGGTCGGCCGCTCGGCCGCCTCCCGGTAGGCGGCGAGCAGCCGGCGGCACTGGTCGGTGCTCATCGCCCCGCCCGCGTAGGCGAATTCGAGGAACCCGACCTCGCCCTCCTCGTGGTAGCGCAGCTCCGACCAGGTGTCCCGGCCGCTCGCCCGCTCCGGGCTCACCGGCACCTCGCGGACCCGGTACAGCTCGTCGGCGAGCACCGTGGCGGCCGGCAGCTTGAAGGTGGCCGGCCCGCCGGGGGTGCGGCGCGGGCGCAGCTGCGGTATCCACACCGCGCCGTCCACGGTGGCCCGGCAGATGGCGCCGTCCCGGGTGGCCAGCACGGCACCGGGCACCGGGCCGCGCAGCTCGTCCTCGGGGTGGCCGCCGTGCAGGAAGAACTCCCGTCCGTACAGCTCGTCCAGCACGCCGGGCTGGGAGTCGGCGGCGCGCAGCCTGCGCAGCACGGTGGCGGTGTCGTCCCGCTCCCAGTCGATCCGGCGGGCCTCCTGGCGCAGCGGGGGCCGCGGTTCGCCGTGCACGTCCGGCCGGGCGTAGTCCAGCGGTTCGGGGGTGAACAGCCCGCCCTCGTACCGCTGGACGGCCAGCAGGACGGCCTCGACGGCGGCGTCGGCGAGCTCGCCCCGGTACAACTCGCTCTTGCCGCAGGCCGGGACGGGGAACTCGACGGACGCCCAGATGTCGCCGGCGTCCATCTCCTCGACGGCCTGCAGCACGGTGACGCCCCAGCGCTCGGCCCCCTCGGTGATCGCCCAGTCGAGCGAGGAGGGGCCGCGGTCGCCCTTGGGCCCCGGGTGGACGATCAGGACGGTCCGGGTGGACCAGATGTCCTGCGGGACGGCCTTGGTGAGCATCGGACAGATGATCAGCTCGGGGTCGGTGCGGACCACCGCCGCCCTCATCTGCTCGTCACCGAGGGCTAGTTGGACGGCGACCTGGTGGCCGCGCTCACGCAGCCCGGTGTGGACGCGCTGGGTCAGGCTGTTGAACGCGCTGGCGATCAGGAGAATGCGCAAGGAGGGCCTCCGGCGGGAACTGGGGTCGCGCGCAGGCGATGAAACCAGGGCATGGACACGTAACGATTACGGTCCGCACCTGGGCGCCCTACTCTCACGCACCCCGCACACCCGCACCCCGCGTTTCGCCGGATCTCCCCAAGTCCCCGCTCCGGTCGAGTACTCTGCGCCGCTCCCGCCCCCGTCCGTCCCGCGAGCCCGGCTCAGCGCGGGAACGCCCGGCGGGCCCGCCAGGTGGTGTGCTCCCGGGAGACCGCGTCCTCCGCCTCGGCGGCCAGCCGGGCCCAACGGGCCTCGGCGTCCGGCGCCTTGAGGTCGAGGTCGGACAGCTGGTTGCCGACGTTCTCCAGCTCCCGCGCGGCCAGTTGGTAGGCGGCGGCCAGCGGGCCGAGCTGCTTGAGCTGCGTCCAGGCGATGATCGCCGCGGCCGCGGCCGAGGTGGCGCCGAAGACGTGCACCGGCAGCGCGCCGGTGGCCTGGGCGATGGCCGCCGCAGCACCGACGATGATCAGCACCGCGACGCCGAGCCCCCAGGAGACCGCCTGCGAGTCGCAGGCCTCGGCCCGGGAGCGGTACCAGGTGCGCTGGCCCTCGACCCGGGTGCGCAGGTAGAGCGTGCGCCGGGCGGTCAGGCTCTCGGCGCGCTGCCGGCGCATCTCCGGGGTGATCTCGGCGACGCTGCCGGGCGGCACGATCTCCGGGTCCTCGAAGGCCCGCAGCACGTCCTCGACCTGGAGCAGGTAGCCGCGGTCGGTGTCCTCGGACTCGGCCGCACCGTCGAACGGCCGGGCCCGGACGGTGTACTTCCAAGCCAGCGTCTTGACCGACTCGGCCGCCGCCCGGGCCTGGTACCAGCGGCCCTGCGGGTTGCCGCGGCGCAGCCGGGACCAGAAGTAGCCGGCCACCAGGAAGGCGGCGACCGAGAACAGCGGCCAGATGTCGAGGGCGTTCTTGTCGTCCGGGTCGGGGAACGACCCGATCACGGCGGCGACCACCAGCATCGCGATCAGGCCGCGGTACCAGCGCAGCGTCTCCCGCTGGCCGTCCAGCGAGGCCTTGTCCGTCGTCCAGAACAGCTCCGGCAGCAGCTGCGCCTCGACGCCCCCCGGCGGATCCTGTTGCACCATCGGTCGAGTCCCCTCCCCCTTCTCCGTCCAGCCAGTATTCCCACCGCCAACTGGCCTACACGGGCGCCTTTTTGACAACTTCTGACGGCCGGCCATTGCCCGACCCCCAGGTAACCGGTAGAAACGGTTACATGCCGCTGCACTGGAAGCTCGTCATCGACTGCGCCGACCCGCACCGCCAGGCCGCCTTCTGGGCCGCCGCCCTGGAGTACACACCGGAGGACCACGGCGCGCTGATCACCCGGCTGCTCGCCGCCGGCGCGGTCGGCCCGGAGGCCCTCACCGAGGTGGACGGCCACCCGGCCTGGCGCTCCCTGGCCGCCGTCCGCCACCCCGAGGACCCGTTCGACCCGGCCTCGGACACCGGCCTCGGCCGCCGCGTCCTGTTCCAGGCCGTCCCCGAGCCCCGGCAGGGCAAGAACCGCCTGCACCTCGACGTCCACCCCGGCCCGGGCGAGCGCGAGGCCACCGTCGCCCGCCTCACCGCCCTCGGCGCCACCGTCCTCCGCCACGTCGACGAGCCCGGCGGCGCCTGGACGGTCATGCAGGATCCCGAGGGCAACGAGTTCTGCGTCCACTGACCCGCCCCCAGAACACGAAGGGGCCGGCGGCGGTCGACTGCCCGACCACCGCCGGCCCCACGGGCACGGCCCGGCGCCGTCCGTCAGAGGACGGCCCACTCCGGGTGGGACCCGGTCCGACTGCCGACGTAGACGCCCTCGGAGTCGTTGGCCTTCAGGTACCGGCCGGTGAGGACGTTCTTGATGAACGGACCGTCGTAGTCGAAGGTCTCCCACACCTGGCGCAGGTCGCCGGTGCACGGGAGGAGTACGGCGTGGCCCCACGGGTTGCTGGTGTCCACGTCCGTCAGGCACGCGTTCGCCGCGAGGCTGCGGATCTGCCCCGTCCCTTCGCGCGGGACGTCCCAGAGGAACGGCGGCACGGGGACGCACGGGCCCAGCCCGACGGTCTGGTCCGGGTTCACCGCCAGACACCGCCCGAAGTGCAGGTTCTGGATCTGCCCGACCCGGCCCTCGGGCTGCGCCGAGGCGGCCGGGGCCGTCGTCATGGTCAGAGCGAGGACTGCGCCGCCGATCACCGCGGCAGCCGTTGTACGGCTCACGACTGGTTCCTTTCAGGTCATGGGTACGCGGTCATGGGTCCGCGCCCCTACCCGGGAACCTCCCTCGCCGGCAAGGCGCCACGACCGTCCCGTCCGCAGAACAACCCGAAGGTGTGAAGCCCCGCTGCGGCGAACGCCGACGGCCCCGCCCTCCCGAGCGGGAGGACGGGGCCGTCGGAGAACCGGCGGGGGCCGTCAGAGCAGGCCGAAGGCCGGCATCAGGTAGTAGAAGGCGAAGACCGACGCCACCGCGTACATGGGGACGGGGACCTCGCGGCCGCGGCCGGCGGCCAGGCGCAGCACGCAGAAGGCGATGAAGCCCATGCCGATGCCGTTGGTGATGCTGTAGGTGAACGGCATCATCACGATGGTCAGGAAGGCCGGGATCGCGATCGTGTAGTCGGCCCAGTCGATCTCCTTGATCGAGTTGGCCAGGATCAGGAAGCCGACGGTGATCAGGGCCGGGGTGGCGGCCTGGGCCGGGACCATGGTGGCGAGCGGGGTGAGGAAGAGCGCCACCACGAAGAGCAGGCCGGTGACGATCGAGGCGAAGCCGGTCCGGGCGCCCTCGCCGACGCCGGCGGTGGACTCGACGAAGCAGGTGTTGGCGGAGGCCGAGGTGGCGCCGCCGGCCGCGGTGGCGATGCCGTCGACCATCAGGACCTTGTTGATGCCGGGCAGGTCGCCCTTCTCGTCCAGCAGGTGGGCCTCGTCGGCCACGCCGAGGATGGTGCCCATCGCGTCGAAGAAGCAGGACATCAGCACGGTGAAGACGAACAGCAGGCCGGTCAGCACGCCGACCTTCTCGAAGCCGCCGAACAGGCTGACCTTGCCGACCAGGCCGAAGTCCGGCGCGGAGACCGGGTTGCCCGGCCAGGTCGGGACGGTGAGGCCCCACTTGAGCGCCGGGACGTCGGCCACCTTGTCGATGACCGCGGCGAGCGCGGTGGAGACCGCGATGCTGATCAGGATGGCGCCGGGCACCTTGCGGATCAGCAGGACCAGGGTGAGCACCAGGCCGATCACGAAGATCAGCACCGGGAAGCCGAGCAGGTGCCCGTTGCCGCCGAGCTGGAGCGGGACGGTGGTGTGGGCGGCGTCCGGGATGCGGCTGACGAAGCCGGAGTCGACCAGGCCGACCAGGCTGATGAACAGGCCGATACCGATCGCGATGGCCTTGCGCAGGCCGAGCGGGACGGCGTTCATGACCCGCTCGCGCAGCCCGGTGGCGACCAGCAGCATGATCGCGAAACCGGCCAGCACGACCATGCCCATGGCGTCCGGCCAGGTCATCTTGGGGGCGAGCTGGAGCGCCACGATCGTGTTGACGCCGAGTCCGGCGGCCAGGCCGATCGGGACGTTGCCGATGACGCCCATCAGCAGGGTGGTGAGACCCGCGGTGAGGGCGGTGGCGGTGACCAGCTGGGCGCTGTTCAGGTGAGCCCCGGTGACGTCCGTGCCGCTGGCCAGGATGATCGGGTTCAGCACCAGGATGTACGCCATGGTGAAGAAGGTGGCGACACCGCCGCGGATCTCGCGCGGCAGGGTGGAGCCCCGCTCGCTGATCCGGAAGAAGCGGTCGACGGCGCTCGTGGGGGGCTGCGGCGCGGCGTCGGCGGGTTCGGGCGACTCGGTGGTCGGCTGGACCACAGGCATGCGTGCGTCCTCTGTGGGGGAGCTGAGGAGGGGGTGGGAACGCCCGGGGCGACGGTGGCCGGGCGCAGGGCCTCAAGTATCGTTTCCCGATCGCACACGCGCTATCTTCGCGCGTAGAGCCCGCGCGGGGTCACGGCACCCGCGCAGCCGCCCCAGCGCACCGTACGCTAGGCCCCATGCCCAAGACGCCACTGCACCCCTCGCCCCCTCCGCTGGAGGCCAACGACGTCGCCATCGTCGGCGGCGGCACGGTGCTGTGGTTCATCGCCTTCCTCGCCCTGCTCCCCTTCCAGGGCAGCCTCTCGGCGCACGGCCACGGCACCTGGCCGTGGATCTGCCTCTCCGGCGGCCTGCTCGGCCTGATCGGCCTCTGGTACTGCCGCGCCCGGCGGGACGCGATCGCCCGCGGCCGCGCCGCCGAGGCGGCCGAGGCGGCCGCGCACATGGCCGAACGGACGACCGGCGACGACGGCCAGGACCCGGCCACCCGGTCGGACTGAATAGTCCTTTAGTAGCACGCACCGGACATAAGGCGCCCGTAGAGTCGGTGCCATGACGCAGCCTGCCCAGCCGGCGGAAGAGCAGCCGGCCGACGGAGACCGCCCGGACGGAGCCCACCCCCTCGGCCTGCTGCCCGGCCGACGCGGCGGCCTGACCACCGCCGAGGTCGCCGAACGGGTCGCCCGGGGCCAGGTCAACGACGTCCCCGTACGGTCCAGCCGGTCCACCCGGGAGATCGTCCGCGCCAACGTCTTCACCCGCTTCAACGCGATCATCGGCGTGATGTTCGGGATCATCCTGATCGTCGGTCCGATCCAGGACGGCCTGTTCGGCCTGGTCATCGTGGCCAACACGGCGATCGGCATCATCCAGGAGCTGCGCGCCAAGAAGACCCTGGACAGCCTGGCCCTGATCGGCGAGGCCCGCCCGCAGGTCCGCCGGGACGGCACCGCCCGGCAGGTCGGCGTCTCCGAGATCGTCCTCGACGACACCGTGCTGCTCGGCATCGGCGACAAGGTGATCGTGGACGGCGAGGTCACCGAGGCGGACGGCCTGGAGATCGACGAGTCGCTGCTCACCGGCGAACCCGACCCGGTCCTCAAGCAGCCCGGCGACCAGGTGATGTCCGGCAGCTTCGTGGTGGCCGGCGCCGGCGCGTTCACCGCCACCAAGGTCGGCCGGGAGGCCTACGCGGCCCAGCTCGCCGAGGAGGCCAGCAAGTTCACCCTGGTGAAGTCGGAGCTGCGCACCGGCATCGACAGCATCCTGCGGATCATCACCTACCTGTTGATCCCCACCGCCCTCGGCCTGATCATCAGCCAGCTGGCCGTCGAGGGCCGGGACTGGCGCGAGGCCGTCCGGCGCATGGTGGCCGGCATCGTGCCGATGGTCCCCGAGGGCCTGGTGCTGCTGACCTCGGTCGCCTTCGCGATCGGCGTGGTCCGGCTCGGCCGCAAGCAGTGCCTGGTCCAGGAGCTCCCGGCGATCGAGGGCCTGGCCCGGGTGGACACCGTCTGCCTGGACAAGACCGGCACCCTCACCGAGGGCGGCATGGACGTGGTCGACCTGCGGGTGCTCTCCGACGGGGAGCCCGCCGCCGTCGACAAGGACACCGTCCAACACGCGCTGGCCGTGATGGCCGGCGCCGACGCCCGCCCCAACCCGTCCATGCAGGCGGTCATCGACGCGTACGGGCGCGGCGACGACGGCGCCGCCTCCGGCCGGAACGGCTGGCGGGTGATCGAGGCGATGCCCTTCTCCTCCGCCCGCAAGTGGAGCGGCGTGCAGCTGCTGGAGCCGCAGGGCGGCGAGGCCAGCTGGCTGCTCGGCGCGCCCGACGTGCTGCTGCCCGCCGGGCACCCGGCCCTGGCCGAGGTGGACGAACTGGGTGCCCAGGGCCTGCGGGTGCTGCTGCTGGGCCGCACCCCCGTCCCGCTGGACTCCCCCGACCCGGCGGCCGGCCTCACCCCGCTCGCCCTGGTGGTGCTCCAGCAGCGGCTGCGCTCGGACGCCGCCGAGACCCTGCGCTACTTCGAGGGCCAGCGGGTCCGGGCCAAGGTCATCTCCGGCGACTCGGCGGTCTCGGTCGGCGCGGTGGCCGGCCACCTGGGCCTGCCCGGCGCCGACCACCCGCTGGACGCCCGCTCCCTGCCCACCGACCCGGAGCAGCTCGCCGAGACCGCCGACCGGACCAGCGTCTTCGGCCGGGTCACCCCCCAGCAGAAGCGCCAGCTGGTCGGGGCGCTGCAGTCCCGCGGCCACACCGTGGCGATGACCGGAGACGGCGTCAACGACGTGCTCGCGCTCAAGGACGCCGACATCGGCGTGGCGATGGGCACCGGCTCCGACGCCACCAAGGCGGTCGCCCAGATCGTGCTGCTGAACGACTCCTTCGCCTCGCTGCCGTCGGTGGTGGCCGAGGGCCGCCGGGTGATCGGCAACATCGAGCGGGTCGCCTCACTCTTCCTGGTGAAGACCGTCTACTCGGTCCTGCTGGCGCTCCTGGTGATCTTCACCCACTCGCCGTACCCGTTCCTGCCCCGGCACTCCACCGTGCTGTCCTCGCTGACCATCGGCATCCCGGCCTTCTTCCTCGCCCTCGCCCCCAACAACGAGCGGGCCCGCACCGGCTTCGTGAAGCGCGTGCTGCGGCTGGCGGTCCCCGGCGGCGCCATCGCCGGCACCGGCACCTTCGTCGCCTACACGCTCGCCCGCACCGACCACGCGACCGACCTCAAGGCCGACACCAGCGTGGCCACCCTGACGCTCTTCCTGATCGCCATCTGGGTCCTCGCCATCGTCGCCCGCCCGTACAACTGGTGGCGGCTGCTGCTGATCGGCGCCATGGGCGGCGCCTTCGCCCTGGTCCTGCTGGTGCCCCCGCTGAAGTCGTTCTTCGACCTCTCCCTGGTCGGCTACCGCGACCCGCTGACGGGCGTCGCCGTCGCGGTCGTCTGCGGCATCGCCCTGGAGATCGCCTGGCGCGTGATGAAGCGCCGCGGCATGGAGTGACGGAGCCGCCGGCCGGCCGCGCCACCGCGTGACAAGCCCCCCGCGCACACCCGATGATGACCCCGGAAGGGGGTGCCGAATGGCACGCAGGGGTGGGGACCTGGAGGCGTTCATCGCCTTCCTGGGCGGCTTGGCGGCGGCCGGACTGGCCGCCCTGGCGATGGCGGGCGTCGGGCTGACCGTCCGGCCCACGCCCGCGCTGCGGACCGCCGCGCTGGTGACGCTCGGCGCGGTCTGGCTGACCGCCACCACCGCCGTCTACCGGCGGCTGCGGGCGCGCACCGACCGGCCGACCGGTGCGCGCCGCGGGGCTCAGCCCTCGAAGTCCCGGGCGGCCGAGAGCTCGTAGGCGCGGTCGGGCTCGCTGAGCGCGGCCAGCACCTCGAAGCGGCGGTGCCACTGCCCGACCGACCAGGCCAGCCCGGCGGCGAGGCCCTCCGGGGTGGCCGCGTGCAGCAGGCCGGGCACCGGCGGGACCTCGAACTCGTCGTCCTCGTCGCCGGCCTCGGCCAGCTCCGGGTCGTACGGCGGCTCCGGGGTGTCCGCCCCGGTGTCCCAGCGCCAGTCCACCGCCGCCTCGCCGCCGTCCGGCCCGACGACCAGCAGCTCCTCGTGCTCCTCGTAGGCGACCGGGCAGCCGGGCAGCAGCTCCCGCACCACCGCCGGGACCCGGTGCAACACGCCCTCGGACAGCACCCGGCCGCCCGCCACCTCGCTGGCCAGCGACACGTGCAGCCGCTCGGCGAGGTCGGCGGCCAGCGCCGGGGCGACCGGCAGCAGCGGGTACGGGTGCAGCAGCTGGACCAGGTCGGGGGCGTCGGCGACGACCGCCTCGGTGGCGTCCACCACCACGGTGTGGGCCGGCCGGCGCCCGGTGTCCGGGTCCATCGGCGGCAGCGCCCGCACCACGTCCAGCGGCTCGATCCGCTCGCGGTCCACCCGGGCCAGCGCGGTGTGGATGCCGTGCAGCTGGCGGTGGCCGACCTCGGCGTCCGGGTCGGTCATCCGGTCCAGCACCTCGTCCGGCCCGTGCGGCTCGGCGAGCAGCGCGGCCAGCGTGGTGCGCACCCCGAGCGCGTGCAGGAACTGCTCGTCCAGGGTGGTGCGGGCCTCGTCGTACAGGCCGCGCAGCAGCGGGTCGGCCCCGGCGGCGCGCAGGCCGGCCGGCTCACGGCCCGCCAGCACCGGGTGGTCGCGCAGCCACCAGGCGGTGTACGGCGGCAGGTCGGCGTACGAGCCGTCCGGCAGCAGGGTGCGCACCGGGCCGACCACGGCCTCCCGGTACGGCGGGCGGGCCAGCGCGGCGAGCGCCTCCGGCCAGGCGTCGTCGTCCACCAGGTCGAGGTCGCGCACGGCCAGCAGCTCGGCGGCCACCGGCGGGACGCCGACCGCCTCGTCGGCCTGCAGCGCCTCCAGCGCGTCCTCGGCCCACTCGGCGAGCCCGTCCGGCGCCTCGTCCAGCAGGCCGGTGGGGTGGCCGCCGGCCGCGCGGTCGGCGGGGACGGTCGGGTCGAGCCGCTCCAGGTCGTCCGGGTCGAGCACCACGTCCTCGGCGCGCACCAGCACGAAGTCGGCCAGCACGCCGACCGCGGCGAGCACCTCGGACCCCCAGCGCTCCAGCAGCTCGTCGTCCACCCAGCCGGCGTCCTCCTCGCGGGCGAGCGCGGCGAACGGGCTTCCGGGCAGCACGAGTTCGCCGGCCCGGGCGGGCTCGCCCTCGTCGTCGAGCAGCGCCAGCCGGGCCAGCCAGGGGTGGGCGCCCGGCTCCGGGGCGGCGGCCTTCACCAACGCCAGGACGGCGTCGGCGAGTTCGAGCGCCGCGTCGAGGTCGTCCTCGGCCAGCTCGTAGGAGCGGGCGACGGCGGCCCGCGCCTCGGGGGTGTCCAGCACCCCGGCCGGGGTGGCGGTGCCGGCGCCGAGCCTGGCCAGCAGCGGGTGGGCCGCCTCGGGATGGGCCAGCCGCAGGTCGAGCGCCGCGAGCGCGCCCGCGAGCGACCCGGGGTAGCCGGGGAAGGCCGCCCAGTCGGCGTCCTCGGAGGGCAGCAGGACGCGCCGCGGCCCGGTGACCGTCCGCCCGTCGGCGAGCGGGACGGGCAGCGCGCCGAGCGCCTCCGGGTCGGCCGCGCCGAGCGCCGCGTACAGGTTGCGCCACCACGCGGGCTCGCGGTCCAGGCCGCCGAGCTGGTCCACCACCTCGGCCAGCGGCACCCGGCGCACGTTCAGCACCCGCAGCTCGGTACGGCGCTCCAGGCCGGCCGGCAGCAGCCCGGGGAAGATCGGCGAGAGCGCCTCGACCACCGAGCCGTCCGCGCCCTCCAGCAGCGTCGCGTCCCGGGGCCGCAGCGCGGGCGTGCCCTCCTCGACCGGTGCCGGGTGCGGCAGGAACGGCGTGTCGGGCAGCCGGGAGAGCACCCCGGCGCGCAGCGCGTTGTCCAGCGCGCCCTGGCCGAGCGGGGCCGGGACGAGGCCGAGCGAGCCGAGGTCGGCGCCGCGGGCGCGCAACAGCTCGGCGTAGCTGTCGGCGGCCCGCTCGGTGAGGAAGTCGGCCAGCGGGCCGGGGGCGACGTGCCGGCGGGTGGAGTCCAGCGGGTAGGAGGCGATCAGCAGCGCGGGCAGGCCGACCGGCTCGTCGCTGGGGGTGGGCGCGTGCAGCACGGAGGCGATCCGGGGCCGCTGCGGGGCGCCGTCCTCGCCGACCGGCACGGCCCAGGTCACCGTCCAGTACGGGCGGGCGCGCTCCTCGGTGGGCCGGTCGGCCAGCAGCTCGGCGGCGAGCGTGCCGGAGGCGCCGGCGGTCTGCCAGACCGTCCGCCGCGGCCGGCCGTCCGCGTCGTCGGTGACGGTGACCTCGGTGACCCCGTCCGGGCGGGTCTCGGCGGCGTCCCGGGTGAGCGTCCGGACGCCGTCCGGGGTCTCCACCACGACCTCGCGCAGGCCGGGCAGGGTGAGCAGCAGCGCGTCGTCGATCCCGGCCAGCAGACGGCGGGTCAGGTCCTCGGCGGCGGCGTCCCGCAGCGGCAGCACGACCACCGTGTCGTAGCCCTCCGGGGCGGTGCCCTCGGCCGCGAACGGCAGCCGCAGCAGCGGCACGTGGCCGTCCCGGCGGCGCAGCTCCTCGGCCAGCTCGGGCTGGGCCCCGGCCAGCGACCGGGCCTCGCCGAGCGACCAGCGCACCCCGCCGCCGGCGCCCAGCACGGCGGGCTCGTCGGTGACCGCGAGGACGGCGGCGAAGCCGACCCCGAACCGGCCCACGGCGGGCGCCTCGCCGCGCTTGGAGGAGGCGCGCAGGGTGGACAGCGACTCGACGGCGGCCGCGTCCAGCGGGGCGCCGGTGTTGGCGGCGGCGAGCACGCCGTCGGCGAGGGTCAGCCGCAGCCGGCCGGGGCCGTGGCCGGCCCGGACCGCGGCGTCGGCCGCGTTCTGCGCCAACTCGACCACCAGGCGGTCCCGGTAGCCGCCGAGCGCCAGCTCCTCCTCGGCGTTGGCGTCCTCCCGGAACCGGGACGGCGAGGCGGCCCAGGCGTCCAGCACCCGCCGGCGCAGCGCGGCGCTCCCGAAGGGGTCCGCGAGGTGCTCGTCCGTGCCGCTGCCGATGATCCGAGGTTCCACTGGACCTGCCACCTTCCGCTGCCCTGTTCGTCGTAGGGCATTCTTCCCTGCCCCACCGACTGCTCCCGACCACGGACCCCGCCGGCGTCGGCCCCGGGACGGCGCCGACGGCGCCCCCGCCGCCCGCCCGGAGCCGCGCGGAACCGTCCGGACAGCACCGCGGCCCGCACCGGTCGGTGACCAGTGCGGGCCGCGGAAGACAGACCCGAGGGAAGGCCCGGGGCTCAGGAGTGGCCGAGCTCCTCGGCCGGGCCGTCGGGCTCGACGGAGCCGGAGGCGCGGTCCGGGTGCAGCGGCAGCGGCTCGACCACCAGCTCGTCCAGGATCAGCTCGGACGGCGCCGGCGGAGCCGGGATGACGGCCGCCTCGGAGTGCCCGCCGCAGCCGTACGCGAAGGAGACGATCTGGCCGTCGGCCGGACCGAACTCGTTGCCGCACACGCCGAAGGCCTGCCCGAGCGAGCCGCCGATCGGCACCAGGAAGCCGCAGCTCGCGCACGAGGCCGGGGCGGCCTGCGCCATCGGGGTCTGCGGGCCGTGGGACTTCTCCCAGCGCTCGGCGGCCAGGTGCAGGCCGAGCCGGGAGAGCACCCGGCTGCGGCCGAGGCCCAGCTCCTCGGCGACGGCGTTGATCCGGGCGCGGGCCGGGGCGGGCTGGACGTGCGGGTCGGTGACGACCAGGTCCTCGTCGTCCACCAGGGCGACCGCGGAGTTCGGCGCCGGCTCGTCCTCGCCGGTCCAGCCGGGCTCCAGCCGCAGGTCGTCGGCGCCGGTGGGCAGCAGGTCGCCCGGGCCCATGTCGCCGGGGCGCAGCCGGTCGCTCCACGGCACCCACTCGGGGGCGAGCACCGCGTCGGCGCCCGGCAGCAGCACGACCTCGTCCAGGGTCACGTTCTTGGCGCGCGGGGCGCGGGCGACGGTGACCGCCCAGTGCCAGCCGCGGTAGGCCGCGTCCAGGCACTCGAAGGTGTGGGTGACGACGCGGTCGGCGTCGGCCTGGACGCCCAGGTGCGGCCCGACGGCCTCCGCACCGACGGCCTCCTCGGCGGCCTGGCGGGCGAGTTCGACGGCCTCGGCACAGAGCCGGTCGGGGGTACGGCTTCGCATCGCAGCACTCACGGCGTCGATTCTCTCCCAGTTCTTCTGTCGCCCACGGCGTGTTGCCTGTTCCGTCGCGGCTCGGTGTCCCTCGTCCATTCTGCGCGACCGGGAGCCCCCTCGGGTACCGGCCGCGCCGCTCGACCGGCCTGCCGGCGCCCCGGCGCTCCGGCGGGTCGACCTTGGGCAGGCTACCCGTCGGCCGGTGCCCCGGCACAGTCCGGGGCGGACACGGCCGCTCCGGGGCCGCGCCGAGCGGAGTCCGGTCCCGCGTCGGCTCGGCGTTTCTGGGGCAGGATGGGCTTGTGGCGGACCACGACCCGTCGCAGCACGCACTGCGCGCCCCGCAGGCCGGCAGCCCCGACCAGGCGGACGCCGTGCCGCGACAGCAGCCCCCGGTCCCCGGCGCGGACGAACCGCAGCCGGCGGACGGCCCCGAGGCGCCCGCCGGCCCCCCGGACCGGCCCGGGAACGAGGCCCCGGAGACGCCGGGAGCCCCCGACCGGACCGCGCGGCAGCCGGACGGGCACGGGGACGAGGACGAGTTCGGGGACGAGGTCCCCGAGCCCCGCCGGCACTTCCTGGTCCGCACCGCCTCCGCCGCCGGCTCCCGCACCGGCAAGGTGGTGCACGGCACCGGCCGGCGGATCCGCCGGGCCACCGCCGCCGAGGGCGCGGGCGAGTCCGGCCTCGCCAAGCTGATCGAGCTGCACGCGCTCAACTCCTTCGGCGACATGCTGATCACCATCGCGCTGGCGTCCACCATCTTCTTCTCGGTGCCCACCGGCGAGGCCCGCGGCCGGGTCGCGCTCTACCTGCTGATCACGATGGCCCCGTTCGCCCTCCTGGCCCCGGTGGTCGGCCCGCTGCTGGACCGCCTCCCGCACGGCCGCCGGGCGGCCATGGCGATGGCCATGCTGGCCCGCGCCGTGCTGGCCTGGACGATGGCCGGGGTGATCGCCGGCGGCGGCATCGCGCTCTACCCGGAGGCGCTCGGCGTGCTGGTCGCGTCCAAGGCGTACGGGGTGGTGCGCAGCGTGGTGGTGCCCCGGCTGCTGCCGAGCCGGCTGTCCCTGGTGAAGGCGAACTCCCGGGTCACCCTGGCCGGGCTGCTGGCCACCGGCGTGGCGGCCGCGGTGGGCGGGCTGCTGCACCTGATCGGGCCCGGCTGGCCGCTGCGCGGCGCCTTCCTGGTGTTCGTCGTCGGCACCCTGATGGCCTTCCACCTGCCGCCCACGGTGGACTCCGCCAAGGGCGAGCAGCGGGCCGTCCTGCACGCCGAGGTGCACGGCGAGGGCTCGCACCTGATCCACCACCGGCCGCCGCCGGTCAAGGCCTCGCTGCGCACGGTCGGCCCCTCGGTGATCCTGGCGCTGCGGGCGATGTCGGCGATGAAGTGGCTGGTCGGCTTCCTGGTGATGTTCCTGGCCTTCCTGCTGCGGGAGGAGCCGATCGGCGGGCTGCGGCCGACGGTGGCGCTGGGCCTGGTGGCGCTGGCGGCCGGGACGGGCAACGCGCTGGGCTCGGTGCTCGGCTCCTGGCTGCGCACCCGGGGCCCGGAGGCGACGGTCGCCGCGATGCTGCTGCTGGCGACCTGCGTGACGGCGGCGGCCGCGCTCTGGTACGGCGTGGTGACGGTGGTTCTGGTCGCCGGGGTGGCCGGGATGGCGGCCTCGCTGGGCAAGCTGGCGCTGGACGCGCTGATCCAGCGGGACGTCCCGGAGGCGGTGCGGACCTCGGCGTTCGCCCGGTCGGAGACCCTGATGCAGGTGTCCTGGGTGGCCGGCGGCGCGGTCGGCATCCTGCTGCCGCTGAACGGTGAGCTGGGCCTGTCGATCGCCGCCGGGGTGGTCGGCCTGGCGCTGCTGTGGACGCTCCGCTCGCTCTTCCGGGTGGGCCTGCGGCGGCACCCGGCGACCCCCCGGGTGGCCTGAACGGGGCGGTGCGGCAACACGCGGTGCCTACCCCCGCGTCGCGTGATCGGCCCGGCCCGGTAGATTCTGACGCATGAGCCTCAATTCCCGTGCCATCGCCGCCCTCGGCGCCGTCGTCGTGGTCGGCGCCGCCACGGTGGGCACCTCCGTCGCCATCGCCGCCGGCCAGACCGAGCACATCTCCCACCAGGCCACGCTCACGGTGGGCAACTCCTCGGTCGTCGCGCAGCCGCTGTGTTGGAACGGCGGCAGCCCGCTCACCGAGGACCAGCAGCAGCAGTGCCAGGAGGACGCGACCAAGGCGCTGAAGGACGGCTCGCTGCCCTCCTCGGACGTCGTGGGCAGCGACCGGGTCGGCGTCGGCGTCTCGCCGAACGTGGCCGACACGGGCTGGTGGGCCTTCACCAACGGCGGCTCGGCCAACCAGGGCGGGCGCTACAGCCTGTTCTCGGCCGCCAAGGGCCAGACCTGGTCCGGCGCCCAGGCCGCGGGCAAGCTGCTGAACTCCAGCGGCAAGACCGTGGTGACCGTGGTCGAGGGCGACCCGAACCAGGAGGCCCCGATCGCCGTCTGGTACTTCCAGCTGAACACCCAGGACAGCTGACGGTCCCGCGATGACCGCGCACGCCGTCGCCGACGGCCGGGGCGAGCAGCCGGACCCCGCGGGGGCCCGGCTGCTCGTCGTCGTCGCGGTCGCCGCCGAGGCCGAGGCGGTGCTGCGCGGCCTGCCCGGCGGGTCCGCCGCGCTGCCGCTGCCCGGCGGCACGCTGCACCGGGCCCTGGCGGTGCCGGTGGACGTGCTGGCCGCCGGGGTCGGCCCGGCCGCCGCCGCGGCCGCCGCCACCACCGCGCTGGCGGCCCACCCGTACGCCCTGGCCGTCTCGGCCGGGATCGCCGGCGGCTTCGCCCCGCTCGCCCCGGTCGGCGCCACCGTGCTGGCCGACGCGATCGTGGCCGCGGACCTCGGCGCCGAGACCCCCGAGGGCTTCGCCGACGTCACCGAGCTGGGCTTCGGCACCGTCCGGCACACCCCGCCGCCGGCCGCCGTCGCGCTGGCCGCGCGGGCGCTGGACGCCGTGACCGGCCCGGTGCTGACCGTCTCCACCGTCACCGGCAGCGCCGAGCGCGCCGCCGCGCTGGCCGCCCGCCACCCGGGCGCCGTCGCCGAGGCGATGGAGGGCTTCGGCGTGGCCGAGGCCGCCGCCCGGTACGGCGTGCCGGCCCTCGAACTGCGCACCGTGTCCAACCCGGTGGGCCCGCGCGACCGGGCCGCCTGGCGGATCGGCGAGGCCCTGGCCGCCCTGGAACGGGCCTTCGCCGCCCTGCCCGTCCACGAGCTGGCATCCGCTCCACGAACCGATTGAGGAGGCCGGCCGTGGCTGAACGGCTGAGCATCGCGTACTCGCCCTGCCCGAACGACACCTTCGTCTTCCACGCCTGGGCGCACGGCCTGGTGCCCGCGGCGGACGCCCCCGAGGTGACCTTCGCCGACATCGACATCACCAACGGGCAGGCCGAGCGCGGCGAGCTGGACGTCCTGAAGATCAGCTATGGCGCGCTGCCCTGGGTCCTGGAGCAGTACACGCTGCTGCCCTGCGGCGGCGCGCTGGGCCGCGGCTGCGGCCCGCTGGTGCTCACCCTGCCGGGCGTGGACTCCCCCGCCGACCTGGCCGGGAAGACCGTCGCGGTGCCCTCCGAGCGCTCCACCGCCTACCTGCTGTTCCGGCTCTGGGCGGCGAAGGCGGTGCCGGGCGGCTTCGGCGAGATCGTCGTCCTGCCGTTCCACGAGATCATGCCCGCCGTCCGGGACGGCCGGGTGGACGCCGGCCTGGTCATCCACGAGGCCCGCTTCACGTACCAGCAGTACGGCCTGCACAGCCTGGCCGACATGGGCGAGGCCTGGGAGCGGGAGACCGGCCTGCCGATCCCGCTGGGCGCGATCGTCGCCCGGCGCTCGCTCGGCGCCGAGCGGCTGCGGGAGATCGCCGACGCGATCCGCTCCTCCGTCCGGCAGGCCTGGGCGGACCCGGCCGCGAGCCGCGGGTACGTGCTGGCGCATGCCCAGGAGATGGACCTGGACGTCGCCGAGCAGCACATCGGGCTGTACGTCACCGAGTTCACCGAGGACCTCGGCGAGGAGGGCTACGCGGCCGTCCGCGCGCTGCTCACCCGGGCCGCCGCGGAGGGGCTGGTGCCCCCGCTCGACCCGGGTGCGCTGGCGTTCTAGAGCGTTCCGACTTCAGGGCGGCCCGGCTCCAGGGCTGTCCGGCTCCCCGTCAGACGTCGAAGTTGTCGGCCACCGCGCGCAGCAGGCCGGCCAGCTTCTGGCCGGTCGGCTTGGCGGGGTAGCGCCCGCGCTGGAGGCCGGGCAGCACCGCGTCCAGCGTGGTGATCAGGTCCTGGACGATCGGCGCCATGTCGTCGGCGCTCCGCCGCTGGGCGGCGGCCACCGAGGGCAGTGCGTCCAGCAGCTGCACGGCCATCGCCTGGTCCCCGCGGTGGCCGGCGACCACGCCGAACTCGACCCGCTGACCCGGCTTCAGCGACGTGACACCGTCGGGCAGCGCCTTGGTGTGGACGAAGACGTCCCCGCCGTCGTCGCGCGACAGGAAGCCGAAGCCCTTCGTCTCGTTGAACCACTTGACCTGGCCGGTGGGCATCTCGAACAGTCCTCGAATGGGTGTGAGGGATCCCGGCCCTGGCCGGGGATCACTGGGTGGTGGGGAAAGGCGGCCGACCTCGGCTCGGCGCCCGTGGGCGCTCGTGGCCGGCACGCGGTCAGGAGCAGACTAACCGTCCGTCACTGCCTCATCCGCGTTCCGCGAGGGACCCGCGTTCCGAGGCCCGGTGGGGGCGGCGGGAACGGGATCTCGCGGTCACGGGCGACCCGGCACTGGCACGGCCGGGGCGCGGCTCCGCGCGGTCCATCGGCTCACACCCCCGGGTCTGAGGACGCGGGGCGCACCTGTAGCGCCCCTCGGCACCCCGTGCATACCCCCGCTCAACAGGGATCAAAACGTTCAGCTGCCGGGAAACTGCGCAACGTGACCGGCCCGCTCCGGTGGGCCTCCCTGGCGGCCGCTCTGCCAGACTGGGGGCAGTTCCGACCGGCCCGTAGGAGTGAGCAGACGTGAGCAGCCAGAGCGCCGACCCCGGCGACGTGTACGTCAAGGCCGGGGTGATCGTCTTCGGTCTCGGCGCGCTCGCCACCCTGGTCACCTTCGTCCCGCTGTTCCTGCACCTGACGCCGCTGCCGACGGCCGCGTACTGGCTGAGCATGCTGATGCCGGCCGGCTTCCTGGCCGCGCTGACCGGACTGCTGCTGAACGCGCGGGCCCAGCGCCGCCGGATCGAGCCGGTCGAGTCCTGAGGCCCTCCGACTCCTGAGGCCCGTAGGCCTGCTCCGGCGCCGGGTCTAGCGGTCGGCCAGGTGCCCGGCGAGCCAGTCCGGGAAGCCGGTGAGGTCGTCCAGCACCACGTCCGCGCCCGCCTCGTGGAGCTCCCGCGCGCTGTACGGGCCGGTGGGCACGCAGACCGCGAGGGCGTCGGCGTGCCGGGCCCCCCGGATGTCGCCGAGGTGGTCGCCGACGTAGACGCTCGCGCCGTGCTCGCGCAGCGCGTCGCCCTTGGTCTCCGCCCACAGGTCGCCGATCACGGTGTCCGCGGCCAGCCCGGCGTGCTCCAGGTGGAGGCGGGCGTTCGGCTCGTACTTGCCGGTGATCACCGCGACCCGGCCGCCGTGGGCGCGGACCGCCTCGACGGCGGCGTGCGCGCCGGGCAGGGCCACGGTCGGGGCGAAGGCGTGGTCGCGGTAGAGCTCGCGGTAGCGGGTGACGGCCCGCTCCACCTCGTGCTCCGGGAACCAGTTGCGGATCTCGTCCAGCAGCGGCGGGCCGAGCCGGGTGACCACCAGGTCGGCGTCGATGGGGGTGCCGGTCTCGGCGGAGAGCGCCAGGTAGGTGGCGCGGATACCCGGCCGGGTGTCCAGCAGCGTCATGTCGAGGTCGAAGCCGACGGTGAGCGGGGCGGGTGAGGTCGCGGGCATGCCGCCAGGCTACCCAACGGGTGCCCCGGGCCACGAGGCGATTTGCCCGGGCTTCACGGCGGAACTTAGGTTTGCCTGAGTTGTCAGCGGAGAGGGCCCATGACCGACACCAGCGCACCGCCCGGTGCGCCCCGCGCGCCGTACCGCGCGCCGCGGCGCCGAATACTGTGGCTGGCCGCCGCACTCGTCGTGCTGGCCGCCGCGGTGCTGCTGAGCCTGGCGGTCGGCAGCCGGACCATCCCGTTCGGCGACACGCTGGACGCCCTGCTGCACGGCGGCGACACCGCGAACGCCGTGGTGGTCCGCGAGCTGCGGGTGCCGCGCACCGTCGTCGGGCTGGCCGTCGGCGCGGCGCTCGGCCTGGCCGGGGCCGTCATGCAGGGCCTGACCCGCAACCCGATCGCCGACCCCGGCATCCTCGGCGTCTCCCAGGGCGCGGCGGCCGGCGTGGTGGTCGCCATCTCCGGCTTCGGCGTCTCCACCCTCACCGGGTACGTCTGGTTCGGCTTCGCCGGCGCGGTGATCGCCACCGTGCTGGTGTACGGGCTCGCCGGTCGCGGCCGGGGCGGGGCCACGCCGATCAAGCTGGCGCTGGCCGGCTCGGCGACGTCCGCCTTCATCGCCTCGCTCAACACCCTGGTGCTGACCACCGACGCGGCCACCATGGACCAGTTCCGCTTCTGGCACGTCGGCTCGCTCTCCGGCCGGACCTCGGACGTGGCCTGGCAGCTGCTGCCGTTCCTGGCCGTCGGCACGGTGCTGGTGGTCGCGGTGGCGCGCGGACTGGACGCGCTGGCGCTCGGCGACGACACCGCGAAGGGGCTGGGCGCCAAGACCGGCCTGGTCCGAGCGGTCGGCGCGCTCGGCGCGACCGTCCTGACCGGCTCGGCGGTCGCGGCGGCCGGCCCGATCGCCTTCGTCGGCCTCGCCGTCCCGCACGCGGCCCGCGCGCTGGCCGGCGCCGACCACCGCTGGATCCTCGCCTTCTCCGCCGTCCTCGGCCCGGCGCTGCTGCTGCTCGCCGACACCCTCGGCCGGGTCCTGTTCCCGCCGTCCGAGGTCCCGGCGGGCGTGATGACGGCGCTGGTCGGCGTCCCGGTGCTGGTGGCCCTGGTCCGCCGCCGCAAGGTGGTGGCGGCATGACTTCCGTCCCCGGTACGAGCTCCGTCCCCGGCACGGCATCCGTCTCCCGCAAGGTCTCGCTGCGCGGCTACACCGTCGTCCGTGCCGGGCGGGCGTCGTTCCTGGTGCACCGGCGCTCGCTGGCCGTCACTGTCGGGCTGCTGGTGGCGCTGGCGGCGACCGTGGTGGCCTCGCTCTGCCTGGGCGAGTCCACCGTCGCGCCGTCCGAGGTGGTCAAGGTGGTGCTCGGCCGGCCGAGCCCGCACGAGCTGGTGGTCGGCGAGTTCCGGCTGCCCCGGGTGGTGGTCGGGCTGCTGGTCGGCCTGGCGCTCGGGCTGGCCGGGGCGCTGATCCAGACCGTCGCCCGCAATCCGCTGGCCAGCCCCGACGTGGTGGGCGTGACCTGGGGCGCGACCGCGACCGTGGTCGGTCTGATGGCGTACGGCGTGGTCGGCTCGACCGGCCAGGCCCCGTACGCGGCGGTGGCCGGCGGCCTGGTGGCCGGGCTGCTGGTGTACGCGCTGGCCTGGCGGCGCGGCCTGCACGCGCAGCGCTTCGTGCTGATCGGCATCGGCATCAGTGTCGCGCTGTCCTCGCTCACCTCCGTCTTCCTCACCAAGGGCGACGGCTTCCAGGCCCAGGCCGCCAAGGTCTGGATGACCGGCAGCCTGAACGGCGCCGGCTACGACCAGGCCGACTGGCTCGCCTGGGTGCTGCTCGCCGCCGTGCCGGTCGCGCTGTGGGCCGCCCGCGCCCAGCGGTCGATCTCCTTCGACGACGCCACCGCCGTCGGCCTCGGCCTGCGCCTGGACCGGATCCGCCTCGGCATGGCGCTGCTCGGCATCGTGCTGGCCTCGTGCGCGGCCGGGGCCGCCGGGCCGGTGGACTTCGTCGCGCTGATGGCCCCGCAGATCGCACTGCGGCTGGCCCGCTCGGCGCAGATCCCGCTGTTCTGCTCGGCGCTGACCGGCGCGCTGGTGGTGGTCCTCGCCGACCTGGTCGCCCGACGGCTGCTGGCTCCGACGGAGCTGCCGGTGGGCGTGGTGACCGGCCTGGTCGGCGCGCCGTACCTGATGTGGCTGCTGATCCGATCCCGCCGTGGAGGTTCCTGATGTCCGAACACCGCCTGGAGGCCCGGGGCCTCACCCTGGCCTACGAGGCGCGCACGGTCGTCGAGGACCTGGACGTGGCCGTCCCGGACGGGCGGGTGACGGTGATCGTCGGCCCGAACGCGTGCGGCAAGTCGACCCTGCTGCGGGCCCTCGGCCGGCTGCTGAAGCCGGTCCGGGGCGCGGTGCTGCTGGACGGCGAGGAGCTGGCGCGGATCCCGACCAAGCGGATCGCCCAGCGGCTCGGCCTGCTGCCGCAGTCGCCGTCCGCCCCCGAGGGCATCTCGGTGGCGGACCTGGTCGCGCGCGGCCGCCAGCCGCACCAGAGCTGGTGGCAGCAGTGGTCGCCGGAGGACGAGGCGGCGGTCGCGGAGGCGCTGGAGCGCACCTCCACCGCCGAGCTGGCCGAGCGGAGCATGGACGAGCTGTCCGGCGGCCAGCGCCAGCGCGCCTGGATCGCGATGGCGCTCGCCCAGGGCACCGACATCCTGCTGCTGGACGAGCCGACCACCTACCTGGACATCGCGCACCAGGTGGAGGTGCTGGACCTGGTCCGCCGGCTGAACGTCGAGCGCGGCCGGACCGTCGTCGCGGTGCTGCACGACCTCAACCAGGCCGCCCGGTACGCCGACCACCTGGTGGCGATGCGGGACGGCCGGGTGGTGGCGCAGGGCGCGCCCGGGGACGTGGTGACGGCCGAGCTGGTGCGGGAGGTGTTCGGCCTGGACTCGGTGGTGGTGCCGGACCCGGTGACCGGCACGCCGCTGGTCGTGCCGGGCGCCCCGTGGGCGGCGCTCGCCCCGGACGCCACTCGCGCCTGACGGCCCGCGCTTAACGGCACTTTAGGTGCCATTTCGGACATAATCGACGGCGCCCCGACCCCACCGCGCCGCCAGAGGACCGCCGATGCCCCGGATCTCCCGCCGCACCCTCCTCACCGGCCTCGGCGCGGGCGCGCTCGCGGCGGCCACCGGCTGCACCGCCGCCCGGCGGCCGGCCCCGGCGACCGCGGACGGCCCCGCCGGCGGCGCCTCGCCGTCCCCGACCCCGGTGCCGCCGGTGACGGTGAACGCCGCCACCGGCCCCGTCGTGGTGCCGGGCGCGCCGATGCGGGTGGTCGTGCTGGACACCGACGTGCTCGACTCCGCGCTGACCCTCGGCATCACCCCGGTCGGCGCCGCGCTCCCGGCCCGCGACACCCGCTACCCCGAGTACTGGCCGACCTCCCGGACGGCCGGGATCCGGCTGGTCGGCCCGGCCGGCTCACCCGACCTGCCGACCGTACGGGCGCTGCGGCCGGACCTGATCCTCTCCAACCAGACCCGCGACGGCGACCGCTACGAGCAGCTCCGCGAGATCGCCCCGACCGTGCTCACCCAGACCGCCGGGGCGCCGTGGAAGGCCGACTTCCAGCTGCACGCCCAGGCGCTCAACCGGGAGGCGGCCGCGGCGGCCTTCGCAGGCGCGTACCAGAAGCACGCCGGGCAGGTGGCCCAGGCGCTGGCGGCGGCGAAACTGTCCGGGCGCAAGGTGAGCCTGGTGCGGTTCGTGGAGGGCGGCGGCATCCGGCTGTTCGGCCGGCAGAGCTTCCCCGGCACGGTGCTCGCCGACGCCCAGGTCGGCCGGCCGGACGCGCAGAACGTCGACCAGTCCGACACCGAGATCCCGCCGGACCAGCTCGCCAAGGCCGACGGCGACCTGCTGCTCTACGCGACGTACGGCGATCCGGAGCTGTCCGGGGCCAACGCCGCCCTGGCGAGCCCGGGTTGGCAGGCGCTGGGGGCGGTCAAGGGGCACCGGGCGTTCCCGGTCGACGACCAGCTGTGGTTCCAGGGGATCGGGTACACCGGGGCCAACTACGTCCTGGACGAGCTGCAGCGCTTCCTCGGAGCCTGACCCGCCCCCGCGTAGCGGGCCGGGGGCACGCCGACGGCGGCGGCGAAGTCCCGGGTGAGGTGCGCCTGGTCCGCGTACCCCAGCTCGGCGGCGAGCGCGGCCAGGTCCAACCCGCCGTCCGTCCCGGCGCGTTCGGCGGCCTCGTGGAGGCGGGCACGGCGCAGCACCCACTTCGGGGAAGCGCCGACGTACTCGGCGAACAGGCGCTGGAGGCGGCGGACCGTCAGACCCAGCTCGGCGGCCAGCGCGTCCACCCGGCACAGGTCCGGCCTGCCGGTGATCCGGTCCACCATCGCGGCGACCTCGGCGGCGACCGGGTCGGGCTCGGGCAGCCGGGGGCGGAGGAAGGCGTCGGCGAGGGCCGCGGGGTCACCGGACGCCCCGAGGACCTCCGCGTTGAACCGGTCGGCCCCGGGCCCGAAGTACTCGGCGGCGGGCACTGACCGGTCGGCCAGACCGCTCACCGGGTGCCCGGCGAGGGCGCGGAAGGCGCCGGCCCGGAACCGCGCGCCCAGCACGTGCCCCGCGCCCTCCAGACGGCGGACGAAGAGCGAGCGGTCCACCCCGTACACGCGCGCCCGCGGGGCCTCGAAGACCAGGTGGACGTTGGGGTGGGCGAGCACCTTCTGCTCGTACGGCGGCAGGCCGCGCAGGTCCCAGCGGACCAGCCAGTAGTACTCGACGAACCGCGCCACGGCCGGGTCGGGGACGAGCCGGTCCACGGTGATCAGCTCCGCCGCCCGGGCGGGGTGGAGCACGCCGCGGCCGAGGCCGGGAGCGTCCGGGGGTTCCAACGGGTCCAGCGGGTCCGTGCCCATGCCGCCAGGCTAGCCGTCGCGTTTCTTCAAGACCGGCCGGTACGGCCCCGCGCAGAATCGGCGCCATGACCGCCCACCCGATGCACCCGCTCCTGGCCCGCGCCGCCTCCGCCGCCGCCGCTGTCGCCACCGCCGTCCCGGCCGACCAGCCCCTGGACGCGCCGACGCCCTGCCCGGAGTTCGACACCCGTGCGCTGATCAACCACTGGGTGCTCTACACCTCGCACGGCCTGGAGCACCGGGCCCGGCGGGTCGAACTGCCCGAGGAGCTCGGCGCGCGGGACTTCACCGCCGACGCCGACTGGCGCTCCGGCTACGCGGCCCAGCTGGAGCGCGCGGTCGCGGCCTGGGCGGACCCGGCCGTCTGGGAGGGGGACGTCGACCTCGGCGGCGCCCCGGTACCGGCGGTCGGGATCGCCCGGATGCTGGTCCTGGAGCTGCTGCTGCACGGCTGGGACGTGGCCCGGGCGACCGGCGGGCACATCGGGGTCGACGAGGAGCTCGCCCTGCTGGCCGGGGAGATCGTGGCGGAGAACGCCGAGCTGTACCGCCGGTACGCGGGCTTCGCCGAGTCGGTGGCGCTGCCGGAGGACGCCTCCGCGTGGGACCGCGCGCTGGCCGCCTCGGGGCGCGATCCGCACTGGAAGGCCTGAGCTCCGGTCGACGGGCCCGCCGGCCCGCCCGCGCCGGTACGGGGGGACGGCGCGGCGCGGCGGGCGGCGCTCAGGCCGGGCGCATCACTGCGGCGGGCGGCGCTCAGGCCGGGCGCATCGCCGCGGCGAGCTTCGCGCGCAACAGCCGTACCGCCGGGGACTGCTGGTCGCGGCGGACGACCAGCCCGAGCCGGGCGCAGGTGGCGGCGTCGGCCAGCGGGACGGCCCGCAGCCCGGCGCCCGTGGCGGAGGAGGCGCTGAGGACGGCCACGCCCGCGCCGCGCTCGGCGAGCCGGAGCAGGGCGGCCGGGGAGCTGGCCTCGATGTCCACCCGCGGATCGAGGCCGAGTCGGCGGCAGGAGTCCTGGTAGGCGGCGCGCAGGCCGGTGCCCGGGGGGAGGCAGAGGACCTTCTCGCCGCGCAGGTCGGCGAGGCGGAGCCGCGCCCGGTCGAGGGGGTGCCCGGCGGGGACGACGGCGGCGATCGGCTCGTCGACGACGACGGTGTCCTCCAGCCCCGGGGCGGCCTCGCCGGTGTAGCCGATCAGGGCCAGGTCGAGGGAGCCGGCCAGGACCTGTGCCTGGAGGTCCTCGGAGTGCCCCTCGTGCAGGCTGAGTTCGATGCCGGGGTGGCTGCGGCCGAGGTCCGCGACGGTGTCCAGGAAGGGCGGGATCGAGCAGCCCATGATCATGCCGAGCCGGACCCGGCCGCGGACGGCGTCGGCGAACTCGGCGGCGGTGTGCTGGATGGCGTCGAGGGTGGCCAGGGCGTTCCTCGCCAGCGGGAGGACCGCCTCGCCGACCGGGGTGAGGCGCACCTGCCGGCCGGTCCGGTCGAGCAGCTGCTGGCCCAGTTCGCGCTCCAGCTTGGCCACTTGGGTGCTGACGCCGGACTGGCTCACGTGCAGCCGGGCGGCCGCGGCGGTGAAGGTGCCCTCGTCGACCACGGCGGCGAAGTAGCGCAGCTGGTGCATCTCCATGGGCGACGACGATAGGCGACCGGACCCCTGCGGCATAACCAGAAGAGATGGACTCCATCCGATCCATCTGTTGGACGGATGGACGAGGTGCTCGGGAAGATGGAGGCATGACGACGACGAAGACCGCGCGTGAGCTTGCCGAGACCTACTTCACCGCCTGGGAGGCGGGCGACTTCGAGACCGTCCGGGGCCTGCTGGCCGACGACGTCGACTTCGTCGGCGCGCTGGGGACGGCCTCCGGGGTGGAGGAGGCGCTGGCCGGGCTGAAGGGGCTCGGACAGGTGCTGGAGAAGATCGACGTGAAGGTCCGGGTGGCCGAGGGCGACGAGGTGATCACCTGGTTCGAGCTGCGCACCAGCATCGCCCCGCCGGCGCCGACGGCGAATTGGATGCACGTCGAGGGCGGGCGGATCACCCGGATCCGGGTGACCTTCGACCCGCGCGGGCTGCTGGCCGGTTTCGGCGGCTGAGGGGCCTCGCGGCCGCCCGCGGGACGCGCGCGGGGGCCGCGACCGACCCCGCTCGGTCACTCACCCGAGCAGTCATCCCCCGCAGGCGACGCGGGACGGGGCGCGCTACCACTGGGTGAAAGCCCCCACTCCCCTCCGGGAGCCCCACCATGAGCGAATCGACGATCCCCGCGCCCACCGTCGGTGCCACCGTGCACCACGTCGAGTCGGACGGGAAGGCTGGTCCGGCCCTCGCCCACGGCATCCTCCTCGGCCCCCGCACTCTCCTGGTGCCCGATCCGCCGCGCACGGTCGGCGACCCGTGGCAGAGCCTCGCCGTCCGCATCACCGTCGCCCCCGACCCGGGCGACGGCACCGAGGCCCTGCGCGTGGCCGGCATCAGCCTGGCCGCCTTCGCCACCGACGACGTCCGCGGCGCGGCGGCCTTCCTGACCCTGCTCACGCCGTCACGGCACGCGCCCGCCCCCGGGGAGGTCACCCGGGACCGGCTCAACGACACCCTGCGGCAGTACCACGGCGACCTGTGGGCCGCCCACGCCGCCCTCGGCTATCCGGTCCGTCCACCGGAGCGCGCCACCCCGCCGGAACCGTGGTGGTCCGACATCCCGGTGGAGGGGTTCCGGGAGTTCGACGACAACTGGTGCTGCCTCGGCTCGAACACCTCGTGCTGCCGGGAACTCCGGTTGTGACGGAGGTCGCGACAGACGGCGTCCGCCGCCGGGGGTCACCGACCGTCACGGCGGCGGACGCCGCGCTGGCACTGGCGGTCACCGTCCCCGACGTCTTCTTCTACGCGGCCCCGCTCGCGACCGGGACGAACGTCCGCGACCAGCTGCTGCTGGCCGCGTTCGCCGTCCCGGAGGCCGTCGCGCTGACCTTCCGCCGACGGTGGCCGGAGGCGGTGTTCGCCGTCGTCTGGGCCGCTGCCGTGGGCGCGGCCCTGCTCTCCCTGAACAGCGGCTTCGCCTTCACCCCCTTCTTCGGCGTACTGCTCGCGCTGTACACGACGGCCCGGCTGAGCGGCCGGCCCGCCTCCGTCGCCGCCCTCGTGCTGACGGCCCTGCCGATCGCCCTGGCCATCTGGTACCCGGTCGCCGACGGGGCGGTGCCTCCCTCCCGTCGGACGTCGTACCTCGTCAGCGGCATCGCCTACTTCCTGCCGATCACCGCCGTCGCCTGGGGCGCCGGCCGCCGGGTCCGGGCCGCCGCCCTCGCCGCCGAGCGCGACCAGCGCGAACTCGCGCGCGCCCGCCAGGCCGTCCTCGGTGAACGCGTCCAGATCGCCCGGGAGTTGCACGACATCGTGGCCAACGCGGTGGCCGTCATCGTCATGCAGGCCGACACCGCCCGCTGCACCGCGCCCGCCGACGCCGACCGACTGGCCGGCACCCTCCGCGACATCGAGGAACTGGGCCGCAACGCGATGGCCGAACTGCGCCGCATGCTCCGGCTGTTGCGCACCGCCGACGTCCCCATGACGGACGGGACCGGGCGCCACGGGCTCGCCGACCTGGGCCCGCTGCTGGAGGACGCCCGACGCGCCGGGATCCTGATCGACCTGGAGGTGCGCGGCACCCCGGCCCACCTCGACGACAGCGTCGACCTGACGGCCTACCGGCTGGTCCAGGAGGCCGTCACCAACATCATCAAGCACTCCGGCGCCGGCAGCCACGCCTCGGTGCGGATCAGCTGGTCCGAGGTGCTGACCCTCGACGTGGTCGACGACGGCGCGGGCCGCCGCCCCGAGGCCCGCCGGGGACTGTCCACCGGGCACGGCCTGCTCGGACTCGCCGAGCGGATCGCGCTGTTCGGCGGCGAGCTGACCGCCTCGCCCTACCGCTCGGGCTTCCGGGTCACCGCCACCCTGCCGCTCTCCCCGCCGCCCTCCCCGCCGCCCGGCACGGCGGGCTGACCGGCCACGGCGGCTCCCGGCCTCACGGCGCCTCCTGCTGCTCCGCGTACCTGGTCGTGAAGCCCAGGACCGCCACGTACCGGCCCTCGGCCGGCCCGGTGACCTCGCTCGGCCGCACCGGCTGCCAGGCCAGGTACTCGGACCGCTGCCCCTCGTCGTTCCGGTAGCGCCGGCCGCCGTACTTCTCGTACCAGTAGTCCTCGCCGGAGGTCAGGAGTTCGGGGCCCGGCGGCCGGGAGACGCTCACGGCCAGCTCCGTCCGCACCGCCTCGTCCGTCGCCGGCCTGAACTCCACCGACGGGGCGATCGGCCGGGCCGCCGCCTCCGCCACCTCCTCCGGGGTCGGGCCGGCGGGCGGCTGGTGGGCGTACTCGTCGGCCGCGACCAGGCCGCTCCACCGCTGCGAGCTCCGCCAGCCCTCGGCGTCCAGGTACCGGTCCAGATCGGCCAGCCGGGAGCGGACGTCGCCGCCGTCGAAGGCCAGGTACACGTTCACGGTCCGCTCGCAGGCCACCGGCAGCCACAGCCCCCGGAGGAACAGGCCGCCGTGGTAGTCGGTGCGGCACACGTCGACCGTCGACCGCCCCAACCCCTGGGCCCACGGCAGCAGTTCGGGCAGCCGGTCGATCCGGTCGGCCATCCGCCGCTCGGCCGCCAGGCGGGCCTCCTCGGTCTCCGGCGCCCGCGCCACCCCCGGGACGTCCGGCGGGGCCGGAATGGCCGTGTCGCGGTAGAACCGCCACCCGGCCCAGCCGCCGAACACGACCGCCACTCCCAGGAGCGCGATCAGCGCCCACCTCAGCCAGAACCGAACCACACCCACCCCCGGTCTCCACCCACCCCGCTCGGGCATCGTACGGGCGCGAACGCGTCGGCGGACGGGCGATGCCTCCGAAGGGCCGTCCCGGCGACGGATCCCGGCGCCAGGGCGTGACGGTCACCCGCCGGACGTGACGGTCACCCGCCGGAGCGGATCGGCTCGCCCGTCCGGTGCAGATGGGTGAAGATCTCCCGGTAGGAGCGGAACAGGCCCGTCTCGTAGTACGCGACGCCCTTCTCGGCGCAGAACTCCCGGGTGATCCGGGCAGCCCGCCCGAGCGCCGGAGTCGGCATGCTGGGGAACAGGTGGTGCTCCACCTGGTAGTTGAGGCCGCCCATCACCGCGTCGATGAGCAGCCCGCCGCGGACGTTGCGCGAGGTGAGCACCTGGCGGCGCAGGAAGTCGAGCTTCATCTCCGGGGTCACCATCAGCATGCCCTTGTGGTTCGGGGCGAAGACGCTGCCCAGGTAGACGCCGAACAGCGCCTGGTGCACGGCGATGAAGGCGACGGCCTTGCCGGCCGGGAGCGCGGCGAACACCAGGCCGAAGTAGGCGAGGAAGTGGACCACCAGCAGCACGCCCTCCAGCACCGGGCGCTTCACCACGGGCCCGCGCAGCGCGCGGAAGCTGTTGAAGCTGAGGTTGAGGCCCTCCAGCAGGAGCAGCGGCACGAACAGGTACGCCTGCCGGCGGCCGATGAACCGGGCGACGCCGCTCGCCTTCCGGGCCTGCCGCTGGGACCACACCAGGAGTTCGGGGGCGACGTCCGGGTCCCGCTCCTCGTGGTTCGGGTTGGCGTGGTGGCGGGTGTGCTTGTTCATCCACCAGCCGTAGCTCATGCCCATCAGCAGGTTGGCGGCGATCCGGCCGCCGATCTCGCTCGGCACCCGCCGGTCGAAGACCTGACGGTGCGCCAGGTCGTGGGAGAGCAGGCCGATCTGGGCGAAGACGACGGACATCGCCGCCGCCAGGCCGAGCTGCCACCAGGTGTCGCCCAGCGCGAACAGGGCGTACCAGCCGCCGAGGAAGGCGGCGAACACCAGGGCCATGCGGGCGGCGTAGTAGCCGGGGCGCCGGTCGAGCAGGCCCTCGTCGACTATTCGGCGGGTCAACTGGGCGAAGTCGCTGCCGCCGCTCCCGGACCGGGAGGAGGGGGCTTCGGGCGCTTCGGTCGTCATCACGGGCTGCGCGGACATACCCCGGAGTCTGTCAGTGACAGGCCCTCCAGCGGAACGGGGAAAGCACCCGCCCCGTACGGGTGTTAGCCCCCTTGCCGCGAGGGGTGCCCGCCTGCCGCGCCGATCGGCGGGCCGGACCGGCGGACCGGAGGGCCGTCGCGACGGTCGACGGCACCGGCCGTCAGCCGGCTTCCGGCCGCCCGAACAGCTCGTCCAGGTGGTACGCGAGGACCGCGAGCGCCTGCTCACCGGTGCGCTGGCCGCCCAGCACGCTGGAGCCGAGCCCGTTGACCATCGCCAGCAGCCCGGCCGCGACCGCCTCGACGTCCCGCTCCGGCCCGATCCCCCCGGCCTGCTGCGCCGCCCGGAGCTGCTTGGCGAGGAAGCCCTCCAGGACGACCGGCGGCTGCGCGGCCTGCTTCGCCAGCACCTCGGGGTCGCCGAGCACCAGCGCGTAGTACGCCGCGTACGTCCTGGTGATCCGGCGGCTCTCGGCGTCCGTCGGCAGGATGCAGGACAGGATCGCCGCCACCACCTCCCGGGGGGCGCGGGCCTGGCCGATCCACCGTTCCATCCGGGCCTGGAGCTGGGTGCCGAGCCTGGCCAGGGCGTCCAGCAGCAGGCCCTCCTTGGTCGTGAAGTAGTACTGGACGAGCCGCAGCGAGACCCCGGCCTCCGTGGCGACGGCCCGCATGCTGGCGGACTGCAGGCCCTGGGTGTCGGCGATGCGCAGCAGGGCCTCGGCGATCTGCCGGCGGCGTTCCTCGTGGTCGACCTTCGCGGTCATTCCGGCCTCCGTCTGTTCGTCCCGCTTCACTTGGTACACCCGTATCATGCATGTGATACACATGTACCATGCGAATCAGCGAGTTCAAGAACGGCAAGGCCGAAGCCCGCTTCCGCGCCGCCTACGAGCGCGCGCTGACCGAACTCCGGCCGGGGCCCTGGACACCGCTCGACGTCCCCACCGGCTACGGCACCACCCGGGTGTACCGCACCGGCCGCGCCGAGGGCCGGCCGATCGTGCTGCTGCCCGGCTCCGGCGGCAACGCGCTGATGTGGCACCGCCACCTCGACGCCCTCGCCGCACAGCACCCCGTGATCGCCGTGGACACCGTCGGCGAACCGGGCGCCAGCGTGCAGAGCGCCCCCGTCACCGACGGCCGCGACGCCGCCGCCTGGCTGGAGGAGCTGCTCACCGCCCTCGACCTGCCCTCCGCCCACCTGGTCGGCTGCTCCTACGGCGGCTGGATCGCCCTCAACCACCAGATCCACCACCCCGGACGGACCGCCGCCCTCACCCTGGTCGAAACGGCGGGCCTCGCCGACCTGGACCGCCGCTTCTACACCTGGCTCGTCCTCGGCGGCCTCGCCGCGACGGCCCCGCGCCCGCTGCGCCCCCGGCTGGCCCGGCTGGTCGGCAACAGCGCCGTCCTGGAGACCGAACTGATGGCGCTGGTCCGCGCCTCGATGGGCTTCCGCCGCCGCCTGCCCCCGGCCGCCACCCTCACCGACCGGGAACTCGGCCGGCTCACCGCCCCCGCCCTCTTCCTCCTCGGCGAACGCAGCGCCCTGCACGACGCCCGGGCCGTCGCCGACCGCCTGCACCGGCTGGTGCCCACCGCCCGGGTCGAGATCGTCCCCGGCGCCGGCCACGCACTGCCCACCGACGACCCGGCGGCCGTCACCGCCGGCATCCTCGGCACGGCCGCGCGGCAGGCCAGCTGACCCGGGGCCTACGACCCGTCGACCGGCCCGCCGAGGGCGGCGCGGACCAGGCGGGTGACCGCCGGGGTGGCGACGGCCAGGTCGGCCCCGCCGCCCACGGCTCCCGCCGCCTCCGCCGCCAGCGCGTCGTAGGTCTCGAAGGCGGTGAGCACGAAGAGCAGGCGCCCCGCGTCCGCCGGGGCGTCGGGCAGCCGGCCGGCCAGCACCGCGGCGCCCTCGCGGCGGCGGGCGTCGCGGTCGGCGATGACCCGGCCGACCTCCTCGTCGAGCGCGGCAAGGGCGCGCAGGCGGCGGGTGCAGACCCGGTCGACCGCCCAGAAGCCGCCCATCACCTCGACGAAGCGGTCCACCGCCGCCCAGGGGTCGGCCTGGGTGAAGGCCTCGGCGAGCCGGGCCATGCCGCCCTGCTCGGCGAGGGCGTCGCAGACCGCCTCCAGCAGGCCCGCCTTGGAGCCGAACTGGTAGTAGACGGTCGCCCGGGCGACGTCCGCGCGGCGGGCGACCGCGTCCAGCGAGACCCCGCCGGTCTCGGCCAGGTGCGCGCGGGCGGCCGCGACGATCCGGGCGCGGGTCTCGTCGACCTCCGCCTGCCGCTGTCCCATCCGGTAGGACCGGGGGCTCATCCCGCTCGCCTCCACTCGTTCCGTGTGAACTGGCAGTATCGCCGATCGGTTCACCCGGGCGGGGAAGGCCCGGCGCCCGGCGGAGCGGGCCCGGCGCTCAGAGCATGACCCGCCCGCCGCTGACGTCCAGGGTCTGCCCGGTGATCCAGGAGGACGCGTCGGAGGCCAGGAAGAGCGTGGCCGAGGCGACGTCCGCCGGCTCGCCGAGGCGGCCCAGCGGGTGCGCGGCGGCGACCGCGGCCTGCACCTCGGGCGGCATCTGCGCGGCGGTCCGCTCGGTGCGGACGGCGCCCGGTGCGATGGCGTTGACCCGCACGCCCTCACCGGCGACCTCCAGGGCGAGGTGCCGGGTGAACATCAGCACCCCCGCCTTGGCCGTGGCGTACGCCGCGGAGGCGCCGCCGGCCAGCCGGCCGGCCGTGGAGGCCATGGTGACGATCGAACCGCCGCGGCGGGCCAGCAGGCCGGGCAGGAAGGCCTGGACGGTGAGGAAGGTGGCGGTGAGGTTGCCGTCGAGCACGGCCCGCCAGTGCTCCTCGGTCTCGCGGACGGTCGGTACCGGGTAGCCTCCGCCGCCGGCGAAGGCGGCCAGGGTGTCGACGGGGCCGAGGTCCCGCTCGATCCGGGCGGCGGCGGAGCCGAGTGCCGCCGCGTCCGTGCAGTCGGCGACCAGTCCGAGCGCCCGGACCCCCTCCGCCCGCAGGCCGTCCGCCACCTCCGCCAGCGCCTGCGCGTCGCGCCCGAGGACGGCGACGGCCGCGCCCTGCCGGGCGAAGGCGCGGGCGGTCTCCGCGCCGATGCCGCGGCTGCCGCCGGCGACCACGACCACCCGGCCGTCCAGGTCGGGGTACCGATCCTGCCGAACTCCCATGTTCCATCGCTCCTTCGGGTTCGCACGCGCGGTGCGCCGTGGTTCACTTGATTTCATTCATACAGTCCATCTGAATGAATGACAAGGCGCCATCCGAGACCGAACCATCCCGAACCATCCCGAACCATCCCGAGGAGGGAACCGATGAGGATCGCAGTCGTGGGTGCCACCGGACGCACCGGCCGTCTGGTGGTCGACCTCGCACTGGCCGCCGGACACACCGTCACCGCCGTCGCCCGCGACCCCGCCCGGCTACCGGAGTACGCGCACGGCACCCCGCTCACCGCCCGGGCCGACGTCGGCCGGCCGGGCTCCCTGCGGGGGCCGCTGAGCGACCAGGACGCCGTCGTCGCCACCCTCGGCACCACGGGCCGCCGGACCGTCACCACCGTCTTCTCCGACGGCGCCCGGGAGTTGACCGCGGCGCTGCGGGACGGCGGCGCCCGGCACCTGGTCACGATGAGCTCGGCGGGGCTGGACACCAGCCGGCTCCCGCGCGCCCAACGGGTGGTGGCCAGGCTGGTGGTCGACCGGCTGTACCGGGAGGTCCACCACGACCTGGCCCGGATGGAGGCGGTGCTCGCCGGCTCCGACACCGCCTGGACGGTCGTCCGCGTGCCGATGCTCAAGGACGGCCCGCCGTCCCCGGGCCCGCAGGTCTCGTACGACCGACCGCTCCCCCGGGCCGGCACCGCCACCCGCGCCACCGTCGCCCACTGGATCGTCGACCACCTCGGCGACCCGACGACCTTCCGCCGACTCGTCCACCTCGCCGACGACTGACGCCCCGCCCGCGCCCCGGCGCCACCGTCACACAACGGCGGCACCCACGCCGTCGTGGACGGCTCCGGCTGCTTCGTCCGCAAGTAGCCCTGCCCGGCGGGGGCCGGACCGGACCGGCCCCCGCGCTCAGCCCTGCTGCTGCGGCGGGCGGCGGCGCAGGGCGAGCAGCAGCAGGACCACCGCCGACAGCACGGCGGACAGCCGCAGCACGTTCGGGGCGGACGACCAGCTGATCGCGCCCAGCGGCGAGCCCGACTGGAGGCCGCCGCCCTGTCCGCCGGCCTGCTTGGCCTGCTGCATGGAGTAGAAGGTGGACACGCTCATCGTGACCAGCGGGATGCCGAGGATCACGAACTTCCGCATCAGGTCGGAGATCTGGCGGGACAGGTAGCCGAGGCCCCAACCGGCCAGCATGGCCGGGAGGAAGCCGGAGACCGCTCCGCCGACCAGCAGCGCGCAGGAGAGCAGGATCAGCGGGGAGGGCTTGCGGGCGGGCGCCTCCTTCTCCGCCTCCTTGCCCTTCCCCTTGGCCTTCCCCTTCCCCTTGGCCTTGCCCCCGGCCTTCCCGGCCGGGGCCTCGGGCGGCGCGGGAGGGGCGGCGGGGGCCGGCCTGAGCCAGCCCCTGCGCGGCTTCTTCGTCAGGTCCGCGGCGGGCGCCGCCGCCGTCTCCGCCGTCTCCGCCGCCGCCTGCTCGGCGGCCTCCTCGGCGGTGCGCTGCCCGGGGATCGGCTTCGGCGCGGGCCGCGGCCCGTCCGAGAAGTCGAAGAGCGTCATCGTCCACGGGCCGGTGCTCGACACCGTCGTCGGCGGGGGCCCGTCCGGCCGGTCCCCGGCGACGGTCTCCGGCAGGTGCAGCGGCACGGACGGGATGCCGCCCGCGCTCGGCGCCGGCGGGTCGTACACGCTGTCGGGGTCGAAGTCCGGAGCGGGAACGGGGGCGGACGGAGCCTCCGGAGCGCCGCCGGACGCGGCCTCACCCGAACCGGCGCCCGAGCCCGAACCCGAGCCGGCGTCCGAAGCGGCGTCCGGGCCCGCGTCCGGGCCGCCGACCGAACGCTCGCTCCACGGCCCGCTCTTGCGCCACCACTCGCCGTCCGTCATCACCGACCACCCCGCCTCGCCCGTACCGGCCGCCCACCGAACCGCCCTCGGCGAGACGCTACCCACCCCGCCCCCGCCCGCGCGAGTCCGTCCGCCGGTACGGCGGAGCGCCGGAGGTGCGCCCGGACGACGGACACCCCGTCGTCCCCGCGCCCGACTAACCTAGGTCGAATGACCACACAGCAGGGCCCTCAACGCCGGGGCAGGTCCGCCACCGGCCCGCGCACCCTCGCCGAGGAGTTGCGCGCCCGTCCCGACGACGCGCTCGCCGCCCTGCTCCGCTCCCGCCCCGACCTGCTGAACCCCGTCCCCGGCGACCTCACCCAGCTGTCCGCCCGGCTCTCCTCGCGCGCCTCCGCGCTGCGCGCCCTGGAGCGGCTCGACCGCTTCACCCTCCAGGTCGCCGAGGCCCTGGCCACCGCCCCGGACGGCACCTCGCTGAGCACCGTCCGCACCCTGCTGACCGGCCCGGCGAAGGTCAAGCCGCACCCCGGCGCCACCCCGCTCACCCCCGCCGACCGGTCCGCCGTCGCCACCGCCCTGCCGCGCGCGCTCGCCACCCTGCGCGACCGGGCGCTGCTCTGGGGCCCGGACAACGGGCTGCGGCTGGTCCTCGCCGTCCGCGAGGCGCTCGCCCCGACCGCCGTCAACCCGGGCCGCACCGGCCTCGGCCCCACCCTCGCCGACGCCACCGTCGGCATGTCCCCGGCCCGGCTGCAGCAGCTGCTCGCCTCGGCGGGAGAGCCCGGCACCCCGGACCCGGTCAGCGCCGTCGCCGCGCTCACCGCGCTGCTCACCGACCGCGCCCGCTGCGCCGCACTGCTCGACACCGCGCCCGAGGCCGCGCTGCGGCTGCTGGAGCGGCTGGTCTGGGGCCCGCCCACCGGCACCGTCCCGGACGCCACCCGCCCGGTCACCGCCGAGGACGCGCAGAGCCCCGTCGAGTGGCTGCTCGCCCGCGGCCTGCTGCTGCCCAGCAGCCCCGGCAGCGTCGTGCTGCCCCGCGAGCTGGCCCTGCACCTGCGCGGCGGCCGCACCCACCGCACCGTCGAGCCGGTCCAGCCCGAGCCCGCGCCCGCCGCCGCCCCGCGCGACCCGCAGGCCGTGGACGCCGCCGCGGCCGGCCAGGCGCACACCGCCGTCAAGACCGTCGAGGAGCTGCTGGACGGCTGGGGCCTCACCCCGCCGCTGACCCTGCGCGCCGGCGGCCTCGGCGTCCGCGACCTCAAGCGCACCGCCCAGGCCCTGGAGAACACCGAGCAGCAGACCGCCTTCTGGCTCGAACTCGCCTACACCGCAGGCCTGCTGGCCCCCGACGGCGAGGTGGACGAACGCTGGGCCCCCACCCCGGGGTACGACACCTGGCTGCACCTGGACACCGCCGAGCGCTGGTCCGTCCTGGCCGGCGCCTGGCTCGCCGCCACCCGCGTCCCCGCCCTCACCGGCACCCCGGACGGCCGGGGCAAGCCGCGCGCCGCCCTCGGCCCCGAACTCGACCGCACCCTCGCCCCGTCCGTCCGCCGCGCCACCCTCGCCCTGCTCGCCGAACTGCCGCCCGGCACCCCGGCCACCGCCGAGGAGCTGCTCCCCGCCCTGCGCTGGCAGCGCCCGCTGCGCGGCGGCCCCGTCGGCCCGGACGGCCGCGACCTGCGCGACGAACTCACCGCCTGGACCCTCGACGAGGCCGAACTCCTCGGCATCACCGGCCGCGGCGCCCTGGCCGCCCCCGCCCGCGCCCTGCTCACCGCCGAGTCCGACCCGGCCGAGGTGCTCGCCCCGCTGCTCCCGCAGCCGCTGGACCACGTGATCCTCCAGCCGGACCTCACCGCGATCGCCCCCGGCCCGCTGCTCACCCCGCTCGCCCAGGCCCTCGCCCTGTGCGCCGACATCGAGTCCAAGGGCGGCGCCACCGTCTACCGCTTCACCCCGGCCTCGGTGCGCCGCGCCCTCGACGCCGGCCGCACCGCCACCGACCTGCGGGCCTTCCTGGAGCAGCACAGCCGTACGCCCGTCCCGCAGCCGCTCGCGTACCTGGTCGACGACGTCGCCCGCCGGCACGGCGTCCTGCGGGTCGGCGCCGCCTCCTCCTACCTGCGCTGCGACGACCCGTCGCTGCTCGGCGAGGTCCTCGCCGACCGCCGCTCCGCCGACCTGCGGCTGCGGCTGCTCGCCCCCACCGTCCTCGCCTCCCAGGCCGCCCCGGACGTCCTGCTCGCCGCCCTGCGCACCATGGGCTACGCCCCGGCCGCCGAGTCCGCCGAGGGAGACGTGCTGATCACCCGCCCGGACAGCCGCCGCACCCCGCCCCGGACGGCCCCCGCGCCCGTCCCCGACGGACCGCCCGCCCCCGACGACACCCTGCTCGCGGCCGCCATCAAGGCCATCCGGGCCGGTGACCGCGCCGCCACCGCCACCCGCCGCGACCCCGCCCCCGACCCGCGCCGGCTCCCCCGCACCGCCGCCGCCGAGACCCTGGCCGCCCTGCAGACGGCCGTCCTGCTCGGCGAGCGCATGTGGATCGGCTACCTCAACGCCGAGGGCATCGCCAGCCAGCGCATCATCGACCCGGTCAAGGTCGAAGGCGGCTTCGTCACCGCCTTCGACCACCACGCCGACGAACTCCGCACCTTCGCCCTGCACCGCATCACCGGCGTCGCGGAACTCGACGAGTGACCCCGGGGAGGCCGGGGGCCTTCAGTGCCCCTGCTGCGCCTCCTTCATCTTGTCCTGGACGGCCTTGTCCGCCAGGCTGCCGATCTGCCCCTGCCCGACCGGCATCGACCCCCCGGTGACGGTGTCCGCCAGCAGGAACCCGGGCGCCGCGAGCAGGCCGCCGGGCCCCTCGCCGATGCCCGCGAGGGCGTGGGCCGAGCCGGCCGAGGAGGCGGTGGCCGCGAAGGCCGAGCCCATCAGGGCGAGGGCGGTGAGAACACGCTTCGACTTCTTCATGACCAGCTCAACGAGCGAGTACGGACGGTGGTCACTCCGGGCGGCTCCCGCGCACCGCCCGCGATGCGCGACACTGGAGGGTCTGCGTCAATCCACCCTGTCAGCCAGTGGAGGGCTTCCCCGCGTGAACGACGGACCGCTCATCGTCCAGGCGATCAAGCCTGATGCGCACGTCATCACATCATCAAGGTCGGACCTGGCCCTGTCGTAGCAGCTCTACGAGCATGTCCACGTTCGTCCAAGGATTGGCTCGGTGCCCAATCGCACTTCCCGTACGCAGCTTCTCTGCACGCTCCTTGGCCTCGATGTATCGGGCATCGTCCGAACCACGGAGCTTCGCGTAGTCCAGATGCTTTCGTTGGACCGTGTAGCCGCAGTCCACCGCCTTCTCCAACGCGGTCTGCATGGAGTCCGAGGTCTGGTAGGCCGAAACACGCTTGAGGTGCAGCAGGATCCAGAGTTCGAAGCATGGGTTGGACAAAGCCATGTTCACCCCCGCCTGTTGCGCGAGCTTCAAGGCTTGGTCGAGCGAAGGGTGGGGAATCGGGGCCTCGACATCAACAACACACCACACCTCGTCGTACGGGGTGTACCTGTCTGCGGCTGACTGAGCAGCTCGCTCCTTGTGCTTGATGGCTGATCTCACCAAGGACTTGGGCTCGCCATGGTCGCCACCGAGACAGATGGTCACAGGCAGCGACTTCAACTCTTGCTTGAGTCCCTTGAAGTACTGGTCCTCGGTGCGTTCGCCCTCGCAGTAGATCAGGAACCTGCGCTGTTCCGAACGCGAGCTGCCCGCCCTCTGCAACGGCTTCCCCCTGCGCCCCACCTACGCCCCTCCGACCGCCTCGGAAATCTCGCTCATCAAGTCATCGTCCAGATACGGGACCGCTCCGTAGCGACCAGCCAGGTAGCGCTTCTCCAAGTTCTCCAAGGAGTCACGCACGTGGAACTCGGTCATGGGGAAGAGCCGGGTTGCCAAGGTATCGGCGTCCTTCTCCGTGAACCACACCTGGTCCCGGAAGAGCTCGGTCCGCACATTCCTGCCCAGCAGGGCGGCCTCATGAGTACTGAAGATCAGTTGCGCACCTGAGCGGTTGATGTCAGGTGATTGAAACATGCCGACGAGGGCGTCGACGAGGTACGGATGGAGACGGGCATCGAGTTCGTCCACGCACAGCACGGCACCCTGGGCGAGGGCTACGAGCACGGGACCCATGAGTCCGATCCACGTGCGCGTACCACTCGACTCCTCCCCGAGGTCCAGCGGAAAAACTCCCTCGACAGTCCGGTGTTCGACGCGGACCGAATGAAGGCCCTGCGCTTCGACACGCACCCTCTCGCCCAACGCTTCCCTCATCGCCTGGGTGAGTCGCTCGTAGTCATCCACAACCGCCTCATCCGGCTCCTCTACCTCCAACCCCGAGACCCCGAGGTCCGCGAATTGGAGCAGCCTCATCACCGGCGCTGGCCCGACCTGCTGTCGGCCACCCAGCAGAAGCTGGACAGTGTGATCCAAGCGAGCCCTGAAGTTACCGTCCGTGGCGAGCCGCAGGCCCGTCTGGAACCATCGGTACACCTCACTGAGCTGCGGGTGTCCTTGAGCCGCCGCAACCGACAGATACAGACTGTTCGGACGGAGCAACTCGGAAATGATCTTCTTTCGACCTGTCAAGGACCGGCCGAACACAACCGAAGAGTCAGCCCTACGCTCATACAGTCGATTGGCCTTGCGCTCCGGGTAGTAGTAGAGCCACTCCTCGGTCACACGGTCGTCGTCGACGGAGAAGCCAAACTCGTGGCGCACCCCGTTCAAGGCGAAATCGACGCTGAACGAGGTCGGCGACGACGCCACGTCCCGGCGAAGTGCGAAAGGACGGCGCGGAACCCCACCGGTTGGGTCCCAGCGCCGGAACGATGACAGCACGGCTTGGCGCATCCAGCGGATCGCATCGACCACGTTGGACTTGCCGGATGCATTCGTTCCGTAGATCGCGGCTACGGGCACGACACGGTGGCCCCCGCTAGCGAGCTCGCGTTCTGCCCGTTCGGGGTGGCGGTCGGACGCAACCAGGGAAAGTTCCTGCTCATCCCGCAGGGACGCATGGTTGGTCACCCGGAACCGCAGCAGCACAGCAACCTCCTCAAGCAGTCATACCTGTCGCCCAACAGCTCTGTTTCTCAAAATCTGACGATACAAGCCCCTAGGCGCGACGGCTAGGCCGTTCACTCTGTCGTGGCATCTCGCGGTCAATGGACACCCGGCCTCGTTGCCACCGCACGTTGCTCCCGCCATCGGTTGATACGGCATACTGAAACTTTGGCCGCCCACATCTGGGCAGCTGCCTGTTGGAAGGACGCGTGCCAGGTGAATGGACCGCTCATCGTCCAGAGCGACAAAACTCTTCTCCTGGAGATCGACCACCCCAGGGCCTCCGACTGCCGTCGCGCCATCGCGCCGTTCGCCGAGCTGGAGCGGGCGCCCGAGCACGTGCACACGTACCGGGTGACGCCGCTCGGGCTGTGGAACGCGCGGGCGGCCGGGCACGACGCCGAGCAGGTGGTGGACGCCCTGGTGACGTACTCGCGCTACCCGGTGCCGCACGCGCTGCTGGTGGACGTGGCGGACACCATGGGCCGGTACGGGCGGCTCCAGCTGCTCAAGCACCCGACCCACGGGCTGGTGCTCACCACCACCGACCGGCCGGTGCTGGAGGAGGTGCTGCGCTCCAAGAAGGTCGTCCCGCTGGTCGGCGCCCGGGTCGACCCGGACACCGTGGTGGTGCACCCCTCCGAGCGCGGGCAGATCAAGCAGGTGCTGCTCAAACTCGGCTGGCCCGCCGAGGACTTCGCCGGGTACGTGGACGGCGAGGCGCACCCGATCGACCTGGACGAGGACGGCTGGCAGCTGCGCCCGTACCAGGCGCAGGCCGTCGAGGGCTTCTGGCACGGCGGCTCGGGCGTGGTCGTGCTGCCCTGCGGCGCCGGCAAGACGCTGGTCGGCGCGGCCGCGATGGCGCACGCCAAGTCGACCACGCTGATCCTGGTCACCAACACCGTCTCGGCCCGCCAGTGGAAGCACGAGCTGGTCAAGCGCACCTCGCTCACCGAGGACGAGATCGGCGAGTACAGCGGGACGAAGAAGGAGATCCGCCCGGTCACCATCGCCACCTACCAGGTGATGACGACCAAGCGGAAGGGCGTCTACGCCCACCTGGAGCTGTTCGACGCCCGCAACTGGGGCCTGGTGGTCTACGACGAGGTGCACCTGCTGCCCGCGCCGGTGTTCAAGTTCACCGCCGACCTCCAGGCCCGCCGCCGGCTCGGCCTGACCGCGACGCTGGTGCGCGAGGACGGCCGCGAGGGCGACGTGTTCAGCCTGATCGGCCCCAAGCGCTTCGACGCGCCGTGGAAGGAGATCGAGGCGCAGGGCTACATCGCGCCCGCCGACTGCTGCGAGGTGCGGGTCACCCTGACCGACTCCGAGCGGCTCGCCTACGCGACCGCCGAGCCGGAGGAGCGCTACCGCTACTGCGCCACCACGGCGACCAAGCGGCGGGTGGTGGAGGCGCTGGTCAGGAAGCACGAGAAGGACCAGACGCTGATCATCGGCCAGTACATCGACCAGCTGGACGAGCTCGGCGAGGCCCTGGACGCCCCGGTGATCAAGGGCGAGACCAGCAACGCCCAGCGCGAGAAGCTCTTCGAGGCCTTCCGGAACAAGGAGATCGGCGTCCTGGTGGTCTCCAAGGTCGCGAACTTCTCGATCGACCTGCCCGAGGCCACCGTGGCCATCCAGGTCTCCGGGACCTTCGGCTCCCGCCAGGAGGAGGCCCAGCGCCTCGGCCGGGTGCTGCGCCCCAAGGCGGACGGCCACTCGGCCCACTTCTACTCGGTGGTCGCCCGGGACACCGTGGACCAGGACTTCGCCGCCCACCGGCAGCGCTTCCTGGCCGAGCAGGGCTACGCGTACCGGATCATGGACGCGGACGACGTGCTGTGACGCACGGGCGGTAGGCCGTCCCGGGAACGGACACGGCCTTCAGTACCGGACGGCGCCTTCAGTACCGGACACCGTCGCGCCCGAGGAAGATCACGCGCGCGGCGGTGTCCAGGGCGATGCCGACGTTGCGGACGGCGGTGCTCAGCGGGTTGCGGTGGCGCCCGGAGACGGCGGTGGCGCCGGACGGGCCGGGTCGGGGGGTTCGGTTCGTGGTGCTCATGTCTTCAACGGTAGGCACCCGACCGGCGGTCGGCATCACTCCAAAGGCCGTATCCGCAGGTGCGCGGCTCGTCCGCCGGGTGTACGGCGGCCCCCGAGGCCGGGGTAGGGCGAACCCCGAGGCCGGTACGGCCGGAACCCCGGGACCCGCGCGGCTGGCCCCCAGGGGCGGACGGGTCTAAGATCGTCCGTCTGCCCCCTCCCGAACCGTGGTACCTGCTGAAGTCCCGCAGGCAGCCGGGGGAGGTACCGACCGTTCGGCAACCGGTCGGCCGTACCCACCGTGAGCTCCTACGATCCGCTGCGCCCGCCACCGGGGGCAGCCGGGAAGGTTCGCTGTGCCCGCCACCTCCACCACCGACCCCCTCCAGCGCGAACGCGACCACCTGGCCGCCTCCCGGGCCGCGCTGCGCGCGATGCGCGAGGACGTCGAGTCGCTCGACATCCGCGACGTGACCGGCACCTGGGTCACCGCCCTCGTGCTCCAGAACCAGATCGAGGCCAGGATCGCCGCCCTGGCCGACCTCTCGCACACCCCGCTGTTCTTCGGCCGCCTCGACTACCTGCACGCGATCAGCGAGGAGCTGAGCGAGGGCAGCGGCGGCGAGAGCTTCTACATCGGCCGCCGGCACGTCCACGACGCCGACGGCGACCCGATGGTGATCGACTGGCGCGCGCCGGTCTCCCAGCCGTTCTACCGGGCCAGCCGCACCGACCCGATGGACGTCGACCGCCGCCGCCGCTTCGGCTACACCGGCGGCGAGCTGACCGCCTACGAGGACGAGCACCTCAGCGACCCGGCCGAGACCGATTCCGCCTCCGCGCTGCTGGCCGCCGAGATCGAGAAGCCCCGCGTCGGCCCGATGCGCGACATCGTCGCCACCATCCAGCCCGAGCAGGACGAGATCGTCCGCTCGGACATCACGGGCACCATCTGCGTCCAGGGGGCGCCCGGCACCGGGAAGACCGCCGTCGGCCTGCACCGCGTCGCGTACCTGCTGTACGCCCACCGCGAGCGCCTGGCCCGGACCGGCACCCTGGTGATCGGGCCGAACAACGCCTTCCTCTCCTACATCGAGCAGGTGCTCCCGGCCCTCGGCGAGCTGGAGGTCGCCCAGGCCACCGTGCAGCAGCTGGTCGGGCACGTCGAGGTGAGGGGCGAGGACGACCCGGAGGCGGCCCGGCTGAAGGGCGACGCCCGGATGGCCGAGGTGCTGCGCCGGGCGGTGCGGTCGGGCATCGCGCTGCCCACCGAGCCCTGCGTGGTGGTCCGCGGCTCCCGCCGCTGGCGCGTACCGGTGTACGAACTGGTCGAGATCATCGAGGAGTTGAAGGGCCGCGAGACCCGCTACGGCGCGGCCAGGGACGCCCTGCCGCAGCGCATCGCGCACGCCGTGCTGCTGAAGATGGAGCAGGGCGGCGAGGCCCCGGACGACCGGGTGCAGGACGCGGTGGCCCGCAACAGCGCCGTCAAGGCGGTGGTCAAGGAGTGCTGGCCGGCCGTCGACCCGGCGAAGCTGGTCCTGCGGCTGCTCTCCGAGCCGGAGTTCCTGGCCGCCTGCGCCGAGGGCGTGCTGACGCCCGAGGAGCAGCGGGCGGTGCTGTGGCCCAAGCCCGGCCGCTCGGTGAAGACCGCCCGCTGGACGGCGGCCGACGCCGTCCTGGTCGACGAGGCCACCGACCTGGTGCAGCGCACCCCCTCGCTCGGGCACGTGGTGCTGGACGAGGCCCAGGACCTCTCCCCGATGCAGTACCGCGCGGTCGGCCGCCGCTGCACCACCGGTTCGGCGACCGTCCTCGGCGACCTCGCCCAGGGCACCACCCCGTGGGCGACGGCGAGTTGGCCGGAGGCGCTGCGCCACCTGGGCAAGCCGCAGGCACACATCGAGGAGCTGACCAAGGGCTTCCGGGTGCCGGAGGAGGTCATCGCGTACGCCTCCCGGCTGCTCCCGGCGATCGCCCCCGGCCTGGCCCCGGCCTCCTCGGTCCGTGAGGCGCCCGGTTCGCTGACGATCCGCCGGATCGCGGACGGCGACGCCAACGGAGACACGGACGGGAACGGCGACGCGGCCGGCACGGAGGCGGTCCTGGCCGCCTGCCGGGAGGCGCTGCAGCACGAGGGCTCGACCGGCCTGATCGCCGCCGACGCCCGCGTCCCGCGGCTCGCCGAGGCGCTGACCGCGGCCGGCCTGCCGTACCTCTCCCCCGGCGACGAGACCAGCGCGGAGGCCCGGCTCACCCTCGTCCCGGCCTCGCTGGCCAAGGGTCTGGAGTACGACTACGTGGTGCTGGACGAGCCGGCCGCGGTGGTCGCCGGGGAGCCGGACGAGCGGACCGGCCTGCGGCGGCTGTACGTGGCGCTGACCCGTGCGGTCTCCGGGCTGACGGTGCTGCACCGCGAGCCGCTGCCGGAGCAGCTGCGGTAGTGCGCGGAAGGGCCGGTCCGCGGACCGGCCCTTCCGTACGAACGCCCGTACCGGCGCACCCGCGCTCAGGCGTCGATCAGCGCCCGCCACTCGGCGACCTTGGCCGCGTCCACCGGCGTCCGCCAGCCGTCGACCCGCACCGCGCCGCCGACGTGGAAGGCGTCGAAGCCCTCCGCCCGCAGCTCCTTCAGGTGCTCGGCCCGCAGGCCTCCGCCGATCAGGATCCGCTGCCGGTACCCGGGCTCGCCGGCCCGGGCCAGCTCGGCCGACAGCACCTCGCGCCCGGCGTCCACCCCGGCGGCCGCGCCGGAGGTGAGGAAGGTGTCCAGGCCGGGCAGCCCGCCGACGGCGGCCCGCAGGGCGGCCCGGTCGGCGCTGTGGTCGATCGCCCGGTGGAAGGTCCAGCGGCAGCCGGCGATCGCCTCGGCGACGGCCGTGGTGGCGGCCAGGTCGACGGCGCCGTCGGCGTCGAGGAAGCCGAGCACGAACTCCTCGGCCCCCTCGGCGCGCAGCGCGGCGGCCCGGGCGCACAGCCCGTCCACGTCGCCGGGGGCGAAGCCGTCCCGGATCCGCAGCATGACCCGCAGCGGGATGCCGACGGCGGCCCGGATCCGGCCGAAGTCCTCGACGGACGGGGTGAGCCCGTCGGCCGCCATGTCGGTGACCAGTTCGAGCCGGTCGGCGCCGCCCGACTCGGCGGCCTGGGCGTCCTGGGGCGTCAGCGCGATGACTTCGAAAATTGGTCTAGACATATTCGACAGCCTGCCACATCGGCCCGCCCCCGGAAACTCCCAGGGGGCCGTTCCGGTCACGCCGGAACGGCCCCCCGAACCTCCCGGTCACGCCGGACCGTGGACCGCCCCGATCGCACCGGACGCCCCGACCGCCTCCGACCGGCCGAACCGGTGCACCGCCACCGCCACCAGCACCAGCGCGGCCACCGACGGCCCCACCGCCGGCAGCAGCTGCGAGACCCCGCCGGACCCGCGCCAGATGTTGAACAGGCAGCCCGGCCCGGCCAGCACCAGCGCCGCCACCCCCGCCGCCGTCGGCGCCACCCGCCCGCGCAGCCCGGCGAAGGTCAGCAGCAGCGGGACGACCAGCATCACCACGAACCACACCAGGTCCAGCGGGAAGGTGGTGTCGTCCCAGCTCTGGGCCGCCTCCAGCAGCCCGCCCACGGCCCCCGACGCCAGCACCAGGCCGGCCGCGCGCAGGCCCGGCCGGGGCAGCAGGTCCGTCGGCGCCGCCGCCAGCAGCAGCGCGGCCAGCACCAGCGGCAGCGTGGCCATCGCGATGTAGCCGCTCCACCACAGGTCGAAGGAGGAGGACCAGACGGCGTCCGCCAGGTTGTAGAGCCCCACCGCCCCCAGGACCAGCGCGCTGCCCCGCACCGCCGTCCACCGCCCCAGCAGCCCCGCCACCAGGAGCAGCGCGGCCGCCACCGGCGCGCAGAGCGACGAGAAGTAGACCTTGTACGGGTCCTCCCAGGTGAGCCAGTTGACGATCCGGTCCACGGTGGTCACCCAGGCCACCAGCGTGGCACCGGCCACCGCCCCGGCGAGCATCGGCGCGACCATCGCCAGCAGCCGCCCGGCCGCCGTGGCGCCGGTCAGCCCGAGCCGCACCCGCAGCCCGTACACCGCCAGGCCGAGGACCTCCCGGGCGACCGCCGGCCGGCCGCCCGCCGCCGTCGTGTCGGCGAACACCTCGGCCAGCTCCTCGCCGCGCTCGCGGCGGTACGGCTCCGGGTAGAGCTGGAGCGCGGCCCGCAGCACCGCGGAGGGCCCCGCGCCGATCACCGGTGTGGTCATGAGAGGCCTCCCCCCGTCGCGGGCCGCCCCTGCGACCCGGTCTTGCCCGGCAGCATCGACCGGATCCTGGTCAGCCGGCGCTCGGCCTCGGTGGCGACCGCCCGCAGCCGCTCCGCCTCGGCGGCCAGCGCCTCGCGGCCGGCGGCGGTCAGCGCGTAGCTGCGCCGGGCCCGGCCGTCCACCACCTCCTCGGCGGCGACCTCGATCAGGCCCTGGCCCAGCAGCCGGTCGAGCGCCCCGTAGAGCGTGCCGGTGCGCATCTTGACCCGGCCGTCGGAGATCGCGGCGATCTCCTGGATGAGCGCGTAGCCGTGCCGCGGGGCGTCGGCCAGCGCGGTGAGCAGCAGCAGCGTGGGCTCCTGCATGGAGCGTTCTGTCATACGACTACATATATCGTCAACCTACCTATAGGTCCAGCGCCCACTCCCCGGGTCCGGCACCCGGCCGGGCCGCCACAATGGTCGCCATGCCGACCACCGAGGACGCCCCGCCCGCCGAGGAACCGCTCACCGACGCGCCCGCCGAGGGCCCGCTCGCCGACCCGCCCGCCGAGGGCCCGCTCGCCGACCCGCCCACCGACGACCTGCTCGCCGCCTGGACCGCCCTGCTGCACCGCTGCGGGGCCGCCGTCGACCCCGAGCCGTACGGCCGGGAGCTGCTGCGCCGCTGGTCGGAGCCGCAGCGCCGCTACCACACCGCCGCACACCTGCGCGCGGTGCTGGGCCTGGTCGACGAGCTGGCCGGGCACGCCGCCGACCCGGAGGCCGTCCGCCTCGCGGCCTGGTTCCACGACGCCGTCTACCGCCCCGACCGCACCGAGAACGAGGAGCGCAGCGCCGCCCTGGCCGTCCGCGCGCTGACCGCCGCCGGGCTGCCCGCCGAGCGGGTCGCCGAGGTCGAGCGCCTCGTGCTGCTCACCGTCGGCCACGACCCCGCCCCCGGCGACCGTGACGGCGAGGTGCTCTGCGACGCGGACCTCGCCGTCCTCGGCGGCTCCCCCGAGGCGTACGCGGCGTACGCGGCCGCGGTCCGCGAGGAGTACGGTTTCGTCCCCGCGCCGGACTTCGCGGCCGGCCGGGCCGCCATCCTGCGCCATCTGCTCGCCCTGCCGGACCTCTACCGCACCCCGGCCGCCCGCGAGCGCTTCACCGCGGCCGCCCGCGCCAACCTGACCGCGGAGCTCGGCACCCTCTGAGGCCCGTCAGCCCCACCGCCCGCGCACCCGGTCCGCGGCGGCCACTCCCCCCGTCACGGCCAGCACCCGCCCGGCCACGGCCCACCACGCGTCGTGGCCGGCCCCCGCCGCCTCCAGCACGGCCCACCACAGCCCGAGCCCGCAGCACCCGCCCGCCACACCCCACACCCAGCGCCTCATGCGCGCACCGTACCCACCCGCGCACCACCCCCGGAAGGCACCCCCGGCCCCGAGCCGGCCGGGCTAGGCGAGCTTCCCCACCGGCGCCACCACCGCGCCCTGCTTGCCGCACACCCAGTGCGGCTCCGGCCCCAGCTCGGGCTCCACGCTCAGCGCGTGCGGGTCCCCGTCGGCCGCGCACCCGGTGCACAGCGGCCAGCGCCCGTACGCCTCCAGCAGCGCGTCCTGGACGTCCTGGGCGACCAGCCCGAGCACGTACTCGGTGCCGTCCGGCCACTGCTCCAGCCACCAGCGGCGGTGCGTCACGGCCTGCTCCACCAGCGAGACGACGGCGGCGTCCGCCACGTCCCGCGCGGTGAGGTCGGCCAGGATCAGTGCCCGCGCGTTGTGCAGGGCGGTCTCGATGTCGTCGGAAGCCATCCGTCCATTCTCCGTCCACCCGGCCGAACGCCGAAACGCCCGGACGTCCGAACGCCCGGGCCCCGGAACTTCCGGACGCCGCCGGACGCCGAAACGCCGTGTGGGCGGCCCCCCGAAGGGAGCCGCCCACACGGACGAGGAACCAGCCGATCCGATCCGAGGGATCAGGATCAGAAGTCCATGTCACCGCCCGGCATGCCGCCGCCGGCGGCCGCGGCGGCCTTCTCCGGCTTGTCGGCGATGACGGCCTCGGTGGTCAGGAACAGCGCCGCGATGGAGGCGGCGTTCTGCAGCGCGGAGCGGGTCACCTTGGCCGGGTCGATGATGCCCTCGGCGATCAGGTCGACGTAGGTGTTGGTGGCCGCGTTCAGGCCGTGACCGGCGGGGAGGTTGCGCACCTTCTCCACCACGACGCCACCCTCCAGGCCGGCGTTGGTCGCGATCTGCTTGATCGGGGCCTCCAGCGCGACCTTGACGATGTTGGCACCGGTGGCCTCGTCGCCCTCCAGCTCCAGCTTGTCGAAGGCGACACCGGCCTGCAGCAGGGCGACGCCACCACCGGCGACGATGCCCTCCTCGACGGCGGCCTTGGCGTTGCGGACGGCGTCCTCGATGCGGTGCTTGCGCTCCTTGAGCTCCACCTCGGTGGCCGCGCCGGCCTTGATGACGGCCACGCCGCCGGCCAGCTTGGCGAGGCGCTCCTGGAGCTTCTCGCGGTCGTAGTCCGAGTCGCTGTTCTCGATCTCGGCGCGGATCTGGTTCACGCGGCCCGCGACCTGCTCGCTGTCGCCGCCACCGTCGACGATGGTGGTCTCGTCCTTGGTGATGACCACCTTGCGGGCGGTGCCCAGCAGGTCGATGCCGGCGTTCTCCAGCTTGAGGCCGACCTCCTCGGAGATCACGGTGCCACCGGTGAGGATGGCGATGTCGCCGAGCATGGCCTTGCGGCGGTCACCGAAGCCCGGGGCCTTGACGGCGACGGACTTGAAGGTGCCACGGATCTTGTTCACGACCAGGGTCGACAGGGCCTCGCCCTCGACGTCCTCGGCGATGATGACCAGCGGCTTGCCGCTCTGCATGACCTTCTCCAGCAGCGGGAGCAGGTCCTTGACCGAGCCGATCTTGGAGTTGGCGATGAGGATGTACGGGTCCTCGAACGTCGCCTCCATCCGCTCCAGGTCGGTGGCGAAGTAGGCGGAGATGTAGCCCTTGTCGAAGCGCATGCCCTCGGTGAGCTCGAGCTCCAGACCGAAGGTGTTGCTCTCCTCGACGGTGATGACGCCTTCCTTGCCGACCTTGTCCATGGCCTCGGCGATGAGCTCGCCGATCTGGGTGTCAGCGGCGGAGATGGAGGCGGTGGAGGCGATCTGCTCCTTGGTCTCCACGTCCTTGGCCTGGGCCAGCAGCTGGTCGGAGACGGCCGCGACGGCCTTCTCGATGCCGCGCTTCAGGGCCATCGGGTTGGCGCCGGCGGCGACGTTGCGCAGACCCTCGCGAACCAGGGCCTGGGCGAGCACGGTGGCGGTGGTGGTGCCGTCACCCGCGACGTCGTCCGTCTTCTTGGCGACCTCCTTGACGAGCTCCGCACCGATCTTCTCGTACGGGTCCTCGAGCTCGATCTCCTTGGCGATGGAGACACCGTCGTTGGTGATCGTGGGGGCGCCCCACTTCTTCTCCAGCACGACGTTGCGGCCCTTGGGGCCGAGCGTGACCTTCACGGCGTCGGCGAGCTGGTTCATGCCACGCTCAAGGCCGCGGCGAGCTTCCTCATCAAAGGCGATGATCTTGGCCATCTGAAGTGGTCCTCCGGGACACGGTCGACTGCTCGGACCAAGGGGTGCCCGCGACGGACGGCCCTGGTGTGCGGGGGTCCATTCCCCTACCGCTCCCGGGGGCCTCACCGACCCGGTCCGCTGTCACTCTCACGCTGTGAGTGCTAACGCCAATGATTAGCACTCCGGGTGGTCGAGTGCAAGCCCAATCGACGATCCGCGAGCCGTCGCCGGAGCCCCGCCCGAGCCCCGGCGGAGCCGTGTCGGGGAACGCCGACGGGCCCGTACGACACGCGTCGCACGGGCCCGTCGAGAAGCGAGTGGTCACCAGCCGTAGGGCCGCGCCGAGCTCCTGGAGTCGGAAGGGGTCAGACCGCCGCGCGGACCATGTCCGCCTGCGGGCCCTTCTGTCCCTGGGAGATCTCGAACTCGACCCGCTGGCCCTCCTCGAGGGTGCGGTAGCCGTCCATCTGGATCGCGCTGTAGTGGACGAAGACGTCCGCACCACCGTCGACCGCGATGAAGCCGTAGCCCTTCTCCGCGTTGAACCACTTGACGGTGCCCTGAGCCATTCCGAACTCCCCTAGTGCTGTGCTGGCCCTTCACGTGCCCGCAGGTCGCGGGCCCGGGTTGGTTGAAGGCCGGCCCGGGGAACCCCCCCTGGGCGCAGCCGTGCACGCCGCAACCATCCGCGCGGAACGCCGGGCGGCCTCCGGTGAGCGGGTGATTGCGTCGACCGCCGCTGAATGTATCCGGATCGACGCCCTCTGCAACAGGGCCAACCGCCGGTAATTCCGCCAAGGCGTCAAGGGACAGGACGGATCGAATCGGAATAATCTCGGCATTCCACGCCGGACATAGCGGACGAATTACTCAAATGCCCGCGCGAATTCTGACATCTGCCTGACATGTTTCACGGTCCGCCCCCGGCGGCCGGACGCCCCCGGGCCGAGCACTGCGGGGGCCGAAAGGGAAACCCTGTTCCCAGCCGAGCCACACTCTACTCCGACTCGACCCGGAAATATTCCCGCCGGAATGCGAGCGGTCGCCCGCGCATACGGAGAACGGATTTCCGTACGCGCGGGCGACCGCGGGTTCTGCTTTGTCGGCTCAGCAGCCGCCGGCCACCGCCGGGATGATCGAGACGCTGGCGCCGTCCTTGATCTCGGTCGCCAGACCCTCGGCGAAGCGCACGTCGTCGTCGTTCACGTAGACGTTCACGAAGCGGCGCAGCTTGCCCGTGTCGTCCAGGACGCGGGCCGCGATGCCCGCGTGGTTCTTCTCCAGGTCGGCGACGACCTCGGCCAGGGTGGCACCCTCGGCGGTCACCTCGGCGGCGCCGTCGGTGTAGGTGCGCAGGATGGTGGGGATGCGGACGGTGGCGCTCATGACTCTCCTAGCGGGGGCGGGGCCTATCGGGTGGTTCAGGCGGACACGAGGCCGGCGGCGCGGAACGAGTCCAGCGTCGGGCGGATGACGGCGGTCATCCCGGAATCGGAGACGGCGTCCAGGGTCTTCAGCCCGTCGCCGGTGTTGATCGCGACGGTCTCCTTGGCCGGGTCCAGCTGCCCGGTCTCGACCAACTTCTTCAGCACGCCGACGGTCACCCCGCCCGCGGTCTCGGCGAAGATCCCCTCGGTCCGCGCCAGCAGCCGGATCGCCGCCACGACCTCGGCGTCCGTGACGTCCTCCACCGCGCCACCGGTACGGCGGGCGATGTCCAGCACGTACGGGCCGTCGGCCGGGTTGCCGATCGCCAGCGACTTGGCGATGGTGTCCGGCTTCACCGGCTTGATCACGTCCCGGCCGGCCTTGAACGCGGCCGACACCGGCGAGCAGCCCTCCGCCTGGGCGCCGAAGACCTTGTACGGCCGGTCCTCGACCAGGCCGAGCCTGATCAGCTCCTGGAGCCCCTTGTCGATCTTCGTCAGCTGCGAGCCCGAGGCGATCGGGATCACGATCTGCTCCGGCAGCCGCCAGCCGAGCTGCTCGCAGATCTCGTACGCCAGCGTCTTGGAGCCCTCGCCGTAGTACGGCCGCAGGTTCACGTTGACGAAGCCCCAGCCCTCGCCGGCCGGGTCGCCGATCAGCTCCGAGCAGAAGCGGTTCACGTCGTCGTAGTTGCCCTCGATGCCGACCAGCTCGCCGCCGTACACCCCGGCCATGACGACCTTGCCCTGCTCCAGGTCGTGCGGGATGAACACGCAGGACCGGAACCCGGCCCGGGCCGCCGCCGCACCCACCGCGCCGGCCAGGTTGCCGGTGGAGGAGCAGGACAGCGTGGTGTAGCCGAACGCCCGGGCCGCCTCGATCGCACACGCGACCACCCGGTCCTTGAACGAGTGCGTCGGGTTCCCGGAGTCGTCCTTGACGTGCAGCTGGGCGGTGAAACCGAGCTCCCGGCCCAGGTTGTCCGCCTTCACCAGCGGGGTCCACCCCGGGTTCAGGTTCGGCTTGGACGCCACGTCGGCCGGCACCGGCAGCAGCGGCGCGTACCGCCAGATGGAGGCCGGACCGGCCTCGATCCGCTTGCGCAACTCCTCGGCGCCCTCGCTGCCGAACTCGTAGGCGATCTCCAGCGGGCCGAAGCACTCCAGGCACGCGAAGCTGGGGCCGAGCGGGAAGCGGGTGCCGCACTCGCGACAGGACAGCGCGGCGGCCGGGCCGAGGTCGACGGAAACGGGTGCGGCAGTGTCGATAGCCATGATGGCGAGGCCTCTCTCCTCATCTTCCCCGTGGCGCGGTCGCGACACGGGACGGAATTGGCACCTGTCCCGCCGGGGCCTGTCGACAGACAGCCGCGCGAGAAGGTTGCCGGGACGTCAACGGGCCGTTCCCTCAGTCCCTCTGGATGAGCTTGTGAAATTGTGGTGGTGCTCAACGGAGACCCCGGCGTGCAAAGGTCCGACCGCTGTACGAAGACTGTATCCGAAGGCGTCAAACCTGAACGGGACCGTCCGCCAAGCGAGATGACCCGTCCCACCGACCTCGCCGAGGAGATCTCCGTGCCCGCCGAACCGACTCCCGCGCTCCTCCCGCAGGCGGCGTCCTGGCTGCGCCGCCGCTCCTGGAGCGCGGCCGACCGGCCGGTCCGCACCCTGCTCGACGCCAAGGAGCGCACCGGTCGCACGGTCAGCGTGGTCCTCCCCGCCCTGGACGAGGAGGCCACCGTCGGCGACATCGTCCGCACCATCCGCCGCGAGCTGATGGAACGCCTCCCGCTCGTCGACGAACTCGTCGTCGTCGACTCCGGCTCCACCGACGCCACCGCCGCCGTCGCCGCCGAGGCCGGCGCCCGGGTCGAGCACCGCGACGCCGTCCTGCCCCGGCTGCCCGCCGTCCCCGGCAAGGGCGAGGTGCTCTGGCGCTCACTGCTGGTCACCCACGGCGACATCGTCTGCTTCGTCGACGCCGACCTGCGCGAGTTCGACCCGGCCTTCGTCTCCGGCATCATCGGCCCGCTGCTCACCGACGAGTCCATCCAGCTGGTCAAGGCCATGTACGACCGCCCGCTGGAGTCGGAGGGCGCCGTCCTGCCAGCCGGCGGCGGCCGGGTCACCGAACTCGTCGCCCGCCCCCTGCTCAACCTCCACTGGCCGGAACTCGCCGGTTTCGTCCAGCCCCTCGGCGGCGAGTACGCGGCCCGCCGCTCACTGCTCGAACGGCTGCCCTTCCCCACCGGCTACGGCGTCGAACTCGGCCTGCTGGTCGACGCCCTGGAGCTGGCCGGCCTGGACGCCCTCGCCCAGGTGGACGTCGGCGTCCGGCACCACCGCCACCAGGACGGCCAGGCCCTCGGCCGGATGGCCGCCACCATCTACCGGACCGCCCTGGAACGCCTCGACCGCACCCACCGCCTCAAGGCCTCCGCCGACCTCGTCCACCCCCACCTCACCCAGTTCACCCGCGACCCGGAAACCCGCGCCTTCACCGCCCACACCCACCCGGTGACCGCCCTCGAACGCCCCCCGATCCACACCCTCCCCGAGTACGCCGCCCGCCATTAGGGCCTCTCTTCGACGGGCCGCACGGGTTTGCCACGCCGACCCCACGGCAACATGCCAACCATGGGCGATCTCACGACCAACCGTTCGAGCGTGACCGGCACCGCCCCCGTCCTGGTGGCGTCCAACCGGGGACCGGTGTCCTTCAGCACCGCCGACGACGGCACACTGACCCTGCGCCGCGGCGGCGGCGGCCTGGTCTCCGGCCTCTCCGCCATCGACGACCCGAACGCCGTCTGGGTCTGCGCCGCCCTCGACGACTCCGACCGCAGGGCCGCCGCCGAGGCACCCCACGGCCGCCTCGACCTGGCCGGCCACGAGGTCGGCGGCCAGGCCGTACGGATGCTGGACATCGACCCGCTGACCTTCGCCCGCGCCTACAACGGCGTCGCCAACTCCACCCTCTGGTTCGTCCACCACCTGCTCTACGCGACCCCCACCGCCCCCTCCTTCGACGCCGCCTTCCGCACCGAATGGGCCGCCTACCGGGCCTACAACGAGGCCTTCGCCGAAGCCCTCGCCGCCGAGGCCGCCCCGAACGCCGCCGTCCTCGTCCAGGACTACCACCTCTCCCTGGTCCCGGCCCTGCTCCGCGAAGCCCGCCCCGACCTGCGGATCGGCCACTTCTCGCACACCCCCTGGGCCCCGCCGGAGTACTACCGGATGCTGCCCGACGACGTCGCCCGGGCCGTCCTCACCGGCATCCTCGGCGCCGACCGGGCCGGCTTCCTGACCCAGCGCTGGGCCCGCGCCTTCGCCGCCTGCTGCGAGGACCTCCTCGGCGCGACCGTCGACCACGACGCGCTCACCGTCACCGTCGACGGCCGCACCACGGGCCTCGGCGTCCACGCCCTCGGCGCCGACGCCGACTTCCTGCGCGAGCGCGCCCACCGCCCCGACGTCGACGAACGCCTCGCCGCCCTCCGCGCGGCCGTCGGCGACCGCCGCACCATCGTCCGGGTCGACCGCACCGAGCTGAGCAAGAACATCGTCCGCGGCCTCCAGGCCTACCGGCACCTGCTCCGCACCCGCCCCGAGTGGCACGACCGGGTGGTGCACATCGCCTTCGCCTACCCGTCCCGCACCGACCTCGCCGAGTACCGCGCCTACACGGCCGCCGTCCAGCGGCTGGCCGAGGAGATCGACGCCGAGTTCGCCACCCCCGCCTGGCGGCCCCTGATCCTCCACGTCGACGACGACTTCCCGCGCTCCCTCGCCGCCTACCGGCTGGCCGACGTCGCCCTGGTCAACCCCATCCGCGACGGCATGAACCTGGTCGCCAAGGAGGTCCCGGTGGTCTCCGACCACGGCTGCGCCCTCGTCCTCTCCCGCGAGGCCGGCGCCCACGCCGAACTCAAGGACGACGCCCTCACCGTCAACCCCTACGACGTCATCGCCACCGCCGAGGCCCTCCACGCCGGCCTCACCATGAGCCCGGAGGAGCGCGCCGACCGCACCAAGCGCCTGGCGGCGGCGGCCACCGCGCTCCCCCCGCAGCAGTGGTTCCTGGACCAGCTCAACGCACTGTGAGCGCGTCCGCCAGGGCCCCCAACAGCTCCACCACGCCCTCCGGCCCGGCGACCACCAGGTCCGCCCGGTCGGCCAGCTCCCGCACCGGCGCGTCCCCCACCGCGCCGGCGCAGACCAGCACCCCGGCCACGCCTTCGCCGCGCAGCTCCTCCACCGCGGCGAAGGCCGCCACGTCCCCCAGGTCGTCCCCCGCGTAGAGCACCGACCGCGCCCCCCGCTCGCGCAGGAACCCGGTCAGCGCCGCCCCCTTGTCCACCCCCGGCGGCCGCAGCTCCAGCACCAGCCGCCCGGGCTCCACCACCAGCCCGTACCCGGCCGCCAGCTCCCCCACCGGCGCCCGCAGCAGCTCCAACGCCTCCTCCGGCGCCGCCGTCCGCCGGGTGTGCACGGCCACCGACCGCCCCTTGTCCTCCACCCACGTCCCCTCGGGCGCCCCCACCCGCTCCAGCACCCCCGGCAGCACCGCCCGCACCCGCGCCACCCCCGGATGCACCTCCGGCGCCGAGAGCTCCCCGCCCTCCCACCGCTCGGCCCCGTAGTGCCCCAGCACCACCACCCCCGGCAGGTCCGCGAACCCCCCGTACTCCACCGCCACCCCGGCCGGCCGCCCCGTCACCACCACGACGCCCCCCACCACCGGCGCCAGCCGCCGCAACACCCCCACCACCCCCGGATGCGCCCGCGCCCGCCCCGGATCCGCCACGATCGGCGCCAGCGTCCCGTCGAAGTCCAACCCGATCACGGCATCCCCGGGCGCGCCCAGCACCGCCCGCACCCCGTCCCGCCCAGCCCCGGTCCCCGGCACGAACATCTCTTCAAAGCCCATACCGAAGCCCTACCCCGGAGCCCCCCACTCCGCACCCCGCCCACCCCGGAGCCCCCGCCCCCCGGCCTCCCCCACCTCCCCACCAGGGCCACCTCCCCCACCCCCACCCACCCGCCCCTCCCCCACCCACCGCAACCACCCACCCACCCCTCGATTCACCCGGCGAGAGGGACGCGCTGCGGGAGGGGGTGGCGCAGGGGGTGGCCGCGGAGAGGGGCGTGACGGGTGATTTTCAGACTGCCAACGGTCTGAACGCCCCACCTCCAGGGTTGGCAGTCTGAAAATCACCCAGCCCCCGGAGCGGGCCCCCCCCGGGCCCCCCCCGGCCCCCACCCTCCCGAGAGCCCGAACCCCCCCACCCGTCAACGGGCCCCCCGCCGAGCCTCCCGCACCCGCCGCAGCCGGTTCACCAGCACCGGCGCGTGCGCCAGCGCCTCCTCCCGGTCCAGCAGCGCGTTCAGCACCTGGTAGTACCGCGTCGGGGAGAGCCCCAGCTCCTCCCGGATCGCCCGCTCCTTGGCCCCCGCCGTCCGCCACTGCCGCCCCTCCAGCGCCAGCACCGCCCGGTCCCGCTCGCTCAGCTCGCCCACCGCCGACACCTCCGTCCACCGCTACGGAGTGTCATTCTCGCGCGCGACCCGGACACACACTGCTCGCCCCACCGCTCCCCGCGCCCGGCTACCGTCACCCCCATGACCACGCCGAGCTTCGCCCTGCACATCCCGACCGCCGACCTCGACCCCGACCCGCTCGACCCGTCCCAGATCGTCTCGGGCACCCCCGAGGTCACCGGCAGGGTGCTCTCCGAGTCCGCCGACGGCCGCCACCTGCGCGGTCTCTGGCAGATCACCCCCGGCGTGGTCACGGACGTCGAGGCGGACGAGATGTTCGTGGTGCTCAGCGGCCGGGCCACGATCGAGGTCGAGGGCGGCCCGACCCTGGAGGTCGGCCCCGGCGACTGCGCGGTGCTGCGCGAGGGCGACCGCACCACCTGGACGGTCCACGAGACCCTCCGCAAGGCCTACGCCATCACGCTGCCCTGAGCCCCGTCGGGGCCGGGGCGAACCACGCCCCGGCCCCGACGACCTGCTACTTGCGGACCTTCACCGCTTCCTTCACCGCCGCGTCCTGCAGTCCTTCGAGCACCTGCTTCGGGTCCCCCGTCACGGCCTGCCCGATCCCGGCCTTGATCCGGTTGCTGACCTCGCCCCAGGCCGGGTCCCCGAACGGGTAGAAGCTCGCGTTGCTGAGCCCGACCGCGAACTGCTTGAGGTCCTCGTGCTTGGGGTCGGACGACATCTGGGCGAACGCGTCCTGGGTGACCGGCAGGAGGTTGTACTGCTCGTCGAACTTCAGCTGGTTGTCCTTGCCGTAGACGAACGCCAGGAACTTCTTGATCTCGTTCTTGTGCCCGTTCGCCTTCAGCGCCATCATCCAGTCCGCGACCCCGAGGCTCCCGGTCCGTCCGACGCCGTCCTTCTTCGGGATCGGCGCCGTGCCGAACTCGATCTTCCCGGCGGTCGCCATCCGCAGCAGGGTCGGGTGCCCGTTCAGCATCGCGACCTTCCCGGCGGCGAAGTCCTGGAACACCGGGGTGCGGTTCATCTTGCCCGGGTCCGGGTACGTCAGCCCGGTGGCCACCAGGTTGCTCTTCAGCCAGCCGAAGGTGGCCTGGTTCTGGGCGCTGTCGATGGTGTAGTTGCCGACGTCGTCGGAGATGCTGCCGCCGCCGCTCAGCGTCCACAGCATCGACTCGGCCGGTGCCTCCTCCGGCCCCAGCGGCAGCCCGTACGGGGTCACCCCCGGCACCTTGGCCTTGATCTTCTCGGCGTCCTGCCGCAGCTCGTTCCAGGTGGCGGGCGGCTGGGTGATCCCGGCCTGCCGGAAGACCGCCTTGTTGTAGAAGAGCACCCGCGAGGAGGAGACGAACGGGATCCCGTACTGCGTCCCGACCACCTGCCCGGCGTGCGCGAAGGTGTCCAGGAACCTGGCCTGGGTGTCCACCGAGAGCACGTCGGAGGCCGGGTACAGCCGGTCCGCCGCGACCTGGTCCGCGAAGCCGCCGGTCTGGAGCAGGTCCGGCGACTTGCCGGCGGCGATCATGTCCTCGACCTTCTTTCCGATCTCGGTCCAGCTGTCCACCTCGACGCTGACCTTGATCCCGGGGTTGGCCGCCTCGAAGTCCCTGGCGACCGCGTCCCAGTAGTGCTGGGAGCTGGTCTCGGGGCTCTCCCCGTAGTCGGCGGCGACCAGTCTGAGGGTGACCGGCCCGTCGTCCTGCCCGCCGCAGGCACTGACCGCGGTGAGGACCAGTGCTCCGGCCAGCGCACCGCCGAGCACACGGGTGGGAACGTGGACGCGCCTGTTCAACGCGGGTACCGCCTTCGGGGGGATGGAACGGGGGGTGAACGCAGCCGGAACGGGGGAATCCGGCAGGGGGACGCGCAACACTCCCAAACCCGTCGACCACCGGTCCACACCACCGCCCGGCGCCGCCCCAGTAGTTATCGAAGTGCTCGGCGTCATTGCACAATGCGCAACAAAACCCCCACTCACCCCGGTCCGCACCCGCCCCGCACCCCGGCGCAAAGCCGCGCACACCCCCGCAGCTGCGACAAAGCTCACCCAGTATGGACCAGACCAATCCGACAACTGGACTAGACCTCTTCTACCCGCCCAAGGGAAACTGTCCTCCGTGAAGCACGTCATCGCACTCGATGTAGGCGGCACCGGCATGAAGGCCGCGCTGCTCGCCCAGGACGGCTCCGTGCTGTTCGAGGCACGCCGACCGACCGGGCGGGAGCACGGCACGGACGCCGTCGTCGCCGCCATCCTCGACTTCGCCACCGACCTGGCGGACGAGGGCCGCAGCCGTTTCGGCGTCGCCCCGCTCGCGGCCGGTGTCGCCGTCCCGGGCACGATCGACGAGAAGAACGGCATCGCGGTCTTCTCCGCCAACCTCGGCTGGCGCGAGCTCCCGCTGCGCAAGCTCCTCGGCGAGCGCCTGGCCGGGCCGGACGGCGGCGCGATGCCGGTGGCCCTCGGCCACGACGTGCGCTCCGGCGGCCTGGCCGAGGGCCGGCTCGGAGCCGGCCGCGGCGTCGACCGCTTCCTGTTCATCGCCCTCGGCACCGGCATCGCCGGCGCCATCGGCATCGACGGCCGGATCGAGGCCGGCGCGCACGGCTACGGCGGCGAGATCGGCCACGTCGTGGTCCGCCCGGGCGGACCACAGTGCGGCTGCGGCGCCCGCGGCTGCCTGGAGACGCTGGCCTCGGCCTCCGCCGTCTCCCGCGCCTGGGCCGAGACCAGCGGCGACCCCGACGCCGACGCGGCATCCTGCGCCGCCGCGGTGGACGCCGGGGACGACCGCGCCCTCGCGGTCTGGCAGCGCGCCGTCGACGCCCTGGCGGACGGCATCGTGCTGGCCCAGAGCCTGCTCGACCCGTCCACCGTGATCGTCGGCGGCGGGCTGGCCGAGGCCGGCGACACGCTCTTCACTCCGCTGCGCGCGGCGGTCACCGGGCGACTGACCTTCCAGATGCCCCCGAAGGTCGTACCCGCCATGCTCAAAGACACCGCCGCGTCCCTGGGCGCGGGCCTGCTCGCCTGGGATCTGCTCTCCATGGAGGTGACCGCGTGACCACCGCGGACCGTGACCGTACTGCCCTGGCCGGTGCCCGGCTGGTCCTGCCCGGCGGCGTCGTCGAGGGCGACCGCCTCGCCGTCGAGGGCGAGCGCATCGCCGGCCTCGGCGGCGACACCGAGCCCGGCGACCTCGACCTGACCGGGTACACCGTCGTCCCCGGCTTCGTCGACCTGCACGTCCACGGCGGCGGCGGTGC
>NZ_JBHVVE010000036.1:0-55870 GCF_042883725.1 Kitasatospora sp. NPDC058184
CAGGGGGGACCCTGTGGGAGAGTAGGACGCCGCCGAACAATTCTTCAGAAGAACCCCCATCCGGGTCCCGGATGGGGGTTCTTCGCGTTTTCAGACTGTCTCATCGGTCGGTGTCACTTCCTCCACTCACAGGTGGTCCTAGGTCTACCTCGGTTTTGGGGTGCCATGGCCAGTGTGGGTGATGGACGGTTCGTGAAGACTGATGGAGGACGATCGGTACCGGCATCAGGAGCTTCCCGTGACAACAGTGAGTCGTACGAGCGGCGCGTCCGTACGTGCTCAGGCCCAGGCGGCCTTCAAGGCCGGCGGTGAGGGGCTGGCGCGGCTCGGCGTGGTGGTGTTGGCCGCGGTGCCGGGAGTGGTGCTGCCGGTGGGCGCGGCGATCTGCTCGGGGGCGGTCACGGCCCGGCTCCTGCAGTCGTATGACCTGGGCGTCTTCCTCTCGCTCCTGGTGGCAGCGACCGTCGGCGCCGTGGTGGCCGCGGCCAGCATCCGCCGTACCGCGAACCGCACCCGCGGCCAGCTGGAGCGCTGGTTCGGCATCCGGCTGCCGGTGGTCTACGAGCCCCGGCCGGAGCTGGAGCTGGACGGCCGGGGGCACTGGTGGACGGGCTACACCTACCACCGGTCGCGGACGGTGGCGAAGTACGTCCAGGTGGTCCACTGGGGCCTGCGGGACCGGACCACCCGCGCCGAGCTGCTCTGGCTGCTGGCGAACCCGTTCCTCGTGGTGGCCCTCGCCGGCCCGGTGGCCGTCCTGCTCGGGCTGGGCGTCGCCTACATCCTGGCCGGGCCGGTGCCGGCGGACGGGTTCGGCCCGTTGAGCAGCCGGATGGTGGCCGTCCTGCTGAGCGCCGTGCTCGGGGCCGCCATGATCGTCGCGGGCATACTCGCGGCACCGTACGCGGTGCGGGGGTACGTGGAGGCCGCCCGCCGGGTGCTGGACCAGGACGGCCGGGCGACGAACGCCCAGCTGACCAGGCGGGTGGCCGAGTTGACCGAGACCCGGGCGGACGCGGTCGGCAACCAGGCCGCCGAGCTGCGGAGGATCGAGCGGGACCTGCACGACGGCGCCCAGGCGCGACTGGTCGCGATCGGGATGACGCTGGGCACCATCGAGCACCTGATGAACACCGACCAGGAGGCCGCGCGGGAGCTCCTCGCCGAGGCCCGCCAGTCCTCGGCCCGGGCCCTCCAGGAGCTGCGGGACCTGGTGCGCGGCATCCACCCGCCGGTGCTCGCCGAGCGCGGGCTGGGCGACGCCGTCCGGGCGCTGGCGCTGGACAGCGCCCTGCCGACCGAGGTGTGCGTGAGCCTGCCGGACCGGCCGCCGGCGCCGGTGGAGGCCGCCGTGTACTTCAGCATCTGCGAGCTGCTGGCCAACGCGGCCAAGCACTCGGAGGCGGAGCAGGTGTGGGTGGACATCCTCTACCGGGCCGGCTTCCTGCGGGTCACGGTGACGGACGACGGGGTGGGGGTGGCGGACCCTTCGCGGGGGACCGGACTGCGCGGGATCGAGAAGCGATTGGGTACCTTCGACGGTGTCCTCTCCATCGACAGCACGTCGGGCGGACCCACCACCATCACCTTGGAGTTGCCGTGCGAGTTGTCCTCGCCGAGGACCTCTACCTCCTTCGCGAAGGCCTGATCCGGCTGCTGGAAGCGCACGGCTTCACCATCGCCGCGGCGGTGGAGACCGGGCCCGAGCTGTTGGACGCGCTGCTGACCCACCGGCCGGACGTGGCCGTGGTCGACGTCCGGCTGCCCCCGACGCTCACCGACGAGGGCCTGCAGGCGGCGCTCAAGGCCCGTCGGGAGATCGCGGGCCTGCCGGTGCTGGTGCTGTCGCAGCACGTCCAGCAGCTCTACGCGCGGGAGTTGCTGGCCGACGGCACCGGGGGGATCGGCTACCTCCTGAAGGACCGGGTGTTCAACGCCGGGCAGTTCATCGACGCGGTCCGCCGGGTGGCGGCGGGCGGTACGGCTATGGACCCGGACGTGATCGCCAAGCTGATGCAGACCACCTCGCGCCGGCCCGGTCCGCTGCTGCGGCTCTCCCCGCGCGAGCGCGAGGTGCTGGAGCTGATGGCCGAGGGCTGTTCCAACTCGGCGATCGCCGGCCGCCTCTCGGTGAGCGACGGCGCGGTGGCCAAGCACATCGCCAACATCTTCGGCAAGCTCGAACTCGCCCCCGACGAGGACGCCAACCGCCGGGTGCTGGCGGTACTGACCTACCTCAACGGCACGGCGGGGCAGACCGGCTGACGATCCGGCGGCGCCTCCGCTCCGACCCCGCGGGGTGCCGGGGGCCGGGTGCCGGGCCGCCGCACTGTGACACCCCAGGCTGTGGGCACGCTAAACACCTGTACGAGTAAACTCCGGTGAGCCGAGCCCGGAGGTTGCCCAGCCGTCCGGCGGCCCGACCAACGGGGTCCGGCGGCCCGACCAAACGGGACCCGGCAGCCGAGGCAGCGTACGGCAGCAGCCGACATCCAGGGGTTGATAGACGTAATGGCACGCCCAACGCTCACCAAGGCCCATCGGGGCCTGCTCGGCCTGGTCGCGGCCGGTGCCTTCATCATCTCGGGCATCGGCTTCGCGGGTTCGTACAACGCGGTGCGCGACCTGGCCGAGCAGAAGGGTTTTGGCGCCTTCTCCTACGCCTTCCCGATCGGTGTGGACGCCGGCATCGTCGTGCTCCTCGCGCTCGACCTGGTGCTGACCTGGCTGCGGATACCCTTCCCGATGCTGCGGCAGACCGCGTGGCTGCTGACCGTCGCCACCATCGCCTTCAACGCGGCCGCCTCCTGGGGCGACCCGCTGGGCATGGGGATGCACGCCGTCATCCCGGTGCTCTTCGTCGTCGTGGTCGAGGCCTCGCGGCACGCGGTCGGCCGGATCGCGGCGATCACCGCGGACCGCCACATGGAGTCGGTCCGGGTGATGCGCTGGCTCCTCTCCCCGGTGCCGACCTTCCGGCTCTGGCGGCGGATGAAGCTCTGGGAGCTCCGCTCCTACGACGAGGTCATCCGCCTGGAGCAGAACCGCTTGGTCTACCGGGCGCAGCTGCGCTTCCGGTACGGCCGCGGCTGGCGCCGCTCGGCACCGATCCAGGCGCTGCTGCCGCTCAAGCTCGCCAAGTTCGGCGTGCCGCTGGACCCGGCGCTGCTCGACCGGCTCGACGACGACGGCCGGGCGCGCGACGTCAAGGAGGTGCCGGCGGAGCAGGAGACGCCGGGGGTGGCCCCGCAGGAGAACCGCGTCGCCGCGGCCATCGCCCCGGCCGCCGAGGCCCACGCCCAGCAGCCCCCGCACCCGCAGCAGGCACCGCAGGCCGTCCAGCCGGCCGCCCCGCAGGTCCAGCACGCCCAGCAGGCCCAGCCCGACCAGGTCCAGGGGCAGCCGCAGGCCCAGCCCGAGCAGCCGCAGCCGCAGGCGCCCGCTGCCGTCGCCCCGCTGTCCGCCGAGGTCGCCGCGCCGATGCTCGCGAAGCTGGCCGCCGTCCGGCTGCGGGCCGCCCAGGAGCCGGACGCGGCGGCGGAGGCCGCCCCGCAGCCGCGCGGGGAGGAGCTGAACGTCTGGACCGAGCGCCCGGTCCGCACCACCGGCCACCCGACCGACGCCGCCCCGGGCGGTCGGGTGCCCGGGCAGGCCTCGCCCTGGTTCAAGCCCCCGCGCCCGGTCGCCGAGGAGCCCGCCTCCGCCCCCGCCCCTGCCGCAGCCGTCGCCCCGGGCCCGGCCGCCGAGCCCGCGCCCGGTCCGCAGGCCCAGCACCCGGTCGGCCCGCAGCAGCGGTCCGAGCAGTTCGAGCAGCCCGAGCAGCCCACCGGGCTCGCGCAGCCGGTCCCGGCCGCCGAGTCGGCCCGCGCCGAGCAGTCCGCGTTCTCCCCGGCGCCCGCGCGCCTCGACCCGGACGTCGCCTACGCCGCGCTCGTCTCGTACATGGACGCCCACAGCCACCAGCCCGACCCCCAGCGCCTCGCCGACTGGCTGACCAGGGAGTACGGCGTCACCGGCAAGGGACCGGACGGCTCGGTCCACCCCAAGGAGGTCGCCGACCTCTACCCGGAGCTGAACGAGCGCTACGCCGCCGCCGGGCGGGACTGACCGCCGCCGCCACCGTCCAGGGCTCGGGCGGCCATTGACGCCCGATCCCGCCGGAGCTACCTTCGCCTCAACAAACTGTTGAAGCGCTGGTTCGGCATGGGGAGTGCGGATGACACGGGTCGGGGTCGACGGAAACGGGCCGGCGGACGGGGCCTCCTTCTCCACCGGGGCCCGCGCCGCCGTGGAGGCACTGCTCGCCCCGGTCGACGCCGATCTGGCGCGCCGTTACCCGGGTGAGCCCGGGACCAGGCAGCCGGTGCACACCGTCTACGTCCCGGCCGACGCCTTCGGTGCCGACACCGTGCGGGAGTGGGGCCGCCGGGCCCTGGAGGCCTTCGACCGCCACGCCGCCACCCCCGCCGAACTGGCCCGGGCCCTCGGCGTCTCGGACGACGAGCTGCTCGCCGACGTGCACGCCCGGGTCCGCGCCAAGCTGCAGCGCGAGCCGGTCGAGGACCTGCGGATCGACTTCGAGGACGGGTACGGACCCCGCCCCGACGCCGAGGAGGACGCGGCCGCCGTCCGCGCCGCCGAACTGGTCGCCGCGGCGGTGGCCGAGGGCGGCGCCCCGCCGTACCTCGGCATCCGGACCAAGTGCATGGAGGCCGCCGTCCGGGCCCGCGGCATCCGCACCCTGGAGCTGTTCCTGGCCACCCTGCTGGCCAACGGCGGGCTCCCGGAGGGCCTGGTCCTGACCCTGCCCAAGGTGACCTACGCCGAGCAGGTCACCGCGCTGGTCCGGCTGCTGGAGGACTTCGAGGGCCGGGCCGGGCTGCCCGCCGGCCGGATCGGCTTCGAGATCCAGATCGAGACCACCCAGGCGATCCTCGGCCCGGACGGCCGGGCCACCGTCGCCCGGATGATCGAGGCCGCCGAGGGGCGCGCCACCGGCCTGCACTACGGCACCTTCGACTACAGCGCCGCCTGCGGCGTCAGCGCGGCCCACCAGAGCATGGACCACCCGGTCGCCGACCACGCCAAGGCGGTCATGCAGGTGGCGGCCGCGGGCACCGGGGTGCGGCTCTCCGACGGTTCGACCAACGTCGTCCCGACCGGCTCCACCGAACAGGTGCACGCCGCCTGGAAGCTCCACCACGGCCTGGTCCGCCGCTCGCTGGCCCGCGCCTACCACCAGGGCTGGGACATGCACCCGGCGCACCTGCCCACCCGCTACGTCGCCGTCTACTCCTTCTACCGCGAGGGCCTGGCGGCCGCCGCCGCGCGGCTGGCCGCGTACGTCGCCAAGGCGGGCGGCGACGTGATGGACGAACCGGCCACCGCCCGGGCGCTGAGCGGCTACCTGCTGCGCGGACTGGACTGCGGCGCCGTCGACCTCACCGAGGTCACCGCGCTGACCGGCCTGGACCGCGGGCGGCTGAACGCCCTGGCCGGCCGCTGACCCGCCCGCGTCCGACCGCCGGGTCCCGGCCGTCGATCCTCCGGCTCGGCCGGCTCCCGGCCCCCGGCCGTTGATCCCTCCCGTTGTGCGCCAACTAGGCTGGCGGTGCCGCCCCGGTGTCCCGGGGCGCGCGCCGTCAGCCTTCACCGTCCTCGGGAGGACCCCCGCGCCATGTCCGTCACGCCGGAGCCCACCGCCAGGCCGTACCTCACCATCCGGCGGGCCGGCAGCCACGAGACCGAGATCAAGAAGTCCCGGTTCATCTGCCACCTCGCCCGGGTCACCGACGAGGAGGGGGCGCAGGCCTTCATCGCGGGCATCCGCAAGCAGTACTGGGACGCCCGGCACAACTGCACCGCCTTCGTGGTCGGCGACGAGCAGCGCCGCGAGCGCTCCAGCGACGACGGCGAACCCGGCGGCACGGCCGGGGTGCCGATGCTGGAGGTGCTGCGCCGACGCGGGCTGACCGACACGGTCGCCGTGGTCACCCGGTACTTCGGCGGGATCAAGCTCGGTGCGGGCGGCCTGGTGCGGGCGTACGGGAACGCGGTGTCGGAGGCGGTGGACGAGGTCGGCCTGCTGGAGCGCCGGCCGGTCGCGCTGCTCGCGGTGACGGTGGACCACGTCAGGGCCGGGCGGGTGGAGAACGACCTGCGGGCGGCCGGGTACACGGTGAGCGACCTGGCCTACGAGGCCGCCGGGGTGCGGATCGAGGTGGGGGTGCCGGAGCCGGACGTGGCGGACTTCCACACCTGGCTGGCCGAGGCGACCGGCGGTACCGCGGTGGCGGTCCCGGCCGGCCGCACGTACGTCGAGGTGCCGGTCTGACCCGAGGTGCCGCTCTGGCCGCGGGGGCGGGGGGTAGCTCCTGGGCCCCGGGGGTCGGACGATCCGTCGGACGGCCCGTGACCGGCCGTTTCCCGTAGCCCAGGCCCCGCGCCACGCGGAAGACCGCTTGAGCAGATTCACCCGAACGTAGTGTCGTAGCCCGGAGTTGGAACTTCCGCTCCGGGCCGTGGCGTTTCCTGGGCAAGGCTCCGGCAGAACCGGACGAAACCATCGATGGAGGACACAGGACCCCACCCCGCACCACGGAGGTATGCGCATGACCTCGGATCGATCGACCTCGAATTCCCAGTCCGCGACGAACCCGACCTCGAACCGCCCCACGAGCCACTCGACGAACCACCCGACGAGCCGTCCGACCTCGAACCATCCGATCGCGAACCGCCCCGCCCCGAACCGCGTCCGCTCGCACGCCGCCGCAGACCTGCCCGGTCCCCGCGGCCCCGCGACGCCCTACCGGATGACGGTCACCACGGCCCTCTCACACGCCGAGGCCGTCGCCCTGGCCGACGAACAACTGGCCTGCTGGCTGAAGCAGGAGGGCTTCGAGGAGCCCCCGCCGGCCCATCGCGTGCCCGCCGAGCAGGGCACCGAGCCGGCTCCCACCGCCGAGCGCCTCCGCCTGGGCGAGCGCGTCCTGCTCGACCGCGACCAGGGTCCGCTGCGCGGCGGCCCGGGCGCCGGGCGGTACGACCGCCGCCGCCTGCGCACCCCGGCCCCGCACGGCACCCAGCAGCTCACCCTCACCGTGGCCACCGGTTCCGACGGCCCCACCTGGGTCCGGCTGGAGGCCGAGACCCACAGCACCGGCAGCGGTGTGCGCACCCCGTGCCGGGTGCCGGTGCCCGAACTCGCCCGCACGCTCCTCCCGCTGCTCGACGCCACCGACGGCCCGACCGCCGTGCACTCCGGCCCCCGGGTGATCACGGCCGACGAGGTCGACGCCCTGATCGACGAGCTGTGCGACCCCGAGCGCAGGCTGCCCACCGTGGTGGCCAGCGTCCCGGTGAACCTGCCGCTCGACAGCTGGGTGCGGGACGTGGTGGCCCCGCTCTGCCAGCAGCTGCCCGGCCTCGCCACCGCCTACGTGCTGGACCCCGGCGCCCGCACCGGGTTCAACGTCGCGCTGGAGTACCACACCGTCTACGGCGGGGCGGTGCGCACCTACCTGCCCGAGGTCGACCCGGCCTCCCGGCAGGACAGCGCCCGACATCCGGTACTCGCCCGGGGCCGAATAGAAGAGGACCTGCGCCGCGCCGCCGGGCTGCTCGCCCGCGAGCCGCGCCGCCTGGCCGCGGAGCAGCCGCTGCCACCGCCGCTGGCGGCCGTCCCGGTGCTGCGCGTCCCGCCGCCGCAGCTCCGCCGGGACGCGGAGCAGACCGGGGAGCAGGCCGTGGCACACGCCGCGGAGCAGGCCGTCGGTCAGGTGGCCGAGGAGACCGTCGAGCGGATGCCCGCAGGCACCGCCGAGCAGGTCGTCGAACGGACCTCCGGCCCGGCCGCCCCGTACCAGGGCGTGGAGCTGGCCGCGCTCGCCCGGGAGGAGCAACAGGACCGCGCCGAGCAGCAGGCCAGGGCCGACGAGCTGGAGCGGGTCCGGCACACCCTGCGCGTGGAGCGCCGCGAACACCGGGAACGGGGCCAGGGCCGGGAGGGGCGCGACGGCCGGGACGTCCGCGAGGGGCGCCTCCGCTCCGGAGCCCGCGCCCTGACCGGGCGCCACTGCGTGGCGCCGGGCGGTGGACCGGTCGGCGGGCCGCACTCCGTGGTCCAGCCCCCCGACGGCTGCGGCACGCCCGACACCTTCACCGAACTCATGGCCAGACTGGGCGAGTTCCCGCTGGTGACCTTCACCGGTGACCAGAAGGTCGCGCTCGCCCTGGACGAGCTGCAGTGCGCCGGCGCCGGCTGGGCCCGGCTCGCCTGGGACGGGCTGACGGCACTCCAGGAGTACGCCGAGGCGGCCGTACGCGGTGCGGCCGGCGGGGACTTCAAGCAGTGGTGCGAGCGCACCCCCGAGGGCTGTCACCGCTTCCCGCCCCGCAAGGCGGTCCGCGGGGAGTCCCGGACGGTGTTCAGCCACACCAAGTGGAAGCGCGAGCGGATGCTGCCGGTCCCGGAATGCGTCGACTCCTCCCGGCGCGCGTTCATGGGCGCGCACCTGCGGATCGGCGGCGGCCGCACCGCGCCCCGGCTGCACTACCTGGACGACTGCTCCGGCAGCGGCCGGATCTACGTCGGCTACATCGGCCTGCACCTCACCAACACCCGGACCAACTGAGCGGCTTGGCTGACCGCCGCGCCCGTTCGGGGGACAATGTCCGGCAGGGGCGGGCCCACAGGTTCGCCGATCGCCCCGGGCAGGCGCCGGACGAGCATGGGGGAACGACGACCGATGCAGTACTCAGCAGACGGCCAGTCCGACGGAACCGCCACCGTCCAGTTCCCCCGGCCGGGCTTCCTCGCCTCGGTCTTCCGCGACCTCGGAGCCGAGAACGGCCAGGAGCCGGACGGCGCCGCCGCCGACCGCCCCCGTGGCGGTGCGACCGGTGACGGCCCGTCCGGCGACGGGCCGACCGGTGACAGACCGACCGACAGCGGACCCACTGGCAACGGGCGCACCGACAACGGCCCCACTGGCAACGGACCGACCGGTGAAGGACCGTCCGAGCCCGGCCCCGGCGAGGCCGACCCGGACGAGGCCGTGGCGGCGCACGCCCGGGCCGCGACCCTGACCCACCACCGCACCCGCGCCGTCCAGGCCGAGCACGACCGGCTGGCCGACCTGCTGCGTCGCGCCGCGCTGCCCGTCTCCGCCATGGACTTCGAGAGCCAGCTGCGCCACTACCAGCCCCGCCCCTACCCGGCCGACGGCCCCGGCGGCGGCGCCGAGGAGGAGTCCGAGCCTCGCTGGCAGGACTTCGCGCCCGCCGAACCGCCCGTGGCCGACCCGGAGGGCGGCCCGTCCCGCCGGCTGCTCGACTCCGGCTACCAGCGAGAGCTGGCCCAGGCCCGGCTCACCCACCAGCGCGCCCTGCGCGAGTGGCGCACCCGCCGGGCCGAGGCCGGCAGCCCGGCCGCCGACGAGTCCCGGCGCGCCCACGAGGCGGCCGAGGAGGCCCGGGCCCGCGCCGTGCGCGAGTACAACGAGACCCTGGAGGAGTGCCGTCGGGCCTACCGGCTGGCCGAGCCGGCCGCCGTGGAGTCGCTGCTGGAACGGGCGCTGGCCGCCGCCGAGACCGCCACCCAGGACCTGCCCGCCCCCTGCCGGGCGGTCTTCCGCCCGCTCACCCGCACCGCCGTGCTGGACCTCGACCTGCCGCCGCTCGACCTGGTGCCCTCGCTCGCCGGCTACCGGCTCGCCCCGGACGGCGACATCCTCCCGGTGCCGCGCCCGCCCGCGGACCGGGCCACCGACTACCTGCGGCTGGTCGCCCGGCTCGCCCTGCGGGCCCTGCAGGCCGCCGACGCCGTGGACACCGACGAGATACTCGCCGGCGTCGTCCTCAACGGCTGGCTGCGCGGTCCCGCCACGGCCGAGCCGCTCTGCCTGGTCAGCGTGGACGCCGACCGCGACGCACTGGCCCGTACCCGGCTGCTGCCGCCGGGCACCCCGTACGAGGAGCGCGACGACGAGGGCGTCTACGCCGACGCCGAGCAGGACGAGGCCCTGGTACGGCTGCGCCAGCTCGGCGCCGCCGTCACCCCGGACCCGTACGACCGGGCCGGTGTCCGGCCCGCCGCCCAGGCCGGGGCCACCGTGCCGGCCGCCGCCGACCTGTCCGCCAACGAGTTCGCCCAGCTGGTGCGGGACCTGCTGACCCGCGGCGGGATCGCGCAGTGGAGCGTCCGGCTGCGCGGCCCGGCCGGGCTGGTCGCCACCGGCGAGGGCGCGCCCGGCACCTCGCTGCCCGGCCGCTGGGTGGTGTGGGCCTCCCGGGACACCGGGTCGATCGGCGCCGAGCAGATCGAGACCCTGGCCGAGGCGGTCGGGGAGGAGTCCGCCGAGCGCGGCCTGCGGCTGACCACCGGCCGGTTCACCGAGGAGGTGCTGGACCTCACCGCCGAGGAGGGCCGCCGGCACATCCACCTGATCGACGGCGACGGCGTCCGCGAACTCGCCCACACCCACCTCGGCCTGCCGCTCGCCACCGGCGGCTGACCCGCCGCCCGCTCACCACATCGGCCCTGCTCGGCAGCCTTTGCCCACCGCCCCGTCCCGGCGGGTCGGCCCGTCGTCGGCCTCACCCGAACGGCCCATCCGTCGGGCGCCCTGGCAGGTCCGGGCCGAGGCTGGGGGAACGGCACCCCGGCCCCGGCACCCCCGGGTGATCACCGTCGAACGGGCGTCCGGTACGGTCGGCGGTCGGCCCGGCCACGGGCGGATCCCAGGGGGAGAGGAATGGGCAGAGCGCTCGGCGCACCACCCGGCGAAGGCCCCGGCGACTCGGCCGGACCTGTGAAGGAGCCGGACCGATGACCGCGGTACTGGTCGCCGCCGCGGCGTTCCTGATGACCCTGATCGGCGGTTTCGTCGCCCAGCGCACCCGCGACCGCCGCCACCTGGTGCTCGGCTTCGCCGCCGGACTGATGCTCGGCGTGGTCGCCTTCGACCTGCTGCCCGAGGCGCTCCACCAGGCGCCGGGCGAGGTGCACGGCGTGCCGCAGGCGCTGCTGCTGTTCGCGGCCGGCTTCCTCACCATCCACGTGATCGAGCGCGCCGTCGCGATCCACCGCGGCCACGAGGGCGAGTACGCCGCGCACTCCCACGGCCACCACCACGGGGACACCCGGTCCGCCGGGCACCAGGGCGTCGGGCTGACCGCCGCACTGGCCCTGGTGGGGCACAGCGTGATGGACGGCTTCGCGATCGGCGCCGCCTTCCAGGCGGGCACCACGGTCGGCACGGTGGTGGCCATCGCCGTGGTCGCGCACGACTTCGCCGACGGCTTCAACACGTACACGATCACCCGCCTGTACGGGAACAACCGGCGGCGGGCGCTGACCCTGCTCGCCGCGGACGCGGTGGCCCCGGTGTCCGGCGCGGCGATCACCCTGGCGTTCACCATCCCGGGGCACCTGCTCGGCCTCTACCTGGGCTTCTTCTCCGGCTTCCTGCTCTACCTGGCGACCTCCGACATCCTCCCCGAGGCGCACAGCCCGCACCCCTCGCGCAGCACCCTGCTCTGCACCGTGGCCGGGGTCGGCTTCATGTGGCTGGTGATCGGCTTCGCCGGCTGAGGCCCGCACCGGTCCTCGCCCTGGTCCCAGCCCCGAGACCGCGACCGGGACCGGGACCGATCAGCCCGGCGGTCGGGCGACCGGCCGCCGCGGCCCTCAGCCCGGAAGCCGCCCCCAGCACTCCCGCATCGAGGCCAGCGCCTCGGTGATGGCCGGCCGCCGGGAGGCCTGGGAGCGCCAGAGCGCGAACACCCGGCGGCCCGGCTCCGGCGCCACCCGGCGGGCCGCCACCCCGGGCGGCAGCGGGCCCCGCCCGAGCCTCGGCACCAGGCCCATCCCCAGACCGGCCGCGACCAGCGCGATCTGCGTCTCGAACTCCCCGACCTGGTAGCGCACGTCCGGCTCCTCGCCGGCCTCGCGCAGGGTGCGGACCAGCCAGTCGTGGCAGATGTTGCCCGGTGGCACGCTGATCCAGCGCTGCCCGCACAGCCGCTCCACCGGCACCGGGTCGAGCGCGGCCAGGTCGTCGTCGGCGGGCAGCAGCAGGTCCACCGGGTCCGTGCCGAGGTCCATCCGGGAGACCCCCTCCTGCACCGGCAGCGGCACGGTCGGCCAGTCCTGCACCAGCGCCAGGTCCACCTCGCCCCGGGCCACCAGCTCGGCCGCCGGGTACGGGTCGCGCTCCAGCAGCCGGACGTCCAGCTCCGGGCAGCGCCGCCGCAGGTCGGCCAGCGCCCCGGGCATCAGTCCGCGGGCACCGGACGGGAACGCGGCCACCAGCAGCCGCCCGACGGCCTGGCCGCGCTGTTCCTCCAGCCGCACCTCGGCCTGCTCCACCAGCCCCAGCACGGTCTGCGCGGTGACGGCCAGCTCGCGCGCCGCGTCGGTCAGCACCACGCCGCGGCCCTGCCGCTCCAGCAGCACCGTCCGGGTCTCCCGCTCCAGCTTGGCGATCTGCTGCGAGACCGCCGAGGGCGTGAAGCCGAGTGCCGCGGCCGCCCCGCCGACCGAGCCGTGGACCGCCACCGCGTGCAGCGCCCGCAGGCGCCCCAGGTCCATCATGCAGTGATACTAAAGCGTCCCCTTCAGAATTCATCGCTGGTGCTGAACGGTCCGGCGCCACCATGCTCGACCCATGACCGCGACAACCGCCGCCGCTCCGAGCGGCCGGAACAGCATGAGCAGTACGGGCAGCACAGGCAGCACGACCGGCACGGGCGGCACCGGCGGCCGGGGCGGCATGAGCCCCCGCCACATCGCCCTGGCCGTCCTGGTGGCCGCCGTCTGGGGCCTCAACTTCGTCCTGATCCACGTCGGCCTGGACAACTTCCCGCCGCTGCTCTTCTGCGCCCTGCGGTTCGCCGTCGTCGCGGTGCCGGCGGTCTTCTTCGTCGGCCCGCCCAAGGTGGCCTGGCGCTGGGTGCTGGCGGTCGGCGTGGTCCTCGGGGTGGTCAAGTTCGGACTGCTCTTCCTCGGCATGCACGCCGGGATGACGGCCGGGCTCTCCTCGCTGGTGCTCCAGGGGCAGGCCGGCTTCACCGCGCTGTTCGCCGCCGTGCTGCTGCGCGAACGCCCCGGCGGGCAGCGGCTGGCGGGCCTGGCGGTCGCCTTCGCCGGCATCGCGCTGAGCGCCTGGGACCAGGGCGCCGGCGGCCCGCTCGGGGCCTTCGCCCTGGTCGTCCTGGCCGCCGTCGCCTGGGGGCTGGCCAACGTGCTGACCCGCAGGGCCGCGCCGCCGGACGCGCTGCGCTGGATGGTCTGGGTCAGCGCCGTCCCGCCGCTGCCGCTGCTGGGCCTGTCCCTGCTGGTCGAGGGCCCCGAGGCGGACCTGCGCGCCCTGCGCGACATCACCCCGGCCGGACTGGGCGCGATCGGCTACGTCGGGCTGGTCTCCACCCTGCTCGGCTTCGTCGCCTGGAGCTTCCTGCTGCGCAGCTACGACGCGACCGCCGTCGCGCCCTACTCGCTGCTGGTGCCGGTGTTCGGGATGTCCTCGGCCTGGCTGCTGCTCGGCGAGCGGATCAGCCCGACGGCCGCCGCGGCCGCGCTGCTGGTGATCACCGGGATCGGGATCACCGCGCTGCGTCCCGGTGCCGCTAGCGGCGTGGTGGCCCGGCTGCGAGGAAGCGGGCCTCGGCGGAGCGCAGCACCCGCAGCAGCACCTCCTCGTCGGCGGGGCTGACCTCGCCGAAGTACTCCTGGGCCACCTCGTCCCGGACCTGCCCGATCCGCTCCACCGCCGCCCGTCCGGCCTCGGTCAGCAGGATCCGCACCGCCCGCCGGTCGGCCGGGTCGGGGCTGCGCTCGACCAGGCCGGCCTCCTCCAACGCGTCGACCACGGTGGTCGCCGAGCGCGGGGCGATGTGCAGCTTGTCGGCGAGGTCGCTCAGCCGCATCGCGTGGTCCGGCGTCTCGCAGCCGGGCACGTGGGCGAGCGTGCGCAGGGCCCGGGCCTGGCCGGGGGTGATGCCGTACGGCTCCAGCCGCCAGCCGGTCTGACGGCGGATCCGCTTGATCGCCCTGGTCATCGCGTCGGCCAGCTCGGCGGCGGTGCCCGGGGTGCCGGGCCGGGGGCCGGGGGAGGGGTCCGCCGGTTCGTCGGTCGGCGTGGTGGTCATCGGCGGTCTCCTCGGCTGGCGTCCGCCCAAGGGTAGCCGTCGGTCCGGGGCCGGTGGCGGGCGACGGAAGACGATCGCGGAAATATGTTGAGCTTGGCTCAGTATCTGGGTTAGCGTTGCTCCCAAGTGAGGGAACCCTAAGTTCCCGTCCCCGACCAATGGAGGGCCCATGCCCCGCTCCGAAGCCCGCGTCGCCACCGACCGCCCGGGCCGTTACGCCAAGCAGCTCACCGCCCACATGGGGCGCAAGATCGAGGCCGTCTACTCCGAGGAGACCGGCCGCGGCACGATGGTCTTCGGCGCCGGCACCGCCACCCTGGAGGCCCAGCCGGACGCGCTGCTGCTCACCGTCGAGGGCGAGCGCGACAAGCTGCCCGGCCTGGAGGACGTCGTCGGCCGCCACCTGGTCCGCTTCGGCGCCCGCGACGAACTCGTCATCGAGTGGCACCGGGACAACGGCGAGCCCGGCCTGGTTCACCGCAACGAGGACCCCGAGGCCTGACCGCCCCCGGCACCCGGCCCAAGCAGCCACCGGGCCAGCGGCCACAGCACCAGGACGGCCAGGCACCAACTCGCCACCACGTCCAACAGCCAGTGGAAGTCGCTCCACACCAGCCCCGCGCCCACCCCGAGCGACAGCAGCACCGCACCCGCCGCCAGCCCCCGGGCGGTGCGCGGCCCCGCCACCCGGGCCAGCAGCAGCGCCGCCACCCCGTACGAGATCGCCGCGGTCGCGGTGTGCCCGGACGGGTACCAGCCCCACTGGCCCGCCACCAGCGGCTCCCCGAGCGGACCGGGCCGGGCGAAGGCCGACTTCGCCGGGACCACCAGCAGCGGGATCAGCACCGAGGTCAGCGCCGCCACCGGCAGCGGCAGCCACCAGCGCCCGGCCCCGGCCCGGCGCCCCCGCCAGGCCGCCAACGCGCCGGCCAGCAGCAGCACCGGGACCGCCGGGACGCCGCCGCCCAGGTCCGACAAGAAGTGGCCGAGCCGGTCGAGCAGCGCGTCCGGGACGTCCCTGTGAGCCGTACGGACGGCCCGGCGGACCGAACGGTCCACGCCGAGCAGCGGCCCCTCCATCGCGACCTGCCAGGACACCACCACCACCAGCACCGCCGCCGTCACCGGGACGGCCACCGACCGGGCCACCCGGCCCAGGACGACGGACAGCCGCCCCGGAGCAGGGGGGAGAGCTCCGGGGCGGCCCTGATGATCGCCGTTCCGTGCGCCCCGGGGGGTGTGGGTCGGACGGTCGGTCGATCGGCCTTCGGTGTGCGCCGGCCCTCCCGGGCCGGGCTGGTCGTCCTCGTCCGGCACCCGCGGAATCGGCCCCGGAGGGGGCCCCGCGGACGGCCGCGCCCATGGCTGAGGCTCGCTGTCCATCTGCGATGACACTACGTCAACAGCCCTTCCGCGCCGAGCGCCTTCAGCGATTCCGCACACCATCTTCACCCTGCGCGGGGCAACCTCGGAGGCGCCCCGTCGATCATGCCCCGGCCGCCCGTGCGAAGCGCCCGGACAACCGAACGGCCCGTGCGGACCAGAGGTCCCCACGGGCCGTTCAGCGCTGTCCGGACAACCCTCCGGAGGGGGGTTCACGACCTGACGGGCGACACCGCTCAGAGAGCGGCGAACGCACCCTCCAGGATGTCCAGGCCCTCGTTCAGCAGGTGCTCCGGCATGACCAGCGGCGGCAGGAAGCGCAGCACGTTGCCGTAGGTGCCGGCGGTCAGCACGACCAGGCCCTCCGCGTGGCACGCCTTGGCGATGGCCGCGGTGACCTCCGCGTTCGGCTCCTTGCCACCCGGCTTCACCAGCTCGACGGCGATCATCGCGCCGCGGCCGCGGACCTCGCCGATGATCTCGTACTTCTCCTGCATGGCCCGCAGACGGCCCAGCATGATCTCGCCGATCCGCTGCGCCTTGCCGTTGAGGTCCTGCTCCTTCATGGTCTCGATGGCACCCAGCGCGGCGGCACACGCCACCGGGTTGCCGCCGTAGGTGCCACCCAGACCACCGGTCTGCGCGGCGTCCATGATCTCGGCGCGGCCGGTCAGCGCGGACAGCGGCAGACCGCCGGCGATGCCCTTGGCGGTGGTGATCAGGTCCGGGACGATGCCCTCGTCCTCGCACGCGAACCACTGGCCGGTACGGCAGAAGCCGGTCTGGATCTCGTCCGCGACGAACACGATGCCGTTCGCCTTCGCGAACTCCACGATCGCCGGCAGGAAGCCCTTGGCCGGCTCGATGAAGCCGCCCTCGCCCTGGATCGGCTCGATGATGATCGCGGCGACGTTCTCGGCGCCGATCTGCTTGTTGATGGTGTCGATCGCCTGGGCGGCGGCCTCGGCGGCGGCGTTCTCCGCACCCGTCAGCCAGCGGTACGGGTAGGCGACCGGAACCCGGTAGACCTCGGGGGCGAACGGACCGAAGCCCTGCTTGTACGGCATGTTCTTCGCCGTCAGCGCCAGCGTCAGGTTGGTGCGGCCGTGGTAGCCGTGGTCGAACACCACGATGGCCTGGCGCTTGGTGTAGGCGCGGGCGATCTTCACCGCGTTCTCGACGGCCTCGGAGCCCGAGTTGAACAGCGCGGTGCGCTTCTCGTGGTCACCCGGGGTCAGCTCGTTCAGCTGCTCGGCGACGGCCACGTAACCCTCGTACGGGGTCACCATGAAACAGGTGTGCGTGAAGCTGGCCAGCTGCTCGGTCGTCCGGGCCACCACGGCCTCGGCGCTGTTGCCGACATTGGTCACGGCGATGCCGGAACCGAAGTCGATCAGCGAGTTGCCGTCCACGTCCTCCAGCACGCCGCCGTTGGCACGGGACACGTACACCGGCAGGGTGGTGCCGACACCGGCCGCCACCGCACCCAGCTTGCGGGCGTGCAGCTCCTGCGACTTCGGACCGGGGATCGCGGTGACCAGGCGGCGCTCCTGCGGGAGCGGCGTTGCGGCGCTCATGGGGTATCTCCAGACTTCTCGGCTCGGTGCTTCGCAGGCTACGGCCGCCCTCCCCACCCCGGCACGCGCCACTCGGTAGCAGTGCGCCGTCCGACTTGTCCGGCACGGCCAGCGCGGGTGGCGCGACTACCCGCAGGCCGCGCTCCACTACCCTGAGCGCGGGCGTGTCGCCGGTACGGCGGCATGGGTATGGCGGCACCGACGGCGGTCGGGCCGGGCGGGCGGGCGAGGGAGCGGGACCGTACATGGCACAGGACGGGGCACACCACCACGGCGAGCGCACCACCACCAGACCCCCGACCCCCCTGCCCCACCAACGGCCCGCGGCGGGCTCGGACGGGGCCTTCGACCTTCCGGTGTGGGTGGCGATTCCTCGGCCGGAGGCAGCTCCCGGGATTTTCCGGCAGGGCTACAAGTGGACCGATCCCACCGAGGCGGAGGAGGCGAAGGTTCCGACCGGGCAGCTGCTGTGGCGTGCCGTCCTGAACCTTGTCGCCACTGTCGCGACCTACTACATCGGTACGTTCGTGCTCGTGTGGGTGGTGGGACTCCTCGGAGGGTTCGCCGGGACGTCGCCGGAGCAGTTCAACACCGTCCAGGTCCTCATCAACCTGGTCACCATCGGTTGCGCGGCCGCGGTGTTCTGGCGTACCGGCCGGTGGCGCGAGGTCGGCCGCCGGTTCCTCACACGTTCCGGGTGGCGGAGGAACGTCGCTCCGGTCCTTGCTCGGGCGATCACCCACGAGGGGCCCGCCCCGACCAGGCCTGCTGGCGGCGCTGAGCCGTTGCCCGCCGCCGACCCGTGGTTCGCCCAGCGATCTGGCGGAGCGTCGGCAGCGGCCGAGAAACTGGACCACTCGAAGGCCGGGGACGTCGACTACGTCCGGATCCAGCGGGCGTGGGAGTCCGCCCAGGCCGATGCCGTCTTCCTCCCCGCATTCGTCGACCAGGTGCTCGCACGCGGTGCTGCGGCTTTTGCGCATCCCTCGGAGGCCCGGGACCTGGCGACCAGGAAGGCCTGGCACGACCTGCTGCTGCAACAGGTGCGGCTCGGCACGACGCAGGACGTGGTGAAGAACCCGCACGGCCACCGGTCGACCGGATTCGCCTTGGACCCGACCGTCCTGGGGACGTCGCTGCTGGCTGTCGGCCCCGCCGGAACCGGCAAGACGGCTCGACTCGCCCGTCCCGTCACGGAGGCCCTGTGCCTCCAGACATTGGCTGGGACAGCATGCGTCGTAGTGGTCGGCGCAGCGGACGCGGACCTCGGCCCGGACAACTGGTACGACGTGGTGATCGCCCCGGGCGAGCCGGGTTCGGTCTACGGGTTGGACCTCTACGGAGCGACGCAGGATCCCGACGAGGCAGCCGCCAGACTCGCGGACGCGTTGCTGCCGGACGAACTGATCGCGCGCGCGGAGAGCGCCCGGACGACCCTTCAACAGGTGGTTGGACCGTTCAGCACCGCCTACGGGCGCTACCCGGGGGTCCGGGAACTGCGGGCGCTTCTCTCCGGGGAGCCGGGCGTTATGGAACCGCTCGTCAAGGCTCTTCGGACAACGGGTCGGTTGTCGGTCTATGAGCGGGACCTCGAGTACCGGCAGCGGCATCAGGAGCGCGCCGATGACCCGGGGGTCCTTCTTGCGGACCGCTTGGCACTGCTCGACCGGCCGGCGTTCGAAGGAGCCTTCGCCACGGACGGCACAGGCCGTCTTCCCTTCGCCATGCGTGCGCTCGACCACCCTCTCCGGGTTCGGGTGAAGCTGCCCGAGCGGAGCCACCCGGAGGCGTCCCGGATCCTCTCCCGTCTCGTGGTGGGACAGTTCGTCGTGGCGGCAGCCGGCCGCGAGGACCGCTCTCTGTTCGCCGGACTTGTGGTGGACGATGCGTCCGCCGCACTGGATGCGAACACCGTTCGCGGCCTCCAGCGGATGCGGGGAGCCAATGCGGGCGCGGTGCTGCTGCTCCGCACCCTGATGGATCTGCCGGAATCGCTGAGGACCCCCTTGTTCGGGGCGGTGGGCTGTCGGATGGTCTTCCCCGGTATCGCTCCCTGGGACGGGAAGTTCTTCTCGGAGGCGTGGGGTACGCACGTCGTCCACGAGACGGAGGTCACCCACACCCCCGACACCTCCGGTGGGGTGATACGGCGGGCGGGCCGGGTCGGGCGGAAGGCGTTGTCGGGGACGACGGCGCAGACGGAGTCGGTGACGACGCGGGATGTGGAGCGGTTGCGGTGGTCGCCGTCGGATCTGGCGCACGCGTTGCCGGCGGGGCATGCGGTGGTGTCGTTGACGGCGGTGTCGGGGGAGCAGGTTCCGCCGCTGCTGGTGGACCTCAGGGGCTGAGGGCGGGCGGCGGGGGAAGTCGCCTTCGAGGTGGATTCGGCAGTGCGGGTTGTCCGGGGCGTCCATAATGAAGGGGAGAGACCCTCACCAGTCCCACGTCCCTCTCCTCGCCCGGCCGCAACGGCGCGGTCAGGTCGATCCTTCGAAGGTGCCATGCCCCCCACACTCGCCTCCGTCGTCCGCAACACGTCGCTCCATCTGACGGTCCTCGCCGGTGCGGATCACCTGGAGCGGCCGGTCCGCTGGGTGCACACCAGTGAGCTGGACGACCCGACGCCGTTCCTGGAGGGTGGTGAGCTGCTGCTCACCACCGGTATCAAGCTGGGCCGTACGGCGGCGCAGTTGCAGGCGTACGTGCACCGGCTGGCCGACGCGGGGGTGGTCGGGCTGGGGCTCGGGGTGGGGTTGTCGCACACGGAGGTGCCGCAGCCGCTGGTGGACGCGGCGGCGCAGCGCGGGCTGCCGTTGCTGCGGGTGCCGGAGCCGACGCCGTTCATCGCGATCAGCAAGGTGGTGTCGGCGGCGCTGGCCGCGGAGCAGTACGAGGCGGTGACGACCAGCTTCGAGGCGCAGGAGGAGCTGACCCGGGCGGCGCTGGGCAAGGACGGCACGACGGCGGTGGTGCGCCGGTTGGCGGCCCGGCTGGGTGGCTGGGCGGCGCTGTACGACGGGTCGGGCGCGCTGTCGGTGGTGGCGCCGGACTGGGCGGCGCGCCGGGCGGGGCGGCTGGCGGCGGAGGTGGACCGGCTGCGTCGGCGTCCGGCGCCGTCGAGTGCGGCGTTGCAGGGGCGCGCGCCGGGGATAGACACGGCGGACGAGGACTACGTGGTGGTCCAGTCGCTGGGGGCGGACCGGCGGGCCCGGGGTTTCCTGGCGGTCGGGACCGAGGACCGGATCACGCCGACCGAGCGGTACGTGCTGAACGCGGCGGTGGCGCTGCTGACCCTCACCCTGGAGCGCTCGCGGGAGCTGCGGCAGGCCGAGGAGCGGATGGGCGCGGCGCTGCTGCGGATGGTGCTGGCCGGTGAGGTGGCGACGGCCCGCCAGGTGGCGGTGGGGCTGTTCGGGGGGCTGCCGGAGGGGACGATACGGGTGCTGGTGGCCGGGGCCGGTCCGGCCAACGCGGATGCCGCGGAGGCGCTCGGGGAGCTGGGCGACCGGGCCGAGCAGGCGGGTGCCCGGGTGGGCGAGAAGCTGCTGGTGGCGCGGGAGGACGGTGCGCACGGGCCGCGGCTGATGGTGCTGGCGCTGGACAACGGCGCGGTGCACCGGGCCTGTCTGGGCGCGGTGGAGGAGCACGAGGGCCTGTCGCTGGGCGTCTCGGCGCCGGCCGCGCTGGAGGAGGCGGGGACGGCGAACGCGCAGGCGGAGCGGGCGCTGGCGGTGGCGCTGCGCGGTGGCCGCCGGTCGGTGGACCACGAGGAGGTCGGCGCGGGGTCGCTGCTGCCGCTGCTCGGCGAGGACGCGGTGACGGCCTTCGCGGAGGGGCTGCTGCGGCCGTTGCGGGAGCACGACCGGACGGCCCGCGGGGATCTGGTGGCCTCGTTGCGGGCGTGGCTGTCGCGGCACGGCCAGTGGGACGCGGCGGCGGCGGATCTGGGTGTGCACCGGCACACGCTGCGCTACCGGATGCGCCGGGTCGAGGAGCTGTTGGGCCGGTCGCTGGACGACACGGACGTGCGGATGGAGCTGTGGCTGGCGCTGCGCTCCGGCGAGGAGTGAGGCGCCGGCGGGGCGTGGGGTTCCGGCGGCCCGCGGGGCGCCGGTAGGACGCGGTGGAGTGGCCCCGGGGGCGAACGCTCCTAGTCGGCCAATCCGGTCGGCGCGCCGCCGCGCCTACCCTCAAAACCGGGTCCCACGTCCGTGGGCCGTAGGACAGACGAGGAGAGGGCCGGTACCACGGTGACCACCACGTACGATTTCTGGCTCGCCGGCCGCCGGGCGAGCGGTGACGCCGACTTCGAGGTGCACAACAGCTGGGACGGCCGTCTGGTCGGCAAGGTGAGCATCCCGACCGAGGCGCAGGTCGAGGAGGCGCTGGACGCCGCCGTGGCCGCGCTGCCGGTGTTCGCCGCCACCCCGGCGCACCAGCGTGCCGCCGCCCTGGACCACGTGGCCAAGCGGCTGACCGAGCGCACCGAGGAGCTCGCCCAGCTGGTCAGTGCCGAGAACGGCAAGCCGATCAAGTGGGCCCGCGGTGAGATCGGCCGCGCGGTGTCGGTCTTCCGCTGGGCCGCCGAGGAGGCGCGCCGCACCAACGGCGAGACCATGCGGCTGGACACCGACCCGGGCGGCGTGGGCCGTTTTGCGGTGGTGCGCCGTTTCCCGCGCGGTGTGGTGCTGGGGATCGCCCCGTTCAACTTCCCGCTGAACCTGGTCGCCCACAAGGTCGCCCCGGCGATCGCGGTCGGCGCCCCGATCATCCTGAAGCCGGCTCCGTCGACCCCGCTGTCGGCGATGGTGCTGGGCGAGATCCTGGCCGAGACCGACCTGCCGGTCGGCTCCTGGTCGATCCTGACCGTGCCGAACGACCGGATGCCGGCCCTGGTGCAGGACGAGCGCCTGCCGGTGATCTCGTTCACCGGTTCGGACAAGGTCGGCTACCAGATCATGGACTCGGTGCCGCGCAAGCACTGCACCCTGGAGCTCGGCGGCAACGCCGCGGCCGTGGTGCTCGCCGACTGGTCCTCGGAGGCCGACCTGGACTGGGCGGCCACCCGGATCGCGATGTTCGCGAACTACCAGGGCGGCCAGTCCTGCATCTCGGTGCAGCGGGTGATCGCCGACGCCTCGGTGTACGACGCGCTGGCGGAGAAGGTCGTCGCCAAGGTCAGGGCGCAGGTCACCGGTGACCCGGCCGACGACGCGACCGACGTCGGCCCGCTGATCGATGAGAACGCCGCGAAGCGCGTCGAGTCCTGGGTCGAGGACGCGGTCGCCAAGGGCGCCAAGGTGCTCACCGGCGGTACCCGTGAGGGTGCGACCTACGCCCCGACCGTGCTGGCCGACCTGCCCGGTGACGCGATCCTGGCCAAGGCCGAGGTGTTCGGCCCGGTGCTGTCGCTGCACAGGGTGGACGGCGTGGACGAGGCCTTCGCGGCCGTCAACGACTCGGCGTTCGGTCTCCAGGCGGGCGTGTTCACCCACGACCTGCAGACCGCCTTCCGCGCCCACCGGGAGCTGGAGGTCGGCGGTGTGATCATCGGCGACGCGCCGTCCTACCGTGCCGACCAGATGCCGTACGGCGGCGTCAAGGACTCCGGTGTCGGCCGTGAGGGCGTCAAGTACGCGATGGACGACTACACCGTCGAGAAGGTCATGGTCCTGACCGGTCTCGACCTCTGAGGCCTCTCAGACCTCAGAGACCTCTGAGATCGCCGGGGCTGTGAGGCCCCTGACCGACGCGGTGTCGTCGTAGGCGGGAGGGCCCGGTTCGCCCGAACCGGGCCCTCTTCGCGTTCGCGCCCCGGCGCGGGCTCAGCCGTCGTGTCCAGCGGCCGCCGCGACCGCCTCCTCGACGGTGGCGTTCCCGGCGACCAGCTCCAGGGTCAGCCCGGCGGTGCCCGGTTCGCGCAGCAGGGCGGCCAGGACGGCGGCGACGTCGGCCCGGTCCACCGCGCCGCGGTCGACGGAGGGGGCGAGCCGGACCAGGCCGGTGCCGGGGCCGTCGGTGAGCCGTCCGGGGCGCAGCACCGTCCAGTCCAGCGCGGTGCGGGCCCGGACGGCGTCGTCGGCGGCGCCCTTGGCCCGCAGGTAGGTCTCGAAGACCTCGTCGGCGGGGAAATGGGCCTCGGCGTCGGCGGCCATCGCCGAGACCATCAGGTACCGGCGGACCCCGGCGAGTTCGGCGGCGTCGGCGAGCAGCACGGCGGCGTCCCGGTCGACGGTGTTCTTGCGGGCGGCGCCGCTGCCCGGTCCGGCGCCGGCGGCGAAGACCACCGCGTCGGCGCCGGTGAGCAGTGCGGCGAGCCGGGTGGCGGTGGCGGCCTCCAGGTCGAGCAGCAGCGGCTCGGCGCCGGCGTCGACGAGGTCCTGGGCCTGTTCGGGGCGGCGGATGATCCCGGCGGGGCGTTCGCCGCGGGCGGCGAGCAGCCGTTCCAGGTGGAGCGCGATCTGTCCGTGGCCCCCGGCGATGACGGTACGCATGGTCCGACGGTAGTCCGAAGGGTCGGAAGTCGTCCTGGGGAGTGCCGCGAACAGGACACAATGGGCGCATGACTTCGCTCGCCCACCCGCAGCTGCGTTTCACGCCCACCGTGGCGGACCCCTCCGGCCCCCGGGAGCTGGTGATCCTGGGTTCCACCGGGTCGATCGGTACCCAGGCCATCGACGTGGTGCTCCGCAACCCGGACCGTTTCCGGGTGGTCGCCCTGTCGGCGGCGGGCGGTCGGGTGGAGCTGCTGGCCGAGCAGGCGGTGCGGCTGGGCGTGCACACCGTGGCGGTGGCCGATCCGGCGGCCGTTCCGGCGCTGCGCGAGGCGCTGGCCGCGAAGGCGGCGGGCGGTGCGCTGCCGACCGTGCTGGCGGGCCCGGACGCGGCGACCGAGCTGGCCGCCCTGGAGTGCCACTCGGTGCTGAACGGCATCACGGGGTCGATCGGCCTGCGGCCGACGCTGGCCGCGCTGAAGGCGGGCCGGGTGCTGGTGCTGGCCAACAAGGAGTCGCTGATCGTCGGCGGTCCGCTGGTGAAGGCGGTGGCGAAGCCGGGCCAGATCGTGCCGGTGGACTCCGAGCACGCGGCGCTGTTCCAGGCGCTGGCCGGCGGTACCCGGGCCGAGGTGCGCAAGCTGGTGGTCACCGCGAGCGGCGGCCCGTTCCGCAACCGCACCCGTGAGCAGCTGGCCGGGGTGACCCCGCAGGACGCGCTGGCGCACCCGACCTGGGCGATGGGCCCGGTCGTCACGATCAACTCGGCCACCCTGGTGAACAAGGGCCTGGAGGTGATCGAGGCGCACCTGCTGTACGACGTGCCGTTCGACCGGATCGAGGTCGTGGTCCACCCGCAGTCGGTGGTGCATTCGATGGTGGAGTTCACCGACGGTTCGACCCTGGCGCAGGCCAGCCCGCCGGACATGCGGATGCCGATCGCGCTGGGCCTGGGCTGGCCGGACCGGGTGCCGGACGCGGCCCCCGCCTGCGACTGGACCAGGGCCGCCACCTGGGAGTTCTTCCCGCTGGACGACGAGGCCTTCCCGGCGGTCGAGCTGGCCCGTGAGGTGGGCACCCTGGGCGGTACCAACCCGGCGGTGTTCAACGCGGCCAACGAGGAGTGTGTGGAGGCGTTCCTGAAGGGCCGCCTCGCTTTCACCGGAATCGTGGACACTGTTGCCAAGGTCGTGGCCGAGCACGGTCAGCGGGACGGCGCTCCGGCGGCGGGAACTTCCCTGACGGTCGAGGACGTCCTGCACGCGGAGGACTGGGCGCGCGCCCGGGCCCGCGAGCTGGCGGCCGGCTGACGGTCGACCGACGACCCCGATTGCGGTAGGACGAGACGATGAGCGGAGCGGCATGACGGAGGACCAGCGGTGGCAACGGTTTTGACGGTGGTCGGCATCCTGGTCTTCGTCATCGGGCTGCTCGTCTCGATCGCCTGGCACGAACTCGGCCACCTCTCCACGGCCAAGCTGTTCGGCATCCGGGTGCCCCAGTACATGGTCGGCTTCGGCCCGACCCTCTGGTCGCGCCGGAAGGGCGAGACCGAGTACGGCATCAAGGCGATCCCGTTCGGCGGGTACATCCGGATGATCGGGATGTTCCCGCCGGGCGAGGACGGCCGGATCACCAAGCGCAGCAGTTCGCCCTGGCGCACCATGATCGAGGACGCCCGCGAGGCCTCCTACGAGGAGCTCCAGGAGGGTGACGAGAGCCGGCTCTTCTACACCCGCAAGCCGTGGAAGCGCATGATCGTGATGTTCGCCGGGCCGTTCATGAACCTGGTCCTGGCGTTCGGGCTCTTCCTGACCGTCATGATGGGCTTCGGCGTCTCGATGACGGTGCCGACCATCGGCTCGGTCGCCCAGTGCGTGGTCAAGGCCGGCCAGCCCACCGACACCTGCCCCGCCGACGCGCCCAAGACCCCGGCCAACGAGGTGGGGCTGCGCCAGGGCGACAAGGTGCTCTCCTTCGACGGCGACCGGATCCGCGACTACGACCAGCTCCAGGCGGACATCCGGAAGTCGGCCGGCAAGCAGGTGGCGATCGTCGTGGAGCGCGGTGGCGAGCGGCTCACCTTCACGCCCACCATCGCTGTCAACGACGTGCAGAAGTACGACGGCAAGGGCGTGCCGCTGAAGGGCCAGACCGTGCAGGCCGGGTTCCTCGGGTTCACCCCGAAGAGCGAAACCGTCCAGCTCGGCTTCGGGCAGTCGGTGGACCGGATGTACGACATGGCCGAGAACGGGGTGAAGTCGCTGGCCGCCCTGCCGGGCAAGATCCCCGGGCTGTGGAACGCCGTCGTCGGCGACGCCCCGCGCGACCCGGACTCCCCGGTCGGCATGGTCGGCGCGGCCCGGGTCAGCGGCGAGGTCTTCTCGCTCGACCTGCCCGCCACCCAGCGGATCGCGTTCTTCGTGAACCTGCTGGCCGGCATCAACCTGTCGCTCTTCCTCTTCAACATGCTGCCGCTGCTCCCGCTGGACGGCGGGCACATCGCCGGCGCGGCCTGGGAGGCGGTCCGGCGCCGCTTCGCACAGCTGTTCAGGCGGCCCGACCCGGGCCCGTTCGACGTCGCCAGGCTGATGCCGGTGGCGTACGTGGTGGCCAGCATCTTCATCGGCTTCACGCTCCTGGTGATGGTCGCCGACCTGGTGAACCCGGTGAAGATCAGTTAGGGCGTTCGGGTACCACGGGTGTGCTGGGCGCCGTTGCGGTGCCGTACCGTGGAGGCCGGGTGCGCGATCGTCAGCGCGCCCGGCCTCGGCCGTGTCACGGCCGGGCGGTCGACCACACCTCAACCCCGGGGAACCCTGCGCACATGACCGCGATCTCGCTCGGTATTCCGTCCCTGCCGCTCAAGCCGCTGGCCAAGCGCCGCTACTCCCGGCAGATCATGGTCGGCAACGTGCCGGTCGGCGGCGACGCCCCGGTCTCGGTGCAGTCGATGACCACCACGGTCACCTCCGACATCAACGCCACGCTGCAGCAGATCGCCCAGCTCACCGCGTCCGGCTGCCAGATCGTCCGGGTCGCCGTCCCCACGCAGGACGACGCCGACGCGCTGCCGATCATCGCCAAGAAGTCGCAGATCCCGGTCATCGCGGACATCCACTTCCAGCCCAAGTACGTCTTCGCCGCGATCGACGCCGGCTGCGCCGCGGTGCGCGTGAACCCGGGCAACATCAAGCAGTTCGACGACAAGGTCGGCGAGATCGCCAAGGCCGCCAAGGACGCGGGCGTGCCGATCCGGATCGGCGTCAACGCCGGTTCGCTGGACAAGCGCCTGCTGGAGAAGTACGGCCGGGCCACCCCGGAGGCGCTGGTCGAGTCGGCGCTGTGGGAGTGCTCGCTGTTCGAGGAGCACGACTTCCGCGACATCAAGATCTCGGTCAAGCACAACGACCCGGTCGTGATGATCAACGCCTACCGCCAGCTCGCCGCCGCGTGCGACTACCCGCTGCACCTCGGCGTGACCGAGGCCGGGCCGGCCTTCCAGGGCACCATCAAGTCGGCGGTCGCCTTCGGCGCGCTGCTGGCCGAGGGCATCGGCGACACCATCCGGGTCTCGCTCTCCGCCCCGCCGGCCGAGGAGATCAAGGTCGGCAACCAGATCCTGGAGTCGCTCGGGCTGCGCGAGCGCGGCCTGGAGATCGTCTCCTGCCCGTCCTGCGGGCGCGCCCAGGTGGACGTCTACAAGCTCGCGGAGGAGGTCACCGCCGGGCTGGAGGGCATGGAGGTGCCGCTGCGGGTGGCCGTCATGGGCTGCGTCGTGAACGGCCCGGGCGAGGCCCGCGAGGCCGACCTCGGGGTCGCCTCCGGCAACGGCAAGGGCCAGATCTTCGTCAAGGGCGAGGTCATCAAGACCGTTCCGGAGTCGAAGATCGTCGAGACCCTGATCGAGGAGGCCCTCAAGCTCGCCGAGCAGATGCAGGCGGCGGGTGTCGAGGCGGGGGCGCCGACCGTGGTCGCCGGGGAGTGAGGGGCCGCGGGGGGAGCGGCCCCCGCGCAGCGTGTTTCCGACAGCCGTAGGTTGTCCTGACCGTGCGGGAGCGTCCGCGCGGTGTTTTCCGGAAGCGGGGCCGTCCGTTCGCGGACGGCCCCGCGGCCGTAGCCGGGTGGGGCCACGGAGTAGGGTGCGGCCAGAGTCGTCTCAGTGAGGTGCTGTCCCGATGCTCGATCGCGGTGTGATGCTCCCGAGCTCCTTCCAGGCCGCCCGGGCCCTGGCCACCACCCGCGTGCTGGAGCCGCCGGACCTGCCGGAGGCCCTGGAGATCCTCCACCGCGACCCGGTGGCCAACGCCTTCGTCGCGACCAGGGTCGAGGCCGTCGGGCTGGACCCGTGGCGGCTCGGCGGGGAGATGTGGGGCTGGTACGACGGGGACGGCGTGCTGGGCGCGCTCTGCTACGCCGGGGCGAACCTGGTCCTGGTCGACGCCGGGCCGGAAGCGGTCGCGGCGTTCGCGGAACGGGCCCGCCGCCAGGGGCGGCGCTGCTCCTCGATCGTCGGGCCGGCGGCGGCCACGGCGGCCTTCTGGGCACTGCTGGAGCGCAGTTGGGGCCCGCCCCGGGACGTACGGGCGCACCAGCCGCTGATGGCGACCTCGGTGCCGTCGGCGGAGATCGCGCCGGATCCGCTGGTGCGGAGGGTGCGGCGCAACGAGGTCGAGACCCTGATGCCGGCCTGCGTGGCGATGTTCACCGAGGAGGTGGGGGTGTCGCCGCTGGCGGGGGACGGAGGGCTCCTCTACCAGGCCCGGGTGGCCGAACTCGTGTCCACCGGACGGTCGTTCGCGCGGTTCGGCGAGGACGGGCAGGTCGTCTTCAAGGCGGAGATCGGGGCGGTGACGGAGGGGGCCTGCCAGATCCAGGGGGTCTGGGTCGCTCCGGAGCACCGGGGGCGGGGGCTCTCCGAGACGGGGATGGCGGCGGTCCTGGAGGTCGCGTTGCGGGAGGTGGCGCCGGTGGTGTCGCTGTACGTCAACGACTTCAACCTGCGGGCCCGGGCCGCGTACCGGCGGGTGGGGTTCCAGGAGGTCGGGGCGTTCATGAGCGTGCTGTTCTGAGCGGCCCGTTCGGGCCGCGCGGGGCGCTGTTGGGATCTTCGGCCGCGCCGCGGGGCCGCTGGTAGTAACGTCCGGAGCATGGATCAGCTGACCGGGGTGACGATCGGGGCCATCGACCTCGCGGACTGGGCGCCACAGGCGCTGGAGGTCCAGGCGGTGGCGTTCGGGCTGACGCCCGAGGAGGTCGCGGTACGGCTGCACATCGTGGGGCGGCACGCCCAGCAGCCGGGGGTGATCGCGCTCGGGGCGATGAGCGGGGGGCGGCTGGTCGGGTTCGGGTACGGGATGCCCAACCAGCGGGAGCACTGGTGGAGCACGGTGATCGAGCCCTACCTGGCCGCCCGCGGGTACGGGGACTGGCTGGACGGGGTCTTCGCCGTCACCGAACTGCACGTGCTGCCGGAGTTCCAGGGGCAGGGGGTCGGCTCGCGGATCATCCGGACGCTGTGCGAGGGGTCGGGGCTGGAGCGGAGCATCCTCTCGGCGATCGACGCGGAGACGCCGGCGCGGCGGCTCTACCGGGCGCTGGGGTACCGGGACCTGGCGCGGGCGGTGCGGTTCCCGGCGACGGACCGGCTGTACGCGGTGATGGGGGCGCCGTTGCCCCTGCGGGGGGCCGGGGGGTAACTGCCGTCGGGGCGGGGGGAGTTGGCGGGGCCGGTGGGTCAGAGGGTGTCGGCGAACTCGAGGTAGAGCTCGGCGTCCTCGCGGCGGTCCGCGGTGAGGGCGCGGAGCGCGAGGTCGACGGCGCGGAAGAGGGTCCAGCCGCGGAGGCGGTCCTGGTCGACCTCGAGGGCTTCGGAGAGCCGGCCCAGGCGGCGGCGGACGGCGGCGGGGGCGCCGGGGGAACCGAACAGGGTGTCGGCGCGGTCCAGCGCCAGCCGGGCCAGGTCGTAGGCGCGTTCGCCGGCCAGCGGGCGCGGGTCGACGGCCAGCCAGGGGGCGCGGTCGGCGGCCAGGACGTTGCCGTGGTGGAAGTCGCCGTGCAGGAGGAAGGACTCGTCGGCGGAGCCGGCCAGGTCCCGGGCGGTGTCCAGCGCCTCGGCGATCAGCGGCCGCGCCTCGGCGGCGACGGGGTGGGGGAGTTCCGCGAGACGGGCGGCGGCGTCGACCCGCTGGGAGAGCCCGGGGAACGGGTGGCCCTCGGGGAGCTCCGTCCAGAGGCGGTGCAGCAGGCTGGTGGCCTCCAGCATGGCCTTGGGCTCGGCGAGGGAGCGCAGCGGGATCCCGCCGTGGAGGCGTTCGAGCAGCAGGACGCCCTCGGCGGGGGCGGAGTCGAGCAGGAGGACGGCTCCGCGACCGGCCCAGTGGGCCAGGGCGGTGTGCTCGTGGACGGTCTCGGGGGTGGGGAAGCCGACCTTGAGGACGGCGGGGGAGAGGTCGTCGCGGTGGACGTACGCGACGAGGCTGAGGCTGCCGCCGGGGTCGAGGACCCGTTCCAGGGTGAGGTTCCAGGCGGCCAGGTGGGCGGCGGTCCTGGCGGGGAGGGTGGCGAGCCAGGGGTGGGCGGCTTCGCCTTGGGTGGCGGTGACGCTGTGCGTCAGCCAGGTGGGGACGGTGATGGTGGGTTCGGCTCCCGACATGGGTCCATTGTGGGGGTTTGGGGTGGGGGTTGGGCTCTCGGGAGGGTGGGTGGCGGGGGTGGCTCCGGGGGTGGCCGCTCCGGGGGCTGGATGATTTTCAGACTGCCAACCCTGGAGGTGGGGCGTTCAGACCGTTGGCAGTCTGAAAATCACCCGTCACGCCCCTCTCCGCGGCCACCCCCTACGCCACCCCCGCCCGCGGCGCGTCCCTCTCGCCAGAGGGGAGGGGCGGGTGGGTGGGGGTGGGGGAGGTGGCCCTGGTGCGGGAGGTGGGGGCTGAGGGGGGTGGGGGTGTTGCGGGCGCGCGGGCTTTCGCCCGGCGCGCCCGCTGAAGGGGGTGTCAGGTGGGGATGCCCGGGAGGGTGGGGGCGGGGGCGCCCCAGGTGTGGGCGCGGAGGGTGGCTTCGCGGAGGGCGGTGGCGGCGAAGGGGCGGTAGGGGGTGGGGAGGGTGAGGAGCAGGTCGGCGTAGGTGGTGGTCAGGCGGGTTTCCAGGTGGACGGCGAGTTTGGCGGCGTCGGTGGGGGAGGTGACGGGGAAGGGGAGCTGGTAGCCGGCGGCGGCGGGGGTGGGGGCGGCGGTGACGGAGGTGAGGAGGCGTTGCCAGGCGTCGCGTTGGGCCTGGTGGGCGGCGTGGGTGGTGCGGGCGGCGGTGCGCTGGGGGTCGTCGGGGAGGTGGGCGCCGACCACGCCGTAGCCGTAGACGGCGGCGTGTTCGGCGCTGAGGGCGGCTTGGAGGGCGGGGACGGCGGCGTTGGCGTCGGCGGCGCGTTCGGTGGTGGTGCTGCTGGCGGTGGTGGTGCCGTCGGGGGTTTTGACGGGGGTCTGGTCGCCGAGGGCCGCGGCGTGCAGGGCGTTGCCGGCGGAGACGGAGGCGAGCAGGCGGGCGAGGGGCGGGCTGACCTCGTCGAGGCCCTGGAGGTGGGACTCGGCGGTCCGGTGCTCGATGAGGGCCAGCTCGGGGAGGGTGGGGAGGGCGCGGGACGGGGTGCCGGTGGGGGAGGGGCTCGCGCTCGGCAGGCCCTGGGCGAGGGCGGCGCGGTGCCGGGCGGTGTCGTCGCGCAGCGGTTGGAGCAGGGCGGTCTGGGCGCCCGGGGCGGTGAGCAGGCTGTCGTAGGCGCCGAGCAGGAGGTCGGTGTCGGCGATCGCGCGCAGGCGGGCCGGGGTGTCGAGGTCGCGGGGTGGGGTGGGGCCGGCCGGGTGGGCGCCGTGGGGGTCGGCGGTGCAGGCGGTGAGGGTGGTGAGCAGTCCGAGGGCCAGGAAGGTCCGTCGGCTGGGCGGCTGCATCGGGATCACTCCGGGCGGGTACGGGAGGACGGCCTCCCCGCCTGCCCTCGTTGGCGTGAATGATTACAGAATCCCCACGTTCCCGGGTGCGGTTCGGGGATGCCGTGCCGGGTGTGAGCTTGCTCGCAGTGGGTGGCGTGGGCGTGGTCGGCGGAGGTCCGGAATCGGTGGTTGGGGGCTTGACCGGATAGGCTTTGGGCCGAGCTGCCGTGACCCGGTGTGGCACACCGGGGGCGCGGGGCGACCTTCTGACAACAGCAGACGCGGCCGAGGAGTCCACCCGGATGAGCACCACCCACACCGACCGGCTGCGAGCGTTGCTGGAGCCGCTGGCCGAGCAGGCCGGACTGGATCTGGAGGACGTCAGGGTCACCCGGGCGGGCAGCCGTCGGCAGGTGCAGATCGACGTCGACACCGACGGCGGCGTGGACATGGACGCCATCGCCGAGTTCAGCCGGGTGGTCGGTGAGGCCCTGGACGAGTCGGACCTGATGGGGGACGACGCGTACCTGCTGGAGGTCGGCTCGCCGGGTGCGGAGCGTCCGCTGGTCCTGCCCCGGCACTGGCAGCGCGCCGAGGGTCGGCTGGCCAAGATCCACCTGGAGGACGGCGGGGAGATCGTCGCCCGGGTGCTGGAGGCCGACGAGGACGGCGCACTGGTCGAGGTGCAGCCGGTGAAGGGACGCGGCCGTCCGAAGGAGCGCCGTCTGGCGTACGCGGAGGTGGCCCGGGCGCGCGTCCAGGTCGAGTTCAACCGCAAGGACGACGAGCTCCTGGACGAGGCCGCGGACTTCGACGAGGGGGAGGACGGCGCCGAGTGAACCCCCGGTGCCGTACGACCATGACGAACGTGACGAAAGACGAGGAGGCGTAGCCGTGGACATCGACATGAGTGCCCTGCGCACGCTGGTCAACGAGAAGAACATCCCCTTCGACCTGCTGGTCGAGTCCATCGAGTCCGCCCTCCTCACCGCGTACCACCGCACCGAGGGCTCGCGCCGGCGGGCCCGGGTGAACCTGGACCGCAAGAGCGGCCACGTCACCGTGTGGGCGATGGAGGACCCGGCGGAGCTGGACGAGGGCGTCGAGCCGAAGGAGTTCGACGACACCCCGAGCGGCTTCGGCCGGATCGCGTCCAGCATCGGCATCCAGGTGATGATGCAGCGTCTGCGCGACGCCGCGGACGACCAGACCTTCGGTGAGTACGCGGGCAAGGAGGGCGACATCGTCACCGGTGTCGTCCAGCAGGGCAACGACCCGAAGAACGTGCTGGTCGACATCGGCAAGCTGGAGGCCATCCTGCCGCCGCAGGAGCAGGTCCCGGGCGAGGACTACCGGCACGGCACCCGCCTGAAGTGCTACGTGGTGGCCGTGCGCCGCGGCGTGCGCGGGGCCTCGGTGACGCTGTCGCGCACCCACCCCAGCCTGGTGAAGAAGCTGTTCGCGCTGGAGGTCCCGGAGATCGCGGACGGCAGCGTGGAGATCGCGGCGATCGCCCGTGAGGCCGGCCACCGGACCAAGATCGCGGTCTGGTCGCGCCGCCAGGGCCTGAACGCCAAGGGCGCCTGCATCGGCCCGATGGGCTCCCGGGTGCGCGCCGTGATGGGCGAGCTGCACGGCGAGAAGATCGACATCGTCGACTGGTCCGAGGACCCCCGGGAGATGGTGGCCGCCGCCCTGTCGCCCGCACGGGTGACCAGCGTGGAGATCGTGGACGCCGCCCAGCGTTCCGCCCGGGTGATCGTGCCGGACTACCAGCTGTCGCTGGCGATCGGCAAGGAGGGGCAGAACGCCCGCCTGGCCGCGCGCCTGACCGGGTGGCGGATCGACATCCGGCCGGACACCGAGGTCCCCGCCGAGGAATCGCAGGCCCGGTAATCATCGTTGTCGTGTGCGCCCCTGCCGGTCCTCCGGGATCGGCGGGGCGGCGCCATGTCGCTTCGGAGGGGTAGACTTGCCTTCGTCTGGCCGGACGCATGTCCGAGCACGCCCGGAACGCACCTGCGTGGGCTGCCGCAAGCGAGCGGCCAAGCACCAGCTGTTGCGTGTCACGGCGGTCGAGGGCGAGTGCGTCCCTGATCCCCGCGGCGCACTCCCGGGCCGGGGAGCTCACCTGCACCCCGATCCGGCCTGCCTCGACCTCGCGGTCCGCCGTCGGGCGTTCCCCCGGGCCTTCCGGCTCCAGGGCGCGCTCGACACCGAGCGGCTCCGCGGGTTCATCGGGGAGCTGGTGGGCGGAGCCCCCTAGCCGGGCGGCCTCCCGCGACACTCGCCGCTCGCGCGGCGGAGAACCACCGCAACAAGCACAGCGCTCGGGCAGCCGCGCGCCGTGCCACCAGTCAGGTACCTCGCGATGTGGAAGTAGGTCGAGATTGCGATGAGCTCTCGATGAGTACGCGATGAGTACGCGATGGGTACGCCCATGAAGTAGCGACAGTCCGGCGGACGAGACCCCCGGACTCATAGACAGGAGTGAAGTGGCTAAGGTCCGGGTTTATGAACTCGCCAAGGAGCTTGGCTTGGAGAGCAAGGCCGTCATGGCCAAGCTCACCGAGCTCGGCGAGTTCGTCCGTTCGGCGTCCTCGACGATCGAGGCGCCGGTCGTACGCAAGTTGACTGACGCGCTTGGTGTGGCCCCCACCGGTGGTGGTTCCGCTGCCAAGCCGGGCCCGCGGAAGCCCGCGGCGCCCTCCCCCGCGGCCGGCTCGGGTGCCCCGAAGCCGGGCGCTCCGACCCCGGGTCCGCGCCCCAGCGCGACCCCTGGTCCCCGTCCGACCCCGGCTGCCGCCGCGCCTTCCGCGCCGGCCGCCGCCCCTGCGGCCCCCGCGGCCGGAGCGGGTGCCCCGAAGCCGGGCGCGCCGACTCCGGGCCCGCGCCCGGCCGCGCGTCCCGCCGCTCCGGCGGCTCCGGCCGCGCCCGCGGCCGAGTTCTCCTCGCCGGCTCCGGCCGAGGCCCCGCGTCCCGCCGCCCAGGCCCCGCGCCCGAGTGGTGGCCAGGCCTCCGGCGGTGCCCGTCCGGGCCCGCGTCCGGCCGGTCCGCGTCCGGGCAACAACCCGTTCACCTCGGGTAGCGCCACCGGCATGGGCCGCCCCGGCGACCGCCGTCAGGGTGGTCAGGGCGGTGCTCCGCGTCCGGGTGGTGCCCAGGGTGGCGACCGTCCGCGTCCGGGCGGCGACCGTCCGCGTCCCGCCGGTGCCCCGGGTGCCGGTGCGCCGCGTCCCGGTGGCGACCGTCCGCGTCCCGCCGGCGCTCCGGGTGCCGGTGCGCCGCGTCCCGGTGGCGCTCCGCGTCCGGGTGCCCCGGGTGCCGGTGCCCCCCGTCCGGGTGGCGCTCCGCGTCCCGACGGCATGCCGCGTCCGGCCGGTCCGCGCCCCGGCGCGCCGTCCCCGTCCGGCATGCCGCGCCCGAACCCGGGCATGATGCCGCAGCGTCCGGCCGGCCCGCGTCCGGGCCCCGGTGGCCGTGGTCCCGGTGGCCCCGGTGGCCGTCCGGGTGGTCCGGGCGGCGCCGGCGGTGCCCGTCCCGGCTTCCAGGGTCGTCCGGCCGGTCCGGGCTCGCGTCCGGCCGGTGGCGGCGGCTTCGGCGGTCCGCGTCCGGGTGGCGGCGCCCCCGGTGGTGGCGGCGGCTTCGGCCCCCGTCCCGGCGGCTTCGGCGGTCGTCCCGGTGGCCCGGGTGCCCGTGGTGGCACGCAGGGTGCCTTCGGTCGTGGCCCGGGCGGTCGCCCGGCTCGCGGTCGCAAGTCGAAGCGGGCGAAGCGCCAGGAGTACGAGGCCATGCAGGCCCCGTCCGTCGGCGGTGTGATGCTGCCTCGCGGCAACGGCCAGACCGTTCGCCTGTCGAGCGGCGCCTCGCTGATGGACTTCGCGGAGAAGATCAACGCCAACCCGGCCGCGCTCGTCTCCGTCATGTTCAACCTCGGTGAGATGGTCACCGCGACCCAGTCGGTCTCCGACGCCACGCTGCAGCTGCTGGCGGACGAGATGGGCTTCCAGCTGGAGATCGTCAGCCGGGACGACGAGGACCGCGAGCTGCTGGAGTCGTTCGACATCGACTTCGGTGCCAACGAGGGCGACGAGGACCAGCTGGCCCCGCGCCCGCCGGTCGTCACCGTCATGGGTCACGTCGACCACGGTAAGACCCGCCTGCTGGACGCGATCCGCAAGTCCAACGTGGTGGCCGGCGAGGCCGGTGGCATCACCCAGCACATCGGTGCCTACCAGGTGGCGACGATGGTGAACGGCGAAGAGCGCCCGATCACCTTCCTCGACACCCCGGGTCACGAGGCGTTCTCCGCCATGCGTGCCCGTGGTGCCAAGTCCACCGACATCGCGATCCTGGTGGTCGCGGCCAACGACGGTGTCATGCCGCAGACGGTCGAGGCGCTGAACCACGCCAAGGCCGCGGGTGTGCCGATCGTGGTCGCCGTCAACAAGATCGACGTCGAGGGCGCCGACCCGACCAAGGTCCGCGGTCAGCTGACCGAGTTCGGTCTGGTGGCCGAGGAGTACGGCGGCGACACCATGTTCGTCGACATCTCCGCGCGCCAGGGCCTGAACATCGACCAGCTGCTGGAGGCCGTGGTCCTGACCGCGGACGCCTCGCTGGACCTGCGGGCCAACCCCGAGCAGGACGCGCAGGGTATTGCGATCGAAGCCCACCTGGACAAGGGCCGCGGCGCCATGGCGACCGTCCTGGTCCAGCGCGGTACCCTCCGCGTCGGTGACTCGATCGTCGTGGGCGACGCCTACGGCCGCGTCCGCGCCATGCTGGACGAGAACGGCAACAACCTCGCCGAGGCGGGCCCGTCCCGTCCGGTGCTGCTGCTCGGTCTGACCTCGGTGCCCCGCGCCGGCGACAGCTTCATCGTCGTCGACGAGGACCGCACCGCCCGTCAGATCGCCGAGAAGCGCTCGGCCCGCGACCGCAACGCCGCCTTCGCGCAGCGTCGGGTCCGGGTGTCCCTGGAGGACCTGGACAAGGCCATCGCCGCCGGCTCCATCGAGCAGCTCAACCTCATCATCAAGGGTGACGTCTCCGGTTCGGTCGAGGCCCTCGAGGACGCCCTCGTCAAGCTGGACGTGGGCGAGGAGGTCGAGCTCCGGGTCCTGCACCGCGGTGTGGGTGCCATCACCGAGTCCGACGTGGACCTGGCGATGGGCTCGGACGCCATCATCATCGGCTTCAACGTGCGGGCCGAAGGCCGTGCGCGCGCCGCGGCCGACAAGGAAGGCGTGGACGTCCGGTACTACTCGGTCATCTACCAGGCGATCGAGGAGATCGAGAACGCCCTCAAGGGCATGCTCAAGCCGGAGTACGAGGAGGTGCGCCTCGGCGCCGCGGAGATCCGCGAGGTCTTCCGCTCCTCCAAGTTCGGCAACATCGCCGGTGTCCTGGTCCGCGACGGCATCATCCGCCGCAACGCCAAGGCCCGCCTCATCCGCGACGGCAAGGTCGTGGCGGAGAGCCTCACCATCGAGGGTCTGCGCCGCTTCAAGGACGACGCGACCGAGGTCCGCGAGGGCTTCGAGGCCGGTGTCACCCTGGGGTCGTTCAACGACATCAAGGTCGAGGACATCATCGAGACCTACGAGATGCGCGAGAAGCCGCGCGCCTAGTCGGTGTCAGCCGGGGCCGGTCGACGGGTGGTATTTCCGTCGACCGGCCCCGGTCTCGCTGTGTAGGGTCCGGGGTAGTCACACAGTGGCGCCAGCCCGTTTCCGGGCTGCTCCCCGAGGCCTTCCAGGTCGGCGAGACCTGTCATACATGTTCGTGGGAACACTCACCTTCGACCTGCTGCTGGGCGACGTCCACTCGCTCAAGGAGAAGCGTTCGATCGTGCGGCCCATCGTGGCCGAACTGCAGCGCAAGTACAGCGTGTGCGCTGCCGAGACCGGGAACCAGGACCTGCACCGCCGGGCCGAGATCGGCCTCGCGGTGGTCTCCGGCGAAGCCGGGTACGTCACCGAGGTCCTGGACAGCTGTGAGCGGTTGGTCGCCGGCCGCCCCGAGGTACAGCTCCTCTCCGCGAGGAGGCGGTACCACAACGACGACGACGAATGAGGACCGTGGAGCCGGCCGACGGAAGTCGCCGTTCTCACACGGATCAGGACCGAGAGCGCCCGCAAGGCCGGGCGCGGGCCGGTACTTTGGGGCGTGGGCCCCGACGGGTGCGCAGTTCTCCCGGGTACCGGGCCCATTGCACGAGGAGGCAACGTGACCGACACCGCTAGGGCGCGCAAGCTCGCCGACCGCATCCAGGTGGTCGTCGCCCAGACCCTGGAGCGGCGGATCAAGGACCCCCGACTGGGGTTCGTGACCATCACCGACACCCGGGTGACCGGGGACCTGCGCGAGGCCACCGTCTTCTACACCGTCTTCGGTGACGAGACCGAGCGCGAGGCCACCGCGGCCGCGCTGGAGAGCGCCAAGGGCGTGATCCGCTCCGAGGTCGGCAAGATCGGGGTGCGCTTCACCCCGACGCTGACCTTCGTCGCGGACGCGCTGCCGGACAACGCCCGGAACATCGACGACCTGCTCGACCGGGCCCGCAACTCGGACGCCGCCGTGCGCACCCGGGCCGCGGGGGCGAGCTACGCCGGCGAGGCGGACCCGTACCGGGTTCCGGCGGCCGAGCGTGACGACGAGGACGAGTAGTCATGGCGGGTGAGCCGGCGCAGGCCGCCTCGCGAGCCGGATCGACCACGGGGGCGTCCTCCACCAGCACGGTGGAGGACGCCCCCGTGGCGCTTCCGGGCCCGCGCGCCGAGGAGAGCGGGTTCGAGCTGCTCTGGCAGCAGGTGGTGGCGGAGATCGGGCGGGCCCGTTCGATCGACCTGATCTGCCACATCTGCCCGGACGGCGACGCGCTGGGCTCCTCGCTGGCGGCGGCGCTGGCGCTGCGGGCGCTCGGCAAGCAGGTGCGGGTCTCCTTCGGCGACGACCCGCAGGTCGTGCCCGAGTCGCTGGCCTTCCTGCCCGGCCAGGAGCTGATCGTGCCGGCCGTCGAGGTGCCGGACGTGCCGGAACTGGTGCTCTGCTTCGACGTGGCCGCGGAGAGCAGGCTCGGCCTGCTGCACGCCAAGGCCTTCGCCGCGCCCGTCCTGGTGGTGCTCGACCACCACGCCTCCAACCCGGGCTTCGGCACCCACCAGCTGATCGACCCGACCGCGCCGGCCACCGCCGTGCTGGTCGACGAACTGCTGCGCCGGCTCGGCGTGGAGCTGGACCAGGAGCTGGCCACCTGCCTCTACACCGGTGTCGCCACCGACACCGGTTCGTTCAAGTACCGGGCCACCACGCCCGCCACCCACGAGCTGGCCGCCCGGCTGCTGGCCACCGGCATCCGGCACGACCTGATCGCCCGGCAGCTGTGGGACACCTCCTCCTTCGGCTACCTCAAGGTGCTCGCGGGCGCGCTCGACCGGGCCGTCTACGAGCCGGAGGCGGCGGACGGGCTGGGCCTGGTGTGGACCTGGGTGCCGTACCAGGACCTCGCGCTGTTCAGCGTCACGGTCGAGGAGATCGAGGGGCTGATCGACATCCTGCGCCGCCCGGCCGAGGCCGAGGTGGCGCTGGTGCTCAAGCAGGACCCGGACGGCACGCTGCGCGGCTCCTCGCGTTCCAAGGGCGCGGTGGACGTCGCCGCGGCCTGTGCCGAACTGGGCGGCGGGGGGCACGTCTTCGCGGCCGGATTCAGCGTCCGGCAGGACGTGGCCGCGGTGGTCGAGCGGTTCCGGGGCGCCCTGCGACCGGTACGTTGATCATCTCTGCTGTTGTTGTTGAGAGAAAGAACCCGATGAAGCGCAAAGGCACCGGCCCGGACGGCCTGGTGATCGTCGACAAGCCTGAGGGCATCACGTCGCACGGGGTCGTCGCCAAGCTGCGGTGGCTGGCCGGGACCCGGAAGGTCGGGCACGCCGGCACCCTGGACCCGATGGCCACCGGCGTCCTGGTGATCGGCGTCGAGCGGGCCACCCGGCTGCTCGGCCACCTGATGCTCACCGCCAAGACCTACGAGGCGACCATCCGGCTCGGCCAGACCACCGTCACCGACGACCGCGAGGGCGAGGTCACCGCCTCGGCCCCGGCCGACGCCGTCACCCGGGAGGCGATCGACGCCGGGATCGCGGCGCTCACCGGCGAGATCATGCAGGTGCCGTCCAAGGTCAGCGCGATCAAGATCGACGGCAAGCGCTCGTACGCGCGGGTGCGCGAGGGCGAGGAGTTCGAGCTCGCGGCCCGGCCGACCACGATCCACTCCTTCACCGTGCACGGGCAGCGCGCGGCGGTCGCCGAGGACGGCACGCCGGTGATCGACCTGGACGTCACCGTCGAGTGCTCCTCCGGCACCTACATCCGGGCGCTGGCCCGGGACCTGGGCGCCGGGCTGGGCGTCGGCGGGCACCTGACCGCGCTGCGGCGCACCAGGGTCGGGCCGTACGGGGTGGAGTCGGCGCGCACCCTGGAGCAGCTGGAGGCCGACGTCACCGGCGAGTCCGCCAAGGGTCTCGAGGTGCTGCCGATCGGCGAGGCCGCGGCGGCCGCCTTCCCGCGCTGGGACCTGGACGAGGCCTCGGCGGAGAAGCTGTCGCACGGCGCCCGGCTGAAGGCGCCCGGGATGGGCGTGGACGGGCCGATCGCGGTGTTCGGGCCGGACGGGCGCTTCCTCGCGCTGGTCGAGGAGAAGGGCGGGCAGGCGAAGCCGGTCGCGGTCTTCGTCGGCTGACGCCCCCGCTGTTCGGAGCCCCCGTCGGGAATCGTCCCGACGGGGGCTTCCCCGTTCCCGGACCCCCTTTCACCCGCACGAGGGAGCGCGCGGAGTGAACGCCCGTGGTGAGCGGCGCGGGCGCGGTCGGACCGCCTCCCGCGCGGGCAGGCTCCGGGCGGCGGGCGAGCGACGGTCGAGGGGGCATGGGATGCCGGGGTTTCTGGAGGGCGATCCGGGGCGGTACCTGCTGCGGATCCGCGACCTCAACGGGCGGCTGCACGGCTTAGGGTTCGTCGCCGACCCGCAGGGGGGCGTGCTGACGGCACACGAGAGCGTGGCCGGACTGGACCGGGTCGTCCTGCACACCCCCGGCGGGCAGACCAGGGTGCTCGGCCCGGACACCGTGCTGCCGCTGCCCGGGCACGGGCTCGCCCTGCTGCGCACCGAGGCGGTCGGCGGGCTGCCGGTGCCGCCGCTGCCGCTGGCCGCCGTCGCGGCCGGGCACGAGGTGCTGCTGCCCGCGCTGGCGGGGGAGGACGGCCGGGTGGTCGCGCTGCGCTGCGGGCTGCTCGGGGTCACCGGCGCGGCGTACGGCGGGCACCGGCTGGGCGGGGTGCTGCTGCTGGACGTGCCGGTGGTCGGCGGGGTCGCGGTGCCGGCCGGCTCGCCGGTGCTGGACGCCCGCAGCGGGGCGGTGGTCGCGCTGGCCGCGCCCGCCCTGCGCGACCCCCGGCACGGCGGGGCGCTGCCGGCCGTGGCGGTGGGAGCGGGCCCCGGGGACGGGACGGCGGCCGCCGGGGTGCTGGCCGGGCTGCTGGCGAGCAACGCGGCGGCGGTGCCCGGCTACGGCCCGGCGCTCAACCTGGCCGGGGTGCTGCGGCTGACCGCCGCCCAGGTGACGGCCGCCGGTGCCGGGCCGGCCCGGGTGGCCGACCTGGCCGCCGACCGGGTGGACCGGCCGGACGGCCTCGCCGGGGACGAGCCGGCCGCGACCGTCACCGCGCTGGTCGGCGCCCCCGGCAGCGGACGCACCACCGAACTGGCCGCGCTGGCCGCCCGCCGGCACGGCGGCGCCCACCCGCTGCCCACCCTCTGGCTGCGCGGCGCCGACCTGCGGGCCGGGGACCGCTCGCTCGCCGAGCCGCTGGAGCGGGCGCTGGCCGCCGCCGCGGCCGGACTCGGCACCCCGGCGCCCGCGCCGGAGCCGGTGGCGGCGCTGTGCGCGGCGGCGGGCCGGCCCCTGCTGGTGGTCCTGGACGGCCCCGAGGAGGCCCCGCTGGCGGTGGACGCGCGCTGGCTGCGCGGCGCCGGCCAATGGCTGACCGGCTGCGGCGCCCGGCTGGTCACCGCCTGCGGCGAGGAGCTCTGGGAGCGGCTCGCGGCCGAGACCTGGGGGATCGGCACGCCCGGCCCCCGCCGTACCGCCGAACCGCACCCGGACGGCGACCTGGGCAGCGCCCCCACCGTACGGATGGACGGCCGCGGCCCGGACGGGCCGAGCCTGGCCGGGCAGCGGCTCGGCCCGCTGCCCCCCGAGGCGGCCGAGCGGGTGCGCCGCCGGTACGGGCTGCCGCCGGGCCACCCGGCCGCCGCCGGGGACGGCGGGCACCCGCTGGCCGTCCGGCTGGCCGGGGAGCTGTGGGCCCAGGGGCTGCGCGACGGGCCGGTGCGCCGCGGCGAGCTGTTCGACGCCTTCCTGGACCTGCGCTGCCTGCGGGTGGCCCAGCGGCTGGCCGAGGACGGCCGGCCGCGCCGCCCGGGCGCCCACCGCCGGGGCGCGGTGCGGCCGGCCGGGCCGCGGCACCGGCGGGTGCGCCGGCTCGCGGCGGCGGTGGCCGGGCGGGTGCACGAGGCGGCCCGGCGGATGCTCGGCGGCCGGTCGGGCGGCGGGCTGGACCGGGCCGCCTTCGAGGAGCTGTTCCCGGTCGAGGGCGGCTGGGCCACGGCGGTGCTCGCCGAGGGCCTGTTCGTCCCGGCCGGGCCCGGGTTCCGCTTCGCGCACGGGGAGTTCGCGGACTGGCTGCAGGGCCGGCACCTGGACCTGGACGCGGCGCTGCGGCTGCTGCTCGGCGAGGCCGAGGACACCCCGCCGTGGCCCGCCGACGAGCCGGCGGAGCCCGGCGGCCACCCGGCGGCGGAGACGGCGGAGACGGCCGCCGGGGCGGACGCCGTCCCCCGGCACCGGATCGGCCCGGTCGCCGCCGCACTGCGCCGGGTGGCCGAGACCTGGGGCGCCGGCGCCCTGGACCCGTGGCTGCACCGGATCTGGCGCGCCCTGGACCTGCGCCCGCCGGGCAGCGAACCCGCCTGGTGGGCGGCCCGGTTGCTCGCCGAGGGCCTGGCCGCAGGCCCGGACCCGGCCGAACACCGGGCACTGCTCGACCAGATGGCGGCCCGGATCGCCGAACGGGCGGGCGGGACGGGCGCGGTGGCGCTCCCGGCGGCCGGGCTCGGCCGCTTCGGGCCGGCCTTCTGGACCGGCCTCGGCCTGCCCGTCGAGGCCGAACTCGCCCTGCTGCGCGGCCTGGTGGCCGCCGACGGCCCCGGGCAGCGCTTCCTCGCCGTGGTGGCCCAGCGGCTGCGCGCCGACCCGGTCGGGGTGTTCCCGCTGCTCTGTGCCTGGTTCGAGGACCCGCGCGGCCTGCCGGGCCGCCCGGGGCGCACCGTCGCCGACCTCGCCCACGACCTGCTGTACGCCCACCGGCGGCTCGCCCTGGACGAGTTGGCCGACGCGCTGGCCGCCGCCGCGCACCCGCGGGCGGACGCGCTGCTCACCGTGCTCGCCGCCGAGGAGCCGTCCGCGCTCTGCCGCGCGGTGGACCGCTGGAGCCACGACCGGCGGCCCGAACGGCACGTCGCGGCGGCCGTGCACGCGCTGCGGACCGCCCCGTACGCCTCCGGGGCCGGCGTCGAGCTGCTGCGGTACACCGCGCTGACCCTGCTCGCCCGCGAGGACGAGCCCGGTCTGCACGGGGCCGCGCTGGCGCTGCTGGTCGGCGATCCGGCGACCCGGGCCGAGCACCTGCCGGCCGCGCTCGCCCTGCTGCGGGCCGGCGGCGACGCCTTCCTCACCCCGCGGGCGCTCGCCCCGGCCCTGGAGAGCGACCCGGAACCCGTCCTGGCGGCCTTCGCCGACTGCTCGGCCGCCCCCGGTGCGGCGCCCGCCGAGACGCTGCGGGTGCTCGCCGACGCCACCGCCCCGGCGGCCGTGCGGCGGGGCGCCGAGCTGGCCGCCGGGCTGCTGCGCGGGAACCCGCGGCTGGCCGGCCCGGTCGCCGTCGACTACCTCGGCCGCCGGCTGGCGCGAGCCGCCGCCGGCCCGGCCGACCGGCTGGAGCTGCGGGTGCTGATCGGCGCCGCGCTGGCGGCCCGCAGCGCGGCCGTCCGGCGGCCGTTCGCCGAGGTGCTGTCCGTCCCGGTGGCCGACCCGGCGGCGGACGCGCTGCGCTGCGAGCTGCTGGACACCCTGCTCACCGCCGAGACCGACCCGGCGGTGCTGACCGTCGCCGTGGAGCGGCTCGCCGAGCACTGCGCGGCCGAGAACCCGGCCCGGGCCCGGGCGGTGCTGGCCCGGGCCGGCACCGGGCTGCCGGGCGCGGACGAGCTGCTGGTGCGCTGCGCCGGGCGGTCGGCGGCCTTCGCCCGGCTGCTCGCCCGGTGGCCGTCCGGGGCCGCGCCGACCGCCCCGGACGGCCCCCGGCTGGCCCGGATGCGGGCCCTGGCGGCGGCCGGACGGGACCCGCAGTACGCCGCCGCGGAGGCCGAGCGGGCCGTCTCCGGGCGGGCCGCGGGGCCCTCGGCGGGCTCAACCCGTATTCCGGTGCCTGAGCCGGGGCAGGCGCATGGCACGCTATAGGGGTTCGGGTTTTGAGCGTTTGAGCGTACAGAGGGTACGCGCCGTACGGAACAAGGAGCGGTCAGGTGCAGCGCTGGCGTGGCCTGGAGGAGATCCCCGGGGACTGGGGACGCAGCGTCGTCACCATCGGCTCGTTCGACGGGGTGCACCGAGGACATCAGCTGATCATCGGGCGGGCGGTCGAGCGGGCCCGCGAACTGGGCGTCCCGGCGGTCGTGGTGACCTTCGACCCGCACCCGCGCGAGGTCATCCGCCCGGGCAGCCACCCGCCGCTGCTCGCGCCGCACCCGCGCCGTGCCGAGCTGATCGCGGAGCTGGGCGTGGACGCGGTGCTGGTGCTGCCGTTCACCACCGAGTTCTCCCAGGAGTCCCCGGAGACCTTCGTCCGGCAGGTACTGGTGGACGCGCTGCACGCGCGGGTCGTCATCGAGGGCCCCAACTTCCGCTTCGGGCACCGGGCGGCCGGGAACGTCGAGCTGCTCGGCGAACTGGGCCGGGCGGACGACTTCGAGGTTGAGGTGGTCGACCTCCAGGTGTGCGGCACGGCCGGGGACGGCGAGCCGTTCTCCTCCAGCCTGACCCGCCGGCTGGTGGAGACCGGGGACATGGCCGGCGCCAACGAGGTGCTGGGCCGTCCGCACCGGGTGGAGGGCGTGGTGGTGCGCGGCGCGCAGCGCGGCCGCGACCTGGGCTACCCGACCGCCAACGTCGACACCGTGCCGCACAGCGCGATCCCGGCGGACGGCGTGTACGCGGGCTGGCTGACCGCCGACGGCGAGCGGATGCCGGCGGCGATCTCGGTCGGCACCAACCCGACCTTCGACGGCACCACCCGCACCGTGGAGGCCTACGCCATCGACCGGGTCGGCCTGGACCTGTACGGGCTGCACGTGGCCGTGGACTTCCTGGCCTACCTGCGCGGGATGGAGAAGTTCGACTCCATCGACGCGCTGCTGGACCGGATGGCCGACGACGTCAAGCGGGCCCGCGAGCTGACCGACGGCATCTGAGCGACGGCATCCGAGCGACAGCGTCCGAGGCGTCGCAGAACGACGGAAGGGGCCCACCGACACCAGGTCGGTGGGCCCCTTCCGTCGCTGTCACTGCTGGGGCGGGGGCGGCGGGTAGCCGTAGCCCGGCCCCGGCTGCTGCGGCCAGGGCGCCCCGGGGGCGGGCTGCTGCGGGTAGCCGTACCCGGGCGGGGGCGGCGGGGCCTGGCCGGGCTGCGGGGCCCACGGCGCCCCGGGGGCGGGCTGGCCGGCCTGCTGCGGGTACGGCTGGGCCTGCTGCTGCGGGTCGGCGTACGGCTGGGGGCCGCCCGGCTGCGGGTAGCCGGCCTGGGCCTGCTGCTGCCAGCCGGCCTGCTGGGCGGCGGCGGCCTGGTGGGCCCGGATGATGTCCTCGCCGACCAGGGTGGCCAGCTCGAAGTAGGCCTCCCGGACCTTGGGCCGCATCATGTCGAGGTTGACCTCGGCGCCGGCCGCCAGGCTCTCGTCGAACGGCACCACGATCACGCCGCGGCAGCGGGTCTGGAAGTGCGCGACGATGTCCTCGACCTTGATCATCTTGCTGGTCTCGCGCACCCCGGAGACCACCGTGATGCTGCGCTGGACCAGGTCCGCGTAGCCGTGCGCGGAGAGCCAGTCCAGGGTGGTCGAGGCGCTGGAGGCGCCGTCCACGCTGGGGGTGGAGACGATGATCAGCTGGTCGGCCAGGTCCAGCACTCCGCGCATCGCGCTGTACAGCAGGCCGGTGCCGGAGTCGGTCAGGATGATCGGGTACTGGCGGCCCAGCACGTCGATCACCTGGCGGTAGTCCGAGTCGTTGAAGGTGGTCGAGACCGCCGGGTCGACGTCGTTCGCCAGGATCTCCAGGCCCGAGTTCAGGTCCTGCGAGGTGAACTGACGGATGTCCATGTAGCTGCGCAGGTGCGGGATGGCCGTCACCAGGTCGCGGATGGTCGCGCCGGTCTGGCGCTTCACCCGGCGGCCCAGGGTGCCGGCGTCCGGGTTGGCGTCGATCGCGATCACCTTGTCCTGGCGCTCGCTGGCCAGGGTCGCGCCGAGCGCGGTGGTGGTCGTGGTCTTGCCGACGCCGCCCTTGAGGCTGATCACGGCGATCCGGTAGCAGCTCAGCACCGGGGTGCGGATGATCTCCAGCTTGCGGGCCTTCTCGGCCGCCGCGGCCTTGCCGCCGAACTGGAAGCGCGGCTGCTGGCGCTGCTGCTTGGGCTGGCTGCGCAGCAGCCGGTCCGAGGACAGCTCGACGGCGGCGGTGTAGCCCAGCGGCGCGCCGTGCGCGGTCTGCTGCGGGGCGGCGGCCTGCTGGAACGCGCTGGGCTGCGGGGCCTGCGGCTGCTGCTGCCACGGCTGGCCGGGCAGCGGCTGCCCCGGCAGCGGCGGGCCGGGCTGGGCCTGCGGGCCGGGCTGCGGCGGGACCGGCTGCTGGTACGCGGCGGGCTGCGGCCAGCCGCCCTGGCGCGGGTCCACCGGGCCGGGGGGCTGCGGGGCGGCGGCGTGCTGCGGCTGCTGCGGCTGTTGGGCCTGCTGGGCCTGCTGGGCCGCCCACGCGGCCTGCGGGTCCCAGGAAGCCGACGGGTCCTGGGGGTGCTGCGGCGGGACCTGCTGGACGGGCGGCTGCGCGAAGTTCTGCGGCTGCGCGGGCGCGACGGGCGCGGGAGCAGGGGCGGGCGCCGGGTACGGCTGCGGCGCGGGCTGCTGCGCCGCGGCCTCCGGCGTCGGCCAGGCCGGGGCACCGGCCTGCGGCTGCTCGGCGACCGGCGGAGCCGGGGCGGCCGCCGGGAACGGGACGTGCTGCGCCTCGGCCTGCACCGGCGGGACCGGCGCGGCGGGCGTGGGCGTGGCAGCGGGCGTCGGGGCCGGGACGGCGGCCGGCGCGGCCTCCGCCGCCGGGGCGGCGGCCTGGCCGGGCACCGGAGCCTGGGCCTGCCGCTGCTCCGGAGCGGCCTGCTGCGCCGGGGCCTGCTGGGCCTGCGCCGGAGCGGCGGCGGCGGGCACCGGGGCGTCGGCCGAGGCCGGAGCCCCGGCAGCCGGAGCCGAAGCGGCCGGAGCCGAAGCGGCCGGAGCCCCAGCGGCCGGAGCCCCAGCGGCCGGAGCCGAAGCGGCCGGAGCCCCAGCGGCCGGAGCCCCAGCGGCCGGAGCCGAAGCGGGCTCCGTCTGCACGTACCAGGACGGGGGAGTGTAGTCAGGCGCGTCCGACCAGTCGTCGTCGTCCTCCGCCGCGTTGTCGCCGACGTAGACGCCGTCCCGATCGCTGCTCACTTTTCTGGCTCCCTCGTGTTCGCCGCCGCTTGTTCAGCGGTGCCGTTGCCGCATCAAAGACTAGGCCGTACGGCAACCCCCGTTGAAGGCGGCTTCGGTTCCCCGACGGCCCGCCCGGTGCGGCGAGCCGCTGCTCAGTCCATCCGGCGCGGCCCGCCGAGCACCTGTTGTTCGGCCTGTCCGGCCACGGCCCGTACGTACTGGCGCCGCATCCGGGTCGCCCACAGGGTGAGGTCGTCGCCGAGGGTGGGCAGGGCGGCCACGTCCTCCGGGGGCAGCGAGAGCACCCGGCCGGTCAGTTCCGCCTCCTGCGGCGAGATCCGCTGCACGCCGACCAGGTCGGCCGCGTTCAGCACCCGGGAGGCGTTGGGGCCCAGGTAGGGCAGCAGGGTCAGGGTGGTCTGCCAGGGCGCGGCGGAGAGCCGGCTGCGCGGCGGGCGGGCGCCGAGGTCGCGCACCACCAGGACCGGCGAGGCCACCGAGGCGCCCTGCGGGCCGAGCCGGCCGACCTGGTGGACCGTCACGCAGGGCTGGCCGCCGCCGGCCGCCTGGGCCAGCGGGCCCCACAGCTGCCCGCGGGCGGTCTCCACCGCGACCCGGGCGCCGATCGCGGCCGCCCGCAGCGCGATGACCTGCGCGGTCCACATGCCGCCGACGAGCACCAGGTCGTACGAGGTCGGGCGGAACAGGCCGAGCACGGCGGGCAGTCCCTGCGGGTCGACGCCGATGACCACGCCGTCGTCGCCGACCGGGAAGGCCAGCGCCGCGAGGTCGGCCGCCTCCAGGACGTGCTTCTCCCGGCGCGGGCCGCGCAGTCCGAAGCCGGGCAGGAGCCGCGGCCTGGTCCGGCGCTGCTCGGCGCCGGGCTGCGGGCCGACGGTGGGGTAGGTCTGGTACGCCATCAGGAAGCCCCTCCGAGCGGCAGGGTGGCGAGCATGCCGGGGGCCTGCTCCAGGTCGAGCCGGACGAGGCCGAGCCCGGTGCTCTGGGCCCGGGTCTCCACCTGGCGGCCGACCTGGCCGACCTCGCTCTCGTTGCGCCCGGTCACCCGCAGGTGCCCGCTGACCGTCACCGAGCCGCCGGTGCCGTGCCCGGCGGTCAGGCTGAAGGTGCTGGCGAGGGCCGGCGAGCCGGTGATCAGGTTGACCAGGTCCGGCGCGGCGATCCGGCCGGGGGCGCCGCCGGGGCGGCTGAGCTGCGGCCAGCGGGAGATCCAGTACGTGGTGTGCCAGCGGTCGTCGATCCGCCAGAACCGGTTGCCCTCCTGGGTGCGGCGGGTGGTGCCGCCGCCGCTGCCGGTGCCCTGGCGGCCGGCCACCGCGATCGGGTTGGCGCAGGTGGCGATGGCCAGCGCGGCGATCAGCTCGCGCTCGTCCAGCACGGTCGCGTTGAAGCCCGCGCTGTTGAGCCGACCGGCCAGCTGGTCGGTGACCCGCTGCAGCGCCTTGCGGGCGCCCTCCTCGCCGCCGCCGCGGGCCCGGACGGCGGTCGCCGCGCGCTCCGGGTCGAGCTTGAGCGCGACCCAGGTCAGCCGCAGTCCGGGGGTGGAGGTGCCGTCCGGCAGCTCGCGGTAGGCGCGGGCGGCCAGCGACTGCTCGGGCAGGTGCTGGGCGGGGGCGGGCTGGGTGTGCTGGACCAGCTGCACCGACTCCAGGGTGATGTCGTCCACCGTGAGCGCCGAGCAGACCACGTCCAGCGGCAGCGGCAGCGCGGTGCGCACCGGGCGCAGCGGCTGGTCCTTGGCCTGGACGAGCAGGACCGAGGTGAGGAAGGTCCCGTCGCCGACCATGCCGGTCTCCCGGCGGACCGGGCGGCCGCCGAACTCGGCCTCGGTGGCGTGGGTGCAGGTGCGCAGCCCCGGTTCGAGCTCCAGCGCGGGCGCCAGCGCCGGGTCGGTGCCGGCCGGCGGCAGCAGCGTCCGGGCCTGCCTGCGGCGGGACTTGAGGGCGGCGCGGACCCGCAGCAGGTCCGGGACGGTGCGGCCGCGCACCGGGAGGAGGGCGAGTACGAGCAGCACCAGCGCGACGGCGCCGAAGCCGGCCGCGACCGTCCGGCTGATCGTCCAGCCGACGGCGACCAGGGCCGCCGCGACCTCGACCAGGACGAGCTGCTGGAGCTTCAACCGCCCGCCGAGCAGCCCCGGTCGGGGGTTGATCCGGACCTGGACGGCGCCGCCGCCCCCGGTGCCGGTCGGCTGCGGCCGGTCGGGCCCCGTCCCCGGTCCTGTCCCCGTCCCGGTCTCGGCCGTCGGCGTGCTGTGCTGCGCCCGGCCGGCCCGGCGCGCCCTCCCGCCGCCCGCACTGCGGCGGCGTCCTGGAGCGGTCTGGCTTGGCATCCCCCGGTGGCCCTCTCTGATCCGTTCTCGCGGCCCGGCTGGCTGTGTCGCGGACCGTACCCGTACCGTACTCACCGTCTGCTGCCGCATCGTAGAGGGTTCGCGCCGGTTCGTGCCCGGCGGGTGACCACGGGGCAGGTCGGTCTGACAACGCCCGACAACGTCTGACTAGGGGGACGACGAGGTATGGCATCGCGCCGGGACGAGCTGAACGCGTACACCTTCGCCCGCAAGCGCACGGTGGGCGCCTTCCTGCTGCCCGCCGGCGGCGGCAGCGACGAGGACGCGCCGCGTCCGGTGAAGGCGGTGCTGCCGAGTGTGCTGGCCGGGGCGGTGGTGGTGGCCGGCTTCGGGCTCTGGGGGGTCTTCAAGCCGAGTGCGCCGGTGAAGTGGGACGACGGCAAGAACATCATCCAGGGCAAGCAGTCGACGACCCGGTACGTGGTGCTCACCGACCAGGACAACAAGACCAAGCGGCTGCACCAGGTCCTCAACATGTCCTCGGCGCGGCTGGTGCTGCCCGCGGGCGCCAAGGTCGTGGTGGTGGACGACGGGGTGCTCGACCGCTACCCCAACCACGGGCCGACGATCGGCATCCCGTACGCGCCGGACAAGCTGCCGACCACGGACAACGCGAACAAGCCGATGAAGTGGGCGGTGTGCGACCGCCCGGGTTCGGACGACAAGCAGGAGACCGTCAACCAGGCGGTGTTCGTGGCGGCCGGGGCGGACGCGACGGCGCTGGCGGCCAAGGACCGGATGCTCGGCCCGGACCAGCTGATGCTGGTGCAGCAGGCCGACGAGCAGCAGATCTCGGCCGCGCCGGCGGCGGGTCAGCCGGCCGCCTCGGGTGCGGCGGTGTTCCTGGTCGACGCGCAGGGCCGCAAGCACGAGATCGGCACCCCGCAGTCGGACGACAAGGAGCGCAAGGCGCTGATCACCGCGGTGTTCGGGCCCAACGCGGTGCCGCAGCGGGTCAAGCGGGACTGGCTGGACACCCTGGTGACCGCCACCCCGATCACCTTCCCGCAGGTCGAGGGCGTGGCCGACAGCCAGGGCGCCAACTCCAAGGTGGAGCTGGGCAACCAGGCCGACCGCCGGGTCGGCCGGCTGGTGCACTACCAGGACCGCCACTACGTGGTCGGCAAGGAGCAGCTGTTCCTGGTCACCCCGTTCCAGGCGGAGCTGATCCGGCAGAACCCGGCGTACCAGATGCTCTACAAGTACGACCAGGACAAGAAGCCGCGCAGCGACGAGATGATCCCGGCCGACAACGCCCAGTGGGGCGGCGACGTCGCGCTGAAGGGCACCGCGCCGGACTGGCCGCTGAAGACCGGTGCGCCGGTGAACAACTGGCAGGACCGCCAGGACGCCCGGATGGTCGTGTGCAGCACCTACGACGGCGTCGCCGCGGACGGGGCCACCGCCAAGCGCAGCGTCTGGGCCGGGACGACGTACCCCGCGCCGTACAACAACGGCGCCGGGGCCGCGTACGTGACCCCCGGTCACGGGCTGTTCTACCGCTCGCTGGACCACGCGGCGGCCGGCTCCGGGACCGACTTCCTGATCACCGAGACCGGGTTGCGCTACTCCGTCCCGTCCAACGGTGACGGCGGCCAGCGTCCCACGGCCTCGCCGCAGCCGGGCCAGAGCGCCCCGCCGAAGCAGCCGACGCCGCAGCCGACGGCCACGCCGGCCCCCGGGGCGCCGTCCCAGGAGCCCGGCCAGCAGGAGGAACCGGGCGGCAACCAGGCCCGGTTGGGCTACCAGGGGGTCCAGCCGCTGCCGGTGCCGAAGGAGTGGTCGAACCTGGTTCCGGCCGGTCCGCCGCTGACCGCGAAGAGCGCCGCCCAGCCGCAGAACGCCTGACCGGCCAAGCGCGGCAACCGAATTGGCCGCAGTGTCATGGTCTGGTAACTACTCTGTGCTCGGTGTTGGGCGAGCTGCGTGTGCCGACTACAGTGCTGCTGGACATCACACGGGTGATGGCACGGTGGGGCCCCTCGCGGGCCCTCCGTGCACGCAAAATGTTGTCTCATGGGGGACGGTGGAGCATGGCTCAGGGTCAGTTCACGATGACGGCGCAGGAGATGCTGGCGTTCGCCAAGCAGATCGAAGAGGCCATCGGCAAGATCGAGGCCGAGCGGACCAAGCTGATCAGCACGGTCTCCGGCATCACCGGCGGCTGGCAGGGCCAGGCCGCGAGCGCCTACACGACCCTGCAGAACCGGGTCAACGAGGACATCGCGAAGCTGAAGGAGTCGCTGACCGCGATCAAGCACGCGATCGAGCTGACCACCAAGCACTACGCGAGCACCGAAGAGGAGCAGAAGGCGATGTTCTCCTCGGCCCAGGGCTGATCACCGCTTCCGCGTTGATCGTCGCACCCGCGCCGACCGCCGTTCTGTCCCGATCCACCGCTCCGCGGAGCGCCCGCCACTGACCGCGTGGCGCTCCGCACCCTCGTCTAGGGAGACAACGTGTCCGACCACATTCTCGTCAACTTCGAGACCGTTCACCACGCGTCCGAGGAGGTCAAGGCCTCGGCGAGCCGCATCGACCACCTGCTGAACGACCTCAAGGGCAACGTCACCCGCATCGCCTCCAGCTGGCAGGGTGCGGCCCAGGAGGGCTACCAGGCCCACCAGGCCCAGTGGGACGCCCGCGCCGCCGACCTGCAGAAGACCTGCACGCAGATCGCGACCTCGCTGGACCAGGCCGCGCAGAGCTACCGGACGACCGAGGACGCCAACGCCAAGCTCTGGGGCTGACGTTCGGGTTCCGTAGGGAACAGCAGGGGGCGGGTACCCGGATTCCGGGCACCCGCCCCCGACGCGCGACACGGGTGGACGACATGAGGGGTGGCAGGGTGTCCCGACACGGGTACCGGAAGGCGGCCGCGGCGCTCGCCGCGCTCGCGGTGCTGGGCGGCCCGCTCGCCGCCCCGGCGTACGCCGAGGGCGGGCCCGGACTGGCCGCGGCCGGCGACTGCCCCAAGCCGGCGCCCGACGTGCCGACCGTGCCGTGGTCGCTGCAGCGCCTGCTGCTGGACGAGTTGTGGCAGGGCGGGAAGACCACCGGCGCGGGCGTGACGGTCGCGGTCATCGACACCGGGGTGGACGTCAACAACCCGCAGCTGAGCGGAAAGGTCGACGAGGGCCCCAACCTGCTGGTCAACCGGGAGACCAAGGAGGCGATCCCGGGCAAGTCCATCGAGGACCCGGTCGGCCACGGCACCAAGGTGGCCGGGATCATCGCGGCCGGCCCCAGGAAGACCACCGGTTTCGTCGGACTGGCCCCCGACGCCAGGATCTTCTCGATCCGGCAGAACGACAGCGACGGCAACGGCGACGTCTCCACCCTGGTCACGGCGATCAGGAAGGCGGCCGACCAGCCCGGCGTCAAGGTCATCAACATCTCCCAGGACGTGCGCGGCGCGGGCGACGCCCGCTTCGGCGGGTACCAGGAGCTGAAGGCCGCCGTCGACTACGCCGAGGCGAAGAACATCGTGGTGGTCGCCTCCACCGGGAACGACGGCAAGGAGGGCGACACCTACCCGGGCGCCTTCCCGACCGTGCTGGCCGTCGGCGCCTCCGACCGCAACAACGAGCGCGCGCCGTTCTCCCAGTACGGCGGCTTCGTGAAGGTCGCCGCGCCCGGTGTCGACATGCTGTCCACCGTGCCCGGGAGCGGCCAGTGCGTGGACAACGGCACCAGCTTCGCCGCCCCGTACGTCTCCGGGCTCGCCGCGCTGCTGTGGAGCGCCCACCCGAACTGGAAGGCGGCCCAGGTGCGGGCCTGGATCGAGCAGACCGCGCAGCGCACCCAGCGCGAGCCGGACAACTTCACCGGCTGGGGCGTGGTGGACCCGGTCAGGGCCGTCACCAAGGCTCCCGACGACGCGCCCTTCGCGCCCACCCCGGACGCCCCGGTGCAGCTCGCCGCCGCGCCGATCGTGCCGCGCCCGGTGGGTCTCGGCGAGACCCAGGCCGACCGGGACGGCCGTACCGCGACGTACGTCCTCGGCGTCGGCGCGCTGCTGGTCGCCCTGCTGATCGGCGGCGGCACGGTGCTGCGCGACCACCGGCGCAAGTCCGCCGACTGACGCCCGACTCACGTCCGACCCCCGCCCGCTCGGGGTCCGACCGGGCCGGCGCGTCGAAGAACCGCCGGAACCCCTGTAACACCGCAGCCCGCCCGCCGCATCGATGAAGTGTCAGGGACGGCGGACCGCGGGGGGCAGGGCGCATGGGGTGGATCGGGGCGGGCCGGGAGGCCAAGGACGCGGAGTTCCTGGAACTCGTCTCCGGCCGGACCGGCCACCTGTACCGCTCGGCGTGCCTGCTCACCAGCGGCGACACCCACTACGCCGAGGACCTCGTGCAGGAGGCCCTCAGCCGGATGTACGTGCTGTGGCGGCGCAGCGCCTTCACCGGCCGCGGCCGGATCGACAACCCGGCGGCCTACACCCACACCGTGATGGTGCGCACCTTCCTCGCCCAGCAGCGCCGCCGCTCCAGCGGCGAGCGCCCCAGCGACGCCCTGCCGGAGCCGGAGGGGCAGGACGCCGACCGCACGCTGCGGCTGACCCTCCTCGACGCGCTCGGCCGGATGCCGCCCAAGGACCGCGCGGTCCTGGTGCTGCGCTACTGGGAGGACCGCAGCGTCGAGGAGACCGCCGAGGCCATGCGGGTCTCCTCCGGGGCCGTCCGTACCCGCACCACCCGGGCCCTGGCCCGGCTGCGCGCCCTGCTCGGCGACTCGCTGGCCGAGCTCGCCGCCCGCTGAGGCCGGCCGCCGACCGCCCGGTACCTCTCACCACCACCCGCGACGCAAGGAGACGGTGAACACCCATGTCCGAACCGGACAAGTTCGAGGACGATCTTCTCTATGCCCTCACCCGTACGGGCGAAGGCTTCCGCCCCGGCCGGGCCGACCTGGTCGCGGGCGGCTACCGGCGCGGCCGCGGCCGCTGGCGCCGCCGCTCGACCGCCGCCGTGGTGGGCGGGGCGGCCGCGCTGGCCCTGGTGGGCACCGGCGCGGTGTACCTGGGCTTCCCGGGCACGAAGGACGCGGGCACGGTGAGCGCGGCCTCCGCCCCGGCGGCCACCGCCGGCGGCGACGGCGCCACCGCCTCGGCCACCCCGACCTCGGTGAAGTCCTCCGCCCCGGTGGTGATCACCGGGGACGAGGTGGTCGCCACCTTCCAGGCCCTGCTGCCCAAGGGCCAGGTGTCCGACGCGAAGGGGCACGGAACCGACGAGAACAAGGGGATGTACGCGGACGCCAACCTGGTGTTCGACGACGGCCAGGGCCGGTCGCTGATGGGCCTCAGCATCCAGAAGCACCGCCCCAAGGACGTCCAGCCGCAGACCTGCCCGACGGACCTCAAGCTCGCCTCGCTGGACTCCTGCGCCGTCACCGTGCTGCCGGACGGGTCGAAGCTCATGCTCACCCAGGGCTACGAGTACCCGGACCACCGGGCCACCACCAAGGAGTGGCGCGCCTCGGTGGCCCGTCCGGACGGCGGGCTGATCGGCCTCAGCGAGTGGAACTCCCCCCAGGAGAAGGACGCGCCGGACAGCCGGCCCAACCCGCCGCTCACGCCGGACCAGCTGAAGGCCGTCGTCACGGACCCGTCCTGGAACCGGGTCGTCGCGGCCCTCAGGTTCGACGGCGTCGACACCGAGGCGATCGACCCGGGCCTGTCGCTGCAGGACCGCGAGTCCGTCCTGACCGGGCTGCTGCCCGCCGGGGTGACCGTGACCGACCGCAGGAGCCGGGACCTGCGGGCGGACTTCGAGCTGGCCGGGGGCGGGCGGACCGGGACCCTGACGCTGACGGTCGAGAACTGGGCGAAGGCCCCCGACGACCGGCCGGGGCCGGAGGCGTACCAGGGCGCGGAGACCCTGCCGGACGGGACGAGGCTCCTGGCACGCGGCGCGGCGGCCAAGGTCCCGAAGGGGGTGCAGGTCGTGGACGCGATGCGGCCGGACGGCGTGGAGGTCCTGGTCACGCTGGTGTCGAAGGGCGATCCGCTGCTGACCGAGGCGGAGCTGCGGGCGGTCGCCACCAGCCCGCAGTGGACGCCGAAGAAGTAGCGCGGGAGACGGCGGTGCCCCGGGCCTGGGGGAGGCCCGGGGCCC
>NZ_JBHVVE010000036.1:55880-73680 GCF_042883725.1 Kitasatospora sp. NPDC058184
CGGGGGGGCCGGTGGGGGCGCGGGGGGGGGACCCCCGGGGGGGGGCGGGGGGGCCGCCGGGGGGGGGGGGGGGGGGGGGGGGCCCGGGGGGGGGGGGGGGCGGGGGCCACCGCCGTGTGGGGGAGGGGTGGGGGTCAGTCCTGCTGGTCCTCGGGGAGGCTGATCACCCAGCGGGTGTCCTGCCGGGGGCGCAGGTAGAACAGCCAGTAGAGGGTGGCGGCGGCGGTGATGCCGCCGGTCCACAGCAGGGGCTCGGTGTCCAGCTTGGTCATCACGTAGACCAGGACGGCGATCAGCACGACCGGGACGGCCGGCCACAGCGGCATCCGCCAGGCGGAGGCGTGCTTGTGGTGGCCGCGGCGGGAGAGCAGCGCGGCGATCGCGACCAGCAGGTACATCCCGGTGACGGCGACGCCGGTGATGTTGCTCAGCAGCTCGCCCTTGACGAAGCAGAGCGCGGCGCCGGGCAGGCCGACCGCCAGGGTGGCGATCCACGGCGAGCCGAACCGGCCGAGGGTGCCGAAGGCCTTGTTGACCGGCTCCGGCCAGGCCTTGTCGCGGGCGGAGGCGAACAGCACCCGGGAGTTCTGGATGACCATGACGATGCCGGCGTTGATGATGGCCAGCGCGACGCAGAGGCTGATGAAGGTGCCGACCGCGGAGTTGCTCCAGGCGGTGACCATGCCGGAGATGTCGCCGGAGGCCAGGGTCTGCAGGTCGGGGGCGCCCACGGTGATCGCGACGACCGGGACCAGGATGATCGCGGAGGAGATGCCGAGCGTCCACAGCACGGTGCGCGAGACGTTGCGGCGCGGGTTCTCCAGCTCCTCGGACAGGTAGACGGCGGTGGAGAAGCCCTGGGTGATGAACAGGGCGATGCCGAGCGCGCCGACGATGGCGCCGACGCTCACCGTGGTGGTGGCGCCGCCGTCCCCGGTGACCACGCCGTGCAGCAGGCTGGGGGCGTCGCTGTTGGTGTGGGCGAAGCCGAGCACCGAGACCACGCCGGCCGCGATGACCTCCAGGACCAGGAAGACGCCGGTGATCCAGGCGTTGGCGCGCAGGTCGAGCAGGCCGGCCAGGGTGGCGGCCAGCATCACGGCGGCGCCGGTCATGGCCTTGTCGAGGTGTAGGACGGGCGCGAGGTAGTCGGCGGTGCCGAGGGCGATGACCGAGGGGACGATCATCACCACGATCAGGGAGAGCACGAAGACCAGCCAGCCCATCAGCCGCCCGGCCAGGGTACCGACCATCGCGTACTCGCCGCCGGCGCTGGGGATCAGGGTGCCGAGTTCGGAGTAGCAGAACGCGACCGCGACGCAGAGCACGGTGCCGATCGCGATGGCCAGCGCGGTGGCGCTGCCGATGCTGGAGAACAGCTCCGGCACGATCACGAAGAGCGTCGAGGCGGGGGTGACGCAGGACAGCGTGAGCAGGGTGCCGCCCACGACGCCGATCGAGCGCTTGAGCTGCTGGGGCGCTGCCGCCTCGGCCGCGGGGGCGGCTACGGTCTGTGGCGGGCGAAGCGTGTCGGTCATGTGGCTTCCGATCGGCTCTGTGCGGTGCTGGGGTGGGAGCGGTATCGCCTCCGCTGGCTGGTTGCTCGGTGTCCGGTTCCAGGCGCTCCCTGGCCGCCATGGAACCTTGGGCGTATTGATCGCGTCAACGCCGGAACTGCTTCGGAATCCGTTGCGGTGAACGGCATAGACATACGATCCGATGATCACGTTCGGTCATTGCCAGCTTTGTCCGACTTGTTACTTTGGCCACATGGCAATTGAATCGAAGGTGAACAAAGAGGGCGGACCGCGATTCCAAGGTCGTACTTCGAGTGAGCGGTGATACGCCCAGGTGCCCCTGAGGCGCCCGGCAACTCCCCGGCGGGGTACGGGAACCGCAGCCCCCGCCCGGAAAGATCTAGGTAACGTTTCGGAACCCGGGACGCCGAAGGGGTCGGACTCCACGAGTCCGACCCCTTCGCTCACCGTCCGTGACGGCCGGCGCGGCTACGCCACCGGCAGCCAGCCCGTCTGGACCATCTGCCCGCTGGTCACGCGGCGTGACACGAAGACGGCGCGGCCCGGCGGCAGCGCCTGCGGCTTGACCGTCCCCAGCAGCGCGCCCTCGTCCCGGTTGCCGGAGAGGATCACGCCCTGGCCGCCGAGCTCGCGCATCCGCTGCAGCACCGGCTCGTACAGCGAACGGCCGGCGCCGCCCGCGCTGCGGGCCACGATCACCCGCAGGCCGATGTCGCGGGCGAACGGCAGGAACTCGGCCAGCGGGGCCAGCGGGTTGCCCGAGCTCGTCGCGACCAGCTCGTAGTCGTCGACGATCACGAACATGTCCTTGCCGCTGTACCAGCTGCGGTTGCGCAGCTGCTCGGCGGTCACGTCCGGGCCCGGCAGGCGGCGCGAGCAGGCGCCGCGCAGCATGTCCACGATGGCCGCCATGGCCGGCTGCGCGGCCGCGTACTCCACCAGGTACTCCGGCGGCACGGTGCCGAGCAGTGCGCGCCGGTAGTCGCCGACCACGATGCCGGCCTGGTCCGGGGTGTACCGCTCGGTGATCTGCTTGATCAGCATCCGCAGCACCGCCGACTTCCCGGACTCGGTGTCGCCGAAGACGATGAACAGCGGGTCGGTCTCGAAGTTGACGAAGACCGGTGCCAGCTCCGCCTCGTCCACACCGAAGGCGACGCCGCGCTCCGGGTGCTCGAAGCCCTTCGGCAGCGCGTGGCCGTCCAGGACGGCCGGCAGCATCCGCACCTGCGGGGCGCGCGGGCCGGTCCAGGCCCCGTCGACGGCGGCGACCAGCCCGGCCACGCCGTTCTGGAGGTCCTCCACCGAGGAGGAGCCGTCCAGCCGGGGCAGGCCGGACAGGAAGTGCAGCCGCTCCGGGGTGATGCCGCGCCCGGCCAGCGACGGGACGTTCTGCGCCACCCGGCGGTCGACCTCGGACTCCATCGCGTCACCGAGCTTCAGCTCGGTCCGGTTCTGCAGCAGGTCCTTCAGGGCCGGGCGCACCTCGGCGTACCGGGCCGCGGTGATGACCAGGTGCACGCCGTAGCCGAGGCCGCGCTGGGCGATGTCGCCGATGACCGGCTCCAGGCCCTCGAACTCCTGCTTGAAGGTGTTCCAGCCGTCGATCACCAGGAAGACGTCGCCGAAGGCCTCGTCCGGCAGCCGGCCGGCCGCCCGGCGGGCCCGGTAGGTGGCGATGGTGTCGATCCCGGCGGCCCGGAACAGCTCCTCGCGCCGGTTGAGCACCCCGTGCACCTCGGAGACCATCCGGCGCACCTTGTCCACGTCCAGGCGCCCGGCCACCCCGCCGACGTGCGGCAGCCCGCCCAGCGACTGGAAGCTGCCCGCGCCGAAGTCGAGCAGGTAGAACTGCACCTCCAGCGGGGTGTGGGTGAGGCCGAACGAGGCGACCATGGTGCGCACCACGGTCGACTTGCCGGAGCGCGGGCCGCCCACGATCAGACCGTGGCCGGCCGCCCCCGCGTAGTCGACCTCCAGGATGTCCGTCTTCTGCTCGCGCGGCCGGTCGACGATGCCGATCGGCGCCCGCAGCCGGCCCGCCGGGTAGCCGGGCGCGGTCAGCCCGCGCTCCGGCACGACCTGCAGCGGCGGCAGCAGGTGGTCCATGCTCGGCGCCTCCTCCAGCGGCGGCAGCCACACCTGGTGCGCGGCCGGGCCCTGGCCGGCCATCCGCTGGACGAACACGTCCAGGACGGTGTCCACCAGCGCGTCGTCCTGCTCCGGGGCCTGCGGGACGACCTCCACCTCCACCGGGTCCGGGAGGTCCACGAAGGCGGCGGTGAACTCCACCGGGCGGGTGTCGACCCGCCGCCCGCCGGTCGACCGCTGCTGCCCCGGCGCCCGGTACGGCCCCGAGACGTAGGCGGCCTTGAACCGGTCCATCACGTCCTCGCCGAACTTCAGGTAGCCGACACCCGGCACCGGCGGCAGGTGGTACGCGTCCGGCACGCCGATCGCCGCCCGGGACTCCGCGGCCGAGAAGGTGCGCAGACCGATCCGGTACGACAGGTAGGTGTCCAGGCCGCGCAGCTTGCCCTCCTCCAGGCGCTGCGAGGCCAGCAGCAGGTGCACGCCCAGCGAGCGGCCGATCCGGCCGATCTGGATGAACATCTCGATGAAGTCGGGCTTGGCGCTGAGGAGTTCGGAGAACTCGTCGATGATCAGCACCAGCGAGGGCAGCGGGTCCAGCGCCGCGCCGGCCGCCCGGGCCCGCTCGTACTCGTGGATGTTGGCGTAGTTGCCCGCCGAGCGCAGCAGCTCCTGGCGGCGGTGCAGCTCGCCCTCGATCGCGTCGCGCATGCGGTCGACCAGGGTGAGCTCGCCCTCCAGGTTGGTGATCACCGCGGAGGTGTGCGGCATGTCCGCCATGCCGGAGAAGGTCGCACCGCCCTTGAAGTCGGCGAGGACGAAGTTCAGGATCTCCGAGGAGTGGGTCATCGCCAGCGCCAGCACCAGCGTGCGCAGCAGCTCCGACTTGCCGGAACCGGTCGCGCCGACGCACAGGCCGTGCGGGCCCATGCCCTCCAGCGCGGCCTCCTTGATGTCCAGGTAGACGTGCTCGCCGTTGGCGCCGACGCCGATCGGCACCCGCATCCGCTCGTGCTGGGCGCGCGGGCGCCAGCTGCGGGCCACGTCGAAGGAGCCCGGGTCGCCCGAGCTCATCATGTCGGTGAAGTCGAGGTTGGACAGCAGCGGCTCGTCGTCCCCGCCGGCCGAGATCCGGTACGGCGCCAACTGCCGTGCCAGCGCCTCGGACTGCCACACCGAGAGCAGGTCCGGCTTGCCGGTGTACGTCGCGCCGGAGGCCGAGCGGAGCACCAGCTCCTCGGCGTTGACCGTCACCATCAGGTGCCCGCTGGGCTCGTCGACCTCGCCCGGCACCACCTCGATGACCGTCACGCCCTGCACGCCCTCCGGGCTCGCCAGCAGCGAGTCGTGCGGCACCCCGGCGCCGTCCATGACGACCACCAGGTGCGGCTGGTCGGCCGGCGGGGCCACCTCCCGCACGAAGCGCTGGCGGCCGGCCAGCTCGTCCTGGAGCAGGTACTCCAGGTCGCCCAGGTCGGCGGCGAACAGCCGGCGCGAGCCCGCGCCGTCGGCCTCCTTGCGGTGCTGGTTGTGCGGGAGCCACTTGGTCCACTCCCACTCCTCGGCCGCGCCGGGCGCGGCCGCGACCGCCACCATCAGGTCGTCCGGCGAGTGCAGGGTGGTCAGTTGGGCGATCATCGCGCGCACGTTCCCGTACACCGAGTCCGGGTCCCCGCACACCGTGATGTGGTAGAACGCCCGCAGCGAGACCGCCAGCGGCAGGTCCTGGAGGGTGCCGTGCGCCTTCAGGAAGGAGTGCATCGCGGCCGCCGACAGCGGCTCCAGCTCGTCCATCGGCGCGGTCTGCGGCGCCACCAGCGGCGTGGACAGCTGCACCGGCCCGAGGCCCACCCGGATCTGCGCGAAGTCGCCGTCCCCGGTGCGCCGTTCCCACAGCCGGCGGCCGTCCTCGACGATCGACCAGAGCTGGTCCGGGGCCGGGTTCAGGAACAGCAGCGCGCCGCGCTGGCGCTCCGCCGTGCGGCGCACCTGGCGGCGGGTCTGCTGGAGGTACTTCAGGTAGTCGCGCCGCTCGTCCGCCATCGCGGTCGAGCCGCCCTTGCGGGCCCGGACGATCTGCGCCAGCACCATGCCGACCGTCGAGGCGATCATCAGACCGCCCATGATCTTCATGGGTGCGGCGGCCCCCGGCGAGAAGAAGAACACCGCCGATCCGCCCATGCCCAGCATCGGCAGGATGCTCATCAGCCAGTCCTCGCCGCCCTGCCGGGGCAGTTCGGGCGGGCTCACCAGCTCCACCGGTTCGTCCGGCACGGTGGGCGGATACGCCCTGGCCGGTCGCTTGACCGTGATCACACCCATGTGTCATCCACCCCGCGGCGTCGATCGATCACTTCGGCATCAGCCCTCACGTGACTTGCGCACGCTCCGTACGGGAATCCGGTGACTGGGGACGCCCCACCCAGCGCAGCCCCCGTACCTCTGCGCAGGCGCCGATCCTAACGGTCGCCCCCGCACCGCCCGCCAGGGCCCGGCACGCACCGGCACCGGACACGAACCGAACGGGTAGGGTAACGCCGCGCCAACTCGCGGCCCGGTCGGGCCGGTTCCACAGCAACACCGAGCGCCGCCGGGCCTCGGCACCGTCAACAAGGGGGAGCGCCACGTGCGTCGAAGGATCGAGGTGCGGGCATGAGTGAGCGGAGCGAGCTCATCATCGAACACCGCGCAGTGGGCGGAGCGCCTGCCGGGCGAAGCGGGGTGGGAGCGTGAGCACCGCGGCCGCCACCGGCTACTGCCGGGTGACCGTCGTCGCCCCGGACCGCCGGATCGACGTCGCCCTGCCCGAGGACGTCCCGCTCGCGGACGTCTACCCCGAGGTGCTGCGGCTGGCCAACCAGAGCCAGCCCGACGGCACCCCCACCGGCTTCCACCTGGTCCGCCGGGACGGCACGGTGCTCGACAGCGGGCTGCCGCTGGCCGCCCAGCAGGTCCGCGACGGCGACCTGCTGGCGCTGCGCCCCTTCGCCGAGTCGCTCCCGCCGGCCGTCTACGACGACGTCGCCGACGCGATCGCCAGCGCCGTCGAGGCCGACCGCCGGTTCTGGACCGCCGAGCTGATGCGCGGCTTCGGCCTGATCGGCGCCGGGGTGCTGCTCACCCTGCTCGGCTTCGCGCTCTGGTTCTCCGACCTGCGCCACGACATGCACGGCCTGCCCGGCGTGCTGGCCGGCGTCACCGCCGTCGTGCTCACCGCGCTCGCCGGGGTCCGCGCCCGGGTCTACCAGGACGCCCACGCGGCCGTCGCGCTCGGCCTCGGCGCGCTGCCGCACGCCATGATCGGCGGCAGCGGCGTGATCGCCGTCGCCCACCTCGGGGACGGCCCCGGCCGGCTCCAGTTCCTGGTCGGCTGCGTCGCGGCCCTGGTGGTCTCCGTGCTGCTGGCCGGCCTGCTGCCGGAGAAGGACGCGGTGTTCGTCGCCGCCGCCCTGGTCTCCACCGCCGGCGCGCTCGCCACCTTCGCGGCCGTCCTGCTGCCGGAGACCCCGGCCGGGCACATCGCCGCCGTCACCGGCGTCGCCGCCGTCGCCGTGGTCGGCTTCCTGCCCAGCCTCTCCGCCCGGTTCGCCCGGCTGCCGGTCGGCTTCAGCGCCCCCGGCCAGACCCGCACCCGCAGCCGCGACTACGACGAGGAGGCCGAGCGCGCCGAGGCCGTCCAGTACGAGCGGATCGCGCACCAGGCCCGCCGCGGGCACGAGGTGCTGGTCGGCCTGGTCGGCGGCTGCGCCGCGGTCGTGGTCGGCGCCTGCGCCGTCCTCGGCTTCACCGACGAGACCTTCCCCGAGGTGCTCGCGCTCGCCCTGGGCCTGACCACCATGCTGCGCGCCCGGCTGTTCCGCTACACCGCGCAGGTGCTCAGCCTCACCGTGGCCGGCCTGCTCGGCCTGAGCCTGCTGATCGTCGGGCTGTCCCTGCACACCCCGCAGTTCTTCCTGCGGGCGGCCGGCTCCACCACCGAGCTCGACCTGCGCACGATCTGGCTGACCGCCTCGATCGCCTTCGGCGCCGCGCTGCTCACCGCGATCGCCCTGGTGGTGCCGCGGCTCGGGGTCTCCCCGTTCTGGGGGCGCATCCTGGACCTGGTGGACAGCCTCACCCTGATCTCGCTCGTCCCGCTGGCGCTCGCCGTCCTGGACGTCTACCGGCTGGTCCGCGGCGCCACCAGCTGACCGCAGGCCCCCCCGGAGCCGCCTGCGGAGGCCCCGGAACCGTCCCCGGAGCCGCTCGCCCGACCGCCGAACGGCCGGGTGGGCGGCACTGGTACGCTTGGCCTTCGAGCGCAGCCGTGTGTCCGCCCCCCGTGGGTCGACGACCGCCGGCCGCGCCCGCGACACCGAGTTCTCGATGAGTCCTGTGTTGTCGACCAGGACCGCTCGGTAGACCCTGAAGGAGTTGCAGTGGCTCTCGCCTCTGACGTCAAGAAGCAGATCTTCGCCGAGTTCGGCCAGAAGGAGGGCGACACCGGTTCCCCCGAGGTCCAGGTGGCCATGCTCTCCCGTCGTATCTCGGACCTGACCGAGCACCTCAAGACCCACAAGCACGACCACCACTCGCGTCGTGGCCTGCTGATCCTGGTCGGCCAGCGCCGCCGCCTGCTGCAGTACCTGGCCAAGAAGGACATCGAGCGCTTCCGTACGCTCGTCGACCGCCTGGGCATCCGCCGCGGTGCCGCCGGTGGCGCCCGCTAAGACCGCCGCTCGGGGGCGGCTCCCCACACCGGGGAGCCGCCCCTCGCGCGTATGCCGCGGCCGTTGAGCCGCGGCGCCCGCAGATAACAACTCGCGCGCACCTCCCCAGGTGGCCGAGGATTGCACCGTAGGGTTGTGGGCATGCCGGGTGATGGCGCACCAGCGCGCCACCCGGGCAGAAGGACCCAACCCCCCCCGCGGGACGAAGGCTTCAAACGGAAGCCGCCCGCATCCGAGAGAGCGTCCAGACGCGGACCGCCCTTCCGGGCCCGGCAGCCGTGAGGCGCCGGTCCTCGGTAGTGGCCGTCGGAACCCCCGCAGACCGAGCGGGGCACTCCGGAGGCTTCGATCGAAGACCGGCCCGACTGCCGCCCTCCCCGAGGAGGGCCCGGGGCCCACCGCAGGCAGTACGCGGGGACGCTCTCCCGGAGACGTACGAAAGAGGAGATCTTCCAGGTGGAAGAGAACGTGTTCTACGCCGAGGCCGTGATCGACAACGGTTCCTTCGGCACCCGTACCATCCGCTTCGAGACCGGCCGTCTGGCCCGTCAGGCCGCCGGCTCCGCCGTGGCCTACCTGGACGACGACACCATGGTGCTGTCGGCCACCAGCGCGTCCAAGCAGCCGAAGGAGCACTTCGACTTCTTCCCGCTGACCGTGGACGTCGAGGAGCGGATGTACGCCGCGGGCCGCATCCCCGGCTCGTTCTTCCGTCGCGAGGGCCGGCCCTCCGAGGACGCGATCCTCACCTGCCGCCTGATCGACCGCCCGCTGCGCCCGTCCTTCGTCAAGGGCCTGCGCAACGAGGTCCAGGTCGTCGTCACCGTGATGGCGCTCAACCCCGACCACCTGTACGACGTGGTCGCGATCAACGCCGCCTCCGCCTCCACCCAGCTGGCGGGCCTGCCGTTCTCCGGCCCGATCGGTGGCGTCCGCGTCGCGCTGATCAACGGCCAGTGGGTCGCCTTCCCGACCCACAGCGAGCTGGAGTCGGCCGTCTTCGACATGGTCGTCGCCGGTCGCGTCCTGCCGGACGGCGACGTCGCGATCATGATGGTCGAGGCCGAGGCCACCGACAAGACCATCAAGCTGGTCGAGGGCGGCGCCGAGGCGCCGACCGAGGAGATCGTCGCCTCGGGCCTGGACGCCGCGAAGCCGTTCATCAAGGTCCTGTGCGCCGCGCAGTCGCAGCTGGCCGCCCAGGCCGCCAAGCCGACCGGCGAGTTCCCGGTCTTCCTGGACTACCAGGACGACGTCCTCGCCGCGCTGTCCGCCGCCGTCAAGGACGAGCTCGCCCAGGCGCTGACCATCGCCGGCAAGCAGGAGCGCAACAACGAGCTGGACCGCGTCAAGGCGCTGGCCGCCGAGAAGCTGCTGCCCGAGTTCGAGGGCCGCGAGAAGGAGATCAGCGCCGCCTACAACGCGCTGACCAAGAAGGTCGTCCGCGAGCGCGTCATCAAGGACAAGGTCCGCATCGACGGCCGCGGCGTCACCGACATCCGCACCCTGGCCGCCGAGGTCGAGGCCATCCCGCGGGTGCACGGCTCGGCCCTGTTCGAGCGCGGCGAGACCCAGATCCTGGGCGTCACCACGCTGAACATGCTGCGCATGGAGCAGCAGCTGGACACGCTCTCCCCGGAGACGCGCCGCCGCTACATGCACAACTACAACTTCCCGCCGTACTCCGTCGGTGAGACCGGCCGCGTGGGCTCGCCCAAGCGCCGCGAGATCGGCCACGGCGCGCTGGCCGAGCGCGCCCTGCTGCCGGTGCTGCCGACCCGCGAGGAGTTCCCGTACGCCATCCGCCAGGTCTCCGAGGCGCTGAGCTCCAACGGCTCCACCTCGATGGGCTCGGTCTGCGCCTCGACCATGTCGCTGCTGAACGCCGGTGTGCCGCTGAAGGCCGCCGTCGCCGGTATCGCGATGGGCCTGATCTCCCAGGAGATCGACGGCGAGACCCACTACGTCACGCTGACCGACATCCTCGGCGCCGAGGACGCGTACGGCGACATGGACTTCAAGGTCGCCGGTACCCGCAACTTCATCACCGCCCTCCAGCTGGACACCAAGCTGAACGGCATCCCGGCGTCGGTGCTCGCCGCCGCGCTGAAGCAGGCCAAGGACGCCCGCCTGCACATCCTCGACGTGATGAACGAGGCCATCGACTCGCCCGACGAGATGTCCCCGAACGCGCCGCGCATCATCACCATCAAGATCCCGGTGGACAAGATCGGTGAGGTCATCGGCCCCAAGGGCAAGATGATCAACCAGATCCAGGAGGACACCGGCGCCGAGATCACGATCGAGGACGACGGCACCATCTACATCGGTGCCGCCGACGGCCCGGCCGCCGAGGCCGCCCGCACCACGATCAACCAGATCGCCAACCCGACCATGCCGGAGGTCGGCGAGCGCTACCTGGGCACCGTGGTCAAGACCACGACGTTCGGCGCGTTCGTGTCGCTGATGCCGGGCAAGGACGGCCTGCTGCACATCTCGCAGATCCGCAAGCTGGCCGGCGGCAAGCGCGTCGAGAACGTCGAGGACGTCCTCGGCGTCGGCGCCAAGGTCCAGGTCGAGATCGCCGAGATCGACCCGCGCGGCAAGCTCTCCCTGATCCCGGTCATCGAGGGCGAGGAGGGCGGCGAGGCCGCTTCCGAGTGAAGCGCCGCTAGCTGACCCCCGCGGCCCGTACGCCTCACGGCGTGCGGGCCGCACCCCGTTGTCCACGCGTTCGTCCGTACGTGCCCATCCGCACGTGTGTTTCCTCTGGAGGTACCCCCCGTGGCGCAGGCCCCGGCGGTAACGCAGCGTCCCGGCACGACCCGGACCCTGCTCAAGGGCGTCGACGGCGCCGGCACGGTGCGCCGCACCGTGCTCCCCGGCGGCCTTCGGGTCGTCACCGAGACCCTGCCGACGGTGCGCTCCGCGACCTTCGGCATCTGGGTCGGCGTCGGCTCGCGGGACGAGACCCCGCAGCTCAACGGCGCCACCCACTACCTGGAGCACCTGCTCTTCAAGGGCACCGAGCGGCGCAGCGCGCTGGACATCTCGGCGGCCCTGGACGCGGTCGGCGGCGAGATGAACGCCTTCACCGCGAAGGAGAACACCTGCTACTACGCCCGGGTCCTGGACACCGACCTGCCGCTGGCCATCGACGTGGTCTGCGACATGCTCACCGGCTCGCTGATCCGCACCGAGGACGTGGAGTCCGAGCGCGGCGTCATCCTCGAGGAGATGGCGATGGCCGAGGACGACCCGGGCGACGTGGTGCACGACCTGTTCGCCAAGGTGATCTTCGGCAGCGGCCCGCTCGGCCGCCCGATCCTCGGCACCCAGGAGACCATCAGGACGCTCACCCGGGACCAGATCGCCGGCTTCTACCGCCGCCGCTACCGGCCCGAGCAGCTGGTCGTCGCCGCGGCCGGCAACCTCGACCACCGCAAGGTGGTCAAGCAGGTCGAGCAGGCCTTCGCGCCGCTGCTGGCGGCGTCCACCGCGGCGCCGGCCGAGGCCCGCCGCGGCGTCAAGGCGCTGCGCACGGCCGGCCGGGTCGAGGTGCTCAACCGCTCCACCGAGCAGGCCCACCTGGTGCTGGGCGTGCCCGGGGTGCCCCGGCACGACGAGCGCCGCTGGGCGATGGGCGTGCTCAACGCGGCCCTCGGCGGCGGGATGAGCTCCCGGCTGTTCCAGGAGGTCCGCGAGAAGCGGGGCCTGGCGTACTCGGTCTACTCGTACTCCTCGTCCTACGCGGACAGCGGCCTGTTCGGCATCTACGCCGGCTGCCAGCCCAAGCGGGTCGAGGAGGTGCTGCGGATCTGCCGCGCCGAGCTGGCCAAGGTGGTCGAGGAGGGCATCACCGAGGAGGAGCTGGGCCGGGCGATCGGCCAGATCTCCGGCTCCACCGTGCTCGGCATGGAGGACACCGGCTCGCTGATGAACCGGATCGGCAAGGCCGAGCTCAGCTACGGGCACCACCTGTCGGTGAACGAGATGCTGGAGCGCATCGCAGCGGTGACCCTGGAGGACGTCCACGCGGTGGCCCGTGATGTGCTGGGCGCGTACCGGCCGTCGCTCGCCCTGATCGGCCCGGTCAACGACAAGCGGGCCGCCAAGCTCGCCGATCTGCTGGTCTGATCCGCTTTTCCGGATCCGCTGAATCCCAGGTGAGAGGAACTTTTGCCATGACGCTGCGTGTCGCCGTGATCGGCGCCAGGGGACGGATCGGCTCCGAGGCGGTCAAGGCCGTGGAGGCCGCGCCGGACCTGGAGCTGGTCGCCACCCTCGGCCGCGGGTCGAACCTGGAGGAGCTGACCGAGGCCGGCGCCCAGGCGGTCGTCGAGCTGACCCATCCCGACTCGGTGATGGGCAACCTGGACTTCTGCCTGCACCACGGCATCCACGTGGTCACCGGCACCACCGGTTGGACGGACGAGCGGCTCGCCACCGTCCGCGGCTGGCTGGACGAGGCCCCGGAGCTCGGCCTGCTGATCGCGCCGAACTTCTCCATCGGCGCCATCCTCGGCATGAAGTTCTCCCAGATCGCCGCCCGGTACTTCGAGTCGGTCGAGGTGGTCGAGCTGCACCACGACCGCAAGGCCGACGCCCCCAGCGGCACGGCCACCCGCACCGCCCAGCTGATCGCCGCCGCCCGGGCCGAGGCCGGCCGGCCGCCGCAGCAGGACCCGACCACCCACAGCCTGCCCGGCGCGCGCGGCGCCGACGTGGACGGGGTGCCGGTGCACGCGGTGCGGCTGCGCGGCCTGCTCGCGCACCAGCAGGTGATGTTCGGCGACACCGGCGAGACGCTCACCATCCGGCACGACTCGCTGCACCACAGCAGCTTCATGCCGGGCATCCTGCTGGGCGTGCGCAAGGTCGTCGGGACGCCGGGGCTGACCTTCGGCCTCGAACACTTCCTGGACCTGTGACAGTGTCGAACCAGACCGTGCCGTACCAGAGCACGCCGAACCGGACCGTACCGATCCCCGGAGGGGCCCGATGACCTCCCGTACCGGTTTCTTCGTCCTGTCCGGCGTGCTTCTGCTGGTCGCCCTGGTCTGCGTGGGCGAGGGCGTCCAGCTGATCGCCACCGGCAAGCCGCTCGGCATCGGCATCGGGGTCTGCGCCTTCGTGATCCCGGTGATCGGGGTCTGGTTCCTGCGCCAGACCGTCCGCTTCGGCCGGGACAGCGAGCGGCTGGCCCGCGAGCTGGAGGCCGAGGGCGGCCTGCCGGTGGACGAGCTGGAGCGCAGCAAGGGCGGGCGGATCGACCGGGCCTCGGCCGACGCGGTGTTCGCCCGCCGCCAGGCCGAGGCACAGGACGCGCCGGGCGACTGGCGGGTCTGGTTCCGCCTCGCCGTGGCCTACGCCGACGCCGGCGACACCCCGCGCGCCCGCAAGACCATGCAGCACGCCATCAAGCTGCACAGCACCGAACCCGCAAGGAGTAACGCGTGAGCGACGAACCGACGGCCCCCAGCTTCCGCAGCGACGTGACGGTGGAGCTGGTCCGCAGCGCCGCCGCCGACTCGGACGTCATCTGGGCGGCCCGGGTCTCGACCGCGGGCGAGCAGTCCCTGGAGGCCCTCCAGCAGGACCCGGAGAAGTCCAAGGGCCTGATCAACTTCCTGATGCGCGACCGGCACGGCACGCCCTTCGAGCACAACTCGATGACCTTCTTCATCAGCGCGCCGATCTTCGTGTTCCGGGAGTTCCACCGGCACCGCAGCGGCTGGTCGTACAACGAGGAGTCCGGCCGCTACCGCGAGCTCCAGCCGGTCTTCTACGTCCCGGGCGAGGAGCGCAAGCTGGTCCAGGAGGGCCGCCCCGGCAAGTACGAGTTCCACGAGGGCACGCCGGAGCAGCACCGGACCACGACCGCGGCGATGGAGGCCGCGTACGTCGAGTCCTACGCCCGCTACCAAGAGATGCTGGCCGCCGGGGTGGCCCGCGAGGTGGCCCGCGCGGTGCTGCCGGTGGGCCTGTTCTCCTCGATGTACGCGACCTGCAACTCGCGTTCGCTGATGCACTTCCTGTCGCTGCGCACCCGGCGGGAGAACTCGGCGGTGCCGTCCTTCCCGCAGCGCGAGATCGAGATGGTCGCCGAGCAGATGGAGGAGCAGTGGGCCCGGCTCATGCCGCTCACCCATGCGGCCTTCGAGAAGCACGGCCGGGTCGCCCCCTGACCTGGGACGACAGGCATACGGGCAGAGTGTCTGGCATGTCTGGATTGCGGCTTTTCTAGCCGCTCCCTACATTCGTGAACACGGATTCCGGTGCTGCCCGAACCCCCGAGCGGGCAGCACCGGAATCCCACGTCCGCGCCACCGACGCGCTGCACCTGTCCGAACACCGGACCGGCATGGGTACCGCCCCACCGCCTACGAGTAGCTTTGGACGCATGGCTCCGACCTCCACCCCCCAGACGCCGTTCGGCCGGGTCCTGACCGCCATGGTCACCCCGTTCACCGCCGACGGCGCGCTCGACCTCGACGGCGCCCAGCGCCTCGCCACGCACCTCGTGGACTCCGGCAACGACGGCCTCGTCGTCAACGGCACCACCGGTGAGTCCCCGACCACCAGCGACGCCGAGAAGGCCCAGCTGGTCCGCGCCGTGGTCGAGGCGGTCGGGGACCGCGCCCACGTGGTGGCCGGCGTCGGCACCAACGACACCCACCACAGCGTGGAGCTGGCCCGCCAGGCCGAGGCGGCCGGGGCGCACGGCCTGCTGGTCGTCACGCCGTACTACAACAAGCCCCCGCAGGAGGGCCTGTACCGGCACTTCACCGAGGTCGCCGACGCCACCGGCCTGCCGGTCATGGCGTACGACATCCCGGGCCGCAGCGGGGTCGCGCTGAGCCACGAGACGCTGGTCCGCCTCGGCGAGCACCCGCGGATCGTCGCCAACAAGGACGCCAAGGGCGACCTCGGCGCCGCGGCCTGGGCCATCGCCCGCGCCGACCTCGCCTGGTACTCCGGCGACGACATCCTCAACCTGCCGCTGCTGTCCGTCGGAGCCGTCGGTGTGGTCAGCGTCGTCGGGCACGTGGTGGCGGCGGACCTGCGGGCGATGGTCGAGGCCTTCCTGGCGGGCGATGTGGTCAAGGCCACGAGCATCCACCAGCGCCTGCTGCCGGTGTTCAGCGGTATGTTCCGCACCCAGGGCGTGATCCTCGCCAAGGCCGCGCTGGAACTCCAGGGCCTGCCCGCCGGCCCGCTGCGACTCCCGCTGGTCGGAGCGACGCCCGAGGAGATCGAGCGGTTGAAGCAGGATCTCGCCTCCGGCGGGGTACACCTTTAGCAGACACGGACGTGCGCGCCCCCGGCTCGCCGGACCTCCCCGGGTCCGCCGCTGGACCGGACCGTAGGCGCGAGAGCACAGACCCAGTAGGAAAACGACACTGAGTACGCGCGCCATATGTCTCCAGGGGGAGGACCCCGGACATATGGCGCGCGTCGTGAGGAGAGTCTTTTGAGCCACCCGCACCCCGAGCTCGGCGCGCCCCCGGCACTGAAGGAGGGCGCCCTCCGCATCACTCCGCTCGGCGGCCTCGGCGAGATCGGCCGCAACATGACGGTCCTCGAGTACGGCGACCGCATCCTGATCATCGACTGCGGCGTCCTCTTCCCCGAGGACGAGCAGCCCGGCGTGGACCTGATCCTCCCGGACTTCAGCTACATCCGGGACCGTCTCGACAAGGTCGACGGCATCGTCCTCACCCACGGGCACGAGGACCACATCGGCGCCGTCCCCTTCCTCCTGCGGGAGAACCCGGACATCCCGCTGATCGGCTCCAAGCTGACCCTCGCCCTGATCGAGGCCAAGCTCGCCGAACACCGCATCCGGCCGTACGTGCTGGAGGTCAAGGAGGGCGAGCGCGAGCGCATCGGCCCCTTCGACTGCGAGTTCATCGCCGTCAACCACTCCATCCCGGACGCCCTGGCGGTCGCGGTCCGCACCCCCGCCGGCATGGTCGTGGCCACCGGTGACTTCAAGATGGACCAGCTCCCGCTGGACGGTCGCCTGACCGACCTGCCGACCTTCGCCAAGCTGGCGGAGGAGGGCATGGACCTGCTGCTGGTGGACTCCACCAACGCCGAGGTCCCCGGCTTCATCCCGCACGAGCGGGACATCTCGGCGGCGCTGCGCAACGTCTTCGCGAACGCCGACAAGCGCATCATCGTGGCCTCCTTCGCGAGCCACGTGCACCGCATCCAGCAGGTGCTGGACGCCGCGCACGAGTACAAGCGCAAGGTCGCCTTCGTCGGCCGCTCGATGGTCCGCAACATGGGCATCGCCCGCGACCTCGGCTACCTGAAGGTCCCCGGCAACATGGTCGTGGACGTCAAGCAGCTGGACGACCTGCCGGACAAGGAGGTCGTGCTGATCTGCACCGGTTCGCAGGGCGAGCCGATGGCGGCGCTGTCCCGGATGGCCAACCGCGACCACCAGATCCGCATCGTCGAGGGCGACACCGTCGTGCTGGCCTCCTCGCTCATCCCGGGCAACGAGAACGCGGTCTACCGGGTGATCAACGGCCTGACCCGCTGGGGCGCCAAGGTCGTGCACAAGGGCAACGCCAAGGTGCACGTCTCCGGCCACGCCTCGGCCGGCGAGCTGCTCTACTTCTTCAACATCTGCAAGCCGCGCAACCTGATGCCGGTCCACGGCGAGTGGCGCCACCTGCGCGCGGCCGCCGAGCTGGGCATCGCCACCGGGGTGCCGCGCAACCGCGTGGTCATCGCGGAGGACGGCGTCTGCGTCGACCTGGAGAAGGGCGTCGCCCGGATCGTCGGCAAGGTGCAGGCCGGGTACGTCTACGTGGACGGCTCCTCGGTCGGCGACATCACCGAGGCCTCCCTCAAGGACCGCAAGATCCTCGGCGAGGAGGGCTTCATCTCGGTCTTCGTCGCGGTCGACTCGACCAACGGCAAGATCGTCGGTGGCCCGACCATCCAGGCCCGCGGCTCCGGCATCGACGACAACGCCTTCGGCCCGGTCGTCGCCAAGCTCCAGGAGGGCCTGGACCGCTCGGCGAGCGACGGCGTGCTGGAGCCCCGTCAGGTGCAGCAGCTGGTCCGCCGGACCATCGGCAAGTGGGTCGCGGACAACTACCGCCGCCGGCCGATGATCCTGCCGGTCGTCGTCGAGGTCTGAGGCTCGCTCAAGACCGGCTGAGGCCGGTTTGACGTGGGGCGACCCGGTGCGTAATGTTCTCCGGGTTGCCCCACGGGACGGCCCCTCGGAAACGGGCTCGAATTCGGATTCGAATTCGAGAACGACCGGGGAAAACGGACCGAAAGACTCTGATAGAGTTCGGGAGCGCCGAAAGGCGAAAGCAAATCGGATGAATGAAACTCCGGAAAACGGAGCGGAAAACATCTGATAAGCTGGAAACACGAAAGAACGAAGCCCGGAGGGTCCGCTGGAAGGCGGTCCGAAGGAAGCGTCCGTTCCTT
>NZ_JBHVVE010000037.1:0-72245 GCF_042883725.1 Kitasatospora sp. NPDC058184
CTGGAGACCGGCAAGCTCGCCGACCTGGTCGTGGTCGACTCGGAGGGCTACGACCTGGTCGCGGTGATGCGCCGCGGCCGGTGGATCGTCGGCGGCGAGAGGTTCTCCACCGTCGAGCCCGCCTGAGCGACGCCGACGGCCGCCCTCCCCCACGCGGGGACGGGCGGCCGTGGTGTGTCCGGAGGAGGGGCGGGCTCAGCCGCCCGGCTCGATGGTGATCTGGTCGACCAGGACCGCGCCGGAGGGCACCGTGAGGGTCACCGTGTTCGGCCCGGCCTGGAACTGCGGCAGTATCCAGGTGCTGTACCAGGCGGAGGTCTGGTCCTTGGGCTGCGGCCCGTAGATCCTGTACGTCACCCCGCTCGGCCAGTCCTTGCCGTTCACCGCGGCCGAGCCCTTGAACTCCGCGCCCGAGTAGTTGTAGTGCACCGTCAGCTTGTACGACCCGGCGGTGGCGATCTCGCCGGTCCAGGTCACCGAGCCGCCCGGCTGGAGCGTCAGGTAGCTGCCGTCGGCCGACTTGGCGCCCTTGACGGTGTTGCCGGAGGGCGCGTTCTGCCCCTGGAGCTGGCCCGCGTCCACGGTCGTCGGTCCGGAGACCGGGGTGGCGCTCGCCGAGGGGGAGCCGCTGGCGGTCGTGGCGGTCGGCCCCGGGGTGGTGGGGGCCGGCGGGGCGGTGGTGGCGGTGCCGCCCTTGCCGGTCTTGTTGTCGTCCGGGTCCCCGGTGGAGAGGGCTATGCCCGCCCCGATCGCTATCGCCGCGACCACGGCCACCGCGCCGATCACCGCGCCCTTGCTCCGGCCGCTGCTGCGCGGCTCCTCCCCCGGCTGCGGCCGGGAGTGCTCGGCGTAGCGGGTCTGCTGGGTGGGCGCCGCACCGTACTCGGGCTGCTGCGGCGGGCCGGGCTGACCGTACGGGGCCTGCGGCTGGCCGCCCGGGTACTGCGGCGGCATGCCCTGCTGGCCGTACGGCTGCTGCTGTTGCTGCTGTGCCCGCGGCGGGTAGCCGTACTGGGCGCGCCCGACCTCCATCGGGCGGCTGTACGGCGTGCGCGGGACCCCCTGCTGCGGCTCGGCCGGCTGCCCGGTGGAACCGTCGGCCGGGCGGTAGAGGTAGCCGAACGGGTCGTCGTCCTGCGGGGCACCGCCCCCCTGGCCCTCGGGCACTCCGTTGCTGCCGGCGGTCGTCACGGTGGTCTGCTCCCCCATCCGGTGCGCCGCCTGCTGCGGGCGGCGCAGATCATGGACGCTGTCGTACCGGGAACCCTACCTGCCGTATGTGACGGCGGGAAAAGAACCCTTGACAACTCACGGGTAACCGGGACCGACCAGGGCCGGCCCGGGCCCGCGGGGGCCGCCGCCGGCTCAGCCCGCGCGCCGGTGCGAGCGCTCGCCGCGCGCCCCGCGCACCGCCCCGCCCCGGGCCCGCTTCTCGTCGTACATCCGCTCGTCCGCGGTCTGCAGCACCTCCTCGATGCTCATCCCGCAGCCGGCCCACCCGACGCCGAGGCTCACCCCCACCCGCATCGCCCGTCCGTCGATCCGCATCGGCGGGATGATCGCGCCCCGCAGCCGGTGGGCGAGGTCCTTGGCCTCCTCGCGGCCGATCCCGTCCGCCAGCACCACGAACTCGTCGCCGCCGAGCCGGGCCACCGTGTCGCCGTCCCGGACGGCCTGGCTCAGCCGCCGGGCGACCTCGACCAGCACCGCGTCGCCCGCGTTGTGGCCGAACCGGTCGTTGATCGACTTGAAGCCGTCCAGGTCGCAGAAGAGCACCGCGAGCCCCTTGTCCACCGCCGCCGCCGCGCCGGAGCGGAACGGCGCCGACCAGGCCTCGCCGCCCGGCCCGTACTCGGCCGGGACCACCGCGTGCACGTGCTCCCCGAAGCCCGGGCCGAGCCCGCCCGGCAGCCCCTCGGGCAGGCCGTAGCCGTGCGCCGGCCCGGCGTACCGGTCCGCGCCCTCCAGCCCGTCGTGCGCCGCGTGCGCGCTGTAGGAGTCGGCCGGGTAGCCGTACGGCTGCGGGTAGGCCACCTCGACCTGCCCCCCGGTGGCGCCGACCGGCTGCGGCTGGGCGCAGAGCCGGCGGGCCAGCCGGGCCTTGAGCTCGGCGCCGTTCGGCAGCCCGGTCAGGGCGTCGTGGCTGGCCCGGTGGGCGAGCTGGAACTCGTGCCGCTTGCGGTCCTCGATGTCCTCGACGTGGGTGAGCAGGAAGCTCGGCCCCTCGGCCGCGTCCGCGACGATCGAGTTGCGCAGGCAGACCCACTGGTAGCCGCCGTCCCGCCGGGACAGCCGCAGCTCCGCGCGGCCGCTCTCGGCGCTGGTGCGCTCCAGCAGCGCCCGGTCCTCGGGGTGCACGAGGTCGGCGAAGCTCTGCTGGCGCAGCACCGCCCGGGGCCGGCCGAGCAGTCGGCAGAGCGCGTCGTTGACCCTGGTCAGCTGGCCGCGCCCGACGCCGTGCAGCTCGGTGATCGCCATCCCGCTGGGCGCGTACTCGAAGGCCTGGCGGAAGCTCTCCTCGCTGGCCCGCAGCGCCTGCTGCTCCTTCTCCAGACGGGCCAGCGCGCGCTGCATCTCGGCCCGCAGCCGGGCGTTGCCGATCGCGATGGAGGCCTGCAGGGAGAACATCTCCAGCGCCTCGCGGGTCCAGGCGCCGGGCCGCTTGCCGCTGCGCGGGCGGTCCACCGAGAGGACGCCGAGGAGGTCGCCGCCGGCGCTGTACATCGGGGCGAGCAGCCCGTCGGCGGGGTGCCAGTCGTTGGCGTACACCGGCAGCGGGCCGTCCCCGATCCAGCGCGGGATGTCGCTGGCGACGGCCCAGCCGCGGTCGTACGGCAGGAAGCGCAGGGTGCCCCAGTGGTCGCTGACGCCGAGCAGCCGGTCCCAGGACTCCCGGGAGCCGACCTGGCCGAGCAGGACGGAGGGGCCGCCCATCGGGCTCTCCTCCAGCTCCCAGACGGCCGCCACCACGAGGTCGCCGTCGGGCCGGACCAGGCTGACCGCGGCGGCGTCGAAGCCGAGCCCGTGCACCGCGCCCTCGACCACGGCCTGGAGCGTGCCAGCGAGGCTGCGGGCAGCGTTGAGGTCCGCCACGACCCGGTGCAAGGTGCGGAGGGTCGCGAGACGGACGTACGGCTCCGACTCGGCTTCCATGCGGGGGCTCCCCGGCTGCTTCGGATAGTTCTTGATTGGTTATCGTCCGATTGCCAGAAGAACTGAATCACAGGGAGCACAGCGCTCGGCACGCTCGGTCAGCAATAGGCCATCACTTGTGACTTAAATCACACGAGACTAATGCGCCCTTAATCAGTTCATCTGTCCCGTAGTGGGACATACAGCGCCATCGGAACTTTTCTGGTGGTCGACCGCATTGGCCGCCGACTGAAGCCGACTGCACCCGCCAGTCCGGTCGCTTCACTCCTGAGGGTGAGTTCGGCCACCGGGCGTAACCCTTCGGCCGGACCGCCGGTCCTACGACCAAGGCCCGATGCCGATCCTCCCGGGTGACGACTACCGTGCGGTACGTGTACCCGTCGCCGCAGCCCGAAGCTGCCCCCCACGCCACGCCCGACGAGTTCCGGGCTGCCCTCTCCCAGCTCGCCGCCGGCGTGAGCCTGGTGACCGTCCACGACCCGGAGGACGGCGAGGACGTCGGCATGACCGCCACGTCCTTCCTCTCGGTGTCGCTGGAGCCGCCGCTGGTGCTGATCTCGGTCCGCGAGGACTCCCGGATGGACGAGGTGCTCTCCCGGGTGGACACCTGGGCGGTCTCGGTGCTGACCGAGGGACAGAAGACGCTCGGCTCCCGGTTCGCCATGAAGGGCCGGCTCAGCGACCGGCTGCTGTTCGCGGACACCCCGCACCACCGCGGCCCGCGCACCGGCGCCCCGCTGGTCGACGGCGCGCTGGCCACCGTCGAGTGCCGCACCGAGCAGCGGATACCCGCCGGCGACCACACCCTGCTGCTCGGCCGCGTCCTGGAGGCCACGGTGCCCGACCCCGGCGGCCGCCCGCTGCTCTACTTCCGCGGCGGTTACCGCACCCTCGGCTGAGGGCCCGGCCGGCTACTCGCCGCCCCGCGGCGCCCGGCGGCCCTGCTTCAGCTCGGAGCGGTGCTTCTTGTTCTCCAGCCGCCGCTGGACCATCCCCCGGCTCGGCCTGGTCGCCCGCCGGGCCTTCGGCGGCGGCGCGCACGCCTCGGTCAGCAGCGCCGACAGCCGGGCCGCGGCCGCCTCCCGGTTGCGCCACTGCGAGCGGAACTCCGAGGCCTGGACCACCAGCACCCGGCCGTCCACCAGCCGGCCGGCCAGCCGCTCCAGCGCGCGCTCGCGCCACACCTCGGGCAGCGCCCTGGTCGAGGCCAGGTCGAAGCGCAACTCGGCCTTGGAGTCGGAGGTGTTGACGTGCTGGCCGCCGGGGCCGGAGGAACGCGAGAAGCGCCAGACGAGCTCGGCGTCGGGGACGACCACCGACCCCCGTACGCGGATGGGCTCGGACATGCGCCCATCATCCCGCGCCCGGCCCGTCCGGTCACCCGGATATCGGTACGCCCCCCGCTTCCGCACCCGGTTACCCCCGGGCGCCCCGAGCCCCGACAATGGCGTACGTGATCGAGCTCGGCTACTCCCTCTCCAACCAGTTCCCCGACCCCCCGCAGACGGACTACCGCACCGCGTCCGTGCACGCCCTGCGGTACGACCTGTTCTGCGGCGACGTCTACCTGGACGGCGAGGGCTCGGAACTGTCCACCGCCTGGGGCTGGGTGCCCGTGCTCGACTTCGCGTGGGCGCTGTGCGACGTCGCCGAACTCCTGGACCGCGACCCGGACGGCGTCCGGGCCGCCCGGGTGCAGACCGCCGACCTCGACTTCACCCAGAACACCGAGCTGCTGCGCTTCGCCCGCCGCTTCAACTGGGTCGAGGTCACCGCCACCTGGCTGCCGGACGAGCCGCCGGTGGTGGTCCGCCACGGCGAGCTGCGGCGCGAGGCCCGGGACTTCCTCCAGGACACCCTGGCCGACCTCTTCGACATGCACCCCGACCTGGCCGACAACCCGAACATCTGGACGCTGCAGGGCCGGTTCCGGCGCATCTGACACGTCCTTTGCCCGGTCTTTGCCCTCCGTTGGGCGCCCACGAAGAATTCACGGCCCCTGCGGAACCAAGCCACCGCGGTATTGCGTTGTCCCGGGAAATAGCGAACGAAGCGAACGAAGGGACTGCAATCGTCATGCCAGTGAGCCTCTCCAAGGGTGGCAACGTCTCGCTGACCAAGGAGGCCCCCGGCCTGTCCGCGGTCACCGTCGGCCTGGGTTGGGACGTCCGCACCACGACCGGCGCCGAGTTCGACCTCGACGCCAGCGCGATCGTCCTGAACGCGGACGGCAAGGTGCTGTCCAACGGCCACTTCGTCTTCTTCAACAACACCAGCACGCCGGACAACACCGTCGTGCACACCGGTGACAACCGCACCGGCGAGGGCGCGGGCGACGACGAGTCGATCAACATCAACCTGGCCGGCCTGCCGGTCGAGGCCGCCAAGATCACCTTCCCGGTCACCATCTACGACGGCACCGCCCGCGGCCAGAACTTCGGCCAGGTCCGCAACGCCTACATCCGCGTGGTGAACGCGGCCGGCGGCGCCGAGATCGCCCGCTACGACCTCTCCGAGGACGCCGCCACCGAGACCGCGATGATCTTCGGCGAGCTCTACCGCAACAACGGGGAGTGGAAGTTCCGCGCCGTCGGCCAGGGCTACGCCTCCGGCCTGGCCGGCATCGCCCAGGACTTCGGCGTCCAGCTCTGACGCACCCGCGGACAACGCCGCGGCGCGGGAAGTCGGTCCGTCCGACTCCCCGCGCCGCAGTTTCTCCGTTTCCGGGGCCCGGCGGGCCTCAGCGCGAGGCGCGCAGCTCCGGCAGCTGGATCAGCTCGGTCTCGTCCTCCGGCGTCAGGTCCACCACGGTCGGCCCGCCCTGCTCCGGCCGCTCGGCCGACTCCGCCGCCCGGGCCTCGGCCACGGCCTTCTCGGCCACCGCCTCGTCGCCCACCACGTCCGCCAGGTCGGCGCGCTCCCCCAGTTCGGCGACGCTGCCCACCGCCGGTGCCGGGGCTGCCGGGCGCGCCGGGGCAGCCGCACCGCGGCCGAAGAAGCTGAAGCCCTGCCCGCGGGCCGGACCGGACTGCGCCGGACGCGGCCGCTGCCGCTCCGCCGGCGCGGGCGCCGCGGCCGGCCCGGCCGACGCGCCGCCGAGCTGACCGACCGTCGCGGTCAGCGCCGGACGCACCGGCTCGGGCCGCACCGGCGCCGGGGCCGCCGGAGCCTGCCCCGGGGTCGGCACCGAGGGCGCCACCGGGGCCGGCACGGCCACCGACGCGGCCGGGGCGACCGGCGACTCCTTCGCGGGCTTCCGCAGGGCCACCTCCGCGCCCGCCGTACGCGCCCGCCGGGCCTCCTGCTCCGCCGCGCGGCGCTCCAGCAGCCGCAGCACGGACGCCGCCCGCACGTAGGCGGCCGGGCTGGCCGGATGCTTCGGACGGCTCGCGGCGAGCGCCTGCTGGGCCGCCTCGGCCTCCTTGAGCGCCTGCTCGGCCACCGCCACGGCCCGCTCGCGCAGCAGCCGGGCGATCTCGGTCTCGGCCTTCGCCAGCCGCGACTTCTCCGCCGTCAGCCGCCGACCGAACCGGGTGGCCCGCTCCTCGGCGACCTCCGCCGCGTACTCGGCCTCGGCCAGCTGCTCCTCGAACCGCTCCTCGGCGCGCAGCCGCTGGGCCGCGGACGTCTCGGCGGCCGCCCGGGCCGCCTTGTCCCGCTGGCGCAGCAGCAGCGCGAAGCCGAGCGTCGCGATCACCGCCGCGACGCCCACCGAGCGCACCAGGACGGTGTCCTGACTGAAAAGCAGAGCGGCCAGTGCGGCGACCAGCAGCACGCCGGCGGCGGTGGGGGGAAAGACCCGGCCGAGGACGGAGGAATGACGGTGGCGTCCGCGAGACATGTCCAAGAAACTAGCGTGCGAATTGGGGGCCTGTCAGCCCAGGGTCCCCTTCCGCCCTTGACAGGGTGCGGTTTTTACCGCACGTGCCCGGATTCTCACGCAAGATCACGAAGAAAGCCCTGCTCAGCGGTGCCGACGAGGCCGACGGTGCCGGCGGGGCCGTCGAGGCCCCCGTGACGCCCGGGCGGCGCCCCGGCGCTGCCCCGGCCGCGTCTCAGCGGTGCGACGCCGCCGGACCACCCGGGTCGTCGTGGTTCTCCGGCAGCTTGCACACGTGCTGGATCCAGAGCGCCGCCGCGATCACCGCGGCCCCCGCCAGCACCGCGAGCCCGGCCGTCACGGCCTGGTCCTTGCGGGCCGACACGTCCAGCTCGCCCAGCAGGTAGATCCCGGCCCCCGCGTAGATCCCGGTGACCACCGAGGAGACCAGCGCGCTGGCCTGCCCCAGCACCACCGCCCGGGCCGCCAGCAGCGGGTCGACCCCCTTCGCCCCGGGCTGCCGCTCGCGCACCGCCTTCAGCCGGGCCCGCAGCGACAGCGCGGTCGCCAGCAGGACCACCGCGACCGCCGCCAGCACCACCGGCGCCGCGGCCGGCACCGCCGGCAGCGTGTCCACGGAGGCCCACAGCTTGGAGCCGGCCCAGGACAGCGCCGTCGTGGCGGCGGTGATGCCGATCAGGAGGCGGAGGCGAAGCAGCTTCACTCGGAGGAGGTCCTTCCCGGGTACCCGAACCGGCCGCCCGCCCGGTGGCGCGGCGACGCCAGGCCACCGTACCGGGCCCGGCCGGGCGGACACCCGCGTGAACGGCGGACACCTACTCGTACGGCCGGGCCCCCGGCCGAGTTCCCCGGGCAACGGCCCCGGTCACCGGCCTCCGGACCTACTCGGGCAGCGTCAGCCCGATGTCCTCGCGGCGCTTCACGCCCTGCGCGTCCGGACCGCCCAGCGCGGTCAGCAGCGCGTCCACCCGCCCGTGCCCGGGCACCTCGGCCTCCGGCTGGGCGTCCAGCCAGGGGGCGAGCACGAAGGCGCGCTCGTGCGAGCGCGGGTGCGGCAGCAGCAGCTGCGGGTCGTCGCTCAGCACGCCCTCGTAGGCCAGGATGTCGACGTCCAGGGTGCGCGGGCCCCAGTGGACGGTCCGCACCCGCCCGAAGGCGTCCTCGATGGCGTTGCCGCGCTCCAGCAGGTCCCGCGGGGGCAGCGAGGTGCGCAGCACCACGACCGCGTTGTAGTAGTTCGGCTGCTCGTCCGGCCCGCCGACGGCCTCGGTCTCGTACACCGCGGAGACGGCCTTGATCTTCAGCCCCGGGGTGTCGGCGAGCGCGTCGACGGCCCCCTGGAGGGTGTCCAGCCGGTTGCCCAGGTTGCTGCCGAGCGCGATCACCGCGCAGCGCTGGCTGTGCAGCGTGGTGTCGGCGGAGTCCACCCGGCTCTCCAGGTCGAACGCGTTCGGCGTGGCGGTCGGGTCACTGGTGCTCATGCGCCCGCCTCGCTTCGCTCAGCAGGGGCACTCACCCATGCGCACCTCTTGATCATCCGCTCGCTTCGCTCGCTCATCGGAAAACGTCCTCTACATCGGATACCGGGCGCGCGGTGGGGGTCATGCGCGGCCCCGGTGGATGGTCACGGTCACGTCGTCGAACGGCACGGTGATCGGGGCGTCCGGCTTGTGCACGGTGACCTCGACCTCCTCGACCGCTTCGTGCTTGAGGCACTGGTCGGCGATCCGCTGGGCCAGCGTCTCGATCAGGTCGACCGGCTCCCCGGCGATGATCGCGGTGACCTCCTCCGCCACCAGCCCGTAGTGCGCGGTGCGGGTGAGGTCGTCTCCGGCCGCGGCGGGGCGGGTGTCCAGGTGGAGCACGAGGTCGACCACGAAGGTCTGCCCCTCGACGCGCTCGCGCTCGAAGACGCCGTGGTGGCCCCGGGCTCGCAGCCCCCGCAGGGTGACGCGGTCCAGCAAACGAATCACTGCTCCCAGTCGGACGGGCCCCGCCCGGAGAAAGGCATGGACGGGCAGGGCGAAGGCGGGCGGCACGCCCGCCACTCCGTTTCGAATCTACCCGCGAGCACGGACAACGCCTGACCGTCCTACCCGGCACGAACCGACGCCACGCGCACCGATATGGCGATTGACGTGAACGTTCGGTGACCACTCGGAAATTCCCGGCGACTTCCCGGCACCGCATTTCCGCAAGTGCCGGAATCAGCTCTCCTCGTCGTCGTCCCCGCTGGTCAGAACGGGTGAACCGTGATGCGACCAGAGCTTCCACCCGGCCGGGGTACGACGGAACAGATTCGTCGACACGACCTTTCCGCCGACCAGCGGCCCGAGTTCCCCCTCCTCCTCCGACTCTCCGCCGGACAGGATGTTCTCGGTGCACGTGACAAGGGCCACATCACCGTGCACCTCGGCCTCGACATCGGTCAGGAAGAACTGGATGTACTCCGTGTTCATCATGATCAGCATGTACGAACGGGTCACCTGGGCCCGACCGCGGAGCACCGGCCAGCCCGGGTGCACGCACACCACGCCACCCTTGTCGTCGGCGTCCGCGGCGCCCAGCCAGGCGTCCTCGACCGCTTCCAGGTCCCCCCGTTCCAGCGCCTCGTAGAGCCCCTGGTTCGCCGCCAGAACGGCCTCCAGGTCCGCCTCGCGGGCCCGCCCGGCCGTACCGCCGCTCAACCTGCCGTCACCTGTCACAGACCCTCCCTCACCCCAACCGCGCCGCGTGCTGCCAGGCCGCGACCACCCGGACGGCATCCGCCGTGCCGGACACGTCGTGCACCCGCACCGCCCAGGCTCCCGCCCGTGCGGACAGCACCGACACCGCGGCCGTCGCGTCGTCGCGCTCCCGGGCCGGGCGCAGTTCCCCGGTTGCCGGGTCGGCGAGCAGCGTACCCAGGAACCGCTTGCGCGAAGCCGCCACGAGCACGGGACGGCCGAGCGCGGTGAGCGCGTCCAGCCGGCCGAGCAGCGCCCAGTTGTGCTCGGAGGTCTTGGCGAAGCCGAGCCCCGGGTCGAGGATCAGCTGGTCCTCCTTGACCCCGGCCGCCAGCAGCGCGTCCACCCGGTCGGTCAGCTCGGCGACCACGTCCCGCACGACGTCGTCGTAGACGGCCATCCGGTCCATGTCGGCGGACTGCCCGCGCCAGTGCATCACCACGAAGGGCGCGCCGGTCTCGGCGACCACCCGGGCCATCGCCGGGTCGGCGAGCCCCCCGGAGACGTCGTTGACGATCGCGGCGCCGGCCTCGACGGCCCGCTCGGCGACCGAGGCGCGCATGGTGTCCACCGAGACCACCACCCCGGCGTCGGCGAGCTCGCGCACCACCGGGATCACCCGGCGCAGCTCCTCCTCCTCGGGGACCCGCTGCGAGCCCGGCCGGGTGGACTCGCCGCCGACGTCCACCAGGTCGGCGCCGCGGGCCCGCAGCGCGAGGCCGTGCGCGATCGCCTTGGCGGGGTCGTGCCACATCCCGCCGTCCGAGAAGGAGTCGGGCGTGACGTTGACCACGCCCATCACGGCGCAGCGCTCCAGTCGCGGCAGACCGGCCGGCAGGGAGAAGGAGGGCGAATCGTTCATGCTTCCCATTATCGAACGGGGCCCCCGCCGAGGATTCTCGGCGGGGGCCCCGTTCCGTGCCGTCGCGGCCCCGAAGGCCCGCGACGGGCCTCAGGCGGCCTCGGTGACCTCACGGGTCGACGGGACCGGCATCAGCCCCTCGCGCTGGCGCCGGCGGCCGAGACGCGGCATCCCGAGCGTGATGAAGGCCTCCGCCTGCATCGCGGCGAAGCCGATCCGCGGCAGGTCCCGGGTGCTCGGGAAGACCAGGAAGCGCGGCTCCCACTCGGGCTGGAACTTGGCGTTGAACTTGTACAGCGACTCGATCTGGAACCAGCGCGACAGGAACACCAGCAGCCCCCGCCAGGCGCGCAGCACCGGGCCGGCGCCGATCCGCTCGCCGCGGGCCAGCGCCGAGCGGAACATCGCGAAGTTGAGCGACACCCGGCGCACGCCCATCGCGGGCACCGCCTGCAGCGCGGCGACGATCAGCAGCTCGTTCAGGCCCGGGTCGGCGGCGCGGTCGCGGCGCATCAGCTCCAGCGAGATGCCGTCCGGCCCCCAGGGCACGAAGTGCAGCACGGCCTTCAGGTCGTCGCCCTCCTCGCCCTCCTCCGGGGCCTTGTGGGCGGTGACCACCACGCAGTCGTCGTCCAGCGGGTCGCCGAAACGGCCGAGGGCCATCGAGAAGCCGCGCTCGGTGTCGGTGCCGCGCCAGCGGGCGGCGGCGTCGGCGATCCGGTACTTCTCGTCCACGGTGAGCTCGGAGACCCGGCGCACCTGGCAGGAGTAGCCGTTGCGCTCGATCCGCTTGACCATCTGGCGCACGTTGCGCATGGCCCGGCCGGAGAGCGAGAAGGACGCGGTGTCCACGATCGCCTCGTCGCCCAGCTCCAGCGCGTCCAGGCCCGCCTCGCGGGTCCAGACCTCGCCGCCGACCTCGCTGCACCCCATCACGGCCGGCACCCAGGCGTGCTCGCGGGCCTCGGCCATGAACACCTTGATCGCGCCCGGCCAGGCCTCGACGTCGCCGACCGGGTCGCCGGAGGCCAGCATCACGCCGGAGACCACCCGGTAGGAGATCGCGGCCTTGCCGGTGGGCGAGAACAGCACGCTCTTGTCGCGGCGCAGCGCGAAGTAGCCGAGCGAGTCGCGCTCGCCGTGCCGCTTGAGCAGCTCGCGGACCTTCTCCTCGTCCTCCGCCGTCAGCTCGGGCTTCGGCTTGCCCGGGCGCAGCGCCAGGTACGCGGTGGTGAAGGCGGTCAGCAGGCCGAGCCCGCCGAGCAGGTAGGCGACCAGGTCGGACATCCGGACGTTGTTGTACCGGATCGGGCCCTCGAAGCCGAACAGTCCGTACCCGACGTGCTGCAGGCGCTCGGTCAGGCCCGGGTGGCCGATCTCGTACTTGGTCCGGGTGCTCACGATCAGCAGGCCGAGCAGCACGCTGAGGACGCCCATGACGACCAGGTTGACCACCGCCCGCCAGCGGGTGCGCGGGTCTGCCTTGGCGTAGAACTCGCGCTGGTGGACCAGCATCACGGCGAGGACCACCAGCGAGACGACCGCCGGGCCGATCTGGTGCCAGCGCACGATGTGCAGCCCGGCGCTGACCGGCAGCAGCACGCAGACCGCCCGCCAGGCCCGCCGCTTGCGCCGGCGCAGCGCGTGCGCCAGCGGCACCAGCAGGATGCCGACCATCAGCGCGCCGACCGCCGCCAGGCTGGTGGTGCCGCCCGGCAGCTGCCCCGCGAAGGTGTGCACCTTCGTGTGCCGGAGCCTGGGGAACACCGCGCTGGCGATGTCCACGAGCCCGATCAGCAGACAGGCGTAGCCGACCGCTCCGGGGAGCCAGGCCCTCGGGACGGCGGACGCCTGGTTGCGCAGCGTCTGCAGGCCGCGGCGACGGCGCGGCGGCTGCTCGGGGCTCGGCTCAACGGACACGGGAACGCTCATGGAAGCTCAGCGTAGAGGCTGCGGTGCGGTGTCCGGTCACTCCGGGGGAGGACGCGTGATGGACCTTCATGCCTATTCCTTCATCAGGCAATGCGCATACCAAGGACCCGGAAACGGTCGGTAAACCGGGGCCGTGGTCGCGCTGCGGGTTGAGCCGGCGGTGGGAGCCGGGGGCCCGCCGCAGCGTGGCGCGACGGGACCCTCCGGGACGCGTTACGTACGGTGGACGCCGCATTCTAGGGCGCCGGTTGCCTCCGGCTCTCCCCGCCCTACCAGCCCGCCCGGGCATCCGGACAGCCTAGCCACGGTGGCCCGGCCTGACGGACCGCCAGACGATGAAGCCTGCACCGACAGTGTCCCACCGGAAGGCCGACGGCATGGAACTGACCAGCGACGCGCTGGTGAACTCGCTTCTCGCACTCGGCGCCGCGGCGGTCGTCACGACCCTGTGGCTCTGGCCGCGGCTGGCGCCGCAACGTCCGCTGCCGGTGCTCGGCCGGATCGGGTTACTGACGGTCGTTCAAGCCTCGGTCCTGGCCGTGCTCGCGCTGTCGGTGAACAACTCCTTCGGGTTCTACACCTCCTGGGACGACCTGCTCAGCCCCGGCGGCGCCAAGCTCGCGCTGGCCGGCAACGAGAACCACAGGGGCGGCACCCCGGTCCCCGACGCGCTGGTCCAGCCCACCACCGAGGGCGGCCTGGAGACCATCACCAACCTGCCGAAGGGCCCGCCCGAGGAGGTCGGCAGGATCGAGTCGGTCCGGGTGAGCGGCAAGGAGACGGGCTTCTCCGACCAGATGTTCGTCTACCTGCCGCCCGCGTACTTCGACCCGAAGCTCACCCTGGTCCGCTTCCCCGTCCTGCTGGCCATCGCCGGCTACCCGGGCACCACCCTGAACCTGCTGCACGAGCTGCCCCTCGCCCAGACCGCGATCGAGCTGCAGCGCTCCGGCAAGATGCCGCCGACCGTCCTGGTGATGGCCCGCCCGGCGGTCGTCCCGTCCCGGGACACCGAGTGCGTGGACGTCCCCGGCGGGCCGCGCACCGAGACCTGGTTCGTCAAGGACGTCCCCGAGGCCATCCTCAGCGCCTACCGGGTCGGCCGCACGGCCGGCTCCTGGGGCACCCTCGGCTACTCCACCGGCGGCAGCTGCGCGCTGCGCCTGGCGATGCGCTTCCCGAACGTCTACGGCAGCGCGGCGAGCCTGCACGGCGACTTCACCGTGCGCCAGGACAACTACACCGGCGGCGACCTCTTCAACGGCGACAAGGCGCTGGCCCAGCAGCACGACCTCGGCTGGCGGCTGCAGAACCTGCCGGTCCCGGCGCTCAACGTGCTGGCGGTCTCCACCCGCGCGGAGGGGGACTACCCGCAGACCGTCCAGTTCGTCGACCTCGCCACCAGGACCGCGGCGGCCAACCCCCAGTTCAAGATCGACTCGCTCTACCTGGACGACGGCGGGCACAACTTCGACAGCTGGACCAGGGAGCTGCCGGCCACCCTCGAATGGCTGGGCTCGCACCTCGGCTAGCGCACGTGGGTGACTACCCGCCGGTCGGCCCGCCCGGCCGGCGGCCCGGGGGAACGTATCGCGACCGCCCGTCGGCCCCCGCCGGGCCCCCCGGACCCGCGCAGGAGGCACTGTGCTGAGCACCCGCTCGCTCTTCGACGAGATCTACCGCAACGACCAGGCGTACCAGCTGTTCTGCAGCATCGCGGCCGGCGGCGAGGACCAGGGCGGCTGGGAGAACGAGCGGATCGCCGCCCTCACCCGGGACCCGGTCCTCGCCCCGAAGGTCGCCCGGCACGGTGCCGACGAGCGCAAGCACGGCCGGATCTTCGCCCAGCTGCTGAACCGGCGCGGCCTGCCCAAGGTGCCCGTGCCCGACGAGACCGACTACTGCATGCTGCTGGAGCGCCAGGGCATCGGCCTCTCGCACGAACGGCTGAACAGCGACGTCCCGCTGACCGACCGCGAGCTCATCACCTACCTCGCGCACAGCCGGGTCACCGAGCAGCGCGCCGCCGAGCAGATGCGGCAGCTGGTCAGGGCGTACGCGGACAACCCGGCCCTCGGCCGGGCGATGCGGGTGATCTCCGCCGACGAGGACGACCACCTCGCCTACTGCCACGAGGAGCTGCTGCGGCTGATCTCCGAGGGCCACGGCCCGTACGTCCGGCACGCCCTGGAGACCAGCGCCCGGGGCGAGGTCCGCACCTACCGGGACGTCGGCCTCGCCGTCACCGCCCGGATGGCCCGGATCCTGCGCTGGCCGCGCTGGCAGCTCGCCCTGATCACCCTCGGGGTGCGCGCGCTCCACCTGTACGACCGCGCCTACGGCTGGCGCCGGATGGTCACGCTGCGGATGCCCGAGCACCGCAACGCGCTGGGCACCCCGGCTCCGCCGCACGCGGAGCACGAGGTGCCCGGTTCCTGAACCGTCGGCCCGGCCGGCGCCCTACCGGCCGATGATGAGGCTCATCGCCTCGGCCCGGGTGGCCGGGTCGCGCAGCTGGCCGCGCACGCAGGAGGTGATGGTCTTGGCGCCGGGCTTGCGGATGCCGCGCATCGACATGCACATGTGCTCGCACTCGACCACGACGATCGCCCCGCGCGGCTCCAGGATCCGCATCAGCGCGTCGGCGACCTGGCTGGTCAGCCGCTCCTGCACCTGCGGCCGGCGGGCGTAGACGTCGACCAGCCGGGCGAGCTTGGACAGCCCGGTGATCTTGCCGCTGGTGGACGGGATGTACCCGACGTGGGCCACGCCGCGGAACGGCACCAGGTGGTGCTCGCAGACCGAGGTCAGCTCGATGTCCTTGACCAGCACCATCTCGTCGTGGCCGAGGTCGAACGTGGTGGTGAGGACGTCCTCGGGCTCCTGCCAGAGGCCCGCGAATATCTCCTTGTAGGCGCGCGCCACCCGGGCCGGGGTCTCCAGCAGGCCCTCGCGGTCCGGGTCCTCCCCGACGGCGAGGAGCAGCTCGCGGATGGCGTTCTCGGCCCGCTTCTGGTCGAAGGTACCGACGGCGGGCGGACCGTCGAAGGTCACCGGGTCGATCATGCGGGCCTCGCTTATGTATCGGAAGACTCTGGCTGAACAGCACGGATGCCGCGCCTCCAGGGTACAAACCCTGGTGACGCGGCATCCATTCCCTACGGAGCGGGGGTCAGCCCTCGGTCGGCGGCTCGGTGGCCGGCAGCGGCGGGAGCTTCACGACGTCCACCGGAGCGGCCTCGCCGGAGGCGGCGCCGTTGGTGAGCGCCAGCTCCTTCGGGGACTGCACCGGAGGCCGGGTGGACGGCGTGCGGCGGGCGGAGCCCGTCCAGGCCGGCCGGGTCGGGCGCTTGACGATCGGGGCGAAGACCTCGGCGATCTGCTCCTTGTTCAGGGTCTCCTTCTCCAGGAGCTCCAGGACCAGGTTGTCGAGCACGTCGCGGTTCTCGACCAGGATCTCCCAGGCCTCGTTGTGCGCCGTGTCGATGAGCTTCTTGACCTCTTCGTCGACCAGCCCGGCGACCTCTTCCGAGTAGTCGCGCTGGTGGCCCATCTCGCGGCCCAGGAACGGCTCCGAGTTGTCCGAGCCGAACTTGATCGCGCCGAGGCGCTCGGTCATGCCGTACTGGGTGACCATGGCCCGGGCCGTCGCGGTGGCCTTCTCGATGTCGTTCGAGGCACCGGTGGTCGGGTCGTGGAAGACCAGCTCCTCCGCCGCGCGCCCGCCCATCATGTAGGCGAGCTGGTCGAGCATCTCGTTGCGGGTGGTGGAGTACTTGTCCTCGTCCGGCAGCACCATGGTGTAGCCGAGGGCCCGGCCGCGGGACAGGATGGTGATCTTGTGCACCGGGTCGCTGTACTGGCAGGCCGCCGCGACCAGGGCGTGGCCGCCCTCGTGGTACGCGGTGATCTTCTTCTCCCGGTCGGACATGATCCGCGTGCGCTTCTGCGGACCGGCCACGACGCGGTCGATCGCCTCGTCCAGGATGCCGTTGTCGATCAGCTTCTTGTCCGAGCGGGCGGTCAGCAGCGCCGCCTCGTTGAGGACGTTCGACAGGTCGGCACCGGTGAAGCCGGGGGTGCGCTTGGCGACGGCCGACAGGTCGACGTCGGGCGCGATCGGCTTGCCCTTCTGGTGCACCTTGAGGATGTCCAGCCGGCCCTGGAGGTCGGGGCGCTCGACCGCGATCTGGCGGTCGAAGCGGCCCGGGCGCAGCAGCGCCGGGTCCAGGATGTCGGGGCGGTTGGTCGCGGCGATCAGGATCACGCCGCCCTTGACGTCGAAGCCGTCCATCTCGACCAGCAGCTGGTTGAGGGTCTGCTCGCGCTCGTCGTGGCCGCCGCCGAGGCCCGCGCCGCGGTGCCGGCCGACGGCGTCGATCTCGTCGACGAAGACGATCGCCGGGGCGTTCGCCTTGGCCTGCTCGAAGAGGTCGCGGACGCGGCTGGCGCCGACACCGACGAACATCTCGACGAAGTCCGAGCCGGAGATGGAGTAGAAGGGCACCCCGGCCTCGCCCGCGACGGCGCGGGCCAGCAGGGTCTTGCCGGTGCCGGGCGGGCCGTAGAGCAGCACGCCCTTGGGGATCTTGGCGCCGACGGCCTGGAACTTGGCCGGCTCCTGGAGGAACTCCTTGATCTCGTGGAGCTCCTCGACCGCCTCGTCCGCGCCGGCGACGTCGGCGAAGGTGGTCTTCGGGGTGTCCTTGGTGAGCAGCTTGGCCTTGGACTTGCCGAACTGCATGACCCTGGAGCCGCCGCCCTGCATCTGGTTCATCAGGAACAGGAAGACCAGGACGATGATCACGATCGGGAGCATCGACAGCAGCAGGCTGACGAAGGTGCTCTGCTTCTCCGGGCTGATCGTGTAGCCCTCGGCGAGCGTGCTCGCGTCCTTGTCGTTGACCTGGGCCTGGAGCTTGTCGGCGATGGCGACACCCTGGTCGCCGATGTAAGAGGCCTGGAACTTGGTACCGGACGGGGTCTTGCCCGTTCCGGCACTGGGCAGCGTGGCGCCGTCCTTGAGCTGGATCTTGATCGTGTTCGAGTCACCGGTGGTGATCTGCGCCGACTTGACGTTGTGCGCGTCGATCGCCGCGACGACCTGACCGGTGTCCACCGTCTTGTAGCCGTTGGAGTCCGAAACGACCTGCATCAGCACGATGACGGCGAGGACGGCCAGCACGATCCACATGATCGGCGCACGGAAGTATCGCTTGACGTCCATCCATGCGGGGCGTTGCCGCCCCGTCCCTCCTGCCACTCAACGGCGCCGGGGGGCTGTTGGGCCGCGGCGCAATCCGATTGGTGCTCATGTGAAGAGCGGTTTATTGGACCGTACCGCAGTCGGACCCACCCATGGCGGGAGCACGGCGAGACGGCTGTGGTTCTTTGTCCCCGGGGGTCCAACGGGCGGGAACGGCCTACTGTTCCCGCCCGTAACCCGAACGGGGCCGTCAGCCGCCGTAGACGTGCGGGGCGAGGGTCCCGATGAAGGGGAGGTTGCGCAGCTTCTCCGCGTAGTCCAGGCCGTAGCCGACCACGAACTCGTTGGGGATGTCGAAGCCGACGTACTTGACGTCGATCTCGACCTTGGCGGCGTCCGGCTTGCGGAGCAGCGCGCAGACCTCCAGCGAGGCCGGACCGCGCGAGCCCAGGTTGCCGAGCAGCCAGGACAGCGTCAGACCGGAGTCGATGATGTCCTCGACGATCAGGACGTCACGGCCGGCGATGTCGGTGTCCAGGTCCTTCAGGATCCGCACCACACCGGAGGACTTGGTGCCCATCCCGTACGAGGAGACGGCCATCCAGTCCATGGTGACCTGCGAGTGCAGGGTCCGGGCCAGGTCGGCCATGACCATCACAGCCCCCTTGAGGACGCCGACGATCAGCAGGTCCTTGCCTGCGTAGTCCCGGTCGATTCGCTCGGCCAGCTCCAGGAGCTTGGCGTCGATCTCGTCCTTGCTGATGAGCACCTTCGCGAGGTCAGCGCCCATGTCGTTCTGGTCCACCGGGGATACGTCCTCAAACGTTCGGGGTCTGTGTGGCCGGCGGTCGGCTCCCCCTGGGCATGCCTCGCCCGTCAGTCGCCCTGCCGCCGAAAGACCAGCGTGCCACACCTGCGGGTGGCCTCGACGCCCCCGGGTAGGTGCAGCGGGCCCTGTCCGCGCCATCCGGTGACCAGCAGGTCGATCGTCTCCAGGTGCCGGGCGAACAGGTCCCCGGCCGGACAGCCCGCCCGCAGCGCGGCCCGGCGCAGCACCCGGCGGCGCACCGCGGGCGGCAGTTCGGCCAGCTTCACGGCGTCCAGCGCGCCGTCGCCCGTACGGAGGTCGCGTTCGGCCAGTGCGGCCCACTGGTCGAGGGCGTCGGCGTCGTCGCGGAACAGCCGGGCGGTGCGGGCCAGCGCCTCGACCACCCCGCCGCCCAGGTGCTTCTCCAGGACCGGCAGCACCTCGTGGCGGACCCGGGAGCGGGTGTAGGCGGGATCACAGTTGTGCGGGTCGTCCCAGACCGGGATCGACTGGGCGGCGCAGGCCTGCCGGGTGGCCGCCCGGTCCAGCTCCAGCAGCGGGCGGCGGTAGCGGCCCTTCTGGGCGGGCATCCCGGCCAGCGAGCGGGAGCCGGAGCCGCGGGCCAGGCCCAGCAGCACGGTCTCGGCCTGGTCGTCCCGGGTGTGGCCGAGCAGCACCGCGATCGCGCCGTGGCGGTCGGCGGCCGCGTCCAGGGCGGCGTAGCGGGCGTCCCGGGCGGCGGCCTCCGGGCCCCCGGCGCGGCCGACCCGGACCGGGACCGCCTCCACCGGGTCGAGGCCGAGGCTGCGCAGCCGGTCGGCCACCTGGGCGGCGCGCTCGGCGGATCCCGCCTGGAGGCCGTGGTCGACGGTGACGGCGCCGACCCGCAGGCCGATCTTGGGGGCTTCGAAGGCGGCGGCGATGGCCAGCGCCATCGAGTCGGCGCCGCCGCTGACCGCGACCAGGACCAGCGGCGAGCCGGGCGCGGCCGGGGTGCGGGGCAGCCCGGAGGGGTGGCGCGCGGCGTTGCCGATCAGGGTGGTGCCGACCGCGGCACCCACCAGCGGCGCCCCGGCCGGGCGCTCCCGCGGTCGGCGCACGGGCGCGGTGAAGGTGGAACCGGCCTCGGCGGCGAGGTCGGTGAGCGTACGGCGAACGGCCAGGCGTATCGCGGCGACGGCGGGGTGAGGACCCACGGCGGACGACTCCTCGACGGAGGGGGGACAGGACGTGCGGCGGACGCGGCGGGGACCGCGCACCCGCATGAGCACCCGGTTACCGGGCGCTCACAGATGGTGGCAGATAGTGGCCACCCACTACGCCACCCGCGCCCCCGGCAGGTCGACCGTCCCACGTTCGGGTGAATGAAGAAACGCTTCTTCACTCGTCGTCGGCCTGATTGGACCACTCGTACGAGCGGGTTTGACCGGCGCGCGCCGCTTGCCGTCCGGCGTACGGCGCGCCCGCGTCACGACCGCGCTCAGCGCGCCACCCGGGCCACCCAGGCGGCCGGGTCGTGGATCTCGTCCTTGGTGGGCAGGGTGTTCGGGGAGGTCCACACCCGGTTGAACCCCTCCATGCCGACCTGCTCCACCACCCCGCGCACGAACACCGCGCCGTCCTGGTACTGGCGCAGCTTCGCGTCCATGCCGAGCAGCCGGCGCAGCAGCAGGTCGAGCCGGTTGGCGCCGCGGTCCCGGCGCTGCTGGAACTTCTCCCGGATCTCGGCGACCGTCGGCACCACGGCCGGCCCGACGCCGTCCATCACCACGTCCGCGTGGCCCTCCAGCAGCGACATCACGGCCGTCAGCCGGCCGAGGATCTCGCGCTGCGCGGGCGACTGGACGATCTCCAGCAGGTTCCCGGAGGAGGCGCCCTCCCGGCTGCCGCCACCCGGCAGGCCGCCGAGCGAACCCGCCGCGTCCCGCAGCCGCTCCAGCAGGGCGCCCGGGTCGACGTCCGTCTCGGCGAGGAAGGACTGCACCTCGGACTGGATGTGGTCGCGCAGCCACGGCACCGCGGTGAACTGCGTCCGGTGCGTCTCCTCGTGCAGGCAGACCCAGAGCCGGAAGTCGGACGGGTCGACGTCCAGCTCCCGCTCGACGTGCACGATGTTCGGCGCCACCAGCAGCAGCCGGCCCGGCCCGGGGCCCTCCGGCCCCAGCCGCGGCTTGTCGAACAGCGCCGCCGGGCTGTCCGGCGCCTCCAGCGGGGGCTCGGCCGGGGCGAAGGTCTCGTACTGGCCCAGCACCTTGGTGGACAGGAACGCCAGCAGCGCCCCGACCTCGATCCCGGTCGCCTTCTCGCCCACCGCGCCGAACACCCCGGCCGCCGTGCTGTTCGCCCGACGCGCCTGGAGCTTCTCCACCAGCGGCTGGACGACCGTACGGAAGCCCGCCACGTTGGCCCGGATCCACCCCGGACGGTCCACCACCAGCACCGGCGTCGCCGCGGCCTGGGACAGGCTGGACGAACGCATGCCGGTGAACGCCCGCACGTGCTCCTCCGCCTCCAGGGCGTGCCGGCGCAGCTCGGCGACCACCGCCGCCGCTTCCTCCCGGCTCACTTCCGGACCCGGCCGCACCAACCTGGTCGCGGTTGCGACCGCGAGGTTCCAGTCGACCATGTCAGCACCGCCACTCGCGCTCGTCATGCCCTCACCGTACGTGCTCCCCACCACCAACGGCAGCCACCCGCCGCGAACACCTCTCCCCAACGGGCCCCGGCCCCACCGGTCTCCGGCCGCGACCGGGAGCCGGCCGGGCCCCGGGGCGTGCCCGGCGGTGGGCGGCGGACCGGTGCGCGGCGGCGGGGTGCGCGCGCCTCGCGGCGGGGGTGGGAGGGCACCTCCCGGCCGCGACCGGGAGCCGACGGGGTCCCGGGGCGTGCCCGGCGGTGGGCGGCGGACCGGTGCGCGGCGGCGGGGCGCGCGCCTCGCGGCGGCGGGGTTGTTGAAGGGCGGCGCCGGGTCAGTGGCAGCCGCAGGTGGTGAGGCGGGCGGCGACGCGGTCCATCGCGGCGCGGGCGGTGTCGGCGGGGGCGGCGGTACGGGTCATGACGGCGAAGGCGAGCAGGCGGCCGTCGGCGTCGACGACGGTGCCCGCGAGGGTGTTGACGCCGCTGAGGGTGCCGGTCTTGGCGCGGATCAGCCCGGCCGCGTCGGCGGCGCCGGACCCGGAGCCGTACCGCTTGTTGAGGGTGCCGGTGAAGCCGGCGACCGGGAGGCCGGTGAGCACCGGGCGCAGGGCGGAGTGCTGCTCGGAGGCGGCCAGCGCGAGGAGTCGGACCAGGACGGCGGGCGGTATCGCGTTGCCCGGGTGCAGGCCGCTGCCGTCGTTGAGGACCACGGTGCCCATCGGCACGCCGAGCCGGGTGAGCTCCTGGGTGACGGCGGCCGCGGCGCCCTCGAAGCTCGCGGGCTGGTGGGCGGCGATGGCGACCTGACGGGCGATCGCCTCGGCGAGCTGGTTGTCGGAGGTGGTCAGCAGGCGTTCGACCAGCCGGGCGACGGTCGGCGAGAAGACGTCGCCGAGGGGCGCCGTGCCGGTGGCGGTCGGGGCGGGCGCGGGCGCGGCGGCGGGGCCGGCCTTGCCCGTCACGGTGATGCCGCGGGCCCGGAGCAGCGCGGCGAAGGCCTCGGCGGCCGCGGCCGCCGGGTCGGCGACCCGGTCCGGCGCTTCCTCCCGGCTCTTCGGGTCCGCCTTGGCCTCGTCCACCATCAGCGGGACCACCAGGGCGATGTTCTGGGCGTCGTGGTTCCTGTGCTGCGGGCCGCCCGCGTACATCGACAGGTCGTAGTCCAGCTGGACCGTCGTGGTGCCGAGGCCCTTGAGGCTGTCGGCGGTCTGCTGGGCGAGGGAGTCCAGTGAGGCGGGGGCGGTGTCGGCGTCGGCCGGCTGACCGCCGATCTGCACCTGGTCGGCGGGCAGCGCGGTGAGCGTCGGGTCGCCGCCGCCGACCAGGGTGATGGTGCCCGGGGCCGCGCCCTGGACCACCCGGGTGTGCAGCCGGGTGTCGCCCGGGATGAGGGACAGGGCCGCGACCGCGGTGGCCAGCTTGGTGGTGGAGGCGGGGGTGGCGGGGGTGTTCTCCCCGGAGCCGTACAGGAGTTGGCCGGTGCCGGCGTCCGCGACGGCGAAGGTGACCTCGCCGAGGCTCTTGTCGGCGAGCACGGCGGCGAGCGCCTGCCGGAGGCCCTGCGCGGTGGGGACGGCGGCGCCCGGGCCGCCCTCGACGGCGGCCAGGACGGCGCCCGGCGCGGGGGCCGGGCGCGCAGCGGACGCGTCGCCACCCCCGGTGGCGGGCACGGGGGCGCCGGGCACGGAGGCCGCGGGCGTGGGCGCGGCGGGCGGCACGGCCCGACGGGCGGGTGCGGCGCCCGGGTCGTCGTTCGACCGGGGACCGGCGCCGCCCTTCCCGTGGTCGCCCTTCCTCCCGCCGTGGCCGTTCGGTCCGTCGTGGTCCTCGCCCTCGCCCGGCCCGGCGCTGTGCCCGCCCGGCGGCGGGGCCGGCTGCGCGACCGCACCACCCGAGGTCAGGACCGTACCGACGACCAGGAGCGCCGCTCCGAACAGCCCCGCGGCCGTCCCCCCGCGGCGGCCCGCCGCCCCTCCCCCTGTGCCCACCGACCGGCCCCTTTCCCGAGCACCCGCTCCCGTAGGAGACACTTGGATTCTGTCAGTCCCTACCTTGGAGGAACCGTTGGAGTTCGACGTCCTTATCGAAATCCCGAAGGGCTCTCGTAACAAGTACGAGGTCGACCACGAGACCGGCCGTCTGCGGCTCGACCGGATGCTCTTCACCTCGACCCGCTACCCGGCCGACTACGGCTACGTCGAGGGCACGCTCGGCGAGGACGGCGACCCGCTGGACGCCCTGGTCATCCTGGACGAGCCGACCTTCCCGGGCTGCCTCATCAAGTGCCGCGCCATCGGCATGTTCCAGATGACCGACGAGGCCGGCGGCGACGACAAGCTGCTCTGCGTCCCGGCGACGGACCCGCGCTGGGAGCACCTGCGCGACATCCACCACGTGTCGGAGTTCGACCGCCTGGAGATCCAGCACTTCTTCGAGGTCTACAAGGACCTGGAGCCGGGCAAGTCGGTCGAGGGCGCCAACTGGGTCGGCCGCGCCGAGGCCGAGGCCGAGGTCACCGCTTCGATCAAGCGTCTGGCGGAGCAGGGCGGCCACTGAGCCGTCGTTCCGATCCCACTCGGCCGGGGACGGTCGGAGGCAGGTCGGGACAGCCCGGGGCCGGGGTTCGCGGATTCGTCCGCGGACCCCGGCCTCTGTCGTGTCCGGGGACGGGACGTCTTGCCGACAGCCTGTCGGCAAGGCATGAAGTTAGGTTAGGCTAACCACATATTCAGCCGATTCCCACCGGCCGATCCCGGACCCTGGAGGCCGCATGCCCACGCCCGCGCCCGCCCCGTTCTCCACCGTGCTCCGCACCGCCAGCAGCGAGGAGCACGAGGCCGCCGAACACTCCTCGTTCATGAGCCGGCTGCTGGGCGGCGGTCTCGGGATCGAGGCGTACGCCGACCTCACCGGCCAGCTCTGGTACGTCTACCGGGCCCTGGAAGAGCGGGCCGAGCAGCTCGCGGAGCACCCGCTGGCGGGCCCCTTCATCGACCGGGCGCTGCTGCGCACCGCCGCCATCGAGCGCGACCTGGCGCACCTGCGCGGGCCCGACTGGCGGGACGGCCTGGCCCCGCTGCCGGCCACCGCCGCGTACGTCGCCCGGCTGGAGGAGCTGGCCGCCGAGTGGCCGGCCGGGTACCTCGCGCACCACTACACCCGCTACCTGGGCGACCTGTCGGGCGGTCAGATCATCCGGGGCATAGCGGAGAAGACCTGGGGCTTCGAGCGCAAGGGCGACGGCGTGCGGTTCTACGTCTTCGAGGAGGTCGACAACCCGGCCGCCTTCAAGCGCGAGTACCGGGCGAAGCTGGACGCGGCCGGGGAGGCGATGGACGAGGTCGAGCGGCGCCGGGTGGTCGAGGAGTGCAAGCGGGCCTTCGTGCTCAACGGGGCGGTCTTCCGCGACCTGGACACGCGCTACCCGCTGAGTGCGTAAACGTTCCTCCTTACCCCGGTCACGGGAAACGGCCCCGGCGAGCGCTTGCTCGCCGGGGCCGTTTCGGCACTCCGTCCGGGCGTCAGGCCTGGACCGCGCCACGGCGGTTGCGCACCAGGACGGTGGCGCTGCCGCCGACCAGCAGCAGACCGGCCGCGGTGGCCAGCAGCGGGACCACCGGGGTGTCCGCGCCGGTGGCGGCCAGCGAGCCGCCGCCCGTACCGCTCAGGCCGCCGGTGGTCAGCGAGGCCCCGCCGGAGGTACCGGTGCCGGTGCCCTGGCCGCCGCCGGCCGCGGAACCGCCGCCGGCGCTGCCGTTGCCGTTGCCGTTGCCGGAGGAGCCGGCCAGCGGCAGCTTGGCGTCCTTGTCGAAGGCGAGGGTGGCGCTGACCGGGTCCAGGGCCGTACCGGCCGGGTAGTTGGAGAAGGCCGGCACCCCCTCGGCGGTGAGCGTGGCCGGAACGCCGGAGAGCGTCACCACGCCGCCGACCGGCTTCAGGGCGGCGGCCGGGACGTCCAGCCGGGCGATCCTGACACCGCTCAGCGAGGTCGAACCGCCGTCCTGGGACTTGCCGTTGACGTCGGCGGTCAGGAAGGCGCCGTCCCGGTCGATGGTCAGGCCCAGCTTGGAGAGCGTGGTGTCCAGCGCCCAGCCGTCCTTGCCGGGGTGGCCGAGGAAGCGGACCGAGCCGTTGAAGGCGGCGCTCAGGGAGTGGTCGGTGGTGTTGTAGGCACCGGTGGCACCGCCGAAGCGGTAGTCGGCCGCGCCGCCGCCGAACTCGACCTTCCCGGCGGCCATCGGGGACTCCAGGTACGTGCGGAAGCTCTCCTTGACCTTCCAGTCCAGCGTCCCGTTCACCACCGGCAGGGTGGCCGGGGCCGTGCCGGGGCCCCCGCTCGCGGACGGGGAGGCGGTGGCGCCGGGCGCCTGGGTGGCCGACGGCGAGGAGCCGGCCGAGGGGGTGCCGGACGACGGGGCCGCGGTCGGCGTGCCGGTGGCCGTGGCGGTGGGGCTCGCGCTCGGGCTGCCGGTCGGGCCGCCGGTCGGGCCCGTGCTCGGCGAGGAGGTGGCGGACGGCGTGGCGGTGGCCGTCGCGGTCGGCGGCACGGTCGGCGGGGTCGTGGCCGGGCTCTGCTTCAGCAGCAGCGACAGCGGGTCCATGTCCGCCCCCGCCGGGTAGAAGCCGGCGAAGGCCCGGGCGCCCTGCTCGGTCAGCTTGGCCGCGGCGGGCGTCCCGTTGGTGGTGTCCCGCGCGACGGTGAACGTCACCAGCGGCACGTCGTCCCGGCGGGTGACGTCGGCGGCGCCCACCGACTCCTTGGAGGCGGTGTCGGCGGTCAGCGTGCCGGTGGTGCCGGAGGTGGTGATCCGCAGGTCGCTGAGCGCGACGTCCAGCGCGCCGTGGTGGGCGGTGAAGTGCACGCCGCCGGTGAAGGAGGAGCTGAGCGCGTGCGTGGTGAGGTCGTACGCCGCGTTCGCCAGGCCGAAGTGGAAGGTGCCGTCGGCGTTGCGGGTCGCGCCGCCGGTCAGCTCGATCGCGCCGCCCTGGGAGGCCGGGCCCTCGATGTAGCTGCGGAAGCCGGCCTTCACACCCCAGTCCAGCGCTCCGGTGTCGTACGTGACGCTGCTCGGGCCGCCCGCGCCGAAGGCCAGTGCGGGGGCGCCGAGGGCGGTCAGGCCGAGGCCGGCGGTGGCGGCCGCGAGGGCGGCCAGCCGGGTGCGGTTGCGGGACATGCTGGGTACTCCGTTCGGATGGGGGGAGGGAGCGGGGGGACGCTCCCGGAGGGGTCAGGCCGCGTCGTCGGCGTCGGGCCCGGTGGCGGGGGCCCCGGCCGCGGCGGCCGCCCGGCGGCGGCGGACGAGCAGGCCGCCGGTGGTGGCGAGGGCCGCCACCAGCACCGCGCCGCCGACCACGGCCGGCACCGGAACGCCGTCCGGGGAGGACGCGGCGACGGGCGCGGCGGCCGGGGAGGCGGGCGGGCTCGCGACGGCGCCCGGCGGGGTGGCCGGGACGCTGCCGAGGTCGGGCAGCGGGGGCAGCGCGGCGGCCGGGTCGAGGGCGACGGCGAAGCTCAGCGGGTCCATCGCGGTGCCCGCCGGGTACAGGCCGCCGAAGGCCTCGGCGCCGCCCTCGGCGAGCGTGAGCGGCAGTTCGACGGCCGTCAGCAGGCCGCCCTCGGCCTTGAGGCCGGCCGGGTCGAAGGTCGCCAGCTCGACGCCGGGGAGCTGCCGGGTGCCACCGTCCGGGGTCCGGCCGGAGACGTCGGCGAGCAGTCGGCCCTGGCCGCCGGAGACGCTGACGCCCGGGTTGGCGAGGGTGAGGTCCAGGCCGTAGCCGTCGCCGGCGCGCATGCCGGTGAAGCGGACGGTGCCGGTGAAGGCGGCGGTCAGCTCGCCGGTCGCCGGGTCGTACGCGCCCTTGGCCGGGGTCCAGCGGAAGAACGCGCCGCCGTCGGCCGCGCCGCCGCCGAGCTCCCAACGGCCTTGGGCGATCGCGCCGGTGACGTAGTCGCGGAAGGTGCGGCGCACGCCCCAGTCGAGGGCGCCGTCGGCGAACCCGGTACGGGCCGGGGCCTGGGCGGCCGGCTCGGTGGCCGGCGGGGCGGCCGGCTCGGCCGGCGACGGGGCGGTCGCCGGCGGCATGGTCGCGGGCGCGGTCGTGGCGGCCGCGCCGGACGTCGGGGCGGGTGCCGCCGGCGTCGGCTGCGCGGCGGGCAGGTCGACCGAGAGGCTGAGCGGGTCGAGGGCCGTGCCGGCCTGGTAGAAGCCGCCGAAGGCCTTCGCCCCGGCGTCGGTGAGGGTCGCCGGGACACCGCTCAGCGTCAGGGTGCCGGCCGCGCCGCGCAGGTCGACGCCGGCCAGCGAGAGGTCGGCCAGCTTGGCCTGGCTCGCGCTGCTGACCTGCCCGGTCTCCTTGGACTTGCTGCTGACGTCGGCGTACAGCCCGGCCGCGCCGCCCTGGACGGCCTTGAAGGTGAGCCGGCCGATGCTCAGGTCGAGCGCGTCGGAGCCGCCCTCCTGGTGCCCGGTGAACCGCACGCCGCCGGAGAAGGCGGCGGTCAGCGCGCCGGCCGCCGGATCGTACGTGCCGTTCGCCGAGTGGAACCGGAAGGTGCTGCCGCCGACCGTGGCCGCGCCGCCGGTCAGCCCCCAACTCCCCTTGGCGATGGGCCCGGTGACGTAGGTCAGGAAGGACTGCTTGATGCCCCAGTCCAGCCGTCCGCCGGAGACCCTGCCCTCGGCGGCGGCCGCCGGCCCCGGCGACAGGCCCACGGCCAGCAGGGCGGCGAGGGAGGCCACCAGGGCGGCGGCCAGACGGCGGAGCCGGCTGGACAGGGGCACGGCGAATCACTCCTCAGGGGGCATGGGGGATGCCGCAAAGGGGGCCCGGCGGGCACCACCCCCTTGCGGAACTCAGGTAAGGCTAACCTAATATATGAGTCAAGAGCCCCGCCGCCCCCTCCCCCGGCGGCGGGGCGCCACAGGCACCAACTCCCGGTGAAGGGAACCAGGTTGAGCAGCGTTACGATCCGATCCGGGGCGGCCCGCGGGCCCGTCCTCCTGCTGCTCGCCCTCGGCCTGCTGCTCGCCCTCACCGCCTGCGGCGCCGCGAGCGGGACGGCCGGGGCAGCGGGGGCGGCCGTCTCCCGCACCCCCGACGCCGTCGAACCGCTGCCCGGCGAGCCCGTCCCCCGGCTCCCGGCCACCACCGCCTCCGCCGACGGCCGCCAGGTCACCGTCACCAGCGCCGAACGGGTCATCCCGCTCAACGGCAGCCTCGCCGAGCTGGTGTTCAGCCTCGGCCTCGGCCCCAAGGTGGTCGCCCGGGACGTCTCCACCACCTTCGAACAGGCCGCCGCCCTGCCGGTGATCACCCAGGCCCACGACGTCTCCGCCGAGGGCGTGCTCTCACTGCACCCCACCGTCGTCCTCGCCGACCGCTCCACCGGCCCGGCCGAGGCGATCGCGCAGATCCGGGCGGCCGGCGTCCCGCTGATCGTCCTGGACGACGCCAAGCGGCTGGCCGACGTCGGACCGCGCATCGACACCGTCGCCGCCGCACTCGGCGTCCCGGACGCCGGACGGCAGCTCAAGGAGCGCACCGAGCAGCGGATCGACCAGGCCATGGCCGCCGTCCCGGCCGACGGCCGGCACCCCCGGGTCGCCTTCCTCTACCTGCGCGGCAGCGCCTCCGTCTACCTGCTCGGCGGCCCCGGCTCCGGCGCCGGCTCGCTGATCGAGGCGGTCGGCGGCGAGGACGCCGGCACCGCCGCCGGCCTCACCAACGACTTCGTCCCGCTCACCAGCGAGGCCCTGGTCAAGGCCGCGCCCGACGCGATCCTGGTGATGAGCAAGGGGCTCGACTCGGTCGGCGGAACGGACGGCCTGCTCAAGCTGCCCGGCGTCGCCCAGACCCCGGCCGGGCTCGACCGCCGGATCGTCTCGATCGAGGACGGCCAGCTGCTCAGCTACGGCCCGCGCACCCCGCAGGTCCTGCGCGGGATCACCGCCCAGCTCTACCCGGCGGACGCCAAGTGACCACCGCCGTACGGGAGGAGACCTCCCGCGAGGCGCCCGGGGAGAGCGCCGCGCCGACCGCCGGCCGGACCGCCCTGCTCACCGCCGGACTCGCCGCCGCCCTGCTCCTCTGCGCCCTCCTCGCGGCCGGCGTCGGCGCCTACCGCATCCCGCTCGGCGACATCCTCGCCTCCACCGCCCACCGCCTCGGCCTCGGCGGCCACGCCCTGGACCGGGTGCCCGAGTCCGTGCTGTGGAACGTCCGGCTGCCCCGGGTGGTGCTCGCCCTGCTGGTCGGCGGCTCGCTCGGCTGCGCCGGGGCACTGATGCAGGGCGTGTTCGGCAACCCGCTCGCCGAGCCCGCCGTGATCGGGGTCTCCTCCGGCAGCGCGGTCGGCACGGTGGCCTGCATCGTGCTCGGCCTGAACACCCTGGGCGGTTGGACGGCCCCCGTCTTCGCCTTCGCCGGCGGCCTGCTGACGGTCGTCGCGGTGTACGCGATGTCCCGCTCCGGCGGGCGCACCGAGGTGGTCACGCTGATCCTCACCGGCGTCGCCGTGAACGCCTTCTGCGGCGCGCTGATCGGCATCCTGCTGTTCATCGCCGACCCCGCCGCGATCAGCCAGGTCACCTTCTGGCAGCTCGGCTCGCTCTCCCAGGCCACCTGGGGCAAGGTGCTCGCCGTCCTGCCGTTCGCGCTGGCCGGCCTGGCCGTCGCCCCGCTGTACGCCCGCAGGCTGGACCTGCTGGCGCTCGGCGAGCGCCCGGCCCGCCACCTCGGGGTGGACGTCGAGCGGATGCGGCTGGCGCTGATCACCGTCGTCGCCCTGCTCACCGCGGCGGCCGTGGCGGTCAGCGGCATCGTCGGCTTCGTCGGCCTGGTCGTCCCGCACCTGCTGCGGATGCTCGCCGGGCCCGGCCACCGCTTCCTGCTGCCCGCCTCGGCACTCGGCGGCGCGCTGGTGCTGGTGGCCGCCGACCTCGCCTCCCGCACCGTCGCCGAGCCCGCCGAGATCCCGCTCGGGGTGGTCACCGCACTGATCGGCAGCCCGTTCTTCTTCTGGCTGCTGCGCCGGACCAGGACCAGGCAGGGAGGCTGGGCGTGAGACTGCGACGCCACCGGGAGATCCCCGAACGACCGGCGCCCGGAACCGAGTTGCTCGCCGCCGAGGGCGTCCGACTGAGCCTCGGCGGGCGCCCGCTGCTGGACGGCGCCGCCGTCCGGGTCGCGGCCGGAGAACTGGTCGCGCTGCTCGGGCCGAACGGCGCCGGCAAGTCCACCCTGCTGTCCGTGCTGGCCGGCGACGTCCGGCCGGACGGCGGGTCGGTCACCCTGCGCGGCCGCCCGCCGGCCGACTACGGCGCCGCCGAACTCGCCCTGCACCGCGCCCTGTTGCCGCAGTCCGCCGCACTGTCCTTCCCGTTCCCGGCCGGCGAGGTGGTCCGGATGGGCCGCGCGCCGTGGGCGGGCACGGCGGCGGCCGCCGAGGACGCGGCGGCCGTGGCCGAGGCGATGGCGGCCACCGAGTCCACCGCCTTCGCCGGGCGCCCGTTCACCGCCCTGTCCGGCGGCGAGCGGGCCCGGGTGGCGCTGGCCCGGGTGCTGGCCCAGCGCACCCCGCTGCTCCTGCTGGACGAGCCGACCGCCGCCCTCGACCTGCGCCACCAGGAGCTGGTGCTGCGGGTCGCCCGGGCCCGGGCCGCGGCCGGGGACGGGGTGGTCGTGGTGCTGCACGACCTGTCCCTGGCGGCGGCCTACGCGGACCGGGTGGTCCTGCTGACGGGCGGGGCGACGGTCGCGGACGGGCCGGTCGCCGAGGTGCTGCGGGCGCCGCTGCTCAGCGAGGTGTACGGGCACCCCGTCGAGGTGCTGGCGCACCCGCGCACCGGGGTGCCGCTGGTGCTGCCGGAGCGCTGAACGCGTCGCCGGCGCTCAGTCCTCCAGCCGGAAGCCGACCTTGATGCACACCTGGTAGTGCTTGATCCGGCCGTCCTCCAGGTGGCCCCGGACCTGCGAGACCTCGAACCAGTCGAGGTTGCGCAGCGTCCGGGAGGCCCGCTCCACCCCGTTGCGGATCGCGGCGTCGACGCTCTCGGCCGAGGACCCGACGATCTCGGTCACCCGGTACACATGGTCGGTCATGGCGGACTCCCTCAGCTGTACGGACGCCCCCGGTCCACCGTGCACCGACCCGGGTCCGCCCGCACCCCGACGGGCGGCCTCCCGCTTCCGGAGAGGCCGCTTAGAACGCCGCCCGCACCTCGCCGACCGGCACGCCGCCGCCGAGCAGCGGGGCCGCGCCGATCCGCTCGACGGTCCCGTCCGCCCCGGCCACCCCGAGCCGGCGCAGCGCGGCCGCCAGCACCGGGCCGCGGGCCCGCTCGGCGCCGTCCTCGATCTTGAAGGCCAGCGCCCGGCCGTCCGGCAGCGCGACCACCTGGACGGCCTCGGCGCCCATCTTGGACAGCGCGCCCGGCACCGCCCGCATCAGCCAGGTGTCGGCCCGGCGGGTGCCGGCCACGTACTCGGGGTGGGCGCGCATCGCGTCGGCGACGCGGCGCGGCCCGCTGCCCTCGGCGGCCAGCAGCAGGCCGCGGTAGCCGCGGGCCAGGCCGGTCAGCGACACGGCCAGCAGCGGCGCGCCACAACCGTCCACCCCGGCGTGGGCGGCGGTCTCGCCGGTGGCCTCCTCCAGGGCCTCGCGGGCCAGCCGCTGGATCGGGTGGGCCGGGTCGAGGTAGCTCTCGGTGTCCCAGCCGTTGGCCGTGCAGGCGGCCAGCCAGCCGGCGTGCTTGCCGGAGCAGTCCATCAGGATCGGGGCGCGCCCGCCGCCGGCGGCGAGCAGCAGCTCCGCCTCGGTCTCGTCCAGCGGCAGGTCGGCCGGGGTGCGCAGGGCCGACTCGTCGAGCCCGGCGGAGCCGAGGATGCTCCGCACGCCATCGAGGTGAAACGATTCCGCGGAGTGGCTGGAGGCCGCCAGCGCCAGCAGCTCGCCCTCGATCGCCAGCCCGGCCCGCAGCGTGGCCACCGCCTGGAACGGCTTGGCGGTCGACCGCGGGAAGACCGGGGCGTCCGGGTCGCCGAGCGCGAACTCGACCGAGCCGTCGGCCGCGAGCAGCACCAGGGAGCCGCGGTGGCGGCCCTCGACGAAGCCGGAGCGTATGACCTCGGCGAGAACGGGCGCGGGGGCGGGCAGGGACATGGCGGTGTGAGCCTTCCGGGGCGAGGGTGGGCCGGGAGCGAGCCGGGCCTCACCCGCCCGCGGCGACCCACCCGGTCAGAGCGGCCCCCGTGCGAGCAGGTCGTCGACCCGTGCTTCCCCATCACGGTACCTGCGGGTGATCTCGGCGTTGCAACCGTCGGCCGTGCGCAGCAGCCGCTGGCGCCGTCCGGACACCTCCCGCTCGTACGCCCGCAGCCGCTCCAGGGCGGCCAGCAGCTCCTCGGCCGGGTGCGCCGCCAGGTCGGCGAGCTGGACGTCGCCCATCAGCGCGTCCGCCTCCAGCCGGGACTCCCGGGTGCGCGGCGGCCCGAGGGTGACGTGCCGGGCCGAGCGCCGCACGGTGGAGGGCGCGTCGGTCAGGATGGCCGGCAGCCGGTCCAGCAGGTCGCCGGGGGCCGGGTCGGGGCCGGCCGGGTCGGCCGTACGGACCGGGCCCGTGCCGGGCCGCCGGTCGAGTTCGGCGCGCAGGATGTCCATCCGCCCGTGCAGCAGCCGCCGCAGGTAGGACAGGTCGGCCTCCTGCTCCAGGGTCTCCCGGCGCAGCACCCGCAGCTGCTCCAGGCCCAGCCCCTCCAGGTCGGGCTCGTCCTCCGCGCCCGCCGCCGGACCGTCCGGGCCCCCGGGGGCCCGCACCACCGACCCGGACCGGTCCCGCGCCACGCTGCTCGCGTCCATCACCCAACCACCTGACGTCGTCCGATCCCGCCCGCTCGCGGCACCCCGTCGCTGCCGCCGGTCCGACCCGTCCCCCGACGGGCCGCGCGTCCCGTCCACCGGCCCGCCGGGAACCCCCGGAGGCTCCGGTCCCCGGCCGTGACGCCCACCGGGGCGGCACCGCCAGACGCCTGACCTACCGGCTCGACCGCCCGGCCGAACCCGGGTCCGGCGCGGCGGACCTCCTGGCGCCCCGGACCCCTCGTACGGTCCACCAGCGTGCCACCCCACCCGGCGCACGCGCACCGCCCGTGCACCCGAACGGCCCCCTGGCGAACGGGGGTGGCTGATATGACCAGCCCTTTCCCCAGGAAGAGTGGCGCCCGATTCCGCGCAGGCGCGCACCCCAGGGCGTGCACGGCTTCCATGCGCGCCCCTGGTGTGCGCCCTGGGGAGGCCGCCGGGGCGGAGGGACGGGGCCGACCGGAGGGGCGGCCGGGCGGAACGGCCGGGAAGGGTGCGGCGCGGAGCCGGGGGCACGGCGGATGCGCGGGCGCGGAGCGGCGGCGGACGCGCCGGGCGCGGGCCGCGCGGGACGCACCCGGGGCTCCTCCGGGGGCCGTACGGCGCTCCGGCACAATGGCGGCATGCGAGCAGTGGTGCAGCGAGTGACCGAGGCCCGGGTGACCGTGGCCGGTGAGACCGTCGGCGCGATCGAGGGGCCCGGGCTCTGCGTCCTGGTCGGCGCCACCCACGACGACACCCCCGCCAAGGCCGCCCAACTGGCCCGCAAGCTCTGGACGCTGCGGCTGCTGCCCGCGAACGACGAGGGCGTCGAGCAGAGCTGCTCGGACCTCGGCGCCCCGCTGCTGGTGATCAGCCAGTTCACGCTCTACGGCGACGCCCGCAAGGGCCGCCGCCCCACCTGGAACGCCGCCGCCCCCGGCCCGGTCGCCGAGCCGCTGGTGGACGAGGTGGTGGCGCAGCTGCGCGCGCTGGGCGCCAAGGTGGAGACGGGCCGGTTCGGCGCCGACATGCGGGTGGCGCTGGTGAACGACGGCCCGTTCACCGTCCTCGTCGAGGTCTGACCCCGCCGGGGCCCCACCGGGCCCGGCCGGGGCGCCGAGCGGCCCCGGCGCGGCCCTGGACGGCCCTACTGCGGGACGATCACGTCCTGGGTGCCCGGCACCGTGCCGGCCAGCAGCACGGCGTCCACCGGGACGTTCCGCTTGACGATCGCCAGCGCGATCGGCCCCAGCTCGTGGTGCCGGGCCGAGGAGGTCACGAAGCCCAGCGCCCGCCCGTCCGGGTCGGTGGCCAGCCGCACCTCGGTGCCGTGCGGGGGCAGCGTCTCCTCGGTGCCGTCCAGGTGCAGGAAGACCAGCCGGCGCGGCGGGCGGCCCAGGTTGTGCACCCGGGCGACGGTCTCCTGGCCGCGGTAGCAGCCCTTCTGCAGGTGGACGGCGGTGCGCAGCCAGTCCACCTCGTGCGGGATGGTCCGGTGGTCGGTCTCGAAGCCCAGCCGGGGCCGGTGGCCCTCGATCCGCAGCGCCTCGTACGCCCAGACCCCGGCCGCCGGGCCGTACCCGGCGGTGAGCCGCTCCAGCTCGGCGCGCGGCACGAACAGGTCGCGCCCGTACGGGAGTTCGCGGACGGCGGCGGCGCCCTCGACGGAGGCGGTGGAGCCGGCCGGCAGGTGCACTACGGCGTACTCGGCGGTCGCGTCGGCGACCTCCACCCGGTAGAAGAACTTCATGCCCTCCAGGTAGGCGACCAGCGCCTCCTGGGTGCCCGGCTCGACGTGCGCCCAGGTGGTGGTGCCGTCGTCCACCAGGTAGAGCGCGTGCTCGACGTGCCCGTTCGGGGAGAGCACCAGCGCCTCGGCGGCCTGCTGCGGCGGCAGCTCGCTGACGTGCTGGGTGAGCAGCAGGTGCAGCCAGGAGAGCCGGTCCGCGCCGGTCACGGTGACCACGCCGCGGTGCGAGAGGTCGACGAAGCCGACGCCCTGCGACAGCCTGCGTTGCTCGCGGAAGATGTCGCCGTAGTGGGCGGCGACGCCCTCGTCGGCCCCCTCGGCGGGGACGGCTCCGGGCAGGGAAAGCAGCGGGCTCTTCACACCGGTCATACCGGCCAGCTTACGGCTGGTCCCCGACGAGCTTGGCGGTGCAGTCGGCGCAGCGGCCGAAGATGGCGAAGTGCTTGAGGTCGGTGTCGAAGCCGTGCCGCTCGCGCAGGCTGTCGATCAGCGGCTGGGCGATCTCGGTGCCGGTCTCGGTGACCTTGTCGCAGTCCCGGCAGACCAGGTGCAGGTGGTGGTGGCGGCCGGCCAGGTGGTAGGTCGGGGCGCCGTGGCCGAGGTGGGCGTGCGAGACCAGGCCCAGCTCCTCCAGCAGCTCCAGGGTCCGGTAGACGGTGGAGATGTTGACGCCGCTGGCGGTCCGGCGGACGTGGCAGAGGATGTCGTCGGGGGTGGCGTGGTCGAGCTCGTCGACGGCCTCCAGCACGAGCTGCCGCTGCGGGGTGAGCCGGTACCCGCGTTCGCGCAGGTCGGCCTTCCAGTCGCCGGAGAGCTGCCAGTCGGTGGTGCCGGTGTCCGCCACGGTACTCGTCCCTGCCAATGGTCGGGGGTCCTGGAGCAAGTGTAGGGACCGGCCGGGGGCCGGTCCCTACCTCGTGCACGGAAGTGCCGGTCGCGCGATCGGCCTACTTGAAGAAGGCGATGCCGTCGTCCGGCAGGTCGTTGATGTCCTTGATCAGCTGGGCCGGGCTGAGCACCTTCTTCAGCTGGGCGGACATGTACGGGCGCAGCGGCACGCTCGGGGCGGCCTTCTCGCCGACCCAGAGCAGCTCGCCGTTGACGAAGCCGTACAGCCGCTTGCCGCCCGAGTACTCCGGGGAGCCCTCGATCCGGGCGACCGCGTCGGTGGAGACGTCGACCTGGGGCTTGCCGTCGGCCAGCTCGCCGTACCAGATCTCGACCGTGCCGTCGTCGCGGACGGAGGAGATCTCGATCCCCCGGACACCGCTGGTGCCGTCGTGGTTGCTGGTGATGCGCCAGAACGCGTGCTCGTTCTCCAGCGGACGGACCTTCTCGCCCTCGCTGTCCAGCACCCAGGTCCGGGAGCGGAACTCCAGGAAGGGGCGGCCGTCGTGGCGGATCACGATCTCCTGGCCGAAGTTGCACTTCTCCGCGCCCGGGAAGTCGTAGACGCCCGCGCCCTCCCAGGTGCCGAGGAGGAAGGCGAGCGGGACGACGTCCCTGTGGAGGTCAGAAGGGATCTCGATCATGTTCCTGGTCGCTGTTCTCGTCGGTGTGGGACTGCCTCAACCGTACGGCAGTCTCAGCGCTGGCCCTGGTACAGCTTCATCACCGAGAAGATGGCGAACCAGGTGATCAGCACGGCCATGAGGGCCAGCAGACCGTCGAAGAAGATTTCCAGACCGGACACGGGTGGCTCCCAGGCGGCGACAGTGTGGTGGATTGTGCTCGGCTCACTCTATCCGCCGGGTTCCGGAGGGTCGCGGTGAGCCCCACCACGTCGCCGTTCGCGCCGTCCTCCCGCGGCTGCTCAAGCTTTGCCCAAGGCTTCCGGGGATGCCGGACGGCGGGGGCGCCGGCACCTCTAAGGTGGCGCCATGGCGAAGAAACTGGTCATCAAGGTCACCGCAGGGGCGGACGCGCCGGAGCGGTGCTCGCAGGCGTTCACGGTGGCGGCGGTGGCCGTCGCCAGCGGGATCGAGGTCTCGCTCTGGCTGACCGGGGAGTCCTCCTGGTTCGCGCTGCCGGGCCGGGCCGCGGAGTTCGAACTGCCGCACGCGGCGCCGCTGCCGGACCTGCTGGAGTCGATCCTGGCGGCCGGCTCGGTGACGCTGTGCACCCAGTGCGCGGCCCGGCGCGGGATCACGCAGCAGGACACCGTCGAGGGTGTCCGCATCGCGGGCGCCCAGGTCTTCGTCAGCGAGATCATGTCGGACAACGTCCAGGCGCTCGTGTACTGAGGCACCTCGCGTATTGACGCCTACGGGCGTTCCTCGTGGTCGGGGCGGTCCCGGTCGTGGCCGGGCTCGTCCCACTTCGGGTCGTCCCAGCGCGGGTCGTTCCACCAGTCGTCGTCCGGGTCGCGCTTGTTGGCGAACACCGCGGCGGCCGGCGGGATGACCATCGCGACCACGCACATGCCGATCGCCGCGCCGACCGAGAAGAACCGCACCACGCCCCAGGCCATGACGAACAGGCCCAGACACACGCCCATCATGGCGAAGTAGTAGCGACGCCGCCGCCTTGCCTGCACCCCTCCACGGTACGACCGAGGGCCCCTGCTCGGCAGGGGCCCTCGGAGTCTGGTCCGGGATCGTCCCGGCTCCGGTCAGACCGCGATCGCGACCTCGACGGCGGTGCCCTGGGAGGCCACCACCTGACGGTCCACGGTCTGGCCCGGCACCAGCGCGCGCAGGGTCCACTTGCCCGGGCGGGCGAAGAACCGGAACTGGCCGGTCGCCGAGGTGGGCACCTCGGCCGTGAACTCGCCGCCCTCGTCCAGCAGCCGCACGTAGCCGTTGACCGGCTCTCCGTCGCGGGTCACCGAACCCTGGATGATCGTCTCGTTCGCCACGTCAACTCCTGCCAGGTCCGGGCCGCCGGCCTTCGCACCGCACATGTCTGTCTCCTTCTGACTTACGGGTCGAGCCGGGGGCTCAGTTGCTGCCGAGCTCGATCGGCACGCCGACCAGGCTGCCGTACTCGGTCCACGAGCCGTCGTAGTTCTTGACGTTCTCCTGGCCGAGCAGCTCGTGCAGCACGAACCAGGTGAGCGCGGAGCGCTCGCCGATGCGGCAGTAGGCGATGGTGTCCTTCGCCAGGTCGATGCCCTCGGCCTCGTACAGCGCCTTGAGCTCGTCGTCGCTCTTGAAGGTGCCGTCGTCGTTGGCGTTCTTGGCCCACGGGATGTTGCGGGCGCTCGGCACGTGGCCGGGGCGCTGCGACTGCTCCTGCGGGAGGTGCGCCGGGGCGAGCAGCTTGCCGGAGAACTCGTCGGGCGAGCGGACGTCGACCAGGTTCAGGGTGCCGATGGCGGCGATCACGTCGTCGCGGAAGGCGCGGATCGAGGCGTCGGCGGCCTGCGCCGTGTACTCGGTGGCCGGGCGGGCCGGCACCTCGGCGACCAGGTCGCGGGAGTCCAGCTCCCACTTCTTGCGGCCGCCGTCCAGCAGGCGGACGTCGCCGTGGCCGTACAGCTTGAAGTACCAGTAGGCGTACGAGGCGAACCAGTTGTTGTTGCCGCCGTACAGCACCACGGTCTGGTCGTTGGCGATGCCCTTGGCGCTCAGCAGGGCCTCGAAGCCGGCCTGGTCGATGAAGTCGCGGCGGACCGGGTCCTGGAGGTCCTGCTTCCAGTCGATCCGGACGGCGTTGCGGATGTGGTTCTTCTCGTACGCGGAGGTGTCCTCGTCGACCTCGACGATGACGACCTTCGGGTCGTCCAGGTGGGCCTGGACCCAGTCGGCGTCGACCAGGACGTCGCTGCGGCTCATGGTGGGTTCTCCATCCGAGGGCGGTTGTGCGGAAGGTGCTGCTCAGGAGGGTGCTGCAGGGTGCCCGGGAGGGTGCGGTCCGAAACCCTGTCCGAATAGCGGGACGAGGGGGTGGGCCGGTGCGGCCGGGCAGGAGACTGCGGAGTACCTCGGCGACCGCCGGCCCGGGGGGCCGGGCGCGGTCGCCGGAAAGATCGGCGGCGGGCGTCAACTGCCCTGCCGGGGGCGCCGAATCAGCGCATTCGACACAGACAGGCGGCCACGCGGCACAGGTCTACCGCCCGCCGCTTCGTGAGGTCCGTCTGTCGCTTCATGCCGACGATGCTAGGGACACCGGAGGCCCGCTGTCATCAGCGTATCGAATAGTGGGATCAGAACGACCGGATGATGGGATTTGCCCCCGGTCCGGCCTGTCCGGGCCCGGCCGGCGGCCCCCGGAGAGCGTGCGCGGGGCGCGAACGACACCGCTCCACGGCCCGCGCTGGACAGCGCGTCTCGCGGAGCGGAACGATTCGGCACAGCCGTGGGCGGGCCCCGAGGACGGGCCGGGCACGGGCCGCGCACGGGCCTGGATCAGCCCAGGAGCTTGACGTCCTTGCCGTCGAAGGTCAGCTGGAGGCCCTCCGGCAGCGGCGTCACACCGCCGCCCCCGCCCTCCTTGTCGGCCAGCTTCAGCCCGGCCGGCAGCGAGTCCAGGGTGAAGCTCATCGGCTCCAGCTGCTGGTTGGTCGCGCCGGCCACCAGCCCCGCCAGCGAGCTCAGCCGGAAGCCGTCCACCGTGACGGTGTTCCCCTTGTTGCGCACGCTGCCCTCGCCGATCTCGATCGGACCCAGCGAGGCCTTGACCTTGCCCGGACCGGCGTAGGCCAGGCTCAGCCGGGAGTTGCCGCCCACCGGCAGCTTGGCGCCGTGCAGCAGCTGGGAGGCGGGCGGCAGCAGCTGCGCGAGGTCCGGGTAGGAGATCACCCCGCTGCCGGTGCCGCTGTCCACCGTGGCACTGCTCATGCTGTCGCTGACCTTGACCCCGGCGAGCCTCGCCTTGAACGAGTGCAGCGCCACCTGGTGGCTGCCGTCGCCGACGGCCAGGCCGTCGGAGGAGATCCGGACGTCGTCCAGCTTCATCGACAGCACCTGGGTGAGGAACGGGAAGCCCTCGATCGAGACGTCCGGGCGCTGGCTCATCCGGCCGCTCTTCACGATCCGGTCGGCGGCCTCGTCCTCGGCCACGCCCACCGCGATCCGGTCCGCACCCAGCAGCAGGCCGGAGAGCACCGCCAGGCCGATCGTGGCCTTCAGCCATCCGCGCATCGTGTCCCCCGTCGTCGCCGGTCGCTGTGGTCGTTCGTCGCTGTGGTCGTTCGCAGTGGGTCGTTCACCGTTCCGTGGCGGACGCAGGACACGTCCGCCCTCGCACGACCGTACGACGTCCCGCCCCGGAACATGGTTCCGGGGCGGGAATTCGACCTGAACAGGCCTGGACGGGTGGGTACGGGTGGCTCAGGCCAGCAACTCGGTGGCGATCCAGGCCAGCGGCGCGGCCACCGCCAGCGGCAGCGCCACGCCCGCCGTCATGTGCACGAAGCGGGACGGGAAGTCGTACGCCGCGACCCGACGGCCGACCAGCGCACCCAGCCCGGCCAGCGCACCGAGCGCCGGCGGGGCCCCGACCAGCAGGCCCAGCAGCACCGCCGCGGCCAGGCCCAGCACCGGGCCCAGCTGCTTCGGCCCGGGCAGCGGCGCCGCGGCCAGCAGGGTGGCCAGCGCCACCGCGCCCACCGCGGCCGGCACCCAGTCGGCCAGCAGCAGCGCGGTGCACAGCACCGTCACCACGGTGGCCGAGCCGAGCACGGTCAGCGCGTAGAACCGCTCCTTCGGGTCCGACGGGCGGAACGTCTGCAGCACCAGGACGAGCAGGAAGAACCCGCCCAGGGTGCCCACCACGGCCGCCACGCCGCCGTCGGAGTCCGCCAGCAGCACCGCCACGTCCGCCGTCAGGCCCGCCAGCGCGGCGAGCAGGATGCCCTGCCGGGCCGGCCACATGCCGTTCAGCCGGAACCAGCCGGCCGCCGTCAGCAGCTGGAGCGGCGCGACCACCAGGGCCAGCGCGACCTGCCCGAGCGCGGCACCGCCGGCCAGCAGCGCGGCCACGGCGGCGGTGATCAGGGCCGGCTGCAGGCCCGGGTCGATGATCGGCGAGCCGGTCCGGCCGCGCGGACCGGCGGGCGGCGCCGCCTGCGGCGGGACGGCCCCGTACGGCGGCGCGGCGGAGGCGCCCAGCGGGCCGGGGGCCACCGGGCGCTTGAGCGTCATGGTCGGCGGGTCGAAGGCCTCCGCCGCCTGCTGCGCGGGGGCCTGCTGCGGCGCCGGGGCCGCGTGCCGGGCCCGCGGCCCCGGCGGCCGGGGGAGCTGCAGCTGGATCGTCGGATCCGGCTGGGGCTGCACCGGCTGCTCCGGCGGCCGCCGCCGCTGCCGCGGCTGCGGAGCCTGCTGCGACTGCGGGACCTGCTGGGGCTGCGGGACCTGCTGGGGCTGCGGGACCTGCTGGGGCTGCTGGGCCTGCGGGACCTGCGGCGGCTGGTACGGCTGGTGGGCCTGCTGCGGCTGGTGACCCTGCGGCTGCTGCGGCTGGTGACCCTGCGGCCGGGGCGCGCCCGACAGCGGACCGGACACCACCACCGGCGGCAGCAGCGCCGTCGCCTCGGCGTCGCTCACCGCCGGCACCGGCGGCAGCAGGGTGGTCGCGGCCGCGTCGTCGAACGCGGGCACCGCCGGCAGCACCGCGGTCGCCGCCGCGTCGTCCACCGGGTAGCCGTACGGCGACTGGTGGCCGGGCTGCTGCGGCGGGACGTACGGCTGCTGCTGCGGGTACGGCTGCTGTCCCTGCGGCGGGTAGGGCTGGTGGGCCTGCTGCGGCCACTCGCCGTGGCCGCCGTGGTTCGGGTGGTTCGGGTTGTTCATGTCCGTCACGCCGCTCAGCCTCCCGCGAACGGCGGGAGGACCTCGACCGTCCCGCCCTCGGTCAGGGCGACGGTCGCGTGGTCGCGGCCGCCCACCTGGGCCCCGTCGACCAGGTACGAGCAGTGCCCGAGCAGCTGGACGAGCTTCGGCCGGTCGGCGTGCCGCGCCCTGGCCGCCACCAGCGCCTCCGCCAGGGTCGCCGCCTCGTACGGCTCCTCGGCCAGCCCGGCCTCGGACTTCGCCGCCGCCCAGTAGCGGATCGTCCCGCGCACCCGGGCGCCGCTCGCGGGCTCGGTGGTCGCGCCCATCGGGCCACCCCTTCTCGTCGTCCTCGCCCGGCTCCGGTACCCCGGTCCGGCTCGCCACCGCGACGGCCGCCCGACCACCCGAACGATGGACCCGAACAGCGCCTCCGATGTGCGCCCCCCATGATGGCGTGTCGGCCACCACGAGCGGCAATCGCCCTGGCCGGACCGGCACGGAGTGCGCACCGGCCTCGCACCGGACCGCCACCCGGAGGCGCCGGACCAGCGCCGGACCGGCGCTCGAAGCTGTGTCCAGCCTCACCCGGCGCACGCCCGAATTGGGCGGACCGCCGGATTCCGGCACTCCCGGCGGAGGGGGCGGTCGGCTATCCTCGACCACCAAGAGGGATCCGGGCAGAGTCGCCCCCGGGTCCTTTTGTGCTTCCAGGACGCCGGTACGGACGTTCTTGCGATTCGTCGGCCCACCCCCGGCGCGCAGCAGGGACCTCCCGGCCGGCGCGGCACAACGACGTGCCCCGGCCGGCCGGGGCATCGCCACCCGGCACCGGGCCGCCACCCGGCGCCGGACCAGACCGGAGGGTTCGCGGTGAGGAACAGGGCAGAAACGGTGCGCCCGGGGTTGCGGGACCCCCGGCGGACCCGCCGTCGCGCCCCGCACGCCGTCCGCTCCCCCGGTCCGCCGCGACCGGCCGTCGTCCTCCCCTCCCCCTCAGCACGTGCGCCATCCGGCTGTGGCGGCAGCCGTCACGCGACCGCGACGACCCGGAAAGGGGACCACCGGGTATGAGTTCTCTCCTCCTCCTCACCAATGCGCTGCAACCGTCCGCCGAAGTGCTGCCCGCCCTCGGACTGCTGCTGCACAACGTCCGGGTGGCCCCCGCCGAGGGCTCGGCCCTGGTGGACACGCCCAGCGCGGACGTCATCCTGGTCGACGGCCGGCGTGACCTGCCGCAGATCCGCAGCCTCTGCCAGCTGCTGCGGTCCACCGGCATCGGCTGCCCGCTGATCCTGGTGGTCACCGAGGGCGGCCTGGCCGCCGTCACCGCCGAGTGGGGCATCGACGACGTCCTGCTGGACACCGCGGGCCCGGCCGAGGTCGAGGCCCGGCTGCGGCTCGCGCTCGGCCGCCTCCAGGTCGTCACCGACGACAGCCCGATGGAGATCCGCAACGGCGACCTCTCGGTCGACGAGGCGACCTACTCCGCCAAGCTCAAGGGCCGGGCGCTCGACCTCACCTTCAAGGAGTTCGAGCTGATCAAGTACCTCGCGCAGCACCCCGGCCGGGTCTTCACCCGGGCGCAGCTGCTGCAGGAGGTCTGGGGCTACGACTACTTCGGCGGCACCCGGACGGTGGACGTGCACGTCCGGCGGCTGCGCGCCAAGCTCGGCGTGGAGCACGAGCAGCTGATCGGCACGGTGCGCAACGTCGGCTACCGCTTCGTCGTCCCGGAGAAGCCCGAGAAGGGCGAGCGGCCGGAGCTCGCCCAGCGCCCCGCCACCCCCCTGGACGCCTGAGGACCGGCCGGGCGGGCCGTCCCCCGCCCGGCTTGTCCGGTTCCTCCCGGAGCCGCCCGCCGGCCTGCCGAACAAGGCCCCAGCTCCCCCTGCCGCCCCGGAGGCCACACGCGTAGACTCCCCCCGTGGCCAAAGTGACGCGCGACGATGTAGCCCGGCTGGCTGGTACCTCGACCGCGGTCGTCAGCTACGTCATCAACAACGGTCCGCGCCCGGTCGCACCCGCGACCCGGGAGAAGGTCCTCGCGGCGATCGACCAGCTCGGCTACCGGCCGAACAGCGTCGCCCAGGCGATGGCCTCCCGGCGCACCAACCTCATCGGCATGGTCGTCCCGGACGCCCGCCAGCCCTTCTTCGCCGAGATGGCGCACGCCGTGGAACGGGCCGCCTCCGAGCGCGGCAAGCTCGTGCTGATCGGCAACTCCGACTACGTGGACGACCGCGAGGTGCACTACGTCCGCGCCTTCCTCGGGATGCGCGTCTCCGGCCTGATCCTGGTCAGCCAGGGCCCCTCGCAGCGCGCCGCCGAGGAGTTCGCCGCGATGGAGGGCGCCAAGGTCGTGCTGCTGCACCGCCGGCCCGAGGCGATCGACGACGTCGCGGTGGTCACCGACGACGTGGCGGGCGCCGAGGCGATCGTGCGCCACCTGCTGGAGGTGCACGGGCACCCGTACGTGGCCTGCTTCGGCGGCCCGGTCGAGTCCCCCGCCCCCGGCGACCCGGTCATCGACCACGTCGAGGGCTGGCAGCGCGCCATGGACGCGCACGGCGTCCCCACCGAGCCGCACCTGATCGACGCGCCCTTCCACCGCTACGGCGCCTACGACGTCGCGCTCGGCGTGCTCCGCTCGCCGGACCGGCCGCGGGCGATCTTCTGCTCCACCGACGACCAGGCGATCGGCGTGCTGCGGGCCGCCCGCGAGGTCGGCCTGCGGGTCCCGGAGGACCTCGCGGTGGCCGGCTTCGACGACGTGCCGGAGGCCGCGCTCGCCGACCCGCCGCTGACCACCGTCGCCTCCGACCGCGACGCGATGGCCCGGGCCGCCGTGGACCTGGTGCTGGACGACTCGCTGATGGTGCCCGGCTCGGACACCGAGCGGGTCCGCACCTTCCCGTCCCGGCTGGTCATCCGCCGTTCCTGCGGCTGCGGCGGCGACGCCCCCGGCCGGTCCGTAGCGGAGTAGCCGGCCCGGACCGGAGCGGCGGGCCCGTACCGGAGCGGCCAGTTCCGCTCGGCAGGCGGGCTGACCAGGCTTTATGAGAACCCAACGGGCTTCTCTCCCCGTTCTGAGCCGGTTCTCATCCACTCCTCATGCACCGGGCCGAGCTTGGTCGACATGAGCGAGAAGCAGCAGCACCCCAGCGAGCAGTACGGCCCGTACGAGCCCCACGAGCAGTACGACCCCTACCAGGCCCACGGCCGGTACGGGCAGCACGGCCAGTACCAGGCCCCCGGGCAGTACGAGGCCCAGGAGCCCCGGGTGATCGAGGGCACCGTGCTCGGCGGCGGCCCGGCCGCCGGCGGCTCCGGCACCACCGGCGCGGACGGGTACGGGCCCGGGTACAGCTACCGCGAGGACCACTCCGACGGCGGCTTCGACGCCCCGCCGCCGCCCCCGCCGATCCCGCCCGAGCCGCCCACGATCCTCGGACCGGGCTCCCCCGAGGGCCCCGGCCACCACGGCGGCCGGGCCCGGCGCGGACTGCTGCGCGGCCGGCTCGCCCTGGTCACCGCCGTCGCCGCGGTCGCGGCCGTCCTCGGCGGGGTCACCGGCGGCCTGGTCGCCGCCGACCACCAGGGCTCCGAGAACCGCGTCGGCACCATCGCCAGCCCGGTCTCCGCCCGCTCCGACGGCACCGCCGACGTGGCCGCCGTCGCCGCCGCCGTCTCGCCCAGCACCGTCGAGATCACCGTCAAGACCGGCAACGGCACCGCCACCGGCACCGGCGTCGTCCTGAACACCGACGGGCAGATCCTCACCAACTACCACGTGATCGACACCGCGTCCGCCGGCGGCCGGATCACCGTCACCTTCAAGGACGGCTCCACCGCCCAGGCCACCGTCACCGGCACCGACAAGGCCCTCGACGTCGCCGTGATCACCGCCACCGGCGCGAAGAACCTCACCCCCGCCGTCCTCGGCGACTCCTCCGCCGTGGCCATCGGCGACCCGGTCGTCGCCATCGGCAACCCCGACGGCCTCACCGGCACCGTCACCTCCGGCATCATCAGCGCCGAGAACCGCGACGTCACCGTCCAGCTCGACGAGGGCAGCACCAGCAACAACGGCGGCTTCGGCCTCCCCTACCTGCCCGGCGTGCCCGGCCTGCGCGGCACCGCCCCGCAGTCCGACAGCGGCAGCACCACCACCTACAAGGCCTTCCAGACCGACGCCGCGCTCAACCCCGGCAACTCCGGCGGCCCGCTCATCAACGCCAACGGCCAGGTCATCGCCATCAACTCGGCGATGTACGCGCCCGGCGGATCCGGCTCCTCCGGCGGCTCGGCCGGCAGCGTCGGCCTCGGCTTCGCCATCCCGATCAACGACATCAAGCAGGTCCTGCCGAAGCTCGAAGCCGGCCAGAACCTGTGAGCACCGCTCCCTGAGACGGACAATTGCTCCCAGCAGGCCCTCCACCCGACGAGAAAGGGCACCCGCCCATGACCCCGTCCGCCGACGACCGCACCACCGCCGAGGCCGGCCACCCCTTCGCCCGGCTCCTCGTGGTCGACGACGAACCCGCCCTCCGGGACGCCCTGGAGAGCAGCCTCGCCTTCGAGGGGTACGAGGTCGCCACCGCCACCGACGGCTACGAAGCCCTGGAATCCGTCGAACGCGACCGGCCCGACCTCGTCCTGCTGGACATCATGATGCCCCGGATGGACGGCCTCACCGCCGTCCGCCGGATGCGCTCGCGCGGCGACACCGTCCCGGTGCTGATGCTGACCGCCCGCGACGCCGTCGGCGACCGCGTCACCGGTCTCGACGTCGGCGCCGACGACTACCTCGCCAAGCCCTTCGAGCTCGACGAACTGCTCGCCCGCGTCCGCGCCCTGCTGCGCCGCAACGCCCTCGCCGCCGAGGCCGCCGCCCGCGCCGCCGTCGAGGACGAGAGCGAGGTGCTCGCCTTCGCCGACCTGCGGATGAACACCGCCACCCGCGAGGTCACCCGGGCCGGCAAGCCGATCGAGCTCACCCGCACCGAGTTCATGCTGCTGGAGATGTTCCTCGCCCACCCCCGCCAGGTCCTCACCCGCGAGCAGATCCTCAAGGCGGTCTGGGGCTTCGACTTCGAGCCCTCCTCCAACTCCCTCGACGTGTACGTGATGTACCTGCGCCGCAAGACCGAGCAGGGCGGCATGCCCCGCCTGATCCAGACCGTACGCGGCGTCGGCTACGCCCTGCGCCCGGCCGCCGGCACGAGCGCGTGAACCACGTCCCGCCCCCACCGCTGGCACCCCCGCTGGCACCGCCCCGCACGCCCCGCCGCCGACAGCGCCTCCTCCACTGGTTCCGCTCCCGCTCGCTGCGCAGCCGCCTCACCTTCCTGAGCGCGGCGGCGGTGGCGGTGGCGATCGCGCTGTCGGCGCTGGCGTGCTGGTTCATCGTGGAGAAGCAGCTCTACGACCAGGTGCGGACCGACCTGGCCAACGCGACCGTGCCATCGGCGGCCCGAGTACCCCTGCTCCTCTGTTACCCGACCGCGGAACAGGCTCTGGCGAACCAGCCTACGAGCACCACCTCGGAGAACAGCATCGCGGTGGCCCGGGACACCCAGTTCGTGGTGGCCAACCCGACGGGCGTCTGCCTGCCCCCGAACGCGACCAAGGCGATCGTGGTCCAGCCCGGCGACACAGCCGGGTTCAGGCTCAAGAACGGCCAGTCGATCATCCGCGACGGCCGTTTCACCGACGGGACCCCGGCGGTCGTCCGGATCTCGCTGGCCCACTCCGTGTCGGGGCCGGCGCTGCTGATGGTCGCCACCTCCACCCAGCCCGTCGAGGACTCCCTCCAGGGCCTCGCCATCCTCCTCGGCTCCGTCTCCGCCGGCGGCATCCTGCTCGCCGCCATCGCCGGCCGGCTGGTCGCCCGTTCCTCCCTCAAGCCCGTCGACCAGCTCACCGACGCCGTCGAGCACATCGCCCGGACCGAGGAGGTGGGCACCACCATCCCGGTCAACGGACACGACGAGATCGCCCGCCTCTCCACGTCCTTCAACTCGATGAGCACCGCCCTCGCCAACTCCCGCGAGCGGCAGACCCGGCTGATAGCCGACGCCGGGCACGAGCTCCGCACCCCGCTGACCTCCCTGCGCACCAACGTCGACCTGCTGATCCGCAGCAACGACACCGGCCGCCCGCTGCCCGCCGCCACCAAGACCAAGCTGCTCGGCAACATGAAGGCGCAGATGCAGGAGCTCACCGTGCTGATCGGCGACCTGCTCCAGCTCTCCCGCCCGGACACCCCGAAGAGCGGCCCGGCCCCCACCGTGGTCGCCCTGCACGAGCTCGCCGGACGGGCCGTCGAACGGGCCAAGCTGCGCGGCCCGGGGCTGGTCTTCGAGACCGACACCGAGCCCTGGTACGTGCACGGCGACGCGGCCGGGCTGGAACGGGCGGTGATCAACCTGCTGGACAACGCGGTCAAGTACAGCCCGCCCGGCGGCACCATCGACGTCCGGCTGCACCGGGGCGTGCTGACCGTCCGCGACCACGGCCCCGGCATCCCGCCGGACGAGCTCCAGTACGTCTTCGACCGGTTCTGGCGCTCGCCCTCCTCGCGCCAGCTGCCCGGCTCCGGCCTCGGGCTGTCGATCGTCGCGCAGAGCGTCCGGGAGGCGGGTGGCGAGGTCACCCTCGGCCCGGCCGCGGACGGCGGTCCGGGCGCGCTGGCCACCGTCCGCCTGCCCGGCGGCCCCGCCCCGGAATGACGGAATGACGGAATGACGAAAGGGGCGGGTGGGGCGCCCCGACAGCGCCCCACCCGCCCCCGTCCCAGGGCTCACGCCCCGGAGCCGGCTCACGGTCAGTCGATGTCGCTGCCCGGGCCGATGATCTTGATCCGGTCCCGCGCCGGGGCCTGGAGCGGCGAGGCCGCCGTGCTGTGGGCGCTCAGGTAGGCCACGAAGACGTCCAGGTCCGAGGCGCCGACCAGCTTGTCGGTGCCGGCCGCGAAGGCCGGGAAGCCGTCGCCGCCGCCGGCCAGGAACTCGTTGGCCGCGACCCGGTAAGTGGCCGCCGGGTCGACCGGCGCGCCGTTCAGCCGCACCGAGTCCACGACCACCCGGTCCGCACCGGTCTTGCGCATGTCCAGGGTGTAGTGCAGGTTCGAGGACACCTGGAGGACCTTCGGCGCGGCCGCGTTGGAACCGCTCACCTGCTGCTGGAGCAGCTGGATCAGCTGGGCCCCGGTCAGCGTCTTGACCTGCATCATGTTGGTGAACGGCTGGACGGTGAACGCCTCGCCGTAGGTCACCACGCCGTCGCCCTCGCCGCCGGAGGCCTTGTAGACCAGGTCGGAGCGGATGCCGCCGGGGTTCATGAAGGCGACCTGCGCGCCGCCCTTGTCGGCCGGGGCCAGCCCGGCGAGCTGCGAGTCGGCGATCACGTCACCGAGCGGCTTCTCCAGGTCGCTGCTGCCGCGGCCGTTGATGTCCGAGGCGACGTAGCCGACCGGACGGTTGGCGATCGGGGCGGCCAGCTTGGAGTAGTGGTCGACCAGCGCCGTCATGTCCGACGCCTTCTCGACCGTGCGGCGCACCACGTGGTTCTCGGCCTTGACCGAGGGGCGCACGATCTCGCCGGTGGTCTTGTCCAGCTTCATGTCGATCTCGGTGAAGAGCCGGCCGAAGGAGGCGGCACTGGTCACCGAGCGCGGGACGCCATTGGGGTCGGGGATGCTGCAGGCGTACGCGTTGTGGGTGTGGCCGGTGACGATGGCGCCGACCGCCGGGTCGATCTTCTTGGCGATGTCGACGATCGGGCCGGAGACGCCCTGACCGGCCGCGCCGCAGTCGTAGTTGTAGACGCTGCTGGCCGGGTAGCCGCCCTCGTGGATCAGCGCGACGATCGAGTTGACGCCCTTGGCCTTGAGCTCGGCGGCGTACTTGTTGATCGTGGTGACCTCGTTGGCGAACTTCAGGCCCTTGACGCCCTCGGCGGTCACGATGTTCGGCGTGCCCTCCAGGGTGACGCCGATGAAGCCGACCTTCACGCCCTGGGACTTGGTCACCCAGTAGGGCGCCAGCAGCGGCTTGCCGGTCTTCTCGTCGGTGACGTTGGCCGACAGGTAGTTGAAGTTGGCGCCCTTGAAGGTGCGGCCGGGCTCGTAGCAGCCGTCGGTCGGGTGGCAGCCGCCGTCCTGCATGCGACGCAGCTCCTGCGCGCCCTCGTCGAACTCGTGGTTGCCCACGGAGGTGACGTCCAGGCCGAGCTTGTCCATCGCCTCGATGGTCGGCTCGTCGTGGAAGAGCGCCGAGGTCAGCGGGCTGGCGCCGATGATGTCGCCGGCCGCGACGGTGATCGAGTCGTCGGCCGGGATGCGCGCCTTGCGCAGCTCGGTGGCCAGGTACTCGATGCCGCCGGCCGGGGTGGCGACCTCCTTGCCGGTGGCCGGGTCAATCTCCTTGATCGTGCCGGACGAACCGGCCGGAGGCTCCAGGTTGCCGTGGAAGTCGTTGATCGCCAGCAGCTGGAGGTTGACGGTCTTGTGGCGCTTGGCGTCGGCGGCCTGGGCGGCCGTCGGCACGACGACCGTGCCGAGCAGACCAGCGGCGGCGACGACGGCGAGCGCCGTCCGTCGGGATCTGACGGTGAGCATGAAGGGTTCCCCTGCACCTTGGAGGGAGCACCGGCTGCGGACAGCGGCGGCGTTCGGGCGTGTGACATGTGTTGCGACTGCGAAGCCTAGGGTCAACGCGCGTAGCTGTCAGGACGTGGAACGTAACGAGAGGATTACCTACGGACGAACCGTCACCGTCCGCCGGGTGCGGAGCCTGCGGAGAAGGCCCCTCAGACCCCCGGCTCGGCCGCCAACTTCTGGTCTGCGCGCACCCGTTCGGCCACCGCGTCCTCGGTCATCGCGCGGTCGGTGTAGACCAGCGGGCGCTCCGCCTCGGTGATGATGTGTTTGACCACCTGGACGTTGCTGTTGACGTCCCAGACCGCGATGCCCGGCGACAGGGTCGGGATGATCTCCACCGCCCAGCGCGGCAGGCCCAGCACCCGGCCGGTGGCCCGCGCCTCCTCGGCCTTCTGCATGTAGATCGTCCGGGTCGAGGCCATCTTCAGGATCGCCGAGGCCTCCTTGGCCGCCGCGCCGTCCACCACGTCGGACAGGTGGTGGACCACCGCGACGAAGGACAGGCCGAGCCGGCGGCCGAACTTCAGCAGCCGCTGGAACAGCTGGGCCACGAAGGGGCTGTTGATGATGTGCCAGGCCTCCTCGACCAGGAAGATGCGCTTCTTCCGGTCCGGCCGGATCCAGGTGTGCTCCAGCCACACCCCGACGATCGCCATCAGGATCGGCATCGCGATCGAGTTGCGGTCGATGTGCGAGAGGTCGAAGACGATCAGCGGCGCGTCCAGGTCGATGCCGTCGGTCGTCGACCCGTCGAACATGCCCCGCAGGTCGCCGTCGACCAGCCGGTCCAGCACCAGCGCCACGTCCAGGCCCCAGGACTGCACCTCGCCCACCGCCACACCCAGCGACTCCACCGAGGACAGTTCGGGGTTGCGCAGGGTGTCGATGATGTCGTCCAGCACCGGCTGGCGGTCCTTCACCGAGGCCACCACGTGGGCGTGCGCGGCCTTCAGCGCGAAGCCGGCCCGCTCCTCCAGCCCGCGCCCCATCGCCACCTCGACGATCGTGCGCAGCAGCGACAGCTGGCCGTTCTGGGTGATCGCCGGGTCCAGCGGGTTGAGCTTCACCCCGCCGTCCCGGGCCGCCATCGGGTCCAGCCGGACCGGCTTTATGCCCAGCGCGTTGGCGATCAGGTTCCACTCGCCCACGCCGTCCTCGCCCTGCGCGTCCAGCACCACGACCTGGCGGTCGCGGAACCTCAGCTGCCGCAGCACGTACGTCTTCTCCAGCGCCGACTTGCCGTTGCCGGACTCACCGAGCACCAGCCAGTGCGGGGCGGGCAGCTGCTGCCCGTACAGCTGGAAGGGGTCGTAGACGTACCCCTTGCCGCTGTACACCTCGCGCCCGATGATCACCCCGGAGTCGCCCAGCCCCGGCGCGGCGGTCGGCAGGTAGACGGCCTGCGCCTGGCCGGTGGAGGTGCGCACCGGCAGACGGGTGGTCTCCACCTTGCCGAACATCAGGCTGGTGAACGCCTCGGAGAGGTTGCCGAGCGCCATGGGCGGGCTCCTGACGGGTCAGCGGTGGACGGACGTACGGGTGTGCGGGTGCACGGGTGTGCGGGTGCGTCCGCTCAGCGGCGGATGCCGGTGGCGAACGGGAGGGTGTTGACGAAGGCCCGGTGGTGCTCGCGGTCGCACCACTCCAGCTTGAGGTAGCTCTTGCCGGCCGAGGCCCGGATGGTCCGCTTGTCGCGGGCCAGCGCGTCGGGGTTGCGCGAGGAGACCGTGATGTAGCCGACCAGGTTCACCCCGGCCGCGCCGGAGGCCAGGTCGTCGCCGCGCTGGTCCACCCGGCCGGTGTGGGCCAGGTCGCGCGGGTCGACCGTGCGGTTCATCTTGGCCGCGCGGCTCGCCTCGGCCTCGTCGTTGGTCTTCTCGGTCAGCATCCGCTCGATCGCGACGTCGGTGGGCTCCAGGTCCATCGTCACCGCGACCGTCCGGATCACGTCCGGGGTGTGCACCAGCAGCGGCGCCAGGAAGTTGACGCCCACTGGGGTGAGCGGCCACTCCTTGATCCACGCGGTCGCGTGGCACCACGGCTCCCGGGTCGCCGACTCCCGGGTCTTCGCCTGCAGGTACTGCGGGTCGGTCGCGTCCAGCTCGGCCGGCCAGGCGTTGCGCCGGGACATCGCCTGGATGTGGTCGATCGGGTGGTCCGGGTCGTACATCGAGTGCAGCAGCGAGGAGAGCCGGGCCTGGCCCAGCGGCTGGCGCACCCGGATGTCCGCCTCGGCCAGCCGGGCGCAGATGTCGGTCAGCTCGCGCGCCATCACGGCCGCCAGCCCCTCGTCGTCCCGCGCCCGCCGCCCGGTGGCCGTCCGGCCCATCGCGTGCGCCTCGGCGGCCAGGTCACGGGTGTAGTGCATGCAGGCCACCAGGTACGCCCGGTGCTGCTCCGAGGAGGTCGACACCATCGACTGGAGCTGGTCGTACGAGTCCTGCAGCCAGCGCGGCGAGGACGGGTCCCCGCGCCGCTCGACGTCCTTGGCGTGCGCGTCCGGGTCGGCCGGCAGGGTCCGGGCCAGGATCTGCAGCCGGGTCACGAAGCCGTCCCCGTTGGCGACGTGCTTCAGCAGCGTCCCGAAGCGGTCGACCAGGGCCTCCTGGTCCTCCGAGTCCCGCAGGCCCACGCCCGGGCCCTCGATCTCGATCGCGGCCGTCACCGTGCGCCGCTCCAGGTGCATCAGCACCCCGACCTCGTCCGGCCCGAACGGCGCCGTCAGCCAGCGCAGCCGCCCCACCCCCGGCGGCGGGCCGACCTCCACCTCCCGGCCGTCCAACCGGGTGCCCGCGTCCATCACGTCCGAACGCCACACCGCCCGCCCGCTGCGGACCGTCCGGCGGTAGGTGCGGTTGATCTCCACCCACTTGTAGAACGTCCGCCTGCGGTACGGCACGTACACCGCCGCGATGGCGAGCGCCGGCAGACCGACCAGACCGCCGATCCGCAGCGGCAGGACCGGCATCAGCAGGCCCCAGAGCATGCCGAGGAAGGCCCCGAAGATGATCAGCACGATCTCGCCGGACTCCCGGTTCCGGCCGATCGGCGCGTTCGGGCGGGCCTTGCCGATCAGGTAGGTGCGGCGCTGGTGGACGTACGGCTGGGCGTACTGGGCACCGTACTGGCCGAGCGGTTCACTGCTCACTTACCCGTCACCCTCCCTTCGCTGGATTGCTGTCGCGGATCGGAACCGGGCCCTGCTTCGGCCCGCCCTGCGGCGGCGGGGACGGCGTCCGCCCGGCGTGCGCGGCGATGCCCGGCGCGACCGAACCGCCGCCGGCACCCCCGCCGCCCCCCGTACCGGCCGCCTGGCCGCGGTCGCCGTGGGTGCTGATGCCCTGCTTCATCAGGTTCGCGGTGCCGTTGATCATCGCCGAACCGGCCTGCACGGCATTGGCCCGGGCCCCGCGCATGTTCAGCATCTCGTCGCCGAAGCCCGGCACGAAGCGGTAGACCGAGGCGCTCGCGAAGATCGACAGGAACAGGATCGCCAGCCCGGACAGCACCCGGGCGAAGTCGTCGTCCGCCCCGGAGCCGGTCGCCACCGCGCCCGCCAGGCCCAGGATGACCACGATGATCGGCTTCGCCAGGTCCACCGCCAGCATCACCCCCGCCCAGCGCCGCACGTGCTTCCACAGCTGCCGGTCCACCAGCCCCGCGTACACCGCCGTACCCAGCAGCGCGCCGACGTACAGCATCGCCGCCCGGATCAGAAGCTCCACCCAGAGCACCGCCGCCGCCAGCACCGCGACCAGCGACACGATCACGAGTATCAGCGGGCCGCCGCCCATGTCGCCCTTCTCCAGCGTGTCGGCGAAGCCCCCCAGGTACGACCCGGTGTCCGTCTTCGTCCCGACCGCGATCGCCTTGGTCAGCCCGTCCGTCACGCTCACCACGGTGTACAGGATCAACGGCGTGAACGCGGACGCCACCACCGTCAGCCACAGGAAGCCGATCGCCTCCGAGAACGCCGTCGCCAACGGCGCCCCCCGCACCGCCCGCTTCGCCACCGCCAGCAGCCACAGCACCAGCGTGATCACCGTCGACACGGCGAACACCACGGCGTACTGCTGCAGGAACGACGCGTTGGTGAAGTCCACCTGCGTCGTCCCGTCGATCGCCCCCGACAGCTTCCGCACCACCCACGCCGCGGCCTGCGCACAGCTCTTGGCCAACGACCCGAGCGGATCGGCCACGGCCCCGACGGCGCCGCCACCGGGGACCGAACCTCCGGGCTTGGAGGCACAGTAGACGTCGCTACCGGGCAACGGCAGGACGTCGCAGTTGTTGCTGGCCGAAGGGCTCGGGCTCGGGTCCGCGATGGCCCGGGACGCCATACCGATGGCTGCGGCCTGGAAGAGAGCGAAGGCCGTGACGACCCGGCCGAACCGAGGAAGCCGTTTCCTGATCTCACCGTCAACGCGCATAGCGGAACCCTCCGAACTGCTCTGCTGATCCGGCGATCTCATCCGCTGTGGCCGCCTGCTGGTCGCCCGGCAGGGGCGCCGGGCCTGACTTACGAGTGAAGTCGGTGAGCTTCCAGTCGCTGCCCGTCCAGTGCAGCGAGAGCGTGAGGGTGAACCAGTTGGTGGTCACCGGCTGGACGGAGTGCTCGCCGGCGAGGCCGGTGAGGCCGGTGCACCACACCTCGACCTTGGCGTCGCCGTCGCTGTAGCCCGTCGACTTGGTGCCGACCGGTACCGTGCGGCTGACGAAGGTGAGGCCCTTGGGCGCGTGGCCCTGGGCGTCGAGGCCGTAGCGGGTGGCGGTGTCGCCGCCGAAGCCCTGGTCCAGCCGGCCCTGGAGCCCTGCCAGGGCGTCCGGGTCGGCGATGGTGGTGATGATGCCGTGCCGGCTGTCGGTGCGGAACATGTCCGCGGAGCCGATCGCCACCGCGTAGTTGGTGGCGGCCGACTGGGCACCGGGTTCGGTGTGCGGGTAGCCGGTGGGGATGCCGTTGACGGTGGTGCCGACGGGCTGGTCGCCGCTGGGGGCGGGGCCGGCGCCGGAGCCGGCGCGGTCGGCGGAGGCGCCGCCGCCTCCGGTGCCGCTTCCGCTGCCGGGTGTGACCCGGTTGGCGATGGCGATGGCCACGACGAGCAGGGTGACGACCACGAGGACGGCCAGCAGAGCGCGCAGCGGGCGGGACTGACGGTGGTTCTGCTGGGGGGAGGACTGTTCGCCGACCGGCAGGCGCGTACGGGTGCGCGGCTGGTCGTCGGACAACGGCACGGCGGCCCTCCTGGTGCGGGGAGCCGGGGCGGCTCCGGGGGCCCTCCGCCCGGGGGCGGGCGCGAGCGGAGGGTGGGAACGGGGGTGGGGTCCTGGCGGGCCGGCCGTCGGAGGGGGTCCGGACGGGGACCCGGTCTCAGGCAGATCGGACTACTGCTGTCCGATCGTCAGATCGCCATGCCGTAGACAATGGTGAACAGAGTGCCGAGTGATCCGATGATGAACACGCCGGTCAGTCCGGCGACGATCAGCCCCTTGCCCTGTTCGGCGCCGAAGCTGTCGCGCATCGCGGTCGCCCCGATCCGCTGCTTGGCCGCGCCCCAGACCGCGATGCCGAGGCAGAGGAGGATGGCGACGGCCATGATGACCTCGACCATCACCCGCGCCTCCGACCCGAGGGTCGCGAACGGCCCCCAGTCCGGGGCGATTCCGCCGATGATGGTGTCGATGTTCGGCTTCTTGGGGGGGTCCTCGGCCAGGTGGCTGACCGCATTGGTGTGCACGCTGCTCAGGTTCATTTCCATCTCACCGCCCGATCAGGCAAATTCAAGGGCCCGGACCCGGCCCGCGCGAAGGGTCGGTACCTATTCTTGGCCAGATCTGATGTCGACTTGGCTACTTCTCGCGGATTGGTCGTGAGGCATCGGACACGTACGCGAGGATGTACACCGTACGAAGGATAGCGCTCACTGTTCGTATCTCTGATGATTGCGGTGAGCAACGCCTTCCGGGACACTTCGACTGACGACTCGTCGGGATGGTGCTGATGGTACTCCGGAAGGCCGGTACGGCCGCCGTCGCTGCGGGAGTTGTTGGTTTCGGGTTCATCGGGCTGGTGACGATAGGGACTTATGCGGCGAGTGGGACGCCGCAGCAGGCGGCGAATCGTTCCGCCCTGTCCCCCGGAACGGTCCCCGCGGCCTACCAGGAACCGATCCAGCGGTGGGGTGCGCTCTGCGCGGAGATCTCCCCGCCGATGCTCGCGGCGCAGCTGTACCAGGAGAGCGGTTTCGACCCCAAGGCGCGCTCCGGGGTCGGGGCGCAGGGCATGGCGCAGTTCATGCCGGGCACCTGGAGCTCGTACGCCACCGACGGCAACGGGGACGGCAGGGCGGACGTCTGGGACCCGCTGGACGCGATCGCCTCGGCCGCGACCTACGACTGCGCGATCGCCAAGCAGGTCGCGAAGGTCCCGGGCGACCCGCAGGCCAATCTGCTGGCCGCCTACAACGCCGGCGAGGGCGCGGTGCTCAAGTACAACGGGATCCCGCCGTACCGGGAGACCCAGGGCTACGTGCGGAACATCCAGGCGATGGCCCGCAGCTTCACCGCTCCGGTCTCGCCGACCGCGCCGCTGGAGGTGTCCGCGCAGTCGTCGGCCGCGATCTACTTCGCGCAGACCAAGCTCGGCACCCCGTACCTGTGGGGCGGCGAGGGCCTGCCCTCGCAGAACGGGCGGTTCGACTGCTCGGGCCTGACCCAGGCCGCGTTCGCCAGTGTGGGCATCACCCTGCCCCGGGTGGCCAACGACCAGTGGTACGCCGGGCCGCACCCGTCGCGGGACCAGCTGCGGCCGGGCGACCTGGTGTTCTGGGCGACGGACCTGAGCGATCCGCGGAGCATCCACCACGTCGGGATCTACGTCGGCGGCGGGTACATGATCAACGCGCCGCACACCGGCGCGGTGATCCGCTACGACAAGATCGACACCCGGGAGTACATCGGCGCGACCCGGGTCACCTCGGACGGCGCCCAGGCGCTGCCGACCCGCAACAACGACGGCGTGGTGAACGCCCCGAGCCGGCCGGGCGGGACGGAGCCCACCGCCCCGGCGGGAGGCCAGGGCGGCACCCAGGGCAGCGCGCCGGGCAGTGCTCCGAGCGGTGCTCCGGCAGCCTCCGGCCGGCCCGCGGCCGCCGCCCCGCCCGCGCAGGCCGGGCCGAGTCCCACCGGGACGGGAGGGTAGGCCCGAGGAGGCCGGGACGGCCGGGACCTGTGTGCGCGCCGTGGACGCTGAGTCACGTTTACATAACCGCGTGTTTCCATGGAACGCTGTGTCCCGGCGATGACGTTGGGTCCGGTGGCCCCCCGTCAGCTTTCGGCGCCGGGCCAGCCCCGGCGGGAACGTACAGGTGCAGTGGACCAGAAGGAGGTGCGGCGTGTCGACGCCGCTTGCCGACACGACCAACCCCGACCTCGACCTGCTCTACGCCGTCAACGGCCTGGCCAAGCGCTCCCCGCAGTGGCTTGACCACCTGGTCTCGTGGATCGGCGAGTACGGCATCCTGATCGGCCTGGCGATGCTGGGCCTGGTGGCCTGGCTCCAGGCCAGGCGCCGTCCGGACGCGCCGGTGGCGATGGCCGGGCTGCTCTGGGTGCCGCTCTCGGTGGCGGTCGCCGAGCTGGCGAACCTGCCGATCGCCGCGATCGTGAACCGCCCACGCCCCTTCGTCGACCATCCGGGGCTGCTGGTGCTGGTGGACGGCAAGGCCGGCACCCACTCCTTCGTCAGCGACCACTCGACCATGACGATGGGCGTCGCGGTGGCGCTGTTCCTGGTGAACCGCAGGCTGGGCTGGATCGCCGGCGGGCTGGCGCTGCTCCAGGGCTTCTGCCGGATGTTCATGGGCGTCCACTACCCGACCGACGTGATCGGCGGCTTCGCGCTGGCCGTCGCCGTGGTGCTGCTGCTGGCGCCGATCGCGATGGCGGTGCTGGTGCCGTTCTGCCACGCGCTGAGCCGGACGGCGGTCGCCCCGCTGATCCGGGCGCCCGAGCGCGGCGGCGCGGCCCGCGGCGGGGCCGGTCCGCGCGGCCGTCGGCGCGGGCGCGGGACGGTGCGGGCCGGGGAGCAGCCGCCGGAGTCCGACCTCGCGGCCTGAGCCCGCGGGCGGACGCGGCCAAGCGGTCCAGGCGGTCAGTCCGGCTCGGCACCGTTCCCGGCGAGGTGGTCGGCCCCCTCACGGCGGGCCAGGTCGCGCGAGCGGCGGGCCGGGGAGTACCAGCCGCAGCTGCAGGTCGCGAAGGCGAAGGAGCCGCGCTCGCTGATCACGAGGCGGTGTTCGGGCATCCTGGTGGTGCCGGGTGCGACCGGCAGCTCACTGTGCACGTGGTTCACCGTAACGCGCCGGACGCCCCCCGCGCGACGCTCCGGCGGTACCGGCCCCGTAACCCTTCGCGCCCCAACTCGTTTGCCCGGAAAGAGCTCTGCCCACCGGTGGTGTCCGGCGGGGCAGTCGGGCCCGAGGGGGTTGTCGCGAGGATGAAGATGACCGACCAGCAGCGCACCGGACGGCCGGCACGCCGGCCGGGTCCGCACCTGCGCTCGGCGGCCGGGGCCGCCCTGCTCGCCGCCGCCCTGGCGGCGGGGGCCGCCGGCTGCTCCGGAGGATCCGTCGACGGCTCCTCCGACCAGCAGTCGGCCGCGCCCGACCAGCTCGCCGCGGACCCGCTGACGGCGGTGCGCAACGCCGCCGACATCACCGGCCGCACCGGCTCCGCGCACACCGCGACGGAGCTGGTCACCGAGTCCGCCGAGAAGAAGGCCTCGTTCAGCGGCACGGGCGGCTACGACTACGTCAAGCGGATCGGCCGGCTGGAGGTCCAGGTGCCGCCGGGCGCGGCGACCACCGGGAAGATCGTCGAGGTGGTCCTGCCGGGCACCGTCTACCTCCAGAACAGCGGCGCCAAGGTCCCCGAGGGCAAGTGGGTCAAGCTGGACGTGCGTCAGCTGCCGGACGGCAACCTGGTCAGCAGCGGCGCCACCGACCCGGCCTCGGCGGCGGGGGCGCTGCGCGGGGCGCAGAAGGCGGAGGCGGTGGGCACCGAGACCGTCGACGGCGTCGCGCTGCACCACTACCGGGGCACCCTGGACCTGGCGAAGGCCGCCGACGCGACCGGCGGGCGGGGCGGGGACGGCCTGCGGACGGGCGCGCAGACCTTCACCGTCAAGGAGGTCCCGTACGACGCCTGGCTGGACGACCAGGGCCGGCTGCGCAAGGTGGTCGAGGTGTTCACCTTCGCCGGGGTGGCCGGGTCGAAGGAGCCCAAGGACCAGGTGAAGGTGACGTCGACGACCTCGTTGGCGGACTTCGGCAAGCCGGTGGAGGCGGCCGAGCCCGCGGCCTCGGACATCTACCAGATGAAGCCCACGGAGAGCCCGAAGTAGGGCGGGTCCGATGCTTCCCGGGCTGCCGGGGCGAGACGGGGTGCGGCCGGGGCGGGTGGCCGTCCGGGGAGCGACGGCCACCCGTTTCGGCGGTGCCGAGATGGCCCGTCCGTGCCATGTGGACGGGCCCCGGAGTGCCTAGGCTGGGCTCCGGGTGGCTGCCGCCCGGGCTGGCGAGGCACTGAAGGGGTGGTGCAGGTGGTGTCGTCCACGGGCGGCCGCAGCGGCGGCCACGACGACGCGGCCCTCGACGAGATCGATCTGGCCGGGGAGCTGATGATCGCCGCGACGGCCAGCTCCGGCGACCGGCTGCCGACCGAGCGGATCGACGAGGTGCTGCTGGACCGGGGCGAACCCGGGCAGGCCGACCGGGAGGCCGACGGCTAGCGGGGCCCGCGCGGCGGGCCCCGGAGCGGCGGACGGCCGGCGGCTCAGCTGCGCAGTAGGCGGCTGATCGCGGCGGTGGCCTCGGCCACCTTGGCGTCCAGTTCGGCGCCGCCCTCCTCGGCGGCCGCGGCGACGCAGTGCCGCAGGTGCTCCTCCAGCAGGGAGAGCGCGAAGGACTGCAGCGCCTTGGTGCCGGCCGAGACCTGGGTGAGCACGTCGATGCAGTAGACGTCCTCGTCCACCATGCGCTGGAGGCCGCGGATCTGGCCCTCGATCCGGCGCAGCCGCTTGAGGTGGGCGTCCTTCTGCGCGCTGTAGCCGTGCGGGCCGTGGTGCCCGGCCGGGGCGTGGCCGGCGTGCGGGTCGGTCCCCTGCGCGTGCTCCGGCTCGGTGCGCGCTTGCGTGGTGGTCATCGGCCCCGCCTTCGTCTCAGTGCCTGGTGGCTGCGTCGGCCACCAGTGTCCAACACCGGGGCCCTCCGTGGTGTTCCGACGGCCGACCCGGCACGTGCCGCGGGGCCGGGAGCGGGGGTGCCCGGCGGTTCACCCGTCTGAGCGGCGCCCCGGTCTTCCGTACGCACGACGGGGACAATCCGGGCGAGGTTCCGTCAGACTGAGGGCTCCAGTCCGCACGTGGCGGTGCGGTCCGGATCAGCCGGTGCGGCAGCCGAACGGAAGGGGAGCTTCCGGCTCCTTCCCCGGCCCCCCGTTTGCGTGATTGCGCTTGGTTGCACCTAGCATCGTTCAGTCCCTACCCCGCACATCGGAGATTTCCGTGCGTTTTAGCCTGACCCCGAAGGAGACGAGCTTCTACGACATGTTCGCCGCCGCGGCGGAGAACCTCGTCGTCGGATCGAAGCTCCTCTTGGAGCTGCTGGGATCAGACGTGTCGGCCCGTGCGGAGATCGTCGAGCGCATGCGCGCCGCCGAGCACGCCGGGGACGACACCACCCACGCCGTCTTCCACCAGCTGAACTCGTCCTTCATCACGCCCTTCGACCGCGAGGACATCTACAGCCTCGCCTCGTCGCTGGACGACATCATGGACTTCATGGAGGAGGCCGTCGACCTGGTCGTCCTCTACGACATCCAGACCCTGCCGAAGGGCATCGAGCAGCAGATCGAGGTGCTGGCGCGCGCCGCGGAGCTCACCGCCGAGGCGATGCCGAACCTGCGCAGCATGTCCAACCTCACCGAGTACTGGATCGAGGTCAACCGGCTGGAGAACCAGGCCGACCAGATCCACCGCAAGCTGCTCGCCCACCTGTTCTCCGGTCAGTACGACGCCATCGAGGTCCTCAAGCTCAAGCAGGTCGTGGACGTCCTTGAGGAGGCGGCGGACGCGTTCGAACACGTCGCCAACACGGTGGAGACCATCGCCGTCAAGGAGTCCTGACCCTCGTGGACATGGCAGCACTCATCGCCGTCGTCGGCGTTGCGTTCTTCTTCACGTACACCAACGGCTTCCACGACTCGGCGAACGCGATCGCCACCTCGGTCTCCACCCGGGCGCTCACCCCCCGGGCGGCGCTGGCGATGGCCGCGGTGATGAACCTGGCCGGCGCGTTCCTCGGCAGCGGCGTGGCGCACACCGTCTCCAAGGGGATCATCGAGACCCCCACCGGCGACAAGGGCATGGTGATCCTGTTCGCCGCCCTGGTCGGGGCGATCGCCTGGAACCTGGTCACCTGGTACTTCGGCCTGCCGTCCTCCTCCTCGCACGCGCTGTTCGGCGGCATGGTGGGCGCGGCGATGGCCGGCGGCATCGACGTGATCTGGAGCGGGGTCCTCGACAAGATCGTCATCCCGATGATCGTCTCGCCGGTGGTCGGCCTGGTCGGCGGCTTCCTGGTGATGCTGGCGATCCTGTGGATCTTCCGCCGGGCCAACCCGCACAAGGCCAAGCGCAACTTCCGGGTCGCCCAGACCGCCTCGGCCGCCGCGATGGCGCTGGCGCACGGTCTCCAGGACGCCCAGAAGACCATGGGCATCGTGGTGATGGCGCTCACCATCTCCGGCCACCAGTCCGGCAACGGGATCCCGGTCTGGGTGAAGATCTCCTGCGCGACCATGCTCTCGCTGGGCACCTACGCGGGCGGCTGGCGGATCATGCGGACGCTCGGACGCAAGATCATCGAGCTGGACCCGCCGCAGGGCTTCGCCGCCGAGGCCACCGCCGCCACGGTCATGTACGTCACCTCGTTCGTCTTCAAGGCGCCGATCTCCACCACCCACGTGATCACCGCGGCGATCATGGGCGCGGGGGCCACCAAGCGGATCCGCGCGGTGCGCTGGGGCGTCGCGAAGAACATCGTGCTCGGCTGGTTCATCACGATGCCGGCGGCCGCGCTCGTCGCGGCGCTGGTGTACTGGTTCGCCCACCTGTTCTGGGGCTGACGGCCCCGCGGGACGCACGGAGCAGGACGCGCGGAGCAGGACGCACGAACGGACAGGGCCCGCCCCCACATCTCGGGGGCGGGCCCTTTTCCATGCCCCGTGGCGGCACCGCCATGCAGCACCACGGGACAGCTCGCGGTCCGTCACGCCGCTCGGCGCCGGGGCGCCGCCCGTGACGGGGCCGGTCTAGCCGAAGCGGCCGGAGATGTAGTCCTCGGTCGCCTGGACCTGCGGGTTGGAGAAGATCCGCTGGGTGTCGTCCAGCTCGACCAGCTTGCCCGGCTGGCCGACGCCGGCCAGGTTGAAGAAGGCGGTGCGGTCGCTGACGCGGGCCGCCTGCTGCATGTTGTGGGTCACGATGACGATGGTGAACTGCTCCTTCAGCTCGCCGATCAGGTCCTCGATGGCGAGGGTGGAGATCGGGTCGAGCGCGGAGCAGGGCTCGTCCATCAGCAGGACCTGGGGCTCGACCGCGATGGCGCGGGCGATGCACAGGCGCTGCTGCTGACCGCCGGAGAGGCCGGCCCCCGGCTTGTTCAGCCGGTTGTGGACCTCCTTCCAGAGGTTGGCGCCCTTCAGCGAGCGCTCCACCACCTCGTCCAGCACGGCCTTCTTCTTCACGCCGGCGAGCCGGAGACCGGCGATCACGTTGTCGTAGATCGACATGGTCGGGAACGGGTTCGGGCGCTGGAAGACCATGCCGACCGAGCGGCGCACGGCGACCGGGTCGACGTTGGAGGCGTACAGGTTCTCGTCGTCCAGGAGGACCTTGCCCTCGACCCGGGCGCCGGGGATCACCTCGTGCATCCGGTTGAGGGTCCGCAGGAAGGTGGACTTGCCGCAGCCGGAGGGGCCGATGAAGGCGGTCACCGAGCGGGGCTCGATGCTCATCGAGATGTCCTCGATGGCCTTGGTGGTGCCGTAGAAGGCCGACAGTCCGCTGACGTCGATGCGCTTGGCCATGATCGTTGCTTCTCTCGTCTGTCTCGTACGTCAGTCGGTCGCTCAGTGCCCGCCCTTGGGCGAGCGCCAGCGCGCGATGCCCCGGGCGATGAGGTTGAGCCCCATCACGAAGGCGATCAGCACCAGCGCCGCGCCCCAGGCACGGGCGTAGCCGAAGTCGTTGTTGACCTGCGAGTACTGCTGCCAGATGTACATCGGCAGGGACTGCTGCGGGCCTTCGAACGGGTTGTTGTTGATGGAGTCGGCGCCGAACACCAGCATCATCACCGGGGCGGTCTCGCCCGTGATGCGGGCGACCGCGAGCATCACACCGGTGGTGATGCCGCCGATCGCGGTGGGGAGGACGATCCGCAGGATGGTCTTCCACTTCGGCACGCCGAGCGCGTACGAGGCCTCGCGCAGCTCGTTCGGGACGAGCTTGAGCATCTCCTCGGTGGACCGGACCACGACCGGCATCATCAGGATCGCCAGTGCGAGGCTGCCCGAGAAGCCGGAGTAGCTGAAGCCCAGCGCGAGGTTCCAGATCGAGAGGATGAACAGACCGGCGACGATCGACGGGATGCCCGTCATGACGTCGACGAAGAAGGTGACCGCCTTGGCGAGCGTGCCGCGGCCGTACTCGACCAGGTAGACGGCGGTCAGCAGACCGATCGGGGCGGCGATGGCGGTGGCCAGGCCGACCTGCTCCAGGGTGCCGATCAGCGCGTGGTAGATGCCGCCGCCGGGCCCGGACTGGATCACGCCCTTCATGGAGTGGCCCAGGAAGTTCCCGTCGACCACGTGGATGCCCTGCTGGACGGTGTAGACCGTCAGGGCGACCAGCGGGACGACGGCCAGGATGAAGGCGACCCAGACCACCGAGGTGGCGAACCGGTCCTTGGCCTGCCGACGGCCCTCGACCTGGGCCGAGAGGGTGTAGCTGATCAGGAGGAAGAGCAGGCCCGAGATCAGGCCCCACTGGAGGTGGCTGGCCAGCCCGCCGACCGCGCCGATCCCGCAGCCGAGGGCGATCGAGCCGGCGGCGACGGCGGCCGGGGCCCACTTGGGCAGGCGGTTGGCGGTCAGCGGACGGCCGACGGGCCGGGCGTCCTCGACGAGCGCGGTGACGGTCATGCGTTGGCCCCCGAGTACTCCTTGCGGCGGGCGATGATCAGTCGCGCGGCACCGTTCACCAGCAGGGTGATGACGAACAGGACGAGGCCGGAGGCCATCAGCGCGTTGCGGCCGTTGTCCCCGGCCTCGGCGAACTTCAGCGCGATGTTCTGCGCGAAGGTGCCGCCGCCGGCGTCGAGGATGTGCAGCGACAGGACGTTGCTGGCGGACAGCACCACCGCGACCGCGATGGTCTCGCCGAGCGCGCGGCCGAGGCCGAGCATCGAGGCCGAGATGATGCCGGGGCGGCCGAACGGCAGCACCGCGGTGCGGATCATCTCCCAGCGGGTCGCGCCGAGCGCGAGCGCCGCCTCCTCGTGCATCCGCGGCACCTGGCGGAACACCTCGCGGGAGACCGCGGTGATGATCGGCAGGACCATGATCGCCAGCAGGATGCCGACGGTGAACAGGTTGCGCGGGGTGCCGGTCCTGGTCTGGTCGAAGATGTACGTCCAGCCCAGGTACTCGTTGAGCCAGCTGGTCAGACCGTCCATGTGCGGCACGAGGAAGAGCGCGCCCCAGAGGCCGTAGACGATGCTGGGGACGGCGGCGAGCAGGTCGACCAGGTAGGCGAACGGCTGGGCGATCCGGCGCGGCGCGTAGTGCGAGATGAACAGCGCGATCCCGATGGCCACCGGGACGGCGATCGCCATCGCGATGACGGCGCTGACGATGGTGCCGAAGGCCAGGACGGCGATGCCGAAGACGGGCTTCGGGGCGTCCGGCGTCCACTCGAAGGAGGTGAGGAAGTTGCCTTCGTTGGTGCTCAGGGCCTGGACCGACCGCCAGGTCAGGAACGCCGCGATGGCGGCCATGATGACCAGCAGCAGGATGCCCGAGCCCCGGGCGAGGTTCATGAAGATCTTGTCGCCGACCCGGCTGTCGCGCGGCCGGCGTTCCCTGCCTCGCGGGGCGGCAGGGGAGGATGAAGTCATTGGTCTACTCCGGTCTGGTGGTGCCGCCCCGGAAGGGGGAACGGCACCATGGCGGCGGTGCCCCGGACGTGGTGCTGGGTGTGGTGCGTTCCGGTGGGGCGGCCCCGGCCCCCCTCGCTCACGGGGCCGCCCCACCGGGGGTCCTGTCGGGTCAGGCCAGGGTCGCGATGACGCCGTTGACCTTGTCGGTCACGGCCTTCGGCAGCGGGACGTAGCCCTTCTCGCCGACGGCCTTCTGGCCCGCGTCGCTGGCCGTGTAGGTCAGGAAGGACTTCAGGGTGTCGAGGGTCTCGGCCTTGTTGCCCTTGTCGCAGACGATCTCGTAGGTGATCAGGACCAGCGGGTAGGAGCCCTCGTCCTTGGTCGCGTAGTCGAGCTTCAGCGCGAGGTCGCTGCCGGTGCCGGCGGCCTGGGCCTTGGCGATGGTGCTGGCGGCGTTCTCGGCGGTGGCCGCGACCGGCTTGGAGGCGCCCGTGTTGATGTCGGCGCTCTTCAGGCTGTTGGTCTGGGCGTAGGCCAGCTCGACGTAGCTGATCGAGTTCTTGACCTGCTTCACCTGGGCCGAGACGCCGGCGCTGCCGTTGGCCGACTGGCCGCCCTTGGCCGCCCAGGCCTTGCCGGCCGGGTAGGTCCAGGCGCCGCCGCCGGCGGCGGCGAAGTACTTGGTCAGGTTCTCGGTGGTGCCGGCGTCGTCCGAGCGGTGGAAGGTCTGGATCTCCGCGTCCGGCAGCTTGGCGCCCGGGTTCAGGGCGGCGATCGCCGGGTCGTTCCACTTGGTGATCTGCGAGTCGAAGATCTTGGCGGAGGTCGGGCCGTCCAGGACCAGGTTGTCGACGCCGTCGACGTTGTAGACCAGCGAGATCAGACCGCCGACCATCGGCAGGTCGATGCCCTGGCCGCCGGTGCAGACCGCCTTGGAGGCGTCGACCTCGGCCGGCTTGAGGGCCGAGTCGGAGCCGGCGAACTGGATCTTGCCCTGGTTGAACTGCTGGATGCCGGCACCGGAGCCGCCACCCTGGTAGTTGATCGTGCTGCCGGAGCAGGCGGCGGCGAAGCTGGTCTTCCAGACGTCCATCGCCGCGGTCTGCGCGGTCGAACCGGCGGCGATCAGCGAACCGGCCTTGCCACAGTTGATCGCGCTGGTCGCGGCGGAGCCGTTGGAGCCACCGGACGCGGTCGTGTTGTTGTTGTTGTCCGACCCGCAGGCGGCGAGCGACAGCGAGCTGACGAGCGCCATGGCACCGATCGCGAGGGCCTTGGAGCGGCCGTTCCGCTGGAGCTTCACAGGGGTGTCCCTTTCTGTGGCATTGCCCTTGGCGTGCGCCGTACGCGTACGGCCCAGCGCGGGTTTTGCTGTGGTCCGGGGCCCGTGCGGCCCTCCGGTGGTCCCGAAGTTAGGCCGGGTAAGTGACACGACAGCCGGTCGCAAGTGAACGGCGAGTGAACCTCGAACGGATGACAGGAAACTACGTCAGGTAGTAACGGTTGCGTCACGGGGAGGGCGCGACGAGATCACTTCCACCGTTCCTTCACCGGCCCGGCCCCCGCGGCCCGCACCGGCTCCGCCCCCAGGACCGCCAGCAGGGCGTCGACCAGCAGCCGGTCCTGGTCGTGGGTGAGCCGTGCGCGCGCCTTCCCGGCCGGCAGCCAGTCCAGCCGGTCCACCTCCCGGTTGGGCCGGAAGGACCCGCTCGACGGCACCGCCGCCCAGTAGCGGACCTCCTTCGGACGGCCCTGCACCCGGTAGTGCTGGGTGGGCAGCTCCGGGCCCAGCAGGCAGTGGAACCCGGTCTCCTCCCGGACCTCGCGCAGCGCCGCCTCGGCCATCCCCTCACCGGCTTCGAGCTTGCCCTTCGGCAGGCTCCAGTCGTCGTACTTGGGCCGGTGGACCAGCGCGATCCGCGGCCGCCCCAGCCGGCCGCTCTTCTTCGGCCGGCCCGGCAGCCACAGCACCGCGCCCGCCGCCAGGATCACCGGGCCGTGCCCCGCACCGGCCGCCGCCCGGCCGGTGCGCGGGCGCTCGCCCACCTCAGACCGTCCGGGGTGCGACGGAGTGCCCCCAGGCGTCGGCCGGGACGAGCTCCAGCCAGCCGTCCGGGCCGGGCGGCAGGTCCGGCCAGCGGCGGCCGACGGCGTACCGCGCCGACTCCACCTCCAGCCGCTGGTCGGCGTGCACCACGCCCAGCACGTACGCGGTCGCCGGGGTGATCCGCGGGGTGCGCGCCGCGGTGGCGGCGGTGACGGCGGCGTCCGCCGCCTCCTGCTGCCGGTCCAGCACCGCGTCCAGCCCGTCCAGCTCGGAGGACGCGCGGCCGCACACCTCCAGCACGTACCGGGCCCGCTTCACCAGGATCCGCAACCGCGCCCAGGGCGCGTCGTCGGCCGCCAGCGCGGTGTCCGCGTCCGTCGCCCCGCGGGACGCCGGCACCGCGCCCAGCCGGCGCAGCCCGTCCCCGCCGTACGGCGTCGCGGCCCGCTGCAGCGGCAGCTGCTGGGCGCCCGCGGACAGCGCGGCGAACGCGGCGGCGGCCTGCGGCAGCAGCACGGCCGGGGCCCGGCCGTCCGCCGAGTCCAGCAGCGGCGCCTCGCCGACCAGCAGGGTCATCCGGTCCGCCAGCGCGTGCAGCCGGGCGGAGCGGAGCTCCTGGAGCACGGTGGAGTGCGCCCTGGTCCGGGCCAGGGTCAGCTGCCGGTCCAGCAGCGCGCGCGCCTTGGGGGCGCCCGCGTGGCCGGCCAGCATGCCCGTCCCCTCCGGGTCGGTGCCGCTCAGCAGGTCCAGCGCGCCCAGCAGCCGGGCCGAGCGGCGGACGTAGCCGGGCTCCAGCGCCAGCAGGTTGAGCAGCCAGCGCAGCTCGGTGCGCGACTCCTGCGCCCAGGTCTGTTCGAAGACCGAGCCGAAGGTGTGCAGCAGCCCGCCGATCCGCCGGACGGCCCGCAGCAGGTCCGAGGTGCCGGCCGACGGGACGGTCGAGGCCGTCCCGGGTCTGGCACCGACCTCGCCCACCGCCAGCGGCAGCGCGCGCAGGAAGGCGCCGGCCTGGACGGTGAGGTGGCGGGAGAGGATGTCCCCGGCGGTCGCTGTGGAGGCCGCCTGGGCCGTCATCGGCGCTTCGGTCATGGCGTGGTAGATCCCCGTTCCCCCGGGGCGGTCCCCCGGAGCTGGTGGCCGACCGCCGGAACAGGTCCCCTTCGGGCCCCGAGGGGCCCGACTGCTCCGGCGGCTCGCATCAGTGGGCGCGTCAGCGCGAGGTGGCGGCCCTGCGGCGCTGGCGCGAGTCGATCAGCAGGTCCTGGACGTGTCGCAGCGGCCGGGCCTCGGCGTCCTGCGAGTGCCTGGTCCAGGCGCCGTCCGGCCCCAGGTGCCAGGACTCGGTCTCGTCCGACACCCCGAGGTCGATCAGCCCGGACAGCTCGGCGCGGTGCGCCGGATCGGTGATCCGCAGCAGCGCCTCGATCCGGCGGTCCAGGTTGCGGTGCATCATGTCGGCACTGCCGATCCAGACCTCCGGATCGCCGTTGTTGCCGAACACGAAGATCCGGGAGTGCTCCAGGAAGCGGCCCAGGACGCTGCGGACCCGGATGTTCTCGCTCAGCCCCGGGACACCCGGGCGGATCGCGCAGATCCCGCGCACCCAGACGTCCACCCGCACCCCGGCCTGGGAGGCCCGGTACAGCGCGTCGATCACGGCCTCGTCGACGATCGAGTTGACCTTGACCTTCACGTAGGCCGGACGGCCCGCCCGGTGGTGGGCGATCTCGTTGTGGATCCGCGCGACCAGCCCGTCGCGCAGGCCGCGCGGGGCGGTCAGCAGACGGCGGTAGGACTCGCGGCGCGAGTAGCCGGAGAGCCGGTTGAACAGGTCCGAGAGGTCCGCGCCGACCTGCGGGTCGGAGGTGAGCAGACCGAGATCCTCGTACAGCCGGGCCGTCTTCGGGTGGTAGTTGCCGGTGCCGACGTGGGAGTAGCGGCGCAGGGTGTCGCCCTCCTGCCGGACCACCAGCGAGAGCTTGCAGTGCGTCTTCAGCCCGACCAGGCCGTACACCACGTGGCAGCCGGACTCCTCCAGCTTGCGGGCCCACTTGATGTTGGCCTGCTCGTCGAAGCGCGCCTTGATCTCGACCAGCACCAGCACCTGCTTGCCGGACTCGGCCGCGTCGATCAGCGCGTCGACGATCGGCGAGTCGCCGGAGGTGCGGTACAGGGTCTGCTTGATCGCCAGCACGTCCGGGTCGGCGGCGGCCTGCTCCAGGAAGGCCTGCACCGAGGTGGAGAAGCTGTCGTACGGGTGGTGCAGCAGGACGTCGCGCTCGCGCATCGCGGCGAAGATGTCGGGCTGGGAGGCCGACTCGACGTCGGTCAGCCCGCGGGCGGTGCCGGCCACGAACTTCGGGTACCTAAGCTCCGGGCGGTCCAGCTCGGCGATCCCGAACAGCCCGGTCAGGTCCAGCGGCCCGGGCAGCGGGAAGACCTCCGCCTCGGTGATGTTCAGCTCCCGCACCAGCAGGTCCAGGATGTACGGGTCGATCGACTCCTCGACCTCCAGCCGGACCGGCGGGCCGAAGCGCCGCCGCATCAGCTCCTTCTCCAGGGCCTTGAGGATGTTCTCGGTGTCGTCCTCCTCCACCTCCAGGTCCTCGTTGCGGGTGACGCGGAAGGCGTGGTGGGCCAGCACCTCCATCCCCGGGAAGAGCTCCTCCAGGTGGGCGCCCATGACGTCCTCCAGCGGGACGTACCGCTGGGGCGAGGCCTCCAGGAAGCGGGCCAGCGACTGCGGCACCTTGACCCGCGCGAAGTGCTTGTGCCCGGAGACCGGGTTGCGCACCACGACGGCCAGGTTCAGCGAGAGTCCCGATATGTACGGGAAGGGGTGCGCCGGGTCGACGGCCAGCGGGGTCAGCACGGGGAAGATCTTCTGCCGGAACAGCGTGTGCAGCCGGGCCTGCTCCTTCTCGGCCAGCTCCGACCAGCGGACCAGCTCGATGCCCTCGGTGGCGAGGTCCGGCAGCACCTCCTGCTGGAAGGCGGCGGCGTGGCGGGCCATCAGCTCGCGCGAGCGGGTCCAGATCAGGTCCAGCACCTCGCGCGGCTGGAGGCCGGAGGCACTGCGCGTGGCGACGCCGGTGGCGATCCGGCGCTTGAGGCCGGCCACCCGGACCATGAAGAACTCATCCAGGTTGCTCGCGAAGATCGCCAGGAACTTCGCCCGCTCCAGCAGCGGGATGCCCGGGTCCTCGGCCAGCTCCAGGACCCGCTCGTTGAACGCGAGCCAACTGCGCTCGCGGTCCAGGAAGCGGCCCTGCGGCAGCGCTTCGAACTCCTCTTCGTCCGTGGCCGGCAGCTCCGGCGGGATCCCCAGCGCGCTGGACATCCGGGCCGGGGGCGACAGCGGGGCAGAGACGGGGCGGGGGATGCTCATGGGCTCCAGCTCCTCCAGCAGCAGGACGGCGTCCGGACGCGATGGGCTCTGCGGGCCGTCGCCCTCGCCCCGGGCCGGACCCGGGGACAGCACCCACCCTCCGGGCGCGGTCCGTACAGGACCGGCCGGTGCGTGGCGGTCGACTCTGCACGAGCGAGACACTACGGACTTCATCCTGTGATCTTCGCGGCAGCAATTGAATCCACGGTAAACACCGCATGGCCGGGAGGAAAGCTGAGTCGGTCGGGGCAAGGGGTGTGGCCGTCCCGTACCCCGTCCGTTCCCTGGTCCGTGCCCCGGTCCGGGGGTGTTCCGGAGGTGTTTTGGGGACGTTCCGGCCGACGGCGGCTACCGGCGGCTAGGCGGGGCGGGGCGCCCGGTACGGGGCCCGGTACATGAGGTCCACCTCGTGGACGGTGAACCCCAGGCGTTCGTACACCCGCACGGCCACCGGGTTGTCGGCGTCGACGTAGAGGAGGACGGCGCCCAGTCCGCGCTCGCCGGGGCCGGTGCCGGTCAGGTGGCGAAGGCCCGCCGCGGTCAGTGCCCGGCCGAGGCCGCTGCCCTGCTCCGCCGGATCCACACCGACCACGTACACCTCGCCGAGCTCGGGCTCGGTGGCGGTGGCCGGGTGCACCTTGGTCCAGTGGAAGCCGACCACCTTGCCGTCCCGGGTGGCGAGGAAGAAGCCGGCCGGGTCGAACCAGGGCTCGGCGATCCGCTCGGCCAGGTCCTGCTCGGTCCAGGTGCCCTGCTCGGGGTGGTGGGCGAAGGCCAGGGCGTTCAGCCGCAGCCACTCGGCGTCGTCCTCCCCCGGGCGAAAGGTCCGGAGCTCGATGCCCGCGGGGACGACCACGTCCTCGGTCTGCGGGCCGGGCCGGCGCATCTGGCGCAGTTCGCGGACCAGCTCCGCGCCGTACGCCTCGGCCAGGTGCCGGGCCGCCGGGTGGCCGCCGTGCACCCAGAAGTCCACCGCCTCGCGCCCCGCGCGGTGGGCCTGTGCCAGGACGGCGTCCACCAGCGGACGGGCCAGGCCGCGACCGCGGACGGCGGGATCGACCACCAGCTCGGCGGCGGGGTTGGCGGCCGGGTTCTCCGGCACCTCCAGCTGGCCGTAGCCGAGGACGGCTCCGGTTTCGGACTCGGGTTCGGCCCCGGATTCGGTCGCTACGAGATGGATGACGCCCGGGCGCGGAATCTCCGCGTTCCGCAGCCGGAGCCGGCCCTGCTCGGACACGGCGGCCCGGCCGTCCACCGCCTGGGCCTCCGCCAGAACACGCAGGGCGCCGTCGCGCTGCGCGGGCCGGAGCACATCGTTCGCAATGACCGCTGTCTGATCGTCCATGCCCTGACGATACGTCACCGGAAATGCGAAGAACCCCCATCCGGGACCCGGATGGGGGTTCTTCTGAAGAATTGTTCGGCGGCGTCCTACTCTCCCACAGGGTCCCCCCTGC
>NZ_JBHVVE010000038.1:0-69437 GCF_042883725.1 Kitasatospora sp. NPDC058184
GGCCGTCGAAGCACCCTAGACAGCGGGCGGGACGGCGCGCAGCCGCTGGTGCCAGCCGCCGGGCCGAACGGGCCCGGACCGCCTGGCTCAGGCGTAACGCGAACGGCGCGCCGTCGGTGGGGGGCTCACGTCAGGACCCACGTCAGGACCCAGGGGAGGAGCCACGCCAGGACCCACGCCAGGACTCGCGGGGAGCGCCCCGGCCGCCGCGCCCGTAACCCGTTCGGCCGACCGGAGGTTGGGCCGGTCATGACTCTCCTCCACTTCCCCGGCCCGGCCGGCCCCCGCCCCCGCCCCGACGTCGACGTCGACGTCGACGTCGCGCCCTCGGCCCTCGCCGTCGAGCGGGCCGCCTTCGCCGCCCGCGCGCAGCCCGACCCGGAGCGGCGGGCCGAGGACGAGCGGGCGGAGGCGCTGGAGCGCGCCGAGCTCGCCGCCGCGCTGGAGGCGGCCGAGCGCGCGACCGAGCGGGCCGGTGCGTGGGTGGCCGAGTTGGCCACGCGCACCGGCAACCGGGACCTGACCGAGTTCGCGGCCGCCGTCCTCGCCTGTGGCCGGGACCTGGACCCGGAAGACGGCGAGAGCGGCGGGGTGCCAGCGGAGACCACGGTGGTGCTCGACGGCTTCGTCCTGCTCGGCGACGGGCTCGGCGTCCAGGAGGGCCTCGTCCTGGCGGCCGTCGGGGCGATCGCGCTCGCGATGCCGCGCACCATCACCTACGGATGCCCCGTCACCCAGCTGCCCCGACTCGCGGAGCGCCTCAACCAGGCCCTCGCCGCCGGCCGCACCACCATCGCCGGAGCACCCGGCGGCGACGGGCCTGGTGATGTGGCGTCATGACGGCGTGACATCCGGCCCTCCGCTCACCGCGTCCGGCGGGCGGAGGCGGGCGACCGCAGAGGTGGTGCCGACCAGGTCCGCGAGGCCCGCTTGGTGCCGCCGATCCTGGTGGTAGGCTGCCTGCGGCATCCAACAGCGCACACTGGGTGCCGAATTCGAGACCAGGCAAGTAGTCGCCATAGAAGACAAATTAGGATCAGTCAGTTGACAGATCCGCGGACGGCCCCGCTCTGGCTCCGAATACAGCGTCACACGCATTGAGGTTCTGAAGCGCTGGCAGATCTCAACCAGACCATCCTTGGGTGGTCAGGTTGAGGCTGCCCTTTGCTGCTCTGATCTGGCCATCCTTCCCGTTCGAAGGAAGATGCCCGTGAGCAGCCAGCAGTCCGCAACCCCACCGAACAGGCGCGTGTGGGTCCTCGTGGCGATCCTCGCCTCCCTCCTGGTGGCCGTCGTGGTCGGCATCCTCACCTCAGTGCAGGAGCACTCGATCAGCGCCGCCTTCCTCGCCGGGCTGGGCGCGTTCGGGACCGCCGTGGCGGTCTCGCTCGTCGTGTTCACAGCACTCGGCCTGACCTGACAGTGATGGGGCGCACCCCCAGGGTGCGCCCCTCTGCCTCTTCAGTACACCGGCGCCGCCCGCCGTGCCGGTCGTGGCACAACGGTGTCGTCCCCGGCGGGCCCGGCCTCGTCATCGAGGCCGGGCCCGGATGCCGGCGCCCTACGGTGCAGGCCGATGACCTCGCGGCTGCGGTCTGTTCCCAGCCGAGTCGGCCTGCGGAGCTGGCCGTTCAGGAGCGGTACTCAGATAGCTTGTGATCCGTTCACAGAACCGGCGCAGGTCATCGGACGGCCTGAGGTGGTGACCATTCTCGAAAACGTAGGTAAGCCATCGGTTTTTCCTCACTGCCACCTCAGGAACCCATTTTTCGAGTTCTCCAACTGGCACCGCGAAGATACCTCGGTCGGCGAGGGCCTCGAAGATCCTCCTGGTCGCCATGTAGGCCGGAGAACCGCTGAGGTGCGGGAGGCCCGCTTTCTTGAGGTTGGCCCAGCTGCTGGTGGCCTTGATCATACCTCTGATTTCGTCGATCTGTTTCTCGGTGAGTAGGGTGCCGTCCTTCGGGTCTCCGAGAACCTCAAGGATCCGCCTCTTTACCGCAGCAGCGGTAATCACGGTTTTCTCGTCACGCATGTTTCGGTCGAGGGTTTCGAAGTCAGCCGAAATTTTCTCCCAGTCTCCGCCTGCGGCAGAGAGGGCCGTTTTCAGTGTTTCCTTGTTATTGAGAAGGTCCAGGTCGGCGATCACTGCGACGGGTATTCCGCATTGGCGCAGCCTGGCTGCGGTGTCGGCGAGGAGGTGTTTGCCACTGGTGTGGAGGAATACCAGATTGTCGCTGGGGTGGTCGTCGCTCTTGAGCGCGTCGATGGTTGCGGCGTAGAACTGGCAGTCCCCGGCGGATTCTCCGAGCACGACGCCGTCGTGGAAAAGACCGGCAATGATGTTGGAGTAGCGCAGCATGGGGGTTCGGAGGATGCTGGCGACGTCTTCGGGGTCCAGTTGGTTCGCGCGGGGGCCTGCTGGTGTACGGGTGAGTCGGACGAGGGCTACCGGTTTGGTGGTGGCTTCGAGGACGCCGCTGAGGAAGTCGGCGCTGTGGGTGGCGACGAACACCTGGCACGGGGAGGGGGTGCGCTCAGCGAGGATGCGGCCGAGGAGCCGTGCCTGTGGTGGGTGGAGGAAGGCTTCGGGCTCGTCTATGACGATGACGGGCGTGGGCCGCACGAGCGTGTGGAGGAGGAGGTTGATGAAGCTGCGGAAGCCGTCGCCCTGGTCCGCGACTCCAGGCAGGGCCCTGTAGGTGTCCCAGTACTCATAGGAGGCAGGGTCCGCGTCGGCGGGGAGTTCCGGGTCGCCGATAGTGAGCCGAAGGCCCTGCTCGTCGAGGCGGTTCATCGAGATCGGGGTGCCGAAGGCACTCTCGATCAGTCGGGAGAACTCCGCGAGCGCCGACGGCGCGGTCCTGAGGTACTGGGTGGGGTGGGACGGCGGGTTCAGCCGGTTCAACTGGCTGGAGCTCGTCTGGTCCTGCAGCCGGTCGCCGGTCCACTGCGTCGACAACAGCTGAGAAGCGATCTGTCCGTAGGTACGGCTGTTCCAGCACGCCGTCAGCATGTGCTCTGGGGTTCCCATTTCGGTCATCGGGGTGACATGGCGGCTTTGCAGAGGATAGGCAGGCTCACTACCCGGCCGGACGCGGGGCACCATTCCGACGCTGTGTAGATATTGAAGGAAATCCTCTGCTGTCCCCTCGGCCTCGATTTCCATTTGGCTCAGCCACTGGGACGTGGCGGCCGGTCCGGGGTAGCTGGCAAGATGGCCGGCGATTTCTCCCAGCAACCGGGACTTACCGCTGTTGTTAGGGCCGATGAATACCGTCATCCCGTTGGCCGGGGCGGAGACGACGGTGCCGTCGGTGAGGTTCATCTTGTCGACGCGGAACGAGAACGCCACGGTTGATCCCTTGTTCATGGTTCATGAGGGGGCGCCACGGTACCGCGAGACCCTGACTGTCCGGCAGGGGTTTCTAAGGTCAGCGGGCGGGGTTCTGGTCAGGGGGTGTCGCCGGCCCAGTCCCAGCGGGCCGGGTCGGCGGCGCGGGGTTCGTAGTGGGCGCGGCCGCCGGCGCCGTACTTGCCGATCTCGGTGGCCAGCGCGGCGCCGTCGCCGAGCCGGTCGGCGTCCCAGCCGGTGACGTCCAGGAGGAGGCCGTCGAGCGGGCCGCCGACGAGCTCGCGGTACACATGGCCGTGTCGGGGGCCGGGGTCGGGGTCGTCGTGGTCGGCGCCGTAGACCCGGCCCCGCAGCAGTGCCTCGTCGTCCATGCCGTCCAGCCTCCCAGCCGGCACCGACACCGCGCGGGCGAATCCGGGCACTGCCGGGGTCACCACCAGGCCGGTTCGAGCCCGGCGCCCTGGCCGCCGTGGCCCTGGTCCTGGCCGGCGGGCCAGGGAGCGGCGGCGTGCCCGGACCGTCGGCCCGCTCCCCGGTTTGGAGGCGGGCCGTTCCGGCCGGGGCCGCTCAGAGGTCCTGGACGTGGGCGTGGTGGACGATGCGGGCAGCCAGTTCCGGGGTGTCGTGGACGGCGGCCTGCTGGGTGGCCGGGTCTCCGAGGAAGTAGCCCTCGTGCACGGCGACCCAGCCGCTGCTGCCGTCGAGGCCGCGCTCGACCCAGCCCACCGGGTAGCCCTCACCGAGGACCACCATGACGTCGGGCTGCACCGTCCAGCCCGAGAGCACCCAGTTGTAGCCGAAGGTCGCCGGGTCGAGGGGGATGTGGACGTCCCTGCTGCGGGGCAGGCCGCGCCGTAGCGGGTCTCGCGGCACCGCGACCGTTCCCGGCTCGGGCATACGTGGGCCGATCCATCCCTCGGTCCGGGGTGCCGGGCGGTCGGCGTCCGGGGTACGGGCGGCAGTGACCGGCGGGGTGGTCCGCCCGCCGCGCACCGCCTCCAGTGCCGGGCCCTGGTCGCGGAAGGTGTGGGCCCTGCCGGTGTCGTCGAGGATCGGTTCGGTGCGGCCGTCGGCCAGGAGCAGCACCGCGATCCAGCCGCCCCCTCCCCGCGGCCCCTGGCGGAGCGGTGCGGCCCAGCCGGCCCGCACACCGTGCTGGTGCAGCTGGCGTATCCCGGCGGTCTCCGGTGCCGACCAGGACGTCGCCGTCCAGCCCGGGCCGAAGGAGTAGGTGAGGTCATCTGTGCGGTCCGGCGGGCCGAAGCGGCGCACCGGATCGGCGGTGGCGCGCAGCACCGCGTCGGGCTGTAGCTCGGTGTCGTCGGGGTGGGGGACTGTGGCGGTCGGGGTCGGCCGGGCGGGCACGCGCCGGGACGTGCTGCTGGTGAGGGGGTTTTCTCCCCGGGGAGCAGCGGGAGCGGGGGTGGTCGTTTCCGGGGTGGGCGTGGTTTCTCCCCGGGGGGCAACCTGGGTCGGAAGGTCGCTGCCGGGGGTGACCTGTCTCGTGGTCGTTTCATCCCGGGGCGATCCGTTCGTCGGCCCGCTCGGCGTCTGCGGGTCCGTGGTGGCCGGGGGCGGGACAACCGCGGCGGCCGGCGCCGCGCCGATGGTCTTGGGGGCGGGTCCGAGAGCGGTCGCGGTTTCACCCCGGGGTGATTGGTGCGGCCCTGTGGCGGGTTGTTTCGCCTCGGGGAGGAAGGCGGAGTGCTCGGTGCGCAGTTGCTCCACCAACTCGTGGTGGCGCTGCGTCACGAAGTGGGCGGAGTGCAGGACGTCAGTGAGGGCTTGGCGGGCAAGGGCCGGATCGCCGTCCCGGGCGGCGCGATCGAGCTGGAGCAGCAGCCGGCGGTCGGCCCGCGCCAGCTCCTCGCCCAGGCCAAGGAGCTCGGCCGCCACCGGGTCGTCGACCGGGCCGTCGAGAGGGCCGGTTTCCTCCCGGGGCGATTCGGCCGCTCTGAGGTCTGCTTTCAGCTGCTGGATCTTCTCGGCCTCCCGGTCCCGCTCGGCCTTCTTCGAGCACGCCTTGGAGCAGTACTTCTTCGGTCTGCCCGATCCCTTGGAGGGCGGGAGCTCGGTACCGCACTTCACGCAGACCGGCCCGCCGAACAGCATCGGCTCGACCGCCACCATATTTACCCCCGGGGAGAAACTCATGCCCGGATGCTACGCCCCGTGATCACTGCCATTTCGCCCCGGGGCAATGCGGGAGGGCGGCGGGTGCTCCGCAAGCCGGGAACGCTCATGCGCAGCGGACCCTGCACAGCGAGAGCCGACGGGCTGCGTGGCGCGGCACCGGGTCCGGCAAGGCGACCCCAGAGAGGGGTCAGGTGTTCCAGGCCGGCTTCGCTATGGTTCGCCCGTGACGTGGAAGAACGAGATGGGCCTTGGCGACCTGATAGCCCTGGCGGCCATCCTGCTGGCGATGTGGCAACTCGTGACCTCGCGGAAGGATCTTGTCTCCGAGCGGCGAGCGGACTTCTACCTGGGCGAGCTGATGACCATCTCGACAGCCATGGGACCGACGCCCGAGGATTTCATCAAGACCAGAGATCTGGCGCTGCGCTTGGCCGTGCTGCCCCCGCACTATCTGCCGCTGATGCGGGAACTGGCCGCAGATCAGACCGGGGCCGTGCTGACTCGGGTAAATCAAGATATGCATGCCGGGGTTGGCGGTCCGGCCCAGAGCTGGCAGGACTACCTGCGAGCCCGCTTCATGGACGAAGTGGAAACCGCCGTCGCCGATGTGCTTGAGACCACGCACAGGCCCGGGTTGTGGCGACGGGCATGGAACCGAGTACGGAGTTGGGTGTAGCCGCCCCGTCTCCCTCTAGTGTCCGTCGCCTCCGCTTCAGCGGCCCCGCCTACATCCGGCCGAGGCCGTTCGCTATAGGGCCAACTGTCCGGTGTGGGGCCTGGTCGGCAGGTCCGGCCGCGAACGCGCGAAGGCTGTCCGGCCCGCTTTCAGGGTGGGCCGGACAGCCTTCTCTCAGACCGTCATCTGGGGCCTGATTCTGCTACATGGGGCCGGGCCCCACGCCGAGGCCAGCCTTGGCGGCCGCGAGCAGCAGCTGCGCGAGCAGCGGGGGCAGCACGGCCACGAACAGGTCGCGCCAGGACATCTTATGGGGCACGGGCTTGGCGACGGGTATGGTGTGCTCCGTCTCGCGGCGTTTGCGGCGACGATTCGCCAAGACAACCTCCGGTGGCCGATGGTGCGGTGTCGGGGCGGGATCAGGGCGGTCACACGGATCAGTCCGGGCGTCCCGGGGCAGGCGTCACCGGTGGCCGGCGAGTTCTTCGAGCCGACTGGCCAGGCCGGGTCCGGGGCGGCGGGCGATGCCGTCGATGTCGGCCCCGGCCTCGTCGTTGTCCTCGACCAGGCGGCCGACTTCCCGGGCGAGCGAGGCGGCGGGCTTGGAGTTCTCGGCGGTGCGCCAGGGCCCCATCACGGTGGGCAGGGTCCGGTAGTAGCCGGGCATCGGCGGCAGACCGGGGGCGGCGCCGTGGCCGTCGGCGGCCTGGCAGGCCTGGGCCAGCCACCACTGGGCCTCGTCGAGCTCACCCGCCCCGAGGTGCTGGAGGTAGAGGGCGAAGGCGGCGCGCTGGTCGCCGGCACCGGCGGCGATCCGCCACCAGAACGCCGCGCTGACGGGGTGTCCGGCCAGGTGGAGCAGGCAGCCGAAGATCCGCGCACCCTCGATCTCGATGTCCGCGTCGACCCAGCTGTCGAAGACGACGGCGTGAGCACGGCTCTCCTCGTGGGCGAAGCGGGCGAGCATGGCGGAGGCCTTGGGGCTGCAGACCGCGTCGCGGGACAGGGAGTCCAGGCCGAGGCGGGCGCCGTCGTAGTCGCGCCACCACTCCGGCTCCTCGTAGAGGCCGGCCCGGTGGCGGGCCACGTCGGCGGCGATCGCGCGCAGGGCCTGCGCGAAGCCGGGGCCGCCCGGGGCCTCGCCGGCCGGGACGGCGCTGTCGCGCTCGGCGAGGACCAGGTCGAGCGCGACGTCGGCCCGGCCTCCGCCGGCGAGGTAGTGGACCGGCCAGGCGTGCGTGCCGGCGCCGTCGTCGGCGAGGATCTCCAGGTCCTGCTCGTACTCGGCGAACGGTCCAGGGACGTGGGCGTGGGCTTCCGGGGGACCGGCGATGGGCTCGTTCACCGGCGTGCTCCTCTGCGGGTCGGGCGGGCGGACTTCAGGACACGCGCGGGGCGCAGCCCCTCCTCCAGTTGGGCGAGGGCGCGCTTGAGGTTGCGGTCCACGGTGCTGGGGTGCGTACCCAGGAACCAGGCGATGAAGAACGTCGACCTCTTCGCCGCCCGGAGGATGACGATGTCGAACTGGCGGGGGGTGAGCCTGCCGAGCTGCTCGAAGAGGCCGGTCTGGACGCGGCCGTCGTCGTCGACGGTGTAGAAGTCGGGCAGGGCGGCGCGCATCTGCGCGAGCATGACGCGCAGGCGTTCGAGACGGGCGAGGAGTTCGGGGTCGCTCTCGCGGCGGCGGACCTCGAAGCGCAGGGCGTGGCAGAGCAGGCCCCAGGCGGTGACCACGACGTCGGGGCCGGCCAGGAGCTGGGGCCAGTGGGTCGCGATCTGGACGAGGACCTGGTGGACGACCTTCTCGGCGGCCGCCCGGTCCCCGAGGATCTCCTCGGCGACCCGCAGGTAGCGGCCGCGGTAGGTCAGGGTGAACGCCTCGTAGTCGATGGGCAGGTTCACCGGCAGGTCCACGGCGGGCGTGGCCGACTGCCCGGCGTCCGGGTCACGGGCGGGCTCCGGGCCTATGGCGCGCAGTTCCTCGCTCATCAGGCCCCCCACGGGCGGCCCGGGCCCGGGCGCCCGGAGCGGTGCCCGGTGGACGGAGGGGGGTGTTCCTCTCTGCGCTCGGGTGCGGGTCGAATGTAGGTGCGGTTCATAGGGAGTTGTCCTTGCTTGTCGCAATCTGGCGAGGTGTTGCCCCGCCGGCGCCACGTTGTGGCCTGCCGACAGTCAAGCGGTCGACGTCTCCCGTTCACGCACCCCGACCGAACTAATTTCACTCAAAGATCACTGGTGGACACGGAGAGCAACTGGCGCGAGCGGCGCACCCCTCCCGGAAATACGTTCCGGCTGATCGCACCCCAGCGCCCCCCGCTGACAGTTGACTCACAGTCAACTACCCTCCGTCACGAAATGTGACGGAGGTCACTCCCCACTTCCGGTCAGGCGCTGCGTACCGGGACGACCCACGAGCGCGGAAGCGGTCAGACCCGATCCCCCGCGCCCCGCGGCCCGTCATCCCCGGCCCGGCACCACCCCCGTGGCCCGCCGTCGTCGCCGTCGGCAGGCCGGGGACGACGGCCCGTGGCCGGGCCGGGTTCCCCTCCCGTCCCCTCCGTCAGCTACCGCGCCGCCGCAGGGCCCTGACGCCGAGGTCGTAGGCCATGGAGCCGAGAGCGAGGACGACCAGCGGCCACACCAGCGGGGAGTCCGGCGGCACCGTGCCCGACAGCAGCGCGCCGCCAACCGAGCCGGTGCCGGCCATCGCGGTGCAGGTCGGCGCGGCCGGCACGCGCAGCAGCAGGCCGCGCTCCGCCTCCGGGGCGGGCGGGCGGCGGCTCATCGGGTCGCCTCCGCGGCGGCGAGGGCGCGCTCGGTGTGCCGGTCGCCGAGGCGGCCGAGCTTGCGGCGGACCCGGTCCCCGTAGGCGGCGGGCAGGCCGAGGTCGAGGGCGGCGTCGGCCCAGGTGGCCTTGCGGGAGGCCCAGAGGTTGGCGATGGCGGCCTCCGTCGTGTCCAGGCCGCAGAGCACGGCGTCGACCCGGGGGTCCGTGAAGTCGTGGTCCAGGGCGAGAGCGCCGGGGGCGGGCTTGTCCGGATACACGTCCCGGACCGTCACGCCGTCGCGGTTCGGCGTCTCCAGCAGCCACACCCGCTTACCCTTGCTCGCGCGGACGGTGCCGTCGGGTGCTCGCCGATGGAAGCCGCCGAGCCGGTGCTCCCACAGCTCCGTCCATCGTTGGCGCTCGGTGGCGGTGTAGGCGCGCAGGATCCTCAGCAGCTCCGGGTCGGTCAGGTAGCCGCCCAGGCGGTCGACCCAGTCGTCGAGCAGCCCGCTGATCACCGCATCCCGCCACTCCTCGGCCTTCCGGTGACCGAGGACATTGCGGGTGAAGTCGTCGACGGCCGCGTAGTCGCCCACGATCGCGGCCCACCGGGCCGCGAGGGCCGCCAGGAGCATCTCCTTCGTCGGCGGCTCCACCTCGAACGCGATGAACCCGAAGCTGGCGTGCCTCAGCAGGTTCGGCCCGTTGAGGATGAACTCGACCTTCCGGTAGGTCCAGGCGATCTCGAAGGGGCCGGCCGGGATGAAGAACATGCCGGGGCCGCCCAGCAGCAGCGGGGTCGCGATCTCGCTGGCAACCTGGCCGCTGGCCTCGGTTCCCATCTCGGGCTCCATGCACTTCACGGCTCGGCCGGGCCAGCCGGTGGGCTCGGCGAGCGCGGCGAGTCCGGCCGGAAGGGCGCAGGACTGGCTCGTCGTGGTCATCTCTTCTCGTTCCTCCGTATTCCGGGGAGGTTCCCCCACCCTCTGGGGACGGCGATGGGCGGATCCGGCAAAGATCTTGAAGATTTTTTTGTGACTTGGATCACATATCAGAATCGGTGCTGCCACCCCCGCTCGCGGTGTCCGCTGAACGTCCGATGGAGTGCTGATGGTTCGTCTGATACCACCGTCCCCGCAGCGGCCGCCAGGACCTTCTCCGCGACCCACGCGGCCGCCATGCTGTTATCCCGCCCAGCAGCCGTACGCACGGGCCACCCGTTCCACCTGCGGATCCAGCTGTCGGACCGGCCCGCCCAACGGCTGGCCCGTCCCGCCTCAGGAACCGGTGGCGCTGACCGTCGCGGGCAGCCATCCGACCGTCCTGGAGGGTGCCGTGCTCGCCCCTCCGTCCCCGTCCGGCAGCAGCAGGTGCACCTCGCGCGGCCGCCCTGCCCGGCCTCTCCCCGTGCAACGGGCGGCGACTGTCCGGGACTCCAGGGCCCCGTGGCCGTCCCCGAGTCCGCTCCAGACCGATTCGCTCACCGTCAGGCGCAGCTGGGCGGTGCCGGGCCAGGGGAGGGGGGTGAGGAGGGTGGTGCCGGTGGTGCGCAGGCGTTGTTCGAGGCGGGCGAGCTGGCGCGGTGCGGGGGTGCTGGTGGGTTTGAGGATGATCGTGTCGCAGGCGTCGGCGAGGACGGAGGCGGTCTCGGCCCAGTGGTCGCCGGGTTCGTCGGCCAGCAGGGTGCGCTCCCAGGGGAGGCCGTAGGCGCGGGCGGCGGCGAGTCCGAGGTCGGGCCAGCCGATGATCGCGGTCCAGAGGGTGTCGGACGCGGCGGCCGGGCCAGCCGCGGTCGCGAGGAGCAGGGCGGTGTCGAGGACCTCGACGACGGCGCCCTTGGGCAGGCGGCCGTCCGGCAGGAGCGGTTCCAGAGCGGGCAGGACCGGCCGGGTGGCGGCTTCGACGCGAGCGCGGCGGGCCTGCGGGCTGGTCTCCTCCAGCATGGCCGCCAGCCGCTCTCCGCGCTCCGGTCCGGCCGGTGCGGGTACGGCGGCGATCCGGCCGCTCACCGGTCCGCCCCGGCGGAGGAGGGCTGTGCGGCCGGCTCGGGTACGACGGCCTCGCCCGGCGAGGCGTCCCGCGCTTCGTCGGGGATCGGGCGCACCGTGGCCGGGTCGGCGACCACCCAGGCGGCCTGGCGGTCCTCGCCCCAGCGCGCGTGGACGATCCACGGCAGGTCGGGCGCGGGACGGCGCCGCTCGGTGACCACTCCGGAGCGCCAGCGGCCATCCACGCGGACCCAGGCCAGGCGCCAGCAGCGGCCGGAGTCGTCCGCGGCGGGCGCGCCGATCATCTCCGACGGCACCGTGACGGCGTCCTTCGGCAGGACGGGGGCCGCGGGTTCGGACAGCGGGCGGATCGTGGCCTCGTCGAACAGCAGCCAGGCCCATTCCTCCTTGCCCGGGCCCGGCCCGTCCGGGCCCCAGCGGACGTGGGCGACCCAGCCGGTGCCGGCGGGCGGGCGCCGCCAGACGCTCAGCAGCGCGGGCCTCCATCCGCCGCCGAGCCGGACCTCGACCAGGTGCCAGCGCCGCACGTCGTGGTGCAGCCCAGGCAGCGTCATCAGTTCCCGGGGCGCCCGCACGGCGTCGCCCGGCTGCGCGCCGGGCTGGTGCGGGCGGCTGGAGAACGGGACAGCGGCGGTCATACCCTCATTATTCGAGCATGTGTTCGAGTGATCAAGCGTCAGCCACCCCGATGCCGCCAGGCACCGGCTGTGCCGGATCGCGATGGGTGTCACTTGAGCATGCAGACTGCCACCAAGGTCGTCCGGGGTTCGCATCCGCCGTGAGCCGTGACGCGGTAGTTGGAACTTGGTCACGGTTGTTGGAACCGGAGCGGCCAGCACTGGAATCGATCTTGAGCTTTGACTGTGCCCCAAATGATCAGATGCCCGCCGCCGGGACCTGATAGAACCGGGCCCAGTGGCACCTGGGCCACGAAGCTCTGGGGGTGGCATGTCGGGACCGGCGGTTGGACTGTGGCTCTTCGAACCACGCGGGTTCGCGGACATCCTGGCCGATGTGGTCCCGTGGTTGGAGACCTTCTGCGAGCCGGTGGAGACCAAGGCCGACGGCGACGTGGACTTCTGGGTGCGAGACGGTTCCGTCCTGGGCCTGCCGGCCTTCGACCCGGCTGGCGTCGGCGTGTTCTTCCTGTCGGAGGACGAGGAGATACCTGCCGAGGACGAGGACTACTCGGCGTTCTCGCGTCCACCGGTGCAGGGGCTGGTAGTCGGTGCCGGATGCTCGGGCCCGGTGAACCACATGCTGCTCGGCCACCTGGTGCTCGCTCTCGCCCGCCGTCTCGATGCACCGGTCGACTTCGACGGCCTCCTGAGCAGCCGCCCCGCCGAAGGAGACGACACGAGGAACGAGGCAGTCCTGACCCGGGCGAGAGCACTGGCGTCAGTTCTCCCGGGAAGGCTCTCGGAGGTCTCCTATGACACCTGGGGCGGGGGCCGGTGGCTTCGACACGTCGGAGATGCGGCGTTTCTGGAAGCCTGGCTGCAACATCCAGACTTCCACCTGGTCAAGTAGCGCCTCAGTGTCGAACTGCTTTTCAGACCTGGTTCCAACATGAATGGCAATCCGCCGCCGGTTGCAAGAAGCGTGACCAGGTGGTTCCAACAAGCGTGTCCCGCAAGGTCGGAATCGCCAGGTCAGCACACCACCCTGGTTCCAACTATCGTGTCCCGGCTCACGCCGCGTCGAGGGCGCGATGTCGATGCCGCACCCGCGGGAGGAGCGTGGGCAGGACGATGGGGTGGCGCTCTGCGTTGCTGGGCGCAGAGCGCCGGAGGCCGCCCCCGCGCTCGGCGACCTCGGCCCCGTCCCGGTCCGACCACCACCCGCGCCCGGAGCCGGTCACCGGGCGAATCACCACGCACGGCCCCGGTGTTGCCACCGAACAGCCCTCGCCCCCGAGGGGGAACTGCCAGACTGTCGATCATGACTTCCGACCGGCGCCCGCTGTGGCGCCCATCCCCCGAAACCCCGGCCGAACCCGCCCAGGTGTCGCCGGAGGCCCGGCTGACCGCAGTGGAACGGGCCCAGGTCCCGCTGCCCCCCGCGGGCGGCCCCGTACAGCCGCCCGTGCGCGGCGCCCGCCGGCCGCTCGGCCCCGGCGGCCTGGTCGCCAGCGCCGACGCCGACGCCTGACGGCCCGGAACCAGCACAGGGCCGGGACAGCCTCTGCTGTCCCGGCCCTGACGGTGCGTGCCGGCCACCCGCCTGTCCGGGCCCGGCGGTCCTCGCCGCACACGGCGGCGCCCGACACCGGGCAAGCCGGCCCCGTGAAACGGCCGGGTCCGGCCACGGCCCCGGGGGGCCGGACACGCTCTGTCCTGCGGCACCGCCGACCGGCTCTCCCACAGCGCCGTTGCCCGCTCCCCTCCAACCGCCCACCCCTGCCGGGTTCCTGTGGTAGGTAGAGGGGACACCAGCAAGGAGGCCCACTTGACGACCGCTCCGGCCGCGACGCCGCCCACCCGGGACCCCGACCAGCTCTGGCGGGTGACCGTCGACGCGGCGTACGTCCCCTACACCAGCTGGACGTACGACGACACCAACGAGCCCTGGGCCCTGCACGGCGAGAAGGTGCTGCGGTGCCGCTGCGGGAACCAGCGGCTGCTCGCCCACGGCAGGTGGGCCGACGAGCTGGAACTGCTCTGCGGCGCCTGCGGGATCCGGCACCCGTTCACCGGCGACAGCGGCGTCGCCGCCATGCGGCAGGTGATCACCGCAGCGGCCAGCACGGGAACGGCGCCCTGCTCCGGCCGGGCCGCGGACGTCGTCGCCCGGACGCAGGCCTGCTTCACCGACGGGGCCTGGGCTCCCACCCTGAACGCGGACCACGCCGCCGCCCGACTCATCGTCCGCGACGCCGACGCCGCCGACGGGTCGCTCACCGCGAGGGTCCTGTCAGGGGCCATCGGGTACGCCGTCCCGTGGCGCCGCCACCACACCCGCACCTGGGTCGACACTGTGGCGTACGCCTACGCGGCGCTGCTTCGGCCCGGTGAGGGCGAGCCCGCGGAGGCAGGACCGGCCCTGCTCGGCCTCGCCCGCACCGTGGCCGGACTCGACCGCCGCCAGCTGCCGGAGGGACCCCCCGCCCACGAGCTGCTCTCCTTCGGGTGACCGCGCGATCCGCGCCCCGACGGCACGAGGCCGGGACGCACGGGACGGACCGCCTGTAGCGTGCACGCATGCTGACGGTGATGAGCCAGAACATCCAGTACGGGCCGGACGCCCGCCGGTGGGACGGGATCATCGACGTGATCCGCCAGATCGGCCCCCAGCTGCTGCTCCTCCAGGAAGCCGACCACCTCCAGGACCCCGGCCGGGCCGCTGCCGCCCGCGCGGCGCTCGGCATGGAGCTGTACGTCGCGCCCTCGCGCAGCGGCCGTCCGGTCGCCGTCGCCTGGGACCCCGCGCACCTGCGGGTCGAGGACGTCGAGGCCCGGTACGCCGGCGACCTGCATCACGGGTACGCCGCCGCCCGGATCGCCGCCTGGGGCATCGCCGCCCACCTGCCCGCCCCGCTCGTCGCCGTCAGCGCCCACCTCATCCCCTACTCCACCCAGCAGGCCGCCGTCGAGGCCCAGATCCTCGCCGCCCGCGTCTACCGCCACGGCGGCATCGGCCTGATCGCCGGAGACGTCAACCACCCCACGTTCGATGACCCGGAGATCGACTGGACCAAGGTCAAGCCCTACAACCGGGCCTCCCGCTGCCTCCCCCGCGAGCACCCCGACGACCCCTGGGTCAGCAACCGCGCCGTCGGCCGGGTGCTGCGCGACGCCGACCTCACCGACGTCGCCGCCCACCTCGCCGACGCCCGACGGGACCCCGCTCTGCGGCGGGCCACCGGCAAGCACGGCGGCCTGCGCGTCGACCAGATCCACGTGACCCCGGCGCTCACCCCGGCCGCCGTGGACTACAGGGTGATCGAGCACGACCACAGCGACCACCTGGCCGTCGTCGCCACGCTCGACCTCACCCGGGTCGACCGCGGCCAGCTCGTCGACTTCACCTGACGCCGGCCGGACCGTCCACCGCCCCGTCGCCGCGCCGCCGCGCCGACGCGGCTACTCGACGTCGAAGAGCGAGCGCAGGATCTCGCGGACCTGCGCGGCGTCGGCGCCCGGAGGGATGGTGCGCACGCTGTCCGGGTTCGATTCGATCATGGCGATCGCCCGGGCGTCGGCCGGCAGGAGGCCGAGGAACCAGGCCGCGGTGTCGGCCCACAGGTCGGCGTCGCCGTCGTCCAGGATCAGGTGGCCGCGCGCGAAGTAGCTGCCGCGCCGGCTCGCCCCGTCGAGGTCGACCTGGAAGGTGACGTAGTCCTTCCCGCTGGCGGGCGCCTGTTCCTGCCAGGCCCGCAGGTCGGGGAAGCGGGCACGGAGGTGGTCCTCGGCGTCCTGCGGCGCCAGCGCCCAGGTGGTCCCTGGAGCCGCCGCAAGGTGGATGGTGTCCATCAGCCCTCCTCGGGCTCCGGCGCGGGCATGGTGACGACGCGGACGTTGCTCTTCACATGGTGCTTGGCCAGCAGGTACTGCCAGTAGCCCACCGTCGCCGGATCGGGTGTGTCGACCTCAAGGTACTGGGCGTGGTTCGCCGGGTTGTCGATGGCGCCCTGGTAGCGGGCGAGCTCGTCCTCGTCCTTGTCCAGCACGAGCCCGGTCTTGAAGTCGTCCTCCTGCAGGCCCTTCAGCGACCGCGGGCTGCAGCCCGTCTTGCGGACGTTCTTCGCGTCGATGAGCGCGCCGTCGGCCGGCCGGTATCCGTCCGCCCAGACCTCCTTGCCGTCCGCGCCCTGCGCCCGCCGCTCGGGCCGGCCCGCCGTGTACACCTGGTAGGCGCGGTCCTCCGCCGTCCCGTAGTTCGGCGCCCGCTCCGGCAGCCCCTCGATCCACGTCCTGGCCGCCATCTGCTGCGCCCCGTCGTAGAGCGGGTAGGGCGGCGGCTTGGGCGGGGGGATCGGCCCGACGAGCGGGTTGGCGAGCGGCCCCTGCCCGCCGGCCGCCCCGGTCCCGTCGCCCGCGGGCTGCTGGCCCCCCGGGTCGGACGGCGTGGCCGCGCCCGCCGAGTCGACGCCCGTCACGGCCGGCACCGCGCTCACTGCGGCGGTCGTCCCGGCGAGCACCACCAGGCGCGACGCCATGGAGGAGACGACCGCCTCGGCCTCCGCGACCGCCGCGGCCGCGGCCAGCTCCGCCTCCGCCGCGGCGAGCGCCTCGGCGGCCAGCGCGGCGTCCGCGGCCAGGGCCGCGTCGGCGGCCGCCGCGGCCGCGTCCGAGGCACCGAACGTGAAGAACGTGAGGACCACCCCGGCCGTGGTGACGACCCCGGCGGCGACCCCGAGCCCGATCAGCGTGTCCTGGCACGACTCGATCGCCTGCGCGTACTGCTCGCAGATCGCCTGCAGCTCCCGGCAGGCCGCCGAGATGTTCACCATCAACGGCTGCGACGCCGCCACCGCGGTGCCGCCCGGCGGGCACGGGTCGAACACCGTCGCCGCGTACGACGCGAAGCCCTCGAACGCCGCACCGGTGCACCTCTCCATCACCCCGGCGGCGTGCCGGCCCGCGTTGCGCTGCGCCGTGTCGACGACCGAGGCGCACTGCGCCCACACCTGGGCCGCGCCGCGCAGGCGCTTCGGGTCGCCCTGGGGCCAGAACTTGCCGATCACCGGGATCTCGTGGACCTCCTTCGAGCCGGTGACCATCGGCAGGCTGTTGTGCGCCTGGCTCTCGTCGCACTGCTGGGCGCCCTTGGCCAGCGGCGCCGACGTGTTGATCTTCCCGGTGAACGCGGCGGCCACCGAGTCCTGGACGGCCAGGTAGCCGGCGGCCATCGTCAGCAGGCGGCTGGAGATCGTCGCCATGCCCTGCCCTGCCGTCCCGATCGCCTTCACCACGATCTTGGCCGCCGGCTCGTACTTCTTCGCGAAGTTGTGGGCGATCGTGTCGTCACCGGCCATCCCCGCCGAGGACGCCAGGTCGCCCGCCACCCCCGAGGCGATGCCGAAGACGAAGTCCTTCGACCCGAGGAACTGCACCGACGCCCGGAACACCACGTCCGGATCGACCTCGAACCCTCCCCCTTGCGCCGCGTCACCCAACCGCTCGCTCCTCCCCCACGACGGCTCCCAACCCTTTCCCGCCTACCCCGCCAGGCCGAGGCAGCAACCCCTTGGCCCCGGGACGACGGCCCCACCTGCCGCGGACCGCCCCGCCGGAGGAGAACCACACACCCCTATGCCGCCCTACGGGTCCCTGCCCCCTCGATCCCGAAGACCGGCCCCGCCCCGGGCCTGGACAGCCCGCCGGGCACCGACACTGCCCTGGCAAGTACCCCAGCGACGGCAGAACTCGTGAACATCACCTGTCCGTGGTTCGGGGCGCCTCCCAAACTCGTGAACAAATGACGTCACCACTCGGTGATCAAAGCCACCCTCGGGGCTGAACGCCTGCGTGGTTTGTGAGCAAGAGCCCTTCTGCCGAGCCCGGCCGGTTGCCGGGAATCCCGGATCTCACGGCATTCACCGTGGCACGCTCTGGTGGGTTGTCAGGCAAGTAGGGGGAGACCGGTGACCGACTGGCTTCTGCGGGTCAACTACAGGCTCAGCCGCCGCGTGCGACACACGGCGCACAAGGTGACGCGTGAGCGCGTCGAGCAGTTGGAGCGGTCGCTCCGGCTCGCCGGGCACGCGGGGCCGGTACCGAACGCGATACGGCGGGCGCTGTGGGAGGGCGCCTACGGCTGGCGCAAGTTCGGGTGGAACCTGCTTCGGTGCGCGCTCGCGCTGCTCGTCCTCTCCGGGGTCTCCAAGGGGTCGATGGGCCTTGCCCGGCTGGTCTTCCCACCCGCCGTCCCAGTGGTGCTTGTCGTCGTCCAGATCATCGACATCACCGTCGTCTGCGTGGTGTTCGGCAGCATATTGATCAGCAGCAGCCCTGTGGGGTGGTTCGGGGTCGCGAGCCGATTCGTACCGGTCAACAACATCGCGGGCGTGGTGAACGCCTGCGGGGCCGTGCTGGCGGCCGGCCCCAGAACCCGGCCGAACCACCTCACGAGGGTTCCGATGGAGCTGCGCTTCGCCGAGCAGCAGATCCTCAAGATGTACCGCCGACGGAGAACGACCCCATGGCGCTCCCACCGTTGGCCGCAGCTGAGGGCACACGCCAGGCTCGTCGCAGCGCGACTGAGGGTGGCGGAGGCCAGGTTCGACACCGACGCCGAGAGCGCCGCGAAGGAGCTCGTCGGCCTCCTGGTCGAGATCGCGGACAACTACGTCGCCAGCCGAGTGGGCGCCCTGCTCCCGGAAGAGGAACTCAAGGAGCTCCAGCCGGTCCGGGACCGCCTCGCGCAGGCGCTGCTCTGGTTCCGCTCCATGACCCGCCTCATCGCCGCGACCCTCATAGTGGCGGCGTTCGCCGGAGCCGGGATCTGGGTGGCGTCCCGCTTCGGGGTACCTCCTGCCATCGCCGCCCTGCCAGCCGTCGCCCTGGCCAGCGTGCTCACTCCCGCCCTGGTGTCGGTCGTGACCCCGCAACCGAAGTAACCGCCCGCCACGGGGCGAGGAACCATCGCTACGCCCGTTGGATCGACAAGCCTTCAGAACTCCTGTGCGGGATTCCAGGCCCACCGAATGGAAAGGAACAGCACCATGGCCGGCCGAGGGACGGCCGCCACTTCGGAGGGGAACTCGCATGCCCGACGTCATCACCATCGCCGACGATGCCGACCTTGCCCACCTGGTCGACCTGATCGACATGCTGCCGGACCCGCAGGACACCGGCTTCTGGGGCGACGGGAACATGAGCATCGCCTCGAAGATCGGCCACCGGCTCCGCGCGGTCCTCAGCGGCCGGGCCTACCCGAAGGACGTGGACTACCTCGCGGTGTACGTCCTGAAGTACCTCGGCCGCGGCAACGGCCACATCCCCGAGGAACGGATCGCCAAGAACCTCACCGGCGCCCACGGCATCCCGGCCGCCGGCCACGCCTGGGTCGAGGACGCCACCAGCACCGCCTGGACCCTGGTCACCCGGTACAGCCTCCCAAACTGGCGCGGCCCCCGCACGGCCCCCGGACAGGCATGGCTCCGGGACTGATCAGTTCAACGCCTTGGAACCCGTGGCCCCGCCGCCCGTGGGCGCCTCCGTCTGGGCCCGGGCAGCGCTCGGGCCCAGACGGAGTTTGGGCAACGCCAAGGACGACGCCAAGGACTGATCAGCTGGCCTCCGAGGCCTGCTTCGCCCGGCGGGCCACTCCGGCCGCCATCTTCTGAATGTCAGCCAGAAGCGCCTCGACCGCTTCCGGGTCGGCCTGGCGGGCGGCGAGGTGAGCCGAAGGGGCGAGGACCTTGTAGGCGTTCTGGAGCCCCTTGAGGGCGACCTTCCAGTCCAGCAGCGGGTCGTCGACAACCTCGGCGTCGATGATGAGGCCGGCACCCGCGCCTTGCTGCCCCCCGGGCTGGATCCCCTGGCCGTCCGCACCGGAGCCCGCGGTCTCCGTCTCGTCTTCCGTCAGCTCGGCGCGCTTGGGACCGAGCGCGAGCTGGTCGCGCACCTCGGTGAGCAGCTTGGCGGTGATGCGGCGGCCGGTCCCGGTGGCGAGTTGCCAGAGGGCGCCGAGGTCCTCGGGTCCGTGGTTGCGGTAGACCGGGGCGAGCACTCGGATCCATGACTCGGGGAAGTCCGGCAGGGGCTGCTTGATGTCTGCAATTGCAGACAGCGCCGTGACGACCAGCGGTGTGTCCATGAGCTGGTAGGCGTAGGGGCGGCTGTAGCCCCAGCGGTCTTCGGCATAGTCCTCGAACGTGTCGTACCCGAGGAGGGAGTGGAGGCCCTGGTCCCGGATCTCGCGCAGCGAGGTCCCGATGACGAGGGCCGCTCGGCCTTTGACCCGGTCGACGGCTCCGGCGGCGGCGTCGATCGCGCCCTCGAACGTCTTGAGCCGCTCCTCGGGGGTGCCGGTGACCTTGTCGGGCTCGACCTGTTCGGGGAGCGCGAGGGCGTTGCCGGGCGCCTTGGGTGCCTTGCCGCGGGCGAGGCTCGCCAGACCGGCGGCACGAGGCGCCGGCGGCTGGTTCAGGCCGAAGCGGTCGGCGGTGGTCTCCGCGGCTTGGGTATCGGTCATGCGAGGGCGTCCTGTTCGGCGGCGCGGGTGAGGATTTCGCGGGCGAGGTTGGCGTAGTCCTCGGCGACGCTGGCCGAGGTCGTGGAGATGACGGTGCCGCCGGCGGCCCGGCCGGCGCGCAGGTCCCAGAACTTCGGGTTGCTGGCCGCGGCCATTTCCAGCTCGTGGACCAGCTTGCCGTGCCTTCGGGTGTCGGCGCCCACGGCTTCGGCGTGACGGATGAACGTCTCGAACAGGAGGTCCGCGGTTCCGAGTTCCTGGGCGACGGCTTCGCGGGCGCGCTTCTGGAGTTGGGTGGCGTTGCTGCCGGTGGCGAAGAGGACAACGCCCAGCAGGGTCAGGTTCGGGTTGACCTTCCGGCGCACCAGGCTGAACTGGTGGGAGATGTGGCCGAGGCCCTCGATCGAGCCGGGGTCGGTCTTCGTGGGGGCGATCATCCACCGGGCGGCTCCGAGGGCGAGCTGCTGGAGCGGCTTGTTCTCCGGGGCCGAGTCGATGAAGACCGTGTCGTAGTGGCCCGCGATGGGGGCCAGGGAGATGGCGAGTGCGAGGGCCTGGCGCTTGTCCGCGAACGGGAACGTGGCGCTGAGCATGTTGGGGAGGTTGCCGACCATCGGGCCGCCGACGATGACGTCCAGTCCGGGGCGGATGCCGCGTACGGGGACGAGGGGGCTGCCGGTGGCGAGGGCGTCGTGCAGTGCCTTGCCTTCGTCGTCCTGGGGGCCGTGGCGGTAGCCGAGGTCGTTGCCGCCGTTGCCCTGGCCGTTGACGTCCACGTACAGGACCTGTCCGCCGTCGGCCGCGACCAGGCCGGCGAGGTTGGTGGCTGCCGAGGTCTTGCCGACTCCGCCCTTGCCGTTGGCGAAGACGTAGACGTTGCCGAGGGCGTCCCAGTCGATCTCGGGGATGTCGTCTTCGTCATCGAGCATGCTGTGCTCTCCTGCTTGCTTGTCCTGCTGCGGTTGTCACGCATCGTCCCATGCGGCAGCACCAGCCCACGCAGGACGCCCGGTTCCGGCAGGGACTGGCCCTGTGGTACCTGGCCCGGAAACGCAGAAGGGCCCGCACCCGGCGTTGCGGGGCGGGCCCTTCTGTCTGAGGGTTAGACCGGGACGGCTGACGTTCCGCCGGAGGTGCGTTCAGCCGCCGGGAAGCTCATTTGGGGGCAGTTGCCTACCGGGGGTGGCCGGGCCAGAGTTCGGCGAGGTCGTTGTCGCCGAGGGTGTCGTAGCGGGCGATGATCCGCCAGGCGGTGTCGCACAGGTCGCGGGTGTAGCGCTCGCCGGCGGTGGAGCGGCCGCCGTGCGCGGAGAAGCGGTCGTTGAGGTACTTCCACAGGGCGGGCTGGTCGCCGTCGAAGAACATCAGCAGGTAGTGGCTGAAGTAGGCGACGGCGGCGGGGTCCTCGGCCTTGTTCAGCTTGGCGATGCCGCTCCGCATCTTGCTGAGGATGTACTCCGGGCCGGCGGTGCCCGGGCCGGTGTGGCCGGGTTCGACGATGGTGCTGGCGCCGTTGTCGACGGTGGCCCAGAAGGCGATGTCGTCCCGGCCGGGGAGCATGGCGAGCAGTCGGGCGAGGTGGCGCAGGTCGGGGTCGGTGGCGAAGGCGTCGTTCACGGGTGTCCTTGCGGGTTGGGTCAGCGGGCCAGGGAGACGAAGCCGAAGGCGATCTGGCGCTGGACGACGGGCTGGACGAAGTCCTCGTAGGTCGCGATGTCCGGGGGGTTCACGGCGGTGGTGTAGCCGAACATGACGCCTCCGAGTTCGCGGACGCGGGCGGTCTGTTCCTGGTGGTAGAAGGTGCCGCCCCACTGCTCGAACGGGCTCAGCTGGACCGTCACCGTGGTGCCGTTGAGGTGGGCGGCGGGGGTGTGTCCGGCGCGCGCGGGCAGCGGGCGGTCGATGACGAAGTCCGGGCCCGCGACACGCAGGCCGGCTTCGTGGGCGTGGTCGAGGGTGGCGACCTTCCAGGCGCCGAAGGTGTCCTGGCGCAGCTGGACGCCTTCGAGGTGCGGGTTGACCAGGAGCGTGGGCCAGATGACGGGCCCGTCGTCGCCGGACTCGATGGGCCAGTTGATCAGGTGCGAGCGCCAGGACAGGTTGTTGGAGACGCGGAGGATCGGGCCGTCGTTCCAGCTGGAGGCCTGGCAGGCGGTGTGGTGGAGGGTGGCCATGGTGACGTTGGTGAGCTCGTCGACGTCGACGCACAGCGAGGGCGGTTCGGTGCCGAGCGGCTTGTTGCAGCTCTGGCAGTCCTGGGGCCAGACGTTGCGCAGGACGTCGTTGAGGACCTGCTCGCCGAGGTTGGCCTTGATGTCGGCGTGCAGCGAGACGGCGTTGACGGGCATGCGGTGGTGGATCCTTCCGTGGGCTGGCTGTGGTCGGCGGGGCCCCGGGCCGGTCGGCGCCAGCGCGGCGGGCAAAAGGAGCCCCGGGGTCTCGGGGACGACAGAAGCAGGGCACCGATCAGCACGTTCGGTGTTCATTCCCTCCCCCTGTGTGATGTTCTTGGTGCGCACGGTACGGTCCCCTGACTCCGTGTGGGGGCGGTTTCGAGATGTTCGACCGTCGGGTGCGAAGGACGATGGCCTACCCGGTGCTGGGCGCGGGCCGTCGCCGGTCAGGCCCTTCACCCGCGGCTTCAGGCCGGGACGGCTCCGACGCGGTCGAGTCCGATCGCGTGGCTGACGGTGGCGAGGGTGGCGCCCCAGTCGCCGGCGTGGTGGACGGCGCGGTCGTCGACGTACACAGCGGCGCCGACCTTGGTCCTGGTGACCAGGATCGGGCCGCCCACCACCTGCCAGTACGCCCGCTCGGGGTCCGGGTCGAAGAAGGCGTCCAGGCCGCTGTACCAGCTGACCCAGTCGACGACCTCCGGCAGCCACCGCTCCGGGCGCGCAGTGAAGACGAACACCGCTCGTCGTGCCGCAAGGAGCCGCAGCGCGTTCATCGCGCCGGGCTGGGGCAGGCCGATGCGGCCGCCCTGCCACCCCTGGTCGACGGCGAGTGTGCCGTCCAGGTCCAGGCCCACGGCCTGGCTGGCCGGGCTGTCCGGGGCCGGGGCGATGACGGGTCGGTACATGTGATCCTCCATCGGGTGCTCTGGGCTGGGGGTCTAGAGGAGAGGGAGCTGGTTCCCGTCCGGCTGCTCGGGAACGTTCTCGGTGTGGATCTGGGTGCGGGCGCCGTCGTGGGCGTCGTCGGTGCGGTCGCAGGCGGCGGGCGTGCCCGGGGCGATCGGAGCCTGGGCCGCGATCATCGCGTGGTCGTCGGGGGTCGTGTGGTCTCGCCGGTCGGCCATGCCGAACTCCTCCCGGCGCGAGGTCAACGGGCGAGGACGGCGGCGGCGATGGTCTCGCAGGCGTGGTGAACGGCGCCGTCCATGCAGTACGCGCCGTTCATGCCGTGGTCGGCCAGCCGGTAGAAGTCGCCCTTGCCGGTGGCGTCGGCGAACCGCTGGAGCAGGCCCCCGGGCACCCGCCTGTCGATCGCGTAGTGGGTCAGTCCCGAGACGGCGAGGGCGGCGGCGACCTGGCCGGGGCGCAGGCGCAGGCCGAGCGCGCGGGCGCCGAGAAGGAGGGCGGCTGCCTGGGTGGCGGTGTAAGTCAGGCAGTGGAGGGCGCAGGCGCGGCGGCCGGCGGCGGTGCCGTGGATGGTGCCGTCGTCGCCGGTGACGGGGGAGTCGTCGGTCGCTCCCTTGGTGCGGGCGCAGTGGTCGCTCTGGACGAGGTGGTCGCCGGCGTCGGCCCCGGCGCGGAGCAGGGCGTAGGCGGCGGCGAAGCGGGCGGCGCGGGCGGTGTTCATGGCGGGTACCTCCGAGTTGGGGTGATGGCCGGGCGGCGGCCTCGGATAGCGGCGGCGCAGACGACGGCGAGGACGGGCTCGCCGGACGTCAGGGCGCCTCGCTGCGCGGGGTGTCCACGCCGTCCCGGGCCAGGACGAGGCGCTCGTGGCCGGACCGGGTGGTGTGCTGGCGGGCCGAGGTGATGGTGCCGGTCAGCCGGGCGGCGCCCCGGATGCGGCCCGAGGCGTACAGGTCGGCGATGGTCTGGGTGGTGGTCATGTGCTCCTCCAGGGCGGTCTTCGGTCTCGGCCGGGCGGCCGCGCCGTACACCGCGACGCCCCTGCCGTCCCGGGCGCGGCGGTGGGCGGCGTCGGGTCCGGACGGGAGTTGGTCGGTCAGTCGCCAACGGTGGGCTGGTGGCGGGTGACGGCGGGGGTGAGGAGGGCGGGGTCGGTGGTGTGGCCGATCCAGCGGCCGGCGGTGTCCCACAGGTGCCGTCGGGTGACGCCGTCGGGGGTGGTGACGGCGGCGCTCTGGTAGGGCCCGTAGGGGGCGAGGTCGTGGACGGTCGCGTCGGTGGGCATCGGCTCGTCCTGGGGGTCGCCGGCGGGGGCGAGGTCGCCGGCGACCAGGAGGAGCAGGGGCTGGTCGGGGGTGGGGGTGAGGAGGTGCCCGGTGACCTGGACGTAGGTGCCGGCGGGGTAGGCGTCGTGGAGGGTGGTCTCGTCCAGGTCCCGGTGGGGGTCGGGGAGCATGCAGGTGAGGAGGCTGTAGCCGCCGGGGCTGCCTTCGGCGGGCAGGACCAGGACCCAGCGCAGGATGGCGGAGCCGTGAAGGGTGGTCAGCCGGGGGGCTTCGTGGAGGTAGCCGACGACGGTGGAGGTGGGGTCGGGCATGGCGGGGCCTTCCGGTGACGGGGGCGGCCTGGGTGTGCGGTCGCCCGGAGGGCCGGGGCTGCCGTCCGGCTGGGGGCAGCCCCGGAGTGTCGGGTGGTCGGTCGGAGGCGGGATCGGCGGGCCACGGTCGGGCGCTCGGTGCGCCGACGCGGAACACACCGGCCGCGGCCGGGGCGGTGGCACGGGCCGTGCGGTGGTCTTCTACTCCTGGCCGTCGGTGCGGGTGGCGGCCCTGACCCGGTCCAGGGCGGTGCGGCGCTCCTGGTGGGTGAGGCCGGCCCAGATGGCCTCGCCGGCCCTGGCGGGGTTGGCCAGCGCCCAGGCGAGGCACTGCTGGCGGGTGCGCAGCGCGCACTCGCCGCACAGGGCTTTGGCGGTGGCGGTGCGCTGGTCGGCGTCGGGGGTGCCGTCGGGGAAGAAGACCTCGGGGTCGGTGTCGGGTCGGCGGCAGGGCTCGTCGCCGGTCAGGTCCGGGTAGGCGATGCCTTCGAGCGCCTCCCAGCTGCGCGGGGCGCCGGTGGTGGGGGTGCGGGGTGCGCGGCCGGGGACGGTGGCGGTGATGGGCCCGCTGTGGCGGCGGGTGGTGGCGGTCACCGCTGGTCCTGGGGGTGGTGGGCGCGGTAGTGGTCGTGGCCGGGGCGGGTGTCGGCGCCGGTGGTCGGGGCGAGGAGCTGCTGGAGGGCGCTGGTGGGGGTGGGGTGTTCGCGGGTGGCGGGGCGGCCGCAGGTCCAGCAGTCGGCCTCGGGGCCGGACCAGGTGACCTCGCAGGGGGTGCAGGTGTAGTGGCGGGCGCCGAAGCGGCGGGGCCGGCCCGGCCGGGTGGGGCGGGCGGGGCGGGCGGGGCGGGCGGGGGCGCCGGGGCGGGTGCGTGCCATGGGGGTGTTCCCTTCGTCGCTGGAGAGCGGTGGGGGTGGCTAGAAGGGGGGCTCGGCGCTGTAGGAGCGGGCCGGGCCGGGCCGCCAGGGGATGCGCCGCCAGAAGAGGCCGAGCGCGCAGTCGCAGAACTCCCACTCGCCCTCGCCGTACCACCAGCCGCGGTGGTCGCCGCAGGTGTTGCAGCCGGGCTTGGGGAGCTGTTCGATCGTCACGGCGTAGGAGTCGAGGGTGATCTCGACGCGGCCCAGGCGCAGGCGCGGCGAGCGCCGGGCGAGGAAGTGGGCGCGGATCCGCGTCCGGATCCGGGTGGTGAGCGGCGGGTGGGCCGGGGTGTGGGAGGTGTCGGCGCGCTCGCGCGGGACGGCGACGGGGACTCGCGGCTCGGGCGGCAGGCCGGGGTCGGAGCCGAGCAGGTTGGGGGTCTGGGCGTGGGCGGGGTCGGTGGGGGTCACCGTTCTCCTTCCGTGGTGGGCACAGGCCGGGCGGCCACGCCGCGCACCGGGCGCGCCCCGCGCCCGGGCCGGGCGGGCCTGGGCGCAGGGCGCGGTGGTGGGCAGCGTGGCCGCCCGGTCAGTGCTCGGCGGGCGCCTGTTGTTCGAAGTGCGCGGCGAGGTGGCGCAGGATGCCCGCCACGCTCGCGGCCGGGATGCTGCCGTGGACCTCGGCGACGCTGTTCTTGTCGACGGTGACGATCAGCGGGTAGTCGTCGGTGTTGAGCACCTTGACGTCGAAGGCGGACATGGCGGTCTCTCGTTTCTCGTTCGGGTTCGGGGCGGGCGGTCGCCCGGCCTCCGGGGGACCGGGCGGCCGCCTGGGTCGGTGGCGGGTGGTGTCAGTGCCCGCGGACGTGGTGGACCGCGGCGAAGCCCTCCTCGGACAGCCGCGTGCGGACCACGGCGGCGAGGCGGTGTTGCAGGCGCACGACGACGTCGGGCACGCGCTGCTCGTCCGGGCGCTGCGCGTTGCGGTGCAGGCAGGTGTCCAGCGGTGTGTCGACTGTGATGGCGACGGCGCGCCGTCCGTACTGGCGGGCGAGGCGGACCAGGCGCACACGGTGCGCGGCCAGGACGCTCGTGTTGTCCGCGTAGGTCGTCTTCCCGCGGCGCAGGCGCGTGGCGATGATCTGGTTGTGGATCAGGAGCGCGTCCGGGGTGGCGCCCTGGTCGCCGGGCTCGCTGACGGCCGCGCGCAGCCGGTCGAGGCTGACGACCTGGTGGGACGGGACGTTGGTCAGCAGGGTCGACTTGCCGCTCGCGCTGGCTCCGATCATGACGACCAGGTCGCCGGGCCGGACGAGGTCGAGGACGGGGTTCGGGGTGGGGAGGCGGGTCACGGTGTGCCTTTCGGGCGGTGGTCGGCGGGTGTGGTGGGGTGCGGCGCTGTCCCGCCCGTCCGGGGATCCGGGTGGGCGGGACAGCGCTGCGGTGAGGGGGATCAGGCGCGGGTGGCCGCGGCGAGGATCGCGGCGTGGTCGAACGCCAGCTGCTCCGGGAGGCCGTCGACCGGCCACCAGCGGGCGGTGCGGGCGTCGTCGCCGGCGGCGGTCGGGGTGCCGTCCGGGACGACGGCGAGGTAGGCGACGGTGACGTACCGGCCGCGCGGGTCGCGGCCCGGGGCGTCCCAGACGCCGAGCTGGAGCAGGTCCGCGGTGTCCACCCGCACGCCGGTCTCCTCCGCCAGCTCCCGGGCGGCCGCGTCACGGCTGGTTTCGCCGGGGTCCACGTGGCCGCCCGGGAGCGCCCAGGCCCCCTCGAAGGGCGGCCAGCCTCGCTCGATCAGCAGGACGCGTCCGTCCGGCGTGGTGGCGACCACGTCGGCGGTGTAGCGAATGGATTCGACGACTTCTTCGGCCATCTCGGCTCTCCTTGGGTGTGCGCCGGTCGTGCGGACGCCGGCGCCGCGCGCCAAGGCCCGGGCTTCCGTCGGTGGGCGGGTTGGTGGGCGGCGTCGGGTGGGGTGTGCCAGCGGGTTACGGGCGGCAGGCGGCGGCCTGGCCGAGGACGTAGCAGCGCAGGTCGATGTCGGCGGGCAGGGCGGGCGCCCGGTCGCCGAACAGGACGGCGCCGGCGGCGACGACGAAGACCCGGGTGACGGAGTCGGAGCCCTTCTTCGTCTGCGGGGCCTGGAACATCAGGTAGCGGGCGGTCAGGTAGTCCTGGAGCGTCGGGGCCGGGGTGGTCAGCAGGATCAGCGCCCACTGGTGCAGGAGGGCGCTGTGCTCGGAGTCCGGGGTGACGGTGTAGAGCGGCTGTCCGCCGGTCTCCATCCGGGAGGCGTCCAGGCCGCGCGCGGCGACGCGGACGGTCAGCTGCTCGGCGGCGGCGCGGGCGGCGGCTCCGCGGAGGAGGCGGTTGCCGGCCAGGCGGATGCCGTTGGGCAGGGTGATCCAGTTCTGGAGTTCGTCGTCGTCGGGGGCCTCGATGGTGAACCGGGCCAGGGCGGCGCGGCCGTAGCGGTCCATCGCCTCCCAGGCCGGGGTGGACGCGCCGCCGGTGTAGGTGCGGGTGGCCGCGTCCCACACCGAGCCCTCCCTCAGCCGTCCGACCTGGCCGATCCGGTCGAAGTTGGCGCTGTGTCCGGTGATCGGGGTGCGGAAGCGCTCGGGATCGTGGGTGAGGCCCTGGCCGAGGCGGCCGGCCGCGGCGAGGGCGAGGCGGTGGCGCCACTCGATCAGCTCGGCGTGGACCTGGCCGAGGGCGGTGATGCGGTCCGCGTGGGTGCCGGCCTGCGTCCAGAGGTCGACGATCCGGGTCGCGGCGGTGGAGGCCGCGGCGGCCTGCTCCGAGGCGAAGGCGCGGATCGGGGCCTGCCGGTCGGGGTCGGTGGTGCGCAGGGCGAGCGGGCTGGTGGGGAAGTGGCCGGGGGTGATCGGCGCGGTGGTCGTCATGGGTGGTCTCCCGGGTCGGGGTGTGCCGGGCGTCCGGACACCGGCGCCGCGCACCAGCCCGGGCCGCCCCTAGGGGATGGTGGACCGGCTGGTGGGCAGCGTCGGTGTCCGGACGTCAGCCGGCGGTGCGGGTGGGCTCGGGGCCGGTGCCCGACCGCGGCCGGGTGGTGGGGGTGAGCGGGCGGGTGGGGGTGTGGGCGGTCAGGGAGGCGAGGGTGAGGAGGAGCGCGCAGATCGCGGTGGCGGTCCAGCGGCTGGCGGGGTGGGTTCCGGCCCAGACGGTGGCGGTGGTGACGGCGGTCCAGACGGTCCAGGCGACGGTGCGGCCGGTGAGGCCGGGGCGGCGGCCGGCGGCGATGAACAGGAGCAGGCCGGTCACCCACCAGGCGGTGAAGAGGGCGCCGGGGGTGAACGGGAGCGCGTCGCTGTGGGCGGTGAGGTAGTGGCGGACGGGGTCGCTGACGAGGTGGGCCAGGCGGTCGGCGGTGTCCCAGGGCCGGGTGGCCTGGAGCCAGTTCCAGGCGTCGAGGCCGAGGCGGCCGGCGAGGCCGAGCAGGGTGCCGAGCACGGTGGCGGTGATCCAGCCGCCGCCGAGGACCAGGGCCGTGGCGGTGACGGCGGCGGTGACCGCGACGCCGGCGGCGACGGCCTTGCCCGGGGTGTCGAGGGTGGGCCACTCCAGCCGGACGAACTCGTCGACCTCGGTCAGCAGGCGGCGGGCGTCGTGGTGCCAGCGGGGCCGGTCGGCGGCGGTGGCGGCGGTGGACGTGGTGGTCATCGTGGACGGGGTCCTTCCGGGTGTGCCTGGGCCCGGCCGCGCGGTGCGTGCGGCCGGGCCCAGGGGTAGGGGCGGGTGCGGTTGTCGTTTCAGCGGGTGGGGGTGTCGCCGAGGAGGCTGATCGGCTCGTCGGCGTCGGCGCAGGCCCAGGAGCAGTAGCGGCCCAGGACGCCGTCGCCGTCGTACGGGGCGCCGTCCAGGACGCACGCGTTCACGGCGCCGTCCGGCGCGTCGTGACGCGGGCCGGTGTCGAGGCCGTCGTCCTGCTGGTCGATGAGCCAGGGCTCCCAGGTCGGTTCCGGGATGGCGGGCGCCCGGGGCGCCGGGGCGGTGGGCGGCTCGGGCAGGTAGACGCTGGGCAGGTGGTCGCGGTCGACGAGGGGCCGCGGGACGGGTCTGCGGACGGGCAGCCGTCCGAGCAGGGACCGAAGGGGTCGGGGGATGGGGGTCACGCGGGCCCTTTCGGGGGTCAGGCGGCGTCGTGCGCCGCCGGATTGCGGGCGTCGGGCTGGGACTTCAGCCGGTCCGGGACCGGGCTGGCGGCGGGGGCGGGGGCAGGCAGGGTGGCGTTGGCGGCGGCGGTGAGCCGTTCGGCGAGCGCGGCGGCGTCGTCCGAGGCGTCGTACAGGGCGGCGACGAGGGCGGGCGGCTGCTCCTGCCAGTTGGCGGCGGCGCCGAGGTGTTCGAGGTGGACGGCGAGGTCGAGGGCGGTGGCGCGGGCGTCGAGCAGGACGGGCTGGTAGGAGAGCGGGTCGGTGAGGGTCTTCGGGGCGGTGCGGTCGGCGCGCTCGCGCGCGGAGCGGATGGCCTGGTCGGTGCGGGTGTTGTGCTGGTCGAGCCCGGCGCGGGTGGTGTGGGCGCGGGTGCGGCCGGCGAGCAGGGTGCGGAAGGTGCCGAGCAGAGCCACAGGCGTCTCCTGTCTGCGGGGCTGCGGTCCTGATGACCGGGCAGCCGCGCCGGTCCCGGCGCCCGCCCCTCGCGGTGCGCGGGGGAGGGGGCCGGGGCCGGCGTCGGCCGACCGCTCGTCAGGAGCCGATGGCCTTGCGGGACCGGCCGAGGACCTCGGCGACCAGGTCGGGCAGCGCCATCAGCTCCCGGGTGGTCTTGCGGTCGGTGAACTCCACGACGGCGGCCAGCACCTCCTGGCCGCCGTCGGCCTGGTTCTCGATCCGCCCGGCGATCAGGGCGAACATGCCGAGGTCCAGGGTGTTGTAGGCCTCGGTGCCGCCGGTCGCGTTGCAGGGGATGGTGACGGTCAGGGAGCCGGACCCGTCGGTGAGGACGATGCGGGTGGTGTAGCTGTCGGGGTAGGTCCGCTCGGTGACGATCCCGTCCACGCTGATCAGCGAGCGGGCGGGGGCGGCGGCGACGCGGGCGGGGTTGTCGGTCATCACGGGACTCCTTCGGCGTTCGGGCGGGGCGGTCGGGACGGCGCCGGGTCAGGTGTTGAGGCGGACCGGCATCAGCAGGTGCTGGTAGGTCTCGTCGATCTCGTCGGTGCGGCCGACGAGGCGCGCGGGCTGGTGAGGGTGGGCGATCTCGATGCGGACCTCGGGCGTGCCGGGCGCCTTGAGCGCGTCGAGCAGGTAGGCCGGGTTGAAGGCGATGGTCAGGGGCAGGCCGAGGTCACCGGTCACGTTGGCGGGGATGCGGTCGCTGGCGTGGGCGTCGTCGCCGTGGCCGGCGTCGACGGCCAGTTCGCCGTCGGTGATGTGCAGCCGGACGGCGGTGTTGCGGGCGGCGACCAGGGCGACGCGCTGGACGGCGGTGGCCGCGTCGGCGGCCTGAACGGTAACGGCCAGGGGCCGGTCGGCGGCGAACATCTTGTCAAGGCTGGGGAAGGTGTAGCCGGTCAGGAGGCGGGTCATGTAGCTGCGCCCGCCGGGCAGGGAGAGGGCGAACAGGCCCTCCGACCAGTGCAGGGTGAGGGTGTGGTCGCCGGACAGCGCGCGGGCGGCGTCCGCCAGGGTCTTGCCGGGGATCAGGATCCGGGCGCCCTCGGTCTCCGGCGCGGTGCCGGTCCCGTCGTCGGCCTTGCCGCGGCGCTTCTTCGCCGGGACGGTGGGCAGGGTGCCGGTCGGGCGGACGGTCAGCGCGCGGCGGCCGATCCGGTACCGGTCGGTGGCGGCGAGGATCAGGTCGGTACCGTCCAGGCTCATCTCGATGCCGGTCATGGCGGGCAGCGCGTCCTCGGTACCGACGGCGACGGCGACCTGGGCGACGGCCGTGGCGAAGTCCTCGGCGCCGGTGGTGGCGACGGCGTCCGGCAGGGAGGGCAGGGCCGGGTACTCGTCGGCGGGCAGGGTCGGCAGGTTGAAGCGGGCGGTGCCGCAGGCGAGGGTCAGGCGGCCGCTGGCGTCGTCCAGCTCGATGTCGACCTGGGCGGTCTTGGGCAGGCGGGCGCAGATGTCGGCGAGCAGGCGGCCGGGAACGAGCGCCCGGCCGTCGTCGGCGATCTCGGCGGTGACGGTGGCGGTCGTGTAGACCTCGGTGTCGCTGGCGGCCAGGTGCAGGCCAGTGCTCGTGGTGGTCAGCATCATGCCGAGCAGGACGGGGAACGCGGCCCGTCCGGGCAGGGCCTTGGCGGTGTAGGAGACGGCTTCGGCGAGCTTGTCGGCGTCGGCGCGGAGCTTCATCGAGCAGGGCCTCTCAGATCGGATCGGGGATCGGTTCGGGCAGGGGGCGGAGGTCATGCGGGGTGCGGGCCGCGCGGGGGCGGGCCGGGCGGGCGGTGTGCGGGCCGCAGGGTGAGGCGGGTCAGGCGGCGCGCCGCTCCCGGGACTGGCCGAAGGGGTCGCAGGTGGGGTAGTCGGTGTCGAGCAGCAGGCAGTCGTCGTAGTCGTCGACGCGGTCCGCGACGAGTTCGGCGGTGCCGTTCCAGCCGGGGACGAGGACCATCACGGGGGCGTGGTCGGGCAGGTCGGCCAGGAGGGTGGCGAGGTCGCGGACGGTCAGCGCGCCGAGCAGCTCGCGGCGGGCGCTCGGCGTGGTCGCCGCCCCCGCGATGGCGGGGGCGGGCAGGTCGAGGGTCAGGGAGTTCGGGTCGGGGTCGGCCGGGGTCGTGTACAGGACGAGCGCGCCGTCCCAGGCGGTGGAGCGCACCGGCGCGATGTCGAGGCGGTTCCAGGCGGGGGTGCCGACCATGACGGGCAGGTTCTCCGGCAGGTCGGCGAGGCGGGTGGCGAGGTCGCCGGTGGTGATGCGGGCGGCGCTGTAGGGGGTGCCGGTGATCCGCCAGGGCTTCTGGCGGTCGACCGGCGGCTGAAGGGCGGAGTCGGGGGAGATGGCGGTGACGGTGGTGACCACGGGTGTCCTCCACGGGTGCGCGGTGTCGGCCGGGCGGCCGCGCCGCGCACCACCGCGCCCCGCCGGCCGGGGCCCGAGGCCGGGCGGCGGGGCGCGGTGGTGGGCAGCGTGGTGGCCCGGACGGGTGGTGCTACCTGGTAGGGCGGGGCATCGAGCGGCATTCGGCGGCGTGACGGTTCGCGTCGTTGTGGGCCTTGTTTCGCTCGTCGGGCAGGTACGGGTCGCCGAAGGCGTTCACCGAGCCGCGGGTGTCGCATCCGCGGCACTGCCAGGTGAAGCCGTCGACCTCGCGCCAGTGGTCGCTGACGTAGGGGCGGCCCTGCGCGGTGTAGTTGGTGCGGAACCGGCGGCTCGTCAGGTCGACGTGGGCGCCGCCGGCGGTCAGGTAGCGGGCGAGGACGCCCTCGGGCCAGTCGGTGGCCCATGCGGTGCTGCTCATCGGTTCTCCTCGGGGTGTGTGGTGGCGGTCGGTTGGTCGGTCGGCCCCGTCACCAGGCCGCCCTCGTCCCCGGCGCGGCTGCGGGACGAGGGCGGGCCGGGGGCGAGACCGGGCGACCGACCGTCAGTGGGCGAGCAGGACGAGGAGCAGGACGACCACGGGGGCGAACATGCCGAGCAGGTAGACGAAGCGCATCGCGCGATCCTCCTGGGGAGTCGGGTCGGGTGCCGGGGGGGGTCAGAGCCAGCGGCGGGGGGTGCGCATCTTGATGCGGCGGCCGGCGACGGCGTCGATGTCGATGTTGATCTTGTTGTTGACCTTGCCGCCGCCGGTGCCGGTGAGGCGGCTGAGGAAGATGCCGCCGAAGACGATGGCGGCGACGATCGCCACGGTCTGGAGGGCGGCGGCCGCGGCGACGATGGCCTGGAAGAGGAAGACGAGGGCGATGCTGGCACCGCCGACGGCGAGGGTGCCGAGCAGCAGCTTGACCATGCCCGGGGTGAGGTAGTCCTGGACGGTGGCGGGGGCGGCCTGCTGCGGGACCGGCGGCTGGAGGACCATCGGGTGGGGCATCGGCTGGTAGGCCGGCATGCCGTAGGCGTGGGCCGGGGCCTGGGTGAGGAGGAGGGGCTGTCCGTCGGGGCCGATGGCCTGGACGACGCCCTGGTGCAGGGGGGCGGCGCCGGTGGGCAGCACGACGTAGGCGGTGGCGTCCGGGCCGTACAGGGGGCGCGGCTGCTCGGGGTAGTACTGCAGCGGCACCGGCGGGTGCGCGGGCTGCTGCCCTGTGGGCTGGGGGTACGTCATGGGGTGGTGTCCTTCCGGCTGGGTCGGGAGGTGCGGCCGGTCGTGCCGGCCGTGGACGCTTCGGCGTCTTCGGCGGCCCCCGGGCGGTGTCCGCGCGGGGGCCACCGGAGCAGTCGGGGCGTCGGCTGTACGTTGTCGGGCCTGGTTACGGAGTGCGAGCGGGGGGCTTGAGCGCGGGCTCGTCGCGCTCGACTTCCCCGCGCACCCGCTGGCAGGTGCTGCGCGTCTGCTCGGGCGCGCCGGACAGCAGGCCCCGCTCGGTGAGCGCCGCGTGGATCTCGGCGGCCAGCGGACGGCGGCCGAGCGCGTCGTACAGCGCGCGGACGGTCGCCTTGCGGGCGTACAGGAGCGCGGCGTCGCTCATCGGCGTCTGCTGGTGAGCGGCGGGGTCCTGCGGGACGGCGGGCGGGAGCGCGCGCTGCGCGTCGTTGGTCCCGCCACCTGCGGCGATCTCGCGCTCACGGGGGTGCGCGCCGTGAGCGTCCGGGCCGCCCCCGGCCCGGTGGTGAGCGGCGGGCAGCGACTGCCCGCCGTGCGGCGGGCGCGGGGCGGGTACCGCGTGCGCGCCGTCGGTGGCGGTGGCGGGCACGGGCGGGGCCGCGGCGGGCGCGGGCTGCTCGCCGTGCGCGTCCTTGCCGTGGTCCATGAGCTCGTGGACGCGCCGGATCGCGATGGGGACGACCATGGCGAGCGGCACCGCCAGCTGCCATTGGATCTTCCACTCTCCGTGAGCGTCCTGGGCGACGCCGAGGAGGTGGAGGTCGGTGAGGATCGCGGCGATCTGGCACAGCATCATGACGCCGAGCGCGATGCCGGTCTCCTTGCGGGCCTTGCTGCGGGTCGCGGCGATCACCCAGCCGTCCAGGCAGACGGCGAGCAGCCACGCCAGCGTGGTGTGCATGCCGGCGACCACCGCGAGCTGGTGCTCGCGGGTGGAGGTGTAGACGATGCCGGCGTAGAGGACGGTACGGGTGAGCAGGTACGGGATGCGGCCCAGGTACCAGCGGTGGGCCCGCCGGTACCAGCTCTGGTGCCGGGCGGCGGCTGCTGCCTCCAGGCGTTCCTGTTCCTCGGTCAGCTCGGCGACGCGGGCCTCGGCCTCGGCGACCTGCGCCAGGACCTCGCCGACGACCCTGTCTGCGTCCTTGCGGGCGGTGTTGCGGATCCGCTCGGCGTCGGCCTCGGCCCGTCCCCGCGCCGAGTTGGCCTGTCGCAGCGCCTCCCTGGTGCCCTGCTCGGCCTCGTGGATGGCGGCCTCGGCGTCGTCGCGCAGCCGCTGCACGGCCTCCTGGCCGCGCTCGCGCAGCTCGGCGGCCTGCCGGGCGCCGTCCTCGCGGAGCTCCCGCGCCTCCGATTCGGCCGCCTCGCGCAGCCGGCGGGCCTCGTCCTGGGCGTCCTCGCGGACCGTGTCGGCCTCGGCGCGGGCGGCCTCGGTGACCCGGTCGGACGTCGCCTCGGCGTCCTGGCGGGTCTCCTCGGCCTGCTCCTGGGCCGTCGTACGGATCTCCCGGGCGGTCTCGGCGGCCCGGTGACGGATCGTCTCGGCCTCGGTGGCGGCCTCGGCCAGGGTCCGGTCGGCGGCCGCGGAGGCGTCGCGCTGCAGGGCCGCCGCCAGTTCCCGGGCCCGGGTCAGGTCCTGTTCGGCCAGGGCGCGGTCGGCGGCAGCCCGGTCTCGGGTGCGCCCCAGCTGGTGGCGGGCGCCGTCGACCTGCTCCTGGATGTCGGCGAGGTCGCCTTCGGCCCGGCGGCGGGCGGCCGAGGCCTCCCGCTCGACCTTGCCGAGCACCTCGGCGGCCTGCTTCTCGGCGGCCTCGGTGATGCCGGCGGCCAGCAGGCGGGCCTGCTGCTCGGCGTCGGCGACGCACCGGTCGGCGTCGGCCGCGCCCTGCGCGCGGGCCTGGTCGGCGAGCTTCTCGGCGTCGGCGAGGAGTTCCTGGGCGCGGGTGCGGGCGTCGGCGAGGAGCCGGTCGGCGCCGGCGCGGGCGTCGGCGGTGGCCTGCTCGCGCAGCCAGGCCGCGTCGGTTTCGGCGCCGGCGAGGAGGGTGGCGGCGTCGTGTTCGGCGTCGGCGCGGGCCTGGGTGGCCATCTGGTTGACGGCGTCGGTGATGCCGGCGGCCTCGGCGGCCGCGGCGGTGCGGGCCCGGTGCAGGAGGGTGGCGGCGTCGTGGGCGGCGAGGTCGCGGATGTCGGCGGCGCGGTCGCGGGCGTCGGCCAGGAGCACCGCGGCGACGGCGTCCAGGGGGTCCCGGACGGGGTCGGCGGGGTCGGTGCGGTGGGTGTCGACAGGGGCCGGGAGGGCCGCCGCGGGGGGTCGGGGCGGGGTGGCGGAGGTCTTCCGGCGGGTGGCGGCGGGACGCCGGGCGGGCGTCTTGGTCGGGCTCACTGGTTACCTTCCGTAATGTGCGCAGGGGGAGGCGGGCGCACAGTGCGCCAGGGACGAATCGGTGTTATTCGGACTGTGCGCGGCGGTGTGCGGCCGATGTGCGCCTGTGGTTCTAAGGCCCCCAGGGGGGTGCGCACTGTGCGGGGGCCCCGCACAGTGCGCACCCCGGGTCGGTCACTGTCCGTTGCCGTCGGGGTCGTCGGCGAGGGGGGAGCGGAGGAGGTCGTAGCAGCCGAAGCCGGCCTCGGACTCGTCCTCGCTGATCACTCCGTCGGCGATCAGGCGGTCGCGCTCGCGGTAGAACCAGCGGCGGGAGTCGCGCAGGTCGACGCGGACCATGATGTCCGCGACGTCCTTCGGGGCGAAGGAGAAGCGGCCGGCGCGGATCCAGGCGTCGAGGCGCTCGTAGAGCACCTGGCGGGCCTGGTCGGTGGTGAGGCGCTCGTCGTCGCCGCCGGTGAGGTCGAGCGTGGGGGCGTCGGGGGCGGGCGGCTCGATCTCCTGCTCGATGCCGACGGCGTACTGGCCGGGCTCGGGGTCGTCGTCGGCGATCTGCTGGAGCATCTCGGTGAGTTCGGCGATCTCCTTGGCCATGGTTTCGTCGTCCACGTCGTCGATGTCCTCGATTACAGGGGCCTGGATGGCCGGCGGGGTGTTGGTGTGGCGCACGGGGCGGGGCAGCCAGTCGGCCGGGTCCGCGACGGGCGGCTGGGCGGGGGTGGTGGGGCCGAGGCCGAGGGTGGGGACGTCGTCCTCGCCGAGCAGCGGCTCGGGGTAGACGGTGCGGCTGGTCCACAGGTCGCCGAAGGCTTCGGCGGTGACCGGGTCGAGCGGGGTGCGGATCGCGGCGCCGGCGGTGACGGCGGCGGCCAGGTCGGCGTTGCCGGCGAGGAAGGTGCGGCCGGTGATCGCCCACCGGTCCTCGGGGATGCCCAGGCCCGCCACGTAGCAGTAGCCCGGCTTGCGGTTGCCCCACTGCGGCCAGGCGCCGGCGTCGATCGCCTCGTCCGGCAGGCAGTACTGGGCGTCCGCCCCGTCCCTCAGGCCGAAGCACAGGCCTGCGGGGCTGTTGGCGCGGGCGTCGGTGTCCATGTTGTCGTGGGTGGCGCGCTGCAGGGACGACTCGAACCAGATGCCGGCGGCGCGGGCGGTACGCAGGACCTTCTTGTAGGCCTCGCCGTCGGCGAAGTCCGCGGCCTCCTCGCCGATGATGACGATGAAGTTCAGGCCGCAGCCGGGCTTCCAGACGCTCAGGCCCTTGGCCGCGAGGGCGGCGGAGCGGGCCTTGATGACCGGGCCGAGCTTCTTGAAGAAGATCCGGGCCATCGACTCGTCCTCGATGGGCCAGACGCCGTGCTGCACGGGGCCGAAGTCCTGGCTGAACTTCGAGCAGTCGATGACCACGACGGTCACCTCGGTGCGGGTGCACGCCTCGGCGACGATGATCTTGTTGGCGAAGGTCTTGCCGGCGCCGTTGACGCCCATGCCGATGGCGTGCTCGACGTTGCCGTTCTTCAGCGGGCCCGGGTCGCGCAGCTGGCCGGGGATGTTGATGAGGAGGTCCTCGCCGTCCTCGTAGCGGCCGAGCGGGATCGGCAGGTCGCCGAAGCTGCTGCCGAACGCGGACGGGCCCTGCCAGGGGAAGCCGCCCTTGAGGAGGTCGGCGACCTGGATGCGGACGCTGATCCTGGAGGAGTCGTCGTCGTCCACATGGTGGGTGATGCGGCCGGCGCCGAGCTTCATGGCGGAGGCCATGGCGGGCACCTTGCGGGCGAATTCGTCGGCGGTGGCGCCGTCCTTGGCCTCCATCTGGACGTGGACGGTGCCCTTGCCGTTCGACTTGGCCTCGTGGATCTCCATCTTCGCCAGGCCGATCTCGGACTCGAGCCGGGCCAGCTTGCCGCCCTCCTTCGCCTCCTTGCCCGCCTTGCCGCCGAACTTGCTCCACATGTTGTTCGCGGCGGCCTGGGCGACGCCCAGGGCGAGCCAGGCCTGCGCGAGCAGCGCGTTGTCGAGTCCGGCGATCAGGCCTGCGACCGAGGCGACGGTGCCCAGGCCGACGTTGGCCTGGTGGACGATCGCGGTCGCGGTGTCGGCCTTGCGCCGGCGGTCCAGGAACTGCATCCAACGGGACAGGCCCAGACCCAGGGAGGCGGTGACGAGGGTGGCCACCGGGGTGGTGACCGGGTCGCCGCCCCACGTCAGGTGGCCGATCTCCACGAGCAGGCCGCCGACGACCGGCGCCGCCCACGGCACGCCGTACGTCAGCCACGGCCCGTTCTGCTCCACCCGCTCCTTCGCGGCGGTGCGCGCGGCGTTGAGCCGCGACCAGCGGCCCTCGACGGGGCCGACGCTGTCGATGTTGCGTGCCATCAGAACCGTCCTCCTGCCTCACCGGGGCGGCCGGGGCCGCGAAGGTTGGCGTCGTCACCGATGGAGAATCCGCGGCCGCCGCGGCCCTGGTTGCGCTTCGCCGCCTGCGCCGCCTCGACCTCGGGCTTGACGAAGTGCTTGACGAAACTGGCGTACATCTTCACGCCGGCCAGGCCGAGGATCTTCGCGGCGGCCGAGCCGGCCCGCAGGTGCGCGCCGACGAGCTTGCCGCGGCCCTTGGAGTCGAGGCCGAACAGGAACCAGCGGCCCTTGTACTGGGACAGGACGGCCGCGACGACGTCGGCGTCCATACCGATCCGCATGTGGAGCTCCAGGCCGATCCTCCGCAGGAGCTTCGCGTAGGTGAACAGGTCGCGGTCGGTGACGAACTCGACCTTCTCCAGCTGCTGGACCAGCCGGGCCAGGTTCGAGCTGTCGCCGCCGGAACCGCCGGAGCTGCTGCTCGCGTCGGCGGCCGCCGAGGAGCTCGCGGCCGAGCCGGCCGTCGCGCTCGCGCTCGTGGGGGCGTTGATGGTGACGTTCATCGGGAACAGCGAGCGAGAGCTGTTCTTGGTGACGTTCGTCTGGCGGCGCGGCGCGGCCGCCGGGGGGACCGGCGCGGCCGGCTTCTCGAACTTGCCGCTGTCGCCGGGCTGGGGCGGGATGCTCATGTCGAGTACCTCTCGGTGCGTGGGACAGGGATGGAGTGGGGCAGGAAGGACGGGACGCCGGGGCGTCTTCACCGGCCACCGGTCGCCGGCCAGGAGGCCGGGTCCGGGGACCAGGGGAGACGGCCGCCGTCAGCTGCCGATCTGCGTGACGGCCTGGGCGAGCTTGCCGAGCGCGTCGTTGATGACCGGCCCCGCCGAGGTCGAGGCGAGCAGGAACCCGGTCAGCGCGAAGACGAGCGCCCGGCCGACACTGCGGTCCTCGCCGCGCAGCAGCACGAAACTGAGCACGAGGAACAGCACGAGCAGGGAGATGGTCACGGGAAGAGGCCTCCGTCGGGATCAAGGTGGTGGAGCGGGGACCGGCTGCTCCCTTCCGGCCCCCGGCCGCGGCGGCGGACGGGGGAGGGGAGGCAGCATCCGGGCGGCGCTGCCGGCCGCCGCCCGGGAGGGCACGACGGCGGCCGGCAGCGGCCGGTCAGGCGCGGGTGGCGGCGGTGCGGACGACGGCGAGGGCGAGCTCGACCGCCTCGGCCCAGTCGCTCAGGTCGGCGGACCCGCCGGTGGCCCGCGCCGCCAAGTAGCGGCTGGTCAGGTCCTCCAGGGCGGCCTCGGCGGTGCGGTGCACCTCGTCGGGGTGGACGAAGTCGCCCTCCAGGACGGCGAGCAGCTCCTGGACGCCGGTGCTGATCCGCCGCGCCAGGGACCCGACCTGCGGGTCGGAGGCGCGGCGCAGGACGGTGGTGGTGACGCGCAGCCGGGTCCGCTCGGCCAGCTCCTCGACCAGGACGAACAGGCCCGCGCGGCCGTGGGCCAGGTCGATCTGCTCGCGCAGGTCGACGATCCGGGCGGCCGGGGCCCGCCGGATCCCGTGCCGGGCCCGGCCGTACTCGCGCTCGGCCGTGATCGCGGCCGCCTCGCGGGTCTTGCGGGCGGTGCGCCAGGCCAGGCGCAGGGCCGGGTCGTCCAGCCGGCGGCCGAGCTCCGCCAGCGGCTCCAGCGGGTCGGGGGTGCCGGGGGAGTTCTTCACGCCGAAGTACGCGGCCATCTCGTCGAGCTCGCTCACAGGTGTCCTCCTGTAGAAGGGGAGAAGGGGCGGGCGGTGCGTCGGGCACCGACGAACACCGCCGCACCCCCGGCCCCCGTGTCAGCGGGGGCGGGACGCGGCGGCGAACGACAACCGACCGACGGGTGGTCAGGCCAGGGCGGCCAGGCACCGCAGCGCCTCGACCTGGTCGGGGTGGGCGGCCTCGTGGAGGAAGTGCCGCTGCTCCAGGAGCGCGCCGTCGGTGGCCGGCACCTCCAGGACCGGGTCGGCCCAGACCGCAACGTCGCGGGCGTCGAGCCTGCTCATGTAGGCCACGTACTCGGCGTGGTCCGCCTCCTCGTACGCGCGGTGCATCTCCTCCAGCTCGGCCTGCCGACGCTCGTACTCCTCGGTCGTCATCACGGCGTTCTCCTTCTCTCCTGGTCTGGGGGGGTACGGCTACTACTGCTGTCCGGCCTTCTCGGCCTGCGCCCGCTGGTGCATCTCGCGGGCCCGACGCAGCAGCTCGTCCATCTGCCGGGTCCAGGCCTGATCCTCGGAGCTGCTCACCGGCCACCGCCGGCGGGGGCGGGTGCGGGCGGGGCCGGCGGAGTGGTCGGGGTGGGCGGGATGCTGACGCCGCCGCCGTTGGCGTAGGCGCGGCAGACGGCGAAGTCAGTGGTGGTCACTGGCCACCGCCGGTGGGCTGCGGGGGCGGGGTGGGGAGCGGCTTGTTGCCGTAGCCGCCGTTGACGTTGTGGTCGGCCATCGGGATCACCCGGCCAGCGGCAGCCGGTGCAGCTGCGCGAACGCGATCGAGGTGGCGGCGGGGCGCAGCGGGCGGGGGACGGGGAGGTGGCCGGCGGCGTCGACGCGGTCGGTGGCCAGCTCGGCGGTGTCGGCCGGGTCGGCGAAGCGGGCCATGTCGCCGGTGGGGGTCTCGGTGTCGGTCCAGGCGGCCTCGCGGGTCCAGGCGTCGACGGTGAGGGCGGCGGTCGAGGCCAGGTCGTCCCAGGAGACGTCGGCGCCGAGCGCGACGTACTCGGTGACGTCGGCCCAGACCTGGGCGGTCAGGTCGTCGGCGGTGTCCGAGTCGGCGGGACGCTCGGCCCGGGCGAGCAGGCCGAGGACCAGGGCCTCGACGGCGGTGGAGTACCGGGTGTAGAGGGCGTCGAGGGAGCCGATCGCGGTGCGGTTCGCCGTTGTGGTGGGGGCGGTGGACTGTGCGGCGGGCGGGTGGGGCATGCTGGACAAGCGGATCACTCCCGGGTGGGTGGGATTCGAAGTTCGGCCCCGGGGGCGCAACCCCGGGGCCGTCGTCTTGCTGGCTGTACGAGCAGCCACGGCCGCCGCCGACCCCGTCGTGCTCGGGGTCGGCGGCGGCCGTGGTCGATCGTCCTGGTGGTGGGTCAGGCTGAGCGGTGCCTGGGCCGGTTCTCCTCCGGCTCGGCGGCGCCGAGGTACTGCCCGATGAGGTATCCGGGGACGACGGCCGCGCACTCGTGCCACGACGGCCGTCCCTGCTCCGACGGGACGCGGGCCACGCCGTGCTCCGCGCCGTCGCGGGTGCGGGCCAGGTAGGCGACCAGGTGGGTTCGCATCAGGCCGCGGTGTGCAGTGCGCTCATGTACGTGAGGGCCCACTGGCTCCGGGGACGGGGGAGGGGGCCGTGGTCCGTGGTGGCGGCGAGCTCGGCGACGTCGACCGGGTCGGCGGCGGTGTCGAGCTGGCCTGCCAGGTCCACCGTCGGCTGGTCGCGGAGACCGTCGACGAGGACGGCGGCGCGGGCGTCGAGGATCTCGGTGAACGAGAGGCCGCCGGAGGTGGCGGTGAGTTCCACGGCGTGCAACCACAGCTCACCGCACAGGTCGTCGACCGTGTCCACAGTGGTGTCGTCCAGGCTGGCCTCGTCCAGCAGCTCGAGGACCAGGTCGCGCAGGGCTGCCGAGTGCCAGGTGTAGGCCTCGGCGAGCAGCGCGGTGGCCTTGGGGGTGAGGGTGTCGGTCATCGCGGTCTCCTCGGGATCGGTCACGCGGGGCGGGCGGGGATGCGGTGCGGGGCAGAGCGACGGCCGCCGCCCACCCCGTCGTGCTCGGGTGGGCGGCGGCCGTGGTCGTTCGTGCTGGTGGTGGGTCAGGCGCTGGCGAGCCGGCCCCGGCGCTTGCGGTGCTTCCGGGGCGGCTCGGTGGCCACGCCGTCGGGCAGGCCGAGCGAGAAGAGGGGGCCCCGCGCGCCGTACAGCGGCTGCTCCCGCACCGCGTCGGTGACGAGCACGTCGACGCGGACGGTCTCCCAGCCCCGGGCGCGCTTCCGCGCGGCCGGCCTGGCGGACTCGGTGGGCCCGGCCGGACGGCCCTGCGCGATGTGGAGCACCGCCCGGGGTGTCGGGGCCTTGACCTTGCGCAGGACGGTGGTGGGCCGGCGGGCCGCGGTCTCGGTGCTGCCCTCCTCGATGTCCCGTGCCCAGCGCGCCAGCAGGACGTCGATCTCGACGATCCGGCGGGCGGAGGGGCAGCGGGTGTCCCGCTGGCCGGCCTCCAGCTCGGCGCCGGACAGGTCGGTGGAGTAGTGGTCCCGGATGGTGCGCGTCCCGCCCTCGATACCCATGATCCGCTGCCAGGTCCGGCAGTCGGGGCAGACCACGGTGGTCACCTCGCCGGGGCGGATGTTGTAGAGGTGGGGGCGCAAGGTCGAGAGCTTGAGCGGGGGGAGAGCGGAGCGGCGCTTGGTGCGGGTGCGAGCGGGCATCGGGGCCTCCTGGCGGGAAGACGAGAAGCGCGGGGAGCGGGGAGCGGGACTTGCTGCTCTCTCCGCCCGCCAGGCCCGCGGCCTGATCGGCCGGCAGTCCTGGCGCACAGACAGCGCAGCAGCGCTGTGGGGTAGTGCCCGATATGTGGCAGCCCCCGCGACCGCGGGTCCCGAGGAGCGGGTGGGCTCGACTCAGGCCCCGCCGAAGCGGAGCAGGGCTGCTATGCGCCACCAAAGACCCAGACTTTGGTACCTAAGTCCTGGCGACATCCAGAACCGTACGCAGTCCATGACTGCCCGTCAAGCACTTTGGTACCTAAGTCTGTTAACTAGGTGCCAAGGATGTCGAACCATAGATGGAAAGCTGCCATCAGATGGGACTAAAGGACGCGCAGCGAAGGCTCCCAGACGTCCAAGTCGAGCGAGTTAGGTACCAAAGTTGCGACCCGTCAGGTACCTTGTGGCCATGACTGCGACAGATCAGACGACCAGGGGTAGTGCCCGGGCCGTCGCCGACGCTCTGCGCGAGGAGATCCACTCCGGTGCGCTGGAGCCTGGCCAGGCACTGCCCCCCAACCGCGAGCTCGCGGACCGGTTCAACGTCTCCCCCAAAACAGCCACCGCCGGAGTTGACCTCCTCAAGGCGGAGGGCCTCGTCATCGGCGAGCGAGGCGGTCGCCGATGGGTGAGAGCCACTCGTCGCATCACCTGGGACTTGACCCAGTTCGAGCGTGGCCACCGCCGCGATTCCCACTCGCTGGACGACTGGGCCACCGCGATCAAGAACGCCGGCCGAGAGCCCCGCGAGACGATCGCTCGGACGGTGGAACCCGCATCGCAGCAGGTCGCGGAGTGGTTGCGCATCATGCCCGGCGAGGAGGTGGTCAAGCGAGCCCGCGTCCGCTGGGTAGACGGCTCGCCGTTCCAGCTCTCCACCAGTTTCTTCCCCGGCACGATCGCTCGGGGGACACTGCTGGATGAGGACCGTGAAGTGTCTGTGCCTGGAGGCGTTCTCCGCTACATCGGCCATCCTCAGGAAGCCGTCCGCGACGAGATCAGCGCCCGAATGCCCACGCGTGAAGAGACCGATCTCCTGCAACTCCCAATGGGCACTCCCGTGATGCAGCACGTCCGTATCGGGCACGGGGCCATTGGCCCGGTCCGAGCCATGGTCACCATCGCACCCGGTGACCGTCACCTACTCGTTTACGAGATGGAGGTCTGATGGCCACCCACGACGGGACTTCCCCGCGAGCCTCCTCCCCTCAGGTCCGCCGAGCAGAACCCCTGGGCGACGGCGTGGCCTCAACGGATCTGGTGTGGTACGCGGCGTACGGGTCCAACATGCACGCCGACCGCCTGTCGTACTACATCCGCGGCGGCCGCCCGCCCGGCAGCACCCGCACCTACCCGGGCTGTCGTGATCGCCGGCTGCCGGAGCAACAGATCCCCGTACTGCTGCCCGGCCAGACCTACTTCGCTCTGACGTCTGCCGTGTGGGGCGGCGGCATGGCTTTCTACGATCCCGTGCAGTCTGACGAGACGCCGGCCCGGGCCTACCTCATCACCCGGCAGCAATTCTCCGACATCGCCGCACAGGAGATGCACCGGCCCCCCAGCGCGGATCTCAACCTCGCCCCAGTACTCGCTGACGGCCACGACCAGCTCGGCCCGGGCAGGTACGAAACCCTGGTATGCCCGGGCATGATCGACGACGCCCCCGTCCTCACTTTCACGGCGCCCTGGCATCTCAGCGACGCCGAACTCAACGCCCCGACCACCGCTTACCTGGCGAATTTCATCAGCGGCCTCAGCGAAGCCCACGGCTGGCCCCTGGAGCGCTCCGCCCACTACCTCGCCACTCGCCCCGGCGCGGCGGGCCACTGGACAGCGCAGTCGATCCTGGACGCCGTCCAGGCGGCAGACACGCGCTCGGACGGCGCAAGGGCCACCCCTGTAGGGGGCTAGGCTCGATCGGTGCCCTCGGGCACACCAGAAAACAGCGAAGCGGCCCCTCATCCGCCAAGATTCGGGCCGCTTGCGCTCACGTAGCTATTCAGCTGTTGCTGGACCGACGGTACCAGGCGTACCCGGCCCGCGGCGAGAGACACCCGTCACGTCGCCCGGGCCGTGTGGCGACGCCTGGTACCGCCGCACCCGCGACGGCGGAGAGGCAAGCCCCCCGTTGTCCCGCCCCACCCCCACCCCCGCAACGCGCACCGCGCGCTGCGCCCCCCAGGACAGTGGCACGCTCCCCGTCGGCACCTGGGCGTGGCCCGCCGACGGACACCCCGACTGCGCCAGCTGCGACCACCCGAACAGCGCCCACCCGAACGGCCAGCACTGCCTCGTCGCAGCGGCCGACCCGTGCCAAGCGGCCGAGGTCTGCAGCTCCATCAGGGCTACCAGCTTCCGGCTGTACCGCCTCCTGGCGTCCCGGGCGGACTCCTCCGGCCACGTGACCGTCACGCTGAACGAGCTGCGCCGCCTTCTGCCAGGTCCGAACGGAAAACCGACCAGCAGCCTCTCCCGCGTCCGTGACGCGCTCCGCGAACTCTCCGGTGCCGAGCTGGTGACCAAGCGCTCCGGCGAGGCGGTCACCACCTCGTCCCGCCCCGCCGCGGCTGATCGCCCCCTCGAACTCCGACTCCACACCGGCAGCCCGTCGCACCGCACCTACGCCGAGGAGGTGGCGAAGTGAGCGACACCTTCGCTGCGGGGGAGAGCCCGGAGGGTTCGCAGGAGCTGGTATTCCGCGGCGCGCTGTCGGACTACTGGTCCTACAGCCAGGTCCGAGACTACGTGCTGGTCCATCCCGGGCTCGGGCACTCGATGCTGCGCCTGTACCTGCTGCTGCGGTCGATGATCCACGAGTCGAAGAAGAACCTGCCCGGTGCGGGCCTGCGCCGTATGTCGATCGACCAGTTGTGCTGGCTGATGCCCGGTCCGAATGACAAGCCGTTGAGCATCTCGACCATGTACCAGCTCCTGGCCGGCCTGGAGGAGCTGGACCTGGTGGTGCCGGATGGGGAGAACCTGGAGACCCGGGTCGAGCTGAAGCCGGGCGAGAAGAAGCTGAGCAGCAAGGAGAAGGCGGCCCGGGGCATCCTGCGCGGCTACGTCGTCCAGGACCTGCCGCCGACCGCCTACACCGGCTGGCGCAACGTCTGGGACAAGCTCAACGCCTACCGGCCCGACTGGCGGGAGAACCCCGCGCTCCCGCCCACCCACACCACCGAGTTCGGCGAGCCGGACGCGAGGGGACGCCGCGTCGACTGCGTCCGCCAAACACGGCAGAGCATCACCGAGCAACCGGGCCCCGTCCTGGCGCCGAAGACCGCCGACGTGGTGTTCCAGAAAACTGGAACGGCCTCCGAGGACACCCCTGGACCCTCTCTGTTCCAGAAAACTGGCCCAACGTTCCAGAAAACTGGAACAGCAGGCCAGAAAACTGGAACAGATCTCGCGCTGACCAGCGAAAACGGGCTCCCCAAAGAAGCCCCCCTAACAAGTCTTTCTCTCTCTCCCGCACCGTCTGCCTCACCGGCCCCCTCCGAGAAGCCCAGGGCCAGGACTGAGAGAGAGAAACCGGTTGCACCGAAGGACAACCCGGTCCCTGCCACGCCCGCGACTGCGGGCGCCCGGGAGATCGGTGAGGCCTGGGCCGAGGCCCGGGCCCAGGCCGGCCGTTCGGTACCGCCCCGGGGCGCGGCTGCGGTCGCCCGGTCGGCTGCGGTACTGCTGGCCGAGGGCGAGTCGTTCGAGCTCCTGGTCGCCGCCGCCGCTGACATGGGCCGCCAGGAGCGGGTGCTGACCAAGCTCGGCCAGCACCTGGAGTACTTCGAGCAGCCCACCACCGCAGTGCCGTCACCTAGGTCGGTGACCGACCCTTGCCCGGCGCACCCCGCGCTGGAGGCGGCCGGGTGCCGGCACTGCGCGGCCGACGAGGCCGTGGAGCGGCAGCGCCGCGAGCTGGACGCGCAGCGCGGCATCGACGACGACTCCAGCCGCCGGTTCATGGCCGAGTTCCTCGCCCAGGCCCGCCAGCCCCGGACCCCTGCCGACCGGCGACGCGCCGCGGCGCAGCGGCAAGCCGAAGAGGCCCGCAGCCAGTCCGCCAAGCGGGCCGGGTTCCTGGCTGGCTGACCATCCTCTGAACAGCACGACGGCCGCCGGTGTACCTCGCCAGGCCCGGCGGCCGTCCGATCCCCTTGGAGAGATCACCATGAGCGTACCCAGCCAGAACCGCACCGGCTCCGACGCCCCGACCACGATCCAGGCCGGGCCGGACGACTACACCTGGAGCGACGAGGAGCCCGACCGCGAGGAACCCGACGACGCCGACTCTGAGCCGGCTCCGCGCTCCGGCCGGTCCCGGCGCGGCAAGGCCGAGGCCGGCGACGGGTTCGAGCGGGTGCCCCCGCAGGACCTGGACGCGGAGAAGTCCGTCCTGGGCGGCATGATGCTGTCGAAGGACGCCATCGGCGACGTGGTCGAGGTGCTCAAGCCGGCCGACTACTACCGGCCCGCGCACGAGATGATCCACACGGCGATCCTCGACCTGTACGGGCGCGGCGAGCCCGCCGACCCGATCACCGTGGCCGGCGAGCTCACCAAGCGCGGCGAACTCCAGCGCGTCGGCGGGGCCCCCTACCTGCACACCCTGGTCAACTCCGTCCCGACCGCCGCCAACGCCGAGTACTACGCCCAGATCGTCCACGAGCGCGCCGTCCTGCGCCGCATGGTCGAGGCCGGCACCCGGATCGCCGGCATGGGCTACGCCGCCGAAGGCGACGTCGACGAACTGGTCAACGCCGCCCAGGCCCAGGTGATGGCACTCGCCGACCAGCGCGGCGAGGACAACTGCGCGCCGCTGATCGACGGCATGGACATCACCCTGGGCGACGTGGAGGGCCGCAAGCACAACCGCGGCCGGATCACCGGCGTGCCGACCGGCTTCGCCGACCTCGACCAGCTCACCCAGGGCCTCCAGGGCGGCCAGATGATCGTCATCGCCGCCCGCCCCGCCATCGGGAAGTCCACCCTGGCCCTGGACATCGCCCGCTCCGCCAGCATCACCCACGGCCTGACCACCGCGTTCTTCTCCCTGGAGATGGGGCGCCAGGAGATCCAGCTGCGCGCCGTCTCCGCCGAGGGCCGCGTCGCCCTGCACCACCTGCGCTCCGGCGACATGACCGACGACGACTGGTTGCGCACCAGCCGGGCGGTGGCCCGGATGCCCGAGGCGCCGCTGCTGATCGACGACAACCCCGTGCAGTCCGCGCTGTCCATCGCCGCCCGCTGCCGCAAGCTCAAGCAGCGCCGGGGCCTGGACCTCGTCGTCGTCGACTACCTCCAGCTCCTCCAGGGCTCCGGCCGCCGCGCCGAGAACCGCCAGCAGGAGGTCTCCGACATGTCCCGCAACCTCAAACTGCTCGCTAAGCAGCTCGGCGTGCCCGTCATCGCCCTGTCCCAGCTCAACCGCGGCCCCGAGCAGCGCACCGACAAGCGCCCGATGATCTCCGACCTGCGCGAGTCCGGCTCCATCGAGCAGGACGCCGACATGGTCATCCTGCTGCACCGCGAGGACGCCTACGACAAGGAATCCCCCCGCGCGGGCGAGGCCGACCTGATCGTCGCCAAACACCGCAACGGCCCCACCGCCACCATCACCGTCGCCTTCCAGGGCCACTACAGCCGCTTCATCGACATGACCCGCGACGACGAAGTCGGCCGGCGCTTCCCCGACGACGACGGCGACGCGTACGAGCCCGACTTCACCCCGATCGGTGCCCACCTCCCGCCGGGCCCGGGCAGCACCGGACACGGCCCCGCTGCCAACCTCGCCTCGGACCTCGGCCTGTAACAGGGCCGAGAAGGGCCCTGAAGGCCCCTCAGGGATGATCAACGGCCCCACCCGCGTCGAATCCCGCGGCCGGGTCGTTGATCGCCTTGCAGACAGCGATCTATTGAGAGGAGCGTCGCATGAGCGAAACCACCACGGGAGCGGCCTGGCGGCCGTTGCTGGAAGAGTTGGGCGAGACCTTCAACGGCTGCACCCTCGACAACGTGACCGAGTCGGTCGGGCTGCGCCCGGAAGCCACTGCCTGGCTCGCCGCCGAGGCCGTGACCAGCACCGAAAAGCTCGCCGAGGCGCTGGCCTGTGGCTGGTCCCTCCATACCACCGAACAGGTGGGAGCGGTTGCCGCCGCGCTGCTCGCTGTTGAGCACCACGTTGCCCAGGCGAAGCGCAACCTGCTGGGCGTACTCAATGCCATGGAGAGCCGTGGCGATATCGTCGAACTCGAACGCGCCTACGACGGTCCGGACGCACCCCCGGCCGTCGCCACAGGCCTGTTCAAGCTAGAGCCGTCCCCCCAGGCCGCCGATCGGCTGTTCGCCGAAGTGGCGGCGGTACCGATGCGGTTCCGGATGCCAGAGACGTTCGTCGAAGCTCTGCACCAGATCGCCGGGTACCTCCCCGACCTCGTGGTCCCCGGCAGCACGGTCGATGTCCACGAGGACGCCGACGATCCGCAGCACCAGGCCTATCTCCAGCTCCGCCACAACGGACAGGCCTGGCGGCTGGGCTTCTACGCCGAGGAGTGGTTCCTCGACAACTACCCAGTCGAACCCACCGCCTTGGTGGAGCTGGGATACATCCCGCTGGTGGCCGCGCACCCCGCCAAATTGGCCGAAGCGTTCCGAACAGCGCTACTCAACCCCGACCAGGCGTAGCACCACCCCATGCTCAACGAGGAGCCGACGTGCACGCCTACCTGAACCTCGGTGGCCACTCCATTCGCGACATCTGTGTGCAGGGCGGGCACCTGGGCCAGGAGTGCCCACCAGTGCGAGAGCACCTTCCCGGCTGGGGTGCACTTGTCGAGGTGCCCGCCGTCCTCGAGCTCCTGGACCTGGTAGCCGACGGGCGCCTAGACGCGGGCCGGGCGCGCTGGCTCCTTGCCGAACTCGGCGAACGAACCCTTCGGGTGCTCGACCCGCACGGCTGCGGGATCCCCGAGTGCACCGACGGCAAGCGCTGCCGGGGTGAGTTCGAGGAAGACCGGCTCGGGGAAATCCTGCGTCGCGAGCGCGTCGACGCCGCCCTCGCGGCCGGACCCCCAGCCCCGCCGGCCGTTCACCCTTGCGTCCCCTGCACCGGCTGCTCGGCTTGTTCCTGCTACGACGGCACCCCTGGCCGCTGCCAGACCTGCCGGTGGAGCCACGCCGCCCGCACCCGCGCCCGGCAGGACGTGGAGCGCTGGAACGCCGACCTCGCCGCCGGCCGGACCTACGCCCGCACCGAGCGCCGCCTGCACCGCTGGGACTGCCCCACCCTCGGGAACGCCGACAACCGGCTCGCCGAGTTCGAAGAACTCCTCGAAGCCACCGGCGGCCGCGCCGACTGGACCGCGCTGCCCGAACTGCACAGCGCCGACGAGCTCCGACGCCGCAACGTCCAGACCCGGCGCCGCGCGACCTGCGGCCCTGACCCGCTCTAGAAGGGACGGAGAAACCGGTGCAGCACCACATCCTTGAGAAGCTGGGCCGCTTGTTGCCGCTCAACCCGGATCCCGGCGGCGGCACCGTCTACGCGGCTCTCGACAGTCCTTGCCTCATCCGGGGCGCCGAGGCGGGCTCCGCGTGTGCGTGTTCGATTCACTTCGGCCACCGAGGCGACGAGTGGGTGCTCCACAACGACGGCGAGGGCAACTGGACCGCGACGGGCACTGGCGCGCTGATCCCGCTCGGCTACATCGGCGAGGACCCGGCCAAGGTGGCCCAGACCGTACTGCGGGCGCTTCCTCCGGAGCCCCGCCTTCGGCCGACGCGATCGGTGCCACCGTCCACGGCGGACCGGAAGGCGCCGTAGCCGTAGGCGCCGCGTCAGGGACCCACCTGGTGCGCACCGTGGTGCGTCCCCTACAGCTGCGAGCCCTGGCAGATCGCTCCACGCGCCGGCTGCGGGACACCGATCCGCCGCTACGGCGACACCGGCGTCCACGCCTGCGAGGCCTGCCGGGCGAGGGCCACCCGACGATGAGCACCAGGACCAGCACGGTTGGCTGCCGCAGGGACCACCAGGGGGCTCGGGAGTACGGGACGGGCGGGGCGAAGCCGTCCCGGCCCGCGCCCGCCGCCCGCTACCGTCGACCATGCAGCCCACCACCGCGGCGACCGCCACCACCGAGGAGGACCAGGTGACCACCCAGCCCGACCCCCAGGACACGGCCACGCCGAGGCCGGCCACCCTGCACGAGCTGCGCACCGCGATGTCCCGCTACGGCCTGCCCGGCGACCGGGACCGGTTCGAGCAGGACCTGGCCGCCGCCCTCGACGCCTCCCCGATCGGCGACCTCGCCGCCGTCGCCGAGGTCATCGCCACCTACCGCCACCGCCTCGTCCTGCGCACCGACGAGCACGCGATGGCCTCCCTCGCCGCACCGATCGGCGGACAGAAGTGGACCCCGGCCGCCGACGCCTTCGCCCGCGCGCGCGCCGCCGGCGGCGACCGGTGACCGACCAGCCCGAACAGCAGCCGGCCCCGCTGCACGTCTTCCTCTCCGACACCGCCGAGCACACCCTCGCCGCGCTGCGCCCCGGCGAGCTGGACGTGGTCGAGAAGCTCGTCGAGCGCCTGGCGGTGTCGCCGAGGCTCGGGATCCCGGTGCCGGGCGGTACCGACCCCGAGGTCGACGACTACACCGCCCGCACCGACCCGGCCTCGGACTCCGGCGACCGCATCAGCGTCGTCTACCGCCTGCACGAGGGCATGTCCGCGATCTTCGTGACGTGGATCATCGCCGGGCCCTGACCCTGGACCAGTGCCGCCCCGGCGGCGAAGGACTGACCGGCGGCCCGGCCGGGACTGTCGTACACGCTGCGGTCGTTCCCGACGCCACGGCCGAGGTCGGCAGACGCTGGGGGTGGTGGACAACCCGGTCGGGCGACGCTCACCAAGCCACCCTGGGCCGCCGTCCCGCTAGACCAGGGTGCTGACGACCAGCGCCCAGAAGAGCACCCCGGTGCCGACGCCGAGCAGTACTGCCTGCGGGGAGAAGCGGCCCGGCTCCAACGAGGCCCAGGCCAGGGAGCCGGTGAGCGTGCTCAACAGCGAGGCCAGCACCAAGCGGTTCTGCCCGACCGGGCCGAGGCCCAGGAGCGGCCCGATTCTGGAGAGCACGACGGTACAGGCCCATGCCACGCCGCAGCTGACCGCGAACCAGAAGCCCCACCGGCGGCGCCGCGAGACCGCATCGCCAGAGTTGACCCACGAGTACAGGGTGGTGCGCAGGCGTCGGTGAAGCAGCCGCAGGGTGGTCACCGCCCCAGTCTGCCCGCGTCGGCCGGCCGTCGATGGAACTTCCGCGGATCCCCGTCGGCCGGGGTAGCAGCGCTGGTACTGCTACCCCGCTCGGGGAAGGGGACGTCGATTCCGGGAGGGCTCTCTGGGCGTGTTCGAAGGGGGCGCGTCGACAGCGGGTGGCTCCTGGCGGATTCACCATATTGAGTTCGTGCGCACCGGGGGTGATGACGAGCTTGCGGTGCCGCGGACTGGTGCCCCCGACAACATGGCAACTTGTCAATATATTTGGCTTTTGTCGCATTTGATTCGAGACTGGCGGGGAACGGACGCTACCTCCTGCGTCTGACAGGGCACCTGTCGGCCCGCAATTCACTACTGTCGGCGCTGATAGCGTTGCTCAACGTGAGCGATGCGCTACAGCGAGGACACGCTCATCATGATCGACGTTCTGTCCCAGACGGCCGCCTGCTTGCCCCACGACCTGGATCGCGAGCTGGGACGCCTACGGCAGCTCGTCTCCCAGGACCAACAGCTGACCGCGGCGGTCCGGGCCGACATCAACAGGCAGCGGCGGATCCGGCTGGAGATCGGGGACGCGTTGCTGGTCATCGACCCCGCCGAGGGTGAGGGGACCGCGACATCGGCCTGGGCGCGGGCGGCCGGCATGGTCGGCCTGGCCACCGCGACCGCCCGGACGTACCGAAAGGTCGCCAGGCGGGTGGCGCCGGCGGTCCGCAAGGCGATCGACGCACTCGACGTGGAGATCTCCTACAGCACCCTCAGGGCAGCTGCCTCGATGCCCAAGGCAGAGAACGGAGATGTGAAAGGAGTACTCGAACGGCGCCTGGACCAGCTGGTCGGGATGGCGGCGGCGGTCGCCGGTACTGACGCTCCGGTCGTCACCGAGACCGGCCTCCGCGCCCTGCTCGGAGACTCCCTTCCCCCGGTCAGCGTGCCCGCCGACCGGTCCGACGGAATCCGGGCGGACGAGGAGGGCACCACCGGGCTCGCACCGAGGGTGGTCCCGCCAGGGCCCGACGTCGTGAAGGCGGCCATCGGCGCCGACGCCGAGGTCGCGCGAAGCGCCTGCGCGGCGCTGCTGGAGAGTTCGACCGGCAGGGCCGAGGTCCTTGAACGAGTGGCTTCCACCCCGGAGTACCTCAGCGAGCTGATCGCCGACGACCGGGTCCGGCGGACCATCCAGTCGCAGATCGTCCCGCCGACCCGGCCGGAACGGGACCCGGACGACGCCGCGATGGACGCCGCCGCGGAGGCCGACCCCGAGGTCGTCCTGGCCCGCTGGCGCGCGGCCCTCCAACGGCACGACGCGCAGGCCACCCGGCTCCTCGAGTACGACCCGGCGGAGATCGCGGCCCGGGGCGACGAGGAACTGATCGACGCGGTCCTCACGACCGCGCAGCTGTACAGCGAGTGGGGCCAGCGCCTCGCCGCTGCGGCTCGGAGGGAGGGTCCCCGAGCCGGATAGCAATCACGACACGAAGGGAACGACGTTGACCTCCAGGCCTCTCCGTGACGAGCAGGGAAACCGACTGCACCTGCACAGGGAGCACGACCACCTGCCCGACGACATCCGGCTCGCCCTGGTGACCGACATCAGGGAGATGCTCGTCTGCTTCCCCCAGAGCGCGCCGGCCCGCCGCCAGTACCTTCACGAGAGGTTCGGCGCCGGGGCGCCCTGGGCGGAGCCCTTCTTCAACAGGTGCATCACCCGCCTAGAAGAGCAAGCGGAGAAGGAGTGGAGGTACGGCCAAGCCGCCGCCGCCGCGGAGAGGCGGGAACGGGAGGCCAAGGAGAAGGAGGACAACCCGCCGCCGGTCGTGCCGGGACAACGCACCGAGGATCCTCCGAGCGTCAGCCTGGTCGACGACGACCCCACGCCCGGCCCGCTCCGCTTCTCCCAACGCCAGTCGATGACACTGCTCGAACGGCACTCCCACCAACGGCTCCTGGACATCAATGAGGAGAAGGCGGAGGCTGCCAAGCGCCGCGACAACGAGGTGGCCCGGTTGAAGGAGATGAAGCGCGCCCAGAAGGGCCACCGGGGCGCGATGGAACTCGCGCGGGCCATCACCGAGGCCTGGAACCACGATCCGGACGCCATCAACTACGAGCAGGTGATGCGCAACGCCGGCCTCACCTACGGTCAGTTCGGGGTGTCCGTGACGTTCTTCACCACCCAGCTCAACGAAGCCCTTCCCGACGACAAGGTGAGGAGCGCCCAGTGACCTCAATGCTCCTCGCCAGCACCGACCTGGGCGAGACCGAGAAGCGTCAGTGGGCCGTCGGCCTCACCGAGCGGCTCCCGAACCGCGAGGTGGCCCGCGCCGGCCGCCGCGGGGACACTGAGGCGGCGGACGGCACGATCTGGGAGCTGGAAACCCCTCCACTCCTGCAGGACCCGATCGTCGGGAAGCAGCGCGCCCACCCCCGAATCCGGTGGCTGCTGTGCGGCGTAGCCGAGCACGGAGCCCAGAAACTGCGGATCTTCGACAACGGGGGCGGCCTGGTGGCCGTCGAATGGAACCGTCCGTGGAGCAACTATCCGTTGCTGACCGAGCCGCTCATCGACTTGGGCCTCTCCTCCACCGTCGGCCGCCACGTCCTCCTCAACGTAGGCGCCTTCAGCTCCTTCTCGCGCACCCGCGCAGAAGGCCGAGGGGTGCTGTACAGCATGCACAACTGGCTCCACCATGTGCGCACCGGCATCCCCCTCGCACCGGTCCGGGAACCCTGGAGTCAACAGGACCCAGGTGGCGGCCGGAGCGACCCGACCACGTAGCACGCCTGCCGGGCAGCGAGGCGCTGCCCGACGGACAGCCCCCGGCCGTCGGTATGTCGGTCGGCCGCCAGAGCTCCGGGCCGACGGCCAGGACAGGACCTCCCCTTCACCGCCCACCTCAGGCCCTGACCGTCCCGGTCCGTCGGCGCGAACTCCGTTCTCCACGGGGCGTCGGTGACCTGACTGTCCTGCCGCCCGGGCCGGGACGGGGCCTCAACCGCGACGACGTTGCGGTCGGGAACGGATCGGGTAGCTAAGCGCGGCGCGCTCCGCTACCGCACCCTGGCCAGCGCCCGGATGCGCTGGACCATCCTTCGCTGCCGCCTGCCCTGCGCCGCCTGATCCACCGGCGGGGCCGTGGCCGGTCCGGCCTGGGCAGTTGCCCCCCGAAGACGTGGTTGATACCGGGCGTCGGCCGGGCCACCTACCGAACCGGCCTACGCCGAGCACCACGGCCTGCCCACCGACCGGGCGGTTGCCGATGTCACCACCCACCTGACGAAGACCCTGCTGTCCACCTGCACGACCTCCGAGCGCTCCCCGGAACCACCCGGCGACCAGCACGAACCTTCGAACCGTCAGCACCAACAACGGCAGGTCCGGGCGCGGACCACCGGACTTCGTAGGCATGGAAAGGGCCCCCTGGGGCCCGGTTCCGGCGGCAGCCGGAATTCCGTGACTGGCGCCCGGACGTTCGCCAGTCCTGGCCGGCAGGCCGACGTGGGCGCCCAGCCCGGGCGGCGGCAGCGGCACGGGCATCCCGCCCGCCGGAGGCCACCGCCAGCCGACCGGTCCGGGCCGGGGCCTACGGCCCCAGCTGCGGCAGGTGCCCCTGGGATTTGCGCCGGCGTGCGTGGCTGAGGCCTCCGGGGTGGAGGTCCGCGTGACCGCCTGCCTTTACTACCTAAGAAGGGACATATGCCCTGACCTGCGGTTTTCTCCTCGCTAGCGTCTGGTTTTCCAGACGTTGTGGCCGGAAAACCAGACGTTACGGCAGTGCTCGCCAAGGACACGGTGGCCCGACACGCTGCCATGAGCCTGCGTTCTTCGGGCCGTGTCCTGTAGATTCTTGCCGCTAAGGTCGGGTTTTCCGGAGCTAACGTCTGAAAAAATGGCCCTTAGCAACTTCAAGGCGCACCGGTCGTTGGACCGGGGTTGGGCAGCGACGGTTTGGTGAGGAGCAGCATGGCTCGCAGGGGCAACATCGCCCTGGTGAACCTGGATACGGGGGCGGTGCTGCCTGCGCCGAAGGCCCGGACGCCGCACACCATGGACGGCTCGTACACCCTCAATGCCTATACCGATGACGCGCCGCTGTACTCGCTGGCGCTGTCCGGTGCGGAGTGGGCGACGATCGACTGGGTGCGCTCGAACGGCGGGGCCGGTGCGGCGGTGAAGGTGACGGCGCTTGCGGTGGCGGAGGCGATCCTGGCGACGGAGACGACGGCGAAGACGGCGCTCGCCCGCTTGGTGAAGCTGAACATCCTGCTCAAGACCAGCCCCCGGAGCCAGACCTACCAGCTCAACCCGAGGCGCTTCTGGGAGGGCTCCGGGGACGCCCAGGTGCAGGCCTGCCGTAGGTTGGACCCGCCGCCGATCACGCCGGACGCCAAGGCGGTCGCCGCCGCGAAGAAGGCCGCCGAGAAGGCGGCTGCCAAGACACCGGGCCCGCGCCGCGCCAGCGCGGCGCGGAGCACGACGAACGGAGGCACACGATGAGCGCCGCCACCCACAGCCACCACGGTGGCTTCGACCCGGACAGTCTCGGTATGCCGCCGGTCTACACGCTGAACTTGTCGGCCAGCCAGCGCAGCGTCCTGGAATGGCTGACCAGTCACGGCGGTGTTTTTGCCCCGATCACCGCGGACGTGGAGGAGATCGCGCACGACTGCGGCACGTCGACGTCCACCGCGTACGAGGCCTTGGCCCGGCTGGAGGCGCTTCAGCTGGTCGAGCACCCGGATCCTGGAAGCTACCGGGTCAACCCCCGTTTCTTCTTCGCCTCCAATCCCGAGATCCGTCGGCTGGTGGGGGAAGCGCTGGAAGCCCCCGAGATCACCCTCGACGCGCGGGCCGAAGGTCCCCGGAAGGTCGGCAACGTCGACGCCCGTCGCCGGCGCACGATCAAGGCTGTTCCTGACCAGGAGTAAGGCCTGCGGTGCCGGCGAGGCCGCTCGCGGTTGGCCGGTTGCGGGGGATTGCGGCGGCCGGTTCGGACGGCAGCTCGGGGGATGGAGCCGCCGTCCGAACCGTGCGCTGACGCCCTGGCCTGGCGGGGGAGGGCGTTGAGGGGTCAGGGCAGTTTCGCCTGGAGGTGCAGGGCACGTGCGGCGGAGGACCGGCTGCCGTCGTCGGCGGCCTTCGAGTACCACGCCAGGGCGTGCTTCGGCTTTCCCGCCTCGCGGAGGAAGTCGCCCAGCTCGCGTGCGGCCCGTTCGTCCTTGGCGTCGACCCGCTGTTGGAGCCAGGCCTCGGCCGCCACCGTGCCGCGCTGCCTCCACAGCAGCCATGCCGCTTCCCGGTGGGCGTGTCGTTCCCCGACGGCGGCGGCCCTGGTGAACGCGGCGACCGCCTTGTCCACGTCCTTTTGGTTCACGGGCCGGTCGTTCGACTCGCACTTGTCCCGCAGGATCAGCCCGATCTGCATGAACGCCTTCGGGTCTCCCTTCCTGGCCGCCTTCCGGAACCAGTGGAGCGCGCGCTTGGGTCGCCTGCTCGTCCGGTACACGGTGGCGGCGCGCCAGATCGCCGCGAGGTCTCCCTTGGACGCGATCTTGAGGTAGATCTCCAAGGCCTCGTCGTGCCGCCCTCTGGCCGCGAGCAGGTCGGCCAGCGGAAGCACGCTCAGGTTGTCCCCCTTTCCCGCCGCCGCCCGGTACATGATGATCGCCTCGTCGTCCCGCCCCAGCCTCTCCAGGTGCTCGGCGGCGTCACGCCAGGCTTCCGGGTCGCCGGCTGATCCGGCGTCCGCGTAGAAGCGCAGGGCCCGGGTGGTGTCTCCCGTCCCCCACAGCAGGCGTGCGGCTTCGCGCAAGGCGATCGGGTGTCCCCGCGCGGCCTGGGCCCGGAGCCACTCCACCGCTTCCTCCGTCCGTCCGGTGCGCGACATCAGCGAGGCCGCCGCGCGCAGCGCGTCGTGGTTCCCGCTGACCTCGAAGGCCCGCTGGTAGACCTTCACCGCTTCGTGGTCGAGGCCGGCCCGCAGGAGGCGCCTGGCGGCCGCGATCGCGGCGTTGGCGTCGCCGGCCTCGGCCAGGGTGCACAGCCAGTTGATCGCCTCGTGGGGGCGGTCGCCCTCGCTCAGGAGCGTGGCCGCCGGTTCGATGGCCAGGACGTCGCCGGCCTCGGCGGCCCGCTGGTACCAGGCGGTTGCCTCCCTGAGCCTTCCCGACTGCTCCAGGAGGACTCCGCCCATGAACAGGGCGTTGGTGTCTCCCTGTCCGACCGCCTTGTGGAGGGCGCGGGCCTTCAGCATCGGGTCCGCGTTCCGGTCGGCGGCGAGGAACTGGGTCACGGAGCCGCGGGCGTTGGACTCGGCCAGGGCCAGTCGGGGGTCCCGTTCGGCGGCTTCGGCCAGGTCTTCCAGATCGCCCCTGGCGAAGCGGTCCGGGACGTCGACGGCCGAGTCGTCGATCAGGGTGCGGGTGAGGGAGTCGAGCGACGAGGTGAGGCCGCCGGACCTGGTGAGGATGTCGGCCGTGGACGAGATGGTGCCGATGATCAGGACGGGGGCCCGGCGCGGGTCGTGCAGGGCGTCCTGGATCTCGGCGTGGATCTCTCCGGCGGCCTGGCACCGCGCGGGGTCCAGGTACCGGTCGATGCGGTCGAGCCACACGACCGTTTCGGGTCCGGCCTGGGAGAGCGCTTCCACCACCTGCTTCCCGCTGGACGGGTCTGCGGGATGCCACAGGCGCCAGCCGCCGGGCAGCCCCCGGAGGGATTCCCAGCAGCTGCGGGTCTTGCCGGTGGCCTGCTTCCCGCGGGCGACGACCATCGTGCTGTGGCCTTCGACGGCCCGCCGTACGGCGTTGCCGATCTCGTGATCGTGATGGCGCCTGATGTACGGGGCCAGGACCGACAACGGGCCCTCGGCGTCCGGCAGCGAGAACGTCTCCCGAACGCCGAGGACCAAGGGGTCGGTCATCTCGCTCACCGCGTACCCGTACGGCCGGACGACGGCGGCCTGGATCCACAGGCTCTGGGCGCGCTCAAACTCCGTCACCGGCTCCTTGCCCGCCATGCGGGCCAGGACGACCGCCACCGCCACCGCGTCCGCCTGGCTTCCGAGGGACGACGAGCGCAGCAGCCGGTTCACGCTGTCCCGTGCGGGAACGGCGGCCAGCGTGTCGTCCGTCCGGACCGCGGCGACGATGTCCGTCAGCGACGGCATGCCGGCCGTGGCGTACAGCTCGTGCAGCCAGTCCTTGAACTTCCGTACCGGTCCCGGCCTCACCCAGGCCCGGGACGGGGCCCGCCTGGGCCGCCGCCTGACCGGGCCCGTCCCGCCCGTGACCGCAGCCGAGGCCCGGCTTCCCGCCCCCGGTTCCTTCTGCACGGCGCGGGCGAGCGGGCCGCTGGGCGCCGGCGGGTACCGGTCCGTGCGGACCCGGTCCCACAACTCCTCCCAGACCTCGGCCTCGTACCTGGCGGCGGGCGAACCGTCGAAGTCCGAGATCACCCGCATGAAGGCGCAGAACAGCTGTCGGCTGGGCAGCGATCCCTGGCGCAGGGCGTGGCCCAGCGCATTCTTGGACAGGCTCACCCCCAGCGCGTCGGCCCGGCCCTGGACCGTGCGCAGCGACGGGCTGCCGCTGAGCGTCCGGGCCAGGCGCATCAGGTCGCCGAGCTGATGCTCGTTGCTCAGCGACTCGGGCTCGCGCCATCGGGTGCCAGGCCGCTTGCCGCGGCCGGGGGGCGCTGCGGGCGGCGTGCGGCGCCACAGCCGTTCTGCCTTTCGCAGCTCGGACGGGGTTCCGCCGCAGGCGAGGACGAAGGCGCGCACGACCGTCAGCTTGGGTCGGCGTTTCCCGGACGCCGCCCGGCAGAGCGTTGCCACGGAGATCTGCGGCGACGTCGCGGCGGACAGCTGTGTATACGTCTTCCCGCCCTGAGTGCTCAGGGCTTGCAGGAACTCGGCGAGTTCTCCGGCGACCGCTCCTGCGGCGACCGCCTGCCGTGGCCTTCCCACCATCGACGGTCACCTGCGCCGTCGTCCCGAGGTGGCGGACACCAGCCGTCTCACGAGCTCGGCCGCTGTCAGGACGGCCGCGCTCGACAGCGCGATGATGGTGTCGGCCGACAGGCCCATTGCCGCCAGCAGGACGAACAGGGCCAGGACCGCCACCGTGAGAACGACGGCGGCGGTGGGTACGGGCCGGCCTCCGTTGCCGCTCTCGCGGCACCTGCGCGGTACTTCCATCAAGATCCTCCGAACCTAGGGCAGCCCACAACGTGCGCTGGGGAAGGGGAGGTTGCAGCTCCCCGCTCACCATCGGTCAGAATTCTTGGGCACCGTGGCGCGCCGGAAGGCCAGCCGGGTGGCTATCAAGGCGATGCCTTGCAACAACCTGGCCCAGCAGAAACAGATCTGTGCAGGTCAGCGTCATGGCAGGGCGTCAGCGAACTCGGCACCGCGACACTTGTCCGTTTTTTTGCCTGCTGTTCGCGCCACCCTTGGCTTTTTGCGTGATTGTCCGGTTCGCGATGCAAAAATGGCGGCCGATGCGCAGCTCATCGACCCTGTTCACGCCGCATCGGCGAGCCGCCCGCGCCGGCCAGGCCAGGTTCGGTGTCCTGCCAAAGGCTGTCGCAACCCGATGCGCCGCCCCCGAAAGCCGACAGATTGTTCACGTCCTCCCGGCCGCAGCCCACTACCGGTCCCGGGACCACGGCCGCGCCCGGTTGCAGGGGAGCCGGCCCGCCGGCCGACAGGCCGGCAGCGTTCGGGGGCGCCTCGCGGGCGCCCCCGAACGCGTGCACCGGGGCCTGGGCGGCTTCAGTCCCCGGTCCGGACGACGACCCTGCCCGAGGGTGCCTTCCGCCTGGACTGACCACCGCCTCGGATCCCGTGGCAGCTGACTCCCGCCCATCGGCCGTGCCTCCAGGATCGACATCCCCGGACGCCACTTGATGTGTAGCGCGCTTGACACTTCAGCACATGGTGGTCCAGACTAAATGTCAAGCGCGCTACACATAAAGTGGCGCCGGCAGGCAGGAGACCGGCATGTCGCACACGATCACGGCGGAGCAGGTCCGCGAGCTGTGGGAGGCCTCCGGCCTGGCGGCGGTCATCGACCGGGGCGAGGACCTCGCCCCGGTGACGAAGGAGGACCTCGCCGCGCTCGCCGACCAGGTCGACACCGACGACGACGGCCGTCCGCTGGTCGGCCAGTGGGAGGTCCTGGCCGCCCAGCTGAACGCCGACGCCGAGTCGGAGCCGCTCGCCGGGCCGGCCGCCGACGTCCTCCAGGCCGTCGAGGACGCGCGCCGCAACCGGGACAAGGTGAAGGCCGCCGCCGACGACGAGTTCAACCGGGTTATCCGCTCCGCGATGCTCAACCGGAAGGACACGAAGGTGAGGGTCAAGGACCTGGAGAAGGCCGCCGGCCTCACCCGCGCCCGGCTCTACCAGATCCGCGACGGGCGCCGCTGACCGCATGGACACCGCCGACGCCGCCTCCCGCCTGGTCACCCGGCGGGAGGCCGAGCCCCTCCTCGGCTACGCCCCCGGCAGTCTGAAGGTCGTGATGCAGCAGCAGTGCGGCCGCTGGCCCGACCCGGTGGCCTGCCGCCGGCGCGGCCGCGCGCTGCTGTGGGAGCTGGACGCCCTGCTCGCCGCCGCCCGGCCGACCACCGGGGTGCGCTCGCGGCGCCCGGACGGCGCCGACACGGACGGGCTGGTCACCTGCCTGGAGTGCGGCCGCCGCTTCCGCTCCCTCGCACCGCACCTCGCCCGCGTCCATGAGATGTCGGCCGCCCAGTACCGAGCCCAGCACGCCTTGCCCGCCGGCGCCACGCTGATGGCCACCGACGTCCGGAGCACCCTGTCGGCGACCCGCATCGAGGCGATGGCCACCGACCCGGACCTGCTCGCACCGATGCGGGCCGCGGCGCCCGCACCCGACGTCCTCGCCCGCCGCTCGGCCGCCGCCCGCGCCGGCACCGACGGCCTCCCCGCCGTACGGGCCGCCCGCAGGGCCGCGGCCCTGCGCACCCTCCCGGCCGCCCAGCAGGCCCGCAGGAACACCCTGGAGGCCACCGCCCGGGCAGCGGGCTTCGCGTCGATGGCAGACGCGATCGCCGCCACCCGCGACCTGCCGAGCCGTGCCGCCGCGGAACGGATCGGCGTCGGGGCGAGCACCGTCAAACGCTGGCGGCAGCGCTCCCCGTGAGGGGCCACAGGCACCCGCGGTCCCTGTAGAGACCCCGAGCGGGCCCCGGGCCGCGCGTGCCCGCTGCGCTCCATCACTCATTAGAGTGATGGAGCGCGCAATCCATGGAATATATCCATTGATGATGGATAGGATGCTTGCATGACGCTCAGCACATTGGAAACGCTTCGGCTCACGATCGCGGCGATCAGGCAGCGCACCGGGGAGAGCCAGCGCGAGCTCGCCGCCGCCCTGGAGCTGACCCAGGACAAGGTCTCCCGCCGTCAGTCCGGTGCGCAGCCGTGGTCCCTGGACGAGGTCGACGCGCTGGCCCGGCACTGGGGCATGGGGCCGCTGGACCTGCTCGCCGGTCCCACCCACGCCGCCCTGTCCATGACCTGGCCCCCCGGCACCGCCGCCCCGCAGCCGGAACCCCTGCCGGTGCCGGCGACCTTCGCGCCCGCCCCGGTGGTCACCGGCCCGCTCCCCGCCGAGGCCGCCTCCGCCGATGACCGGCCGCTGTCCGCCGACCGGGGCGACGCCATCGAGCACCGGCCCGCTGCCGTTCCGGCCGCCCAGGCCCCGGTCCCGGGCGAGGCCGGTGTCGTCTACGACGCCTACGCCGACCGTCACCCGGACGGCCACCCCATGGTCTATCCGCCCGCGCCGTGTGTGCGCTGCGGACTCGCGGTTACCCACCGGATCCACGGCCGCCCGAGCCACCTGGGCGGCGCCTGTGCCCCCGTTGCCGCGCCCGCCTCCGCGGCCGTGCCCGCCGATGTCGACCAGGCCGCCGAGCCCGCGTCCGCCCCCGTCCCGACGCCGACGGAGCCGGCCGCGTCCGCGTCCGCCGCCGAGCAGCTGCTCGTCGACGCCGCCCTGGAGGGCGTGCCGAACGCGGACTACGACCGGGCCCCCACCGGTGCGGTCGCCGTTCACCCCGCAGTGCCGTGCGAGCAGTGCGGCCGGCCGATGCGCCACCGGATCGGCGGCCGCCCGCTCCACCTCGGCGGCTGGTGCGCCCCCGTCCCCCCGGCGACCGAGCCCGTCCAGGCCGCCGAACAGCAGCAGCCGTCCGCTCTGGCCGTCCCGGCCGCCGGCGTCGACCAGGCCGTCGCCGTCCCGGCCACCACCCCGGTGACCACCACCCCGGTGACCACCGCGCCCGGACCCGCGCCCGCGGCTCCGGCCGCCGCCGTCCCGGCCGCTGCGCCGCGTTCGGGCCCGACGGCCCGGGCCCGGGAGTATGCCGGTACCGGCCGCGAGCTCGGCTACTACCTCGACATGATCACCTCGGCGGTCGAGCGGGCCCTGGAAGAGCACGACGGCGACCTGGAGGCGGCGGAAAAAGCGCTGGAGAAGAAGGCGATCCCGGCCGCGATGGAATTGTTCGACGCGACCCGGGTCGGCGCCGCCTATGAGCACACCGCCTATCCGGAGCGCCTGGAATTCCTGTCGAAGAAATCCCGGAACGGCGCGGACGAAATCTGGGAGGGCCGCCACAAGTGGGAGAACGCCCCGCTCATGGCCGCCCTCAAGGCCGGCGCCGACCCGGTGACGGTGGACGTCCTGGACACCAACGCCGCCTACTGCTCCGCGTTGAAGACGCACCTGCCGATCGGCGCCCTGCAGCACCGCCCGGACGGCGGCTGGGACCCCAAGCGCTCCGGCGTCTACCTGCTCCCCGCCCGCCCCGCCTGGGAGCACCCGCATCTGCCCGACCCGATCGGCAACAGGCACGAGACCGGCCCGGTGCTCCTGGACGAGGCCACGGTGCGGCTGCTGATCCGCTGCCACAAGCTAGGCCTCGCCGAGGCCCCGCACATCACCGAGGCCTGGACGTCCGGCAGCTCCGAGGGCCTGCTGGAGAAGTTCCGCCGCGTCCTCACCGCCGCCCGCGAAAACGCCATCGCTGACGGCGACACGGTCACCGAAAAGTACGTCAAGGCCATGTACGCGAAATTCGCGTCCACCATCGGCGAATCCACCTACAACCGCGAAATCCGCCGCCCCGACTGGATGCACATCATCCGCTCGCAGGCATTCGCGAACCTGTGGTACAAATCCCAGCGCGCCCACAAAGCCGGACTCACCGTCGTCGCGCTGCGTGGTACCGACGAACTCCACGTCACCGGCGGCGAATGGCGAAAGAGCGCGGGCGGTGTTTTCGAAGAGGGCCGCCTGACCACGCAATTGAAACTCAAGGACCAGTACACCCTGCCCCGCACCCGGAATCGGAGCGCCTAAATGTCGACGGATGGCTGGAAGAACTTCGGACAGTACGGCGCTGACCGTGACCGGGGAAACGTCCACGGGAAGGTCGCCCTCGGCCGCGCCCTGGAGGACGCCCTGGAACGCATGATCATCGAAGGCGGCATCAAATCCCCGCCCAGCACCCGCCGCGGCCTGATGGCCCGGATGCGCTACCTGATGGAACACCGGGGCGGACGCGAGGCCCTCGCCGAGGCCCTCGCCGACGCGGGCAGCAGCGCCAACCCGGCCACCCTGCGCGCCTGGCGCCACGGCCTGCGCATGCCCCGCCCCGTCAACCTGGAGGCCATCGACACCGCCTACTGGACGCTGCGCGCCCGCAACGTCCTGGCCAACCCCCAGATCCTCAAGGACCACCTCAACAACGGCGGCCGCGGCACCAAGGTCGAGATCCACCCCATCAACCAGCAGGTGGTCGACGAACCCCGCCGCCGCGACAACCTCCGCATCCGCCCGCTCCAGGTCCGCTACGTCTGGGACGAAGCCGTCGACGCCCTCACCACCGGCGACATCACCAAGATGGAGGAGATCTGGGACGACATCATCGCCGACCTCGACTCCGACTGGGGCGCCTACACCTATGTCTCCCACATCGGCCTCGGCGCCTGATGGACACCGCCGACCGCACCGGCGACGGCGACCAGGGCCAGCTCGACGACGACGCCGCGAGCGCCTCGCCAGCCGTGACCACCATCGAGACCGCCGAGCAGCCGCCCGCCTGGCCCGCCTCGCCGTGGCCCGGCTGCGCCGCGACCTGGCGGCCGGGACCGACCCGGGCCTGCCGCCCGGCCCGGAGCTGGCGGCGATGGTCGCCGAGTTCGACCGGATGCGGACGGCGCTCGCCGTCTCCTGGCACCGGGCGGCGGACCTGCTGGAGGCCGTCCCGCACCACCCGACCGCGCTGACCGGTCCGTACTGGTACGGCCAGGGCTGGGACGAGGCGGTCCACCACCTGCGCGACCTGGCCGACGGCATGAGCCCGCGCCGTCCCGGCCGTCCCCGTCCCGACGACCCGAAAGGCCGGCCGTGACCACGACCACCGAGCCCTCGCCCCGTCCGACCATCCCGCCGACGGGCGCGCCAGCGACCGCCTCGTCGTCGCCGGGCACGCCGGTGCCGCCGACCACGCCGGTTCCGAGCGCGCCGCCGCCGAGCCCGAGCCCGAGCCCGTCCTCGCCGCCGAGCCCGCCGCCGAGCGCGCCGGTGCTGCTCCTGGACCCCGGAGTGCTGGCCGACCCGGCCGACCGCGAGCGGGCCCTGGTGCAGCTGCTCCGCTACCACGCCCGGGTCCGCACCGCCCACCTGAGCCTGGAGGAGGGCGACCGCGTCGAGCTGCTGGAACCGCTCCGGACGTCGTGGATCGACGAGGACCTGGCCGCCGAGGAGTACTGGGAAGTGGACGCCCGTACCCACGCCGCCGTCCCGGCCGGAACGCTCGGCGTCGTCACCCTGGTCCGCCGCTCCCCGGCCCCGTTCCCGTACGTCGTGGCCTTTGACCGCGGCCCCGAGTGCGCCGTGCGCGACCACCAGATCGCCCGCTGCGCCGACCAGTCGCTCACCCCCGCCCCGCCGCCGCCCCCGGCCCCGCCGCCGCGCCGACTCTGACCGCAGGACCGGCCGCCGCCACCCGGCGGCGGCCGCCACCGAACCGCCGAACCGTCCCGCACCCCGCGCCCGGCGTGTGCCGCGGCCGCGCCAGCCCACCAGGAGGAGAGCGACCATGACCGGCACCTTCCCGCTGCTCGGCGAACCGTTTTCGGAGTTCACCGCCGCCGACGCCCTGAACTCCACCGTCTACGCCGAGGTGTTCGCCGCCCTGCCGGCCGACTACCACGAAGCCGCGGCCGAGTACCTCGCCCTCGCCGCCGGCATCCCCGACGCCCTCGATGGCTGCGCCACCCACGACTACGAGGAGTCGTTCCTCGACGAGGACGACGGACCCTACACCGGCCTCAACCGCACCCCGGCGCAGCGCCGCGTACACGCGCTGGAGGTCATCGCGGTGGTGAACGGCTACCTCGCCGACTGGGAGCGCGCCATCGAGCGCCTGGCACTGGCCTGTTACCCGCCCTGCCCCTCGGCCGCCGCGATCGACTTCCTCCAGCGCGAGGCCGGCGCCTTCTACAGCGAACTGACACGCCACCGCACCAAGCAGGCCGCCTGGTTCCTGCACGACGCCGGCCTGCCCGCAGCGCCCCGCCCCCCGGTCGAGGGGCACTCGATCGCCACCTCCGGCGGCTACGTCGACGTCGTTCGGCACCTGACTCTGCACCGCTGACCAAGCCCGGGGCGGCCGCCACCACCCGGCGCGGCCGCCGTCGTTCAACCCGCAGGACAACCAACTCCCAGCAGCCAAGGAGTAGTTCATGAAGCAACTCCCCGCACCCCTGCCCGAGTACACCTGGTGGGGCCAGGTGCCCGCCCACCTGCGCACCGCCACCCAGCTCGCCGCCCTCGACCTCCCGCGCCAGCCCGCCGGCCCCGTGCGCGCCGTCGTCACCGCCCGCAACCCCGCCGGCCGCAAGGGCCCCTGGGACCTGTACGACCTGCACGAGTCCGTGCCCACCGCGGCCTCCGCCGCGCAGCTCGTCGCGGCCGCCGCCCGCCGCACCACCACCAGGGTCTGCGCCGAGTGCGGCGCCCGCCCCGAAACCCCCTGCACCCCCACCGACGACGGCCGCGCCCTGTGCGGCACCTGCACCCACATCACCCGCCTGCGCACCCGCCAGGCCGAGGCCCACGCCGCCGGACGGGACGCCGCCCACGCCGCCGCCCGCCTCCTCGCCGACGAGCACCTGGCCGTCCTCCACATCGACTACACCCCCGGCCAGCCCACCGCCGGCGGCAACCCCCGCCCCCCGGCCGCCGCCCACATCACCACCCTCGACCACACCGGCCACACCCTCTACAACCGCCTGCTGCGCCTGACCGGCCCCCGCACCCCCGGCGCCCCCGCCGACGCCCTGGACCCCGGCCCGGCCGCCGCGGACCTGGCCGCCCTGCTCGCCGACCGCACCGTCGTGGTCTGGACGCCCGCCGCCCTCGACCCCCTCCAGGCCGCCCTGGAACGCCTCAAACTGCCCGCCCTGGCCCTGCCCGAAGGCCGCGTGCACACCGCCCGCCACGCGGCCGCCCACTGGCGCGCCGACCTCGACCCCACCACCGGCGAACTGCGCCGTCCCACCCCGCCCGGCACCGCCGACCGCCTCCACCTCCTCCTGCGCCGCATGGCCGCCACCGCCCCACAGGAAGAGCCGACCACCGCCGGCTGACCGGCCACCCGGCGGCCGCCACCCGGTGGCCGCCGGCTGACCGGCCACCCGGCGGCCGCCACCCGGTGGCCGCCGCCGAACCGCTGGACCACCGGCCGGGAGCGGCCACCCCCGCTCCCGGCCACCCACCCCAGGGAGAACCCTGTGCACCCGCACCTGTTCACCACCCCCGGCACCGCCGGCTTCGCCGAGGAACTCGACGCCGAACGCACCCGCCAGATCGCCCGCTGGGGCGACCAGCGCCACCCCGACGGCACCGGCGGCCCCGGCACCCGCCAACAGGCCGACCAGGCCCGCGCCCACTGCCAGCACCTGGCCGACACCGGCGGCATCGACTGGCGCTCGATCCTCCTGGAAGAGGTCCACGAAGCCCTCGCCGAGAGCGACCCGGCCAAGCTGCGCACCGAGCTGGTCCAGGTCGCCGCCGTCTGCGCGGCCTGGGTGTCCGACATCGACCGCCGCTGACCCCGCCCGCCCCGGCCCGCCGCCCGCCGGCGGCGGGCCCCATCCCCAGGGAGAACCCCGTGCCCGACGTGCCCGACATGCCCGACCCGCTCCTGTGGCCCGAACCCACCGCGACCCTCATCCGCATCGCCCGCGTCGCCGGCGTCGGCCGGGCCGCCGTGACGAACTGGCGCCGCCACCACCCCGACTTCCCCGCACCCGTCGGCGGCACCGACCAGAGCCCGCAGTTCCCGCCGGCCGACGCCGAGGCCTGGCTCCACCGGCACGGCAAGATCAGCCGCCACCAGCCCGAGACCGCCCTCGGGCCGACCGCGACCCTCACCCTCCCCGACGGACAGACCATCACCCTCAAGGACGCACACCTGCGCCACGACGACGGCCTCGTGACCCTCACCGGCTGCACCAGCCGGGCCGCCTGGGCCCGGGTCCCCCTGCAGAACGCCGTCCTGACCCGCGTCCAGATGCCCGGCAGGCCCGACGTGACCGTGACCTCCGCGAACGCCGACGTCTTCGACTACGAGGGCACCCGCACCATCTCCCTGATCTGGCACGAGCGGAACGAACACCCGCTGCCGCCGGACACGACCCCGGGGAAGTGAGCGAGCCCGCGGCCCCGGCCCCGCACAGGGCCGGGGCCGGGCCGTCGTGTTCCCGGAGCCGTGGCGTGCACGGCGGAGGCCTGTTCGTGGTGTTCCGTTACCGTCCCACCGTGATGGAACCCGCTGGGCCCGCGCCCGCCCGCCGATCCGCTCCAGGATCCGACCCCCGGGGCCCTACCTTTGACCCCGAGCCGCAACGACGCCTGAGCCAGGCGGTCCGGGCCCGTTCGGCCCGGCGGCTGGCACCAGCGGCTGCGCGCCGTCCCGCCCGCTGTCTAGGGTGCTTCGACGGCC
>NZ_JBHVVE010000039.1:0-61505 GCF_042883725.1 Kitasatospora sp. NPDC058184
GGTCCCTACGGGCCTTCGGCCCTCCGTTCGCGCCTGACCTTCGGTCAGGCAGCGGACCCGCTCCGCGTGTCCGCACCCGGGCTCCGCCCGGGTGGGCCCGACGCTCCGCGTCCGGGCCGGCACCACTCCGCTTCGCTCCATGATGCCCGGTGGACTGATGCTCATTCACACGGTTGAGCTGGGCATTTGGCTGGACTCACGACGGGCTGACTGGGGGAGCAGTGGACGTTCGGGGGCGCGTGCGGGTCAGCTTCGCTCCTCCCGTATTGGTCTGGACCGTGGTCCAGACCAGAATTTCGGCCCCGGACGGGGCCGGGGTGCGCTACCCTCGGAGGGTGAGCAACGGTGACCAGTGTATCAGTTTGGCCCTGTCAGAGAATCCTGCCGGATGTGGGGGCCGCCCTCGACATTTCCGGGATTTCCCGGTTTTTCTCGGGGCTGACTGATAGGCTACCGAAAGCCGCTCTCAATTGGCTTTGATTCCCGTCCGCTCTGGCCTCTCGGCCCGGCCGGTGAATGTATCAGAAACGCACCGTCAGCAGTTCCTGTCAGATCCCGGGTCCGGCCTGGGGCATTCGAGGGGAGAACTTTTCTGTGAGCGTGGAGACTTTCCTGGCGGAGGATCAGGAGCCCGAGGAGATCACCCTTCGCCACCACCAGGTGGAGGCTCTGGAGGCGATCGTGCGGGGCCTGACACTCCGTCCGGGCCAGAGCGCGCCGGCGGGGCTGCGGGTGACCGCGCAGATGGCCACGGGCTCGGGCAAGAGCTTCGTGGGGGCGGCGGCCGGGCAGAAGCTGGCGCCCCGCGGCGTGGTCCTGGTCGTGGTGCCCACGCTGGACCTGCTGGTGCAGATGATCCGGGAATGGCGCCGGGGCGGGCGGGCCGGGGAGATGCACGCGGTGTGCTCGCTGGCCGTGGGCGAGCTGCCGTTCGGCGTCCGGGCGAGCACCGGCGGACGGCAGATCGGGTGGTGGATCGAGCAGGCCGCCCGCAGGCGCCGGCCGCTGACCCTGTTCGCCACCTACGCCTCGGCGGGGGCCGTAGAGGGCGCCTACGACTACTACGCCGAGCGCGGCACGGCGCTGCCGCCGCTGGGCCTGATGGTCTGCGACGAGGCGCACCGCTCCTCCGGCCACGCGGAGAAGACCTGGACGGTCGTACACGACAACGACCGAATCCCGGCGCTGCGGCGGCTGTACATGACGGCGACGCCGCGCGTGTGGGCGCCGCCGAAGGCCGGCATGAAGCGGCGTGAGGGCGCGCACCAGCCGCTTCCGGAGGAACTGGCCTGCTCCATGGACGACCAGCGGATCTACGGGCCGCAGGTCGTCTCCCTGGGCCTGGCGGAGGCGATCGACCGCAAGCTCCTGGCGCCGTTCGAGGTGGTGGTGCTGGAGCTGCGCGACCCGGGCGCGGACCGCGAGGCGGCATCGAGGCAGCCGGTGCCGTGGGGGCCGGGGGTCGGCGAGGCGGAGGACGGCGAGGAGGACCAGGTGCCGGCCGAACGGATCGCCGCCATCCAGGCCGGGCTGGTCAAGACGATCGTGGAGCGGCGACTGCGCCGGGTCATCACGTTCCACAACCGGACGATCGAGGCGCGGTATTTCTCGGAGACGCTGAACCAGGCCGTGGACCGGCTGCACACCGAGAACCCGGCGAAATACCCGGAGGAGTTCTGGGCTCAGTGGCTTTCCGGTGAGCACGAGGTGGATTTCCGCAAGGAGATCATCGAGGACTTCGGGACGGCCGAGGAGAACGAGGGACTGGCGCACGCCGTCCTGTCGAACTGCAAGGTTCTCGGCGAGGGTGTAGATATTCCGAACGCAGATGCAGTCTTGCTCCAAGGCCGGGGAAGTATGGTGGATATCGTCCAGGCCATCGGCCGGGCCCTTCGCATGAAGCCGGACGAGGGGAAGACCGCCAGCCTGATCGTGCCGGTGTTCCTCAAGCCCGGCGAGGCGCCCGGGAACATTCTTGAGTCGGACTCCTATTCGCCGCTCGTCAAGATCCTCAGTGCGATCCGGTCGCACGACGCGCGGGTGGTCGAGGCCCTGGCCGTGCCCCAGAAGTCCGGCAGGCGCACCACCGGGCGTAGCGCTGAGACGCAGGTGGCGCCGGGGGTGAGTGAGGGTTCGCCGTCGTTCTCGCTGCCGGTGCGGTTCCAGTCGCCGGTCGGCTCGGACGTGCTGGCGCTGTTCATCTCGACCCGTGTTCTGACGGGTGAGAATCAGCTCTGGCGTGAGGGTCTTGGGCACGCTCGGCGGTGGTACGAGGAGACCGGCGGGCTCGATGTTCCGTATTCCGCGCGGGTCGGTGAGAACGAGAATTTCCGGCTTGGTGAATGGCTCACACAGCGCCGGGTGGAATACGCGAACGGCGAATTGGCGCGTCACCGCGTCGAGATGCTGGAGCAGCTCGGCATGATCTGGTCCGTGTCGGACGCGCGGTTCGAGGCCGGGTTGGACTGGGCGCGGGTCTGGGCGAAGGAGCACGGCGGCTCGTTGGCGGCGCCGGCGCGGGCGGCGGTGGGCGGGTACGCGATCGGGGCCTGGCTCGCTGGCCTTCGGGCGGCGGCCGAGGTGCCCGAGGGCGAGCCCGGGGCGCTGGATGCGGAGCGCAGGGCGGCGCTGGAGGAGATCGACCCATGGTGGTGCCCGCGCTGGCCGATCACCTGGCAGCGGTCCTACGCCGTGGCCCGGCAGTGGTGGCTGGAGTGCGACGGCCGGGTCGACTGGGCGCGCCTGCCGGTGGAGACGGAGTTCGAGGGCGAGGCGCTCGGGCGGTGGGTACGGGCGCAGCGGGCCGGGTGGGCCGGGCTCGACCAGGAGCAGCAGGACCTGCTGACGGCAATCGCCGTCGAGGAGGACCAGGAGCTGGCCGCCGCACGGGCGGCGGCTGCGGCGAAGCCGAAGGTCTCCCGCGCGGACCGGTTTGCCCAGGGCGTCGCCGCGCTCGCCCAGTTCGTCGAGCGGGAGCGTCATCCCCGGGTGCCCCGCCCGCACAAGGAGCCGGTGGAGGCCGCGGAGGTCGGCCCCGGTGGCGAGGAGCAGGTGGTGGTGTCGCACTTCGCGCTGGGCGCCTGGCTCAACAACCAGAAGGCACGCCGGGCCAAGCTGACCCCGGGCCAGCTCGCGCAGCTCGCCGAGCACGGCGTCGAGTGGGCGTAGCGGGCAGTCCCGGCCGGGCTGGCGTCGTTGGTCGGCGGTGGGCTGCCGGGGCCCTGAGAAAGCACTGGAGGCCGTCACCTGCGGGTGGCGGCCTTTCGACCTTCATGTGCCTGGCCCACCAAGGGTTCCTCCGTGGCCGGGGATGTCTACACGCTCCTGAGCTGAGCGCCGGTCGGACCGGGGCGGCCACCGTCGTGACCGCCTTGGTCCACCCCGTCCCGGTCGGTGGGCCGATTGCCCAGTTGGGTATCCGGGTTGTCTTCCGGGACGGTCTACGGCTTCGCCAGGTTCCGGATGATCGCATCGGAGGCGGCAGTTCCGATACTCCGGATGATCGCATCGGAGGCGGCAGTTCCCATACCCCGGAGAATCTCTTTGGAGACAGAGGTACTGAGGAATGACTGCCGCCAGGCTGGCACCGTACCCGCAACGTCGATGCTGGGGGAAGAGGTGAGCGCCTTCGCGATCGTGGCCCCTGCGACGATGTTGTACCCAAGGACGCCCTGGGCTGACGACATGCCCGTCAAGGCCGCTACCTCGCTGACGGTCAGCCGCTTGTGGTCTCGGCCTCGTGCCCTCTCTTCTGTCTCCCGCAGAAGCGCTTCCTCGAGCGTCGCGAGCATAGCGCTGACCGACTCGTCGGCGGTGTCTGCGGCAGCCGGCGCCTCGGTGTACAGGATCGTCGGTGCCTTCTGGGCCTCGGCGGTGGAGAACAGCAGCTTCACCTTCCAGATGCACGTGACGTTGTCCATGCCGTCCTGCTCGGCCTCCAGCGCAATCCCGTGAAGGAGCCAGGTGGTCTCTGCGGTGTACCAGACGTCTTCGCCGATCTGGTGCCCCTTCGCGTTCCCGAAACTCAGGAGGCCGTTCTGGGGAGGGATGGCGAAGCTCTGCCACCGGGTTTCCCGATCGCCGCTCCCGGTCCCGGCGAATCCGAACAGGGAGTGCAGCAGGTCGGCCGCCGCCTGAGCGATGGTCTCCACGGCCAGGGAGGAGCGCAGGAAGGCCTCGCTCTCGGCGTCGGCCTGCTGGTCGTCCATGGTCTCGGTGAAGCGGGAGATAACCTCGTCGAAGCCGGAAATCCTGTGCAGGCGGCTGGCCATGTCGTCGAGGTCCTGGTTCATCGGGTAGGGGTAGGCGCGGCCGTCCCCGAAGTCGCCGTCTTCGGTCACGAACCAGACCTCCTCCTCGGGGTTGGCCCGCAGGAAGTCCAGGATGGAGAACCAGATCGCAGCGTCACGGCCGCCTATGGACTTCTCTTTCCAGCGCTCGGCCGGAGGCAGCGCGAGTGCTTCCCGTACGAGTGCCTGGCGGGCCGCCTCGGCACCGGTCTCGACGATGTCGTCGAAGAGCGCGCCGTACTGTTCGCGCCAGTACTCCTGGCACTGCTGCAGTTCCAGGGCCGGCGGGGCGAAGTCGTCGGCGGTCTGCCACGGCGCTGCCCTGCGTAGCGCGTTGAGAGCGGAACGCGCCGTCTCCCGCGCGGCCATGTAGGCCTTCGCCTGGTGCGCGGCCAGTTCCTCCAGGACCATCCACGGCACCGCAACCCTGTGCTGGGCCGAGGCCCGGAACTTGCGCAGGATGTCCGCGCGCGGACTTCCGAGCTGAATGTTGTTCAGCGCGTTCGTGTCGAAAATGATCACAGGGCAGTTTCCTCTCCGCAGGCCGGGTGGGAGACATCGTCCTCCTCCGGAACAGGCGGTGTCACCGGACTTCCTTTTGCAACTCCGACCCAAGGCGTTGGAGGCCGTCGCCCATGGGCGACGGCCTCCAACGCCTGCTATGGCCGGGGACTAACGAGTGTTGCGGCGGACGAGGAGAACCTTGAGGACCTCCCGGGCGTCGCGGCGGCGGTCGGCGTTGCGGGCGGCGACGGCAGTGATGGCCGCAGCGGTGATCGCCACGGCGTACCAGGCGGTGCTGGCGGCGGTGATGAGCGCGGCGTTGTGCAGGGCGGGGGACACGGTCGTTCTCCTGGTGGTCGGGACGGTGCAGTCGTGCGGCTGGTGGTGCCGTGTGGCGAGCGGCACCACCAGCCGGCGCTACCGAAGAACCAGTTCCTGGGGCAGGCCTGCGGGCTGGGCGAGGAACTGTTCGAGTTGGGAGTTGTGGGTGACGGTGGCTGCGAGGTTGCGGGCGGGCTCCGTCCCGGCGCGTACCGGCCGGGGCAGGTGGTGGAGAGGGTTGAATCCGACCAGCCGGGCGAAGGTGCGCCAGACCCGCGCGTCGGTGGGGGTGCCGAGGGCGGCGTGGTGCACGGCCAGGCAGTGCGCTGCCAGGCCGTCGCCTGCCCCGGCGGCGAACTTCCACCAGTACAGCGCGCTGTCGATCTTGCCGAGGGCGTAGAGGAGGCAGGCGAAGGTGCGCGCGCCGACGTCGTCGTAGTCCTCGACGAAGTCGGCCAGGGTGAGGATCTGGTCGGACTTCAGGACGTCCTCGCACAGACGGGTCAGCTCGCCGGCCAGGTTCGTGCTGGCTCGCGGGCGGCCGGGCAGCGCGGCTGCGTGCGGCGTTCCCCGCAGGATCGCCCGGCGCCGGCGCATGCTGCGGCGGGTGGGCCGCGGCGGGCGGGGCGGCCGAGGCGGGCGCAACGGGGTCGGCCGGCTGGCGGCGGACTGGTCGACGGGCGTCGTCCAGTCCGGTTCGGGCTCGGCGGGCGGCGTCGCGCTCTCCTCCGCGATCCGTCGGGCGAGACGGCGGGTGAAGGCGTCGGTGTCGTGGTCCGCGTACTTCTGTTCGAGGCGGTCGGCTTCAGCCGCGAGGGTTCCCTCGAAGGTCGTCACGGTGCTGTTCTCCCTTCGCCCCGGCGGGGCGGTCGAGCCTGTCCTTGAGGAAGCGCATCCCCATCCAGGTCTCGTTCTTGGCTTTGCTGGAGGTGATGTCGAGCAGGACGGCGATCTCGTCGTGGGACATGCCCACCAGGTGGCGCAGCCGGACGCAGGCGGCCTGGACGGGGGAGTGTTCGTCGAGTTCGTCGAGGGCCTGGTCGAGCTGTTCGTATTCGGCGAGGCGGTTGAACTGGGCGAGGTCGGCGCTGGGGTGGTGGACCGGGTTGTCGCGGGCGAGGAGGCGGGCGGCGTGGTCGACCTTGGCCTGGCGGGTCTGGTCGCGCCAGTAGTCGATGATCAGGCGCTGGAGGATGTAGAAGGCGAAGGCGATGGGGTTCTTGTGGGTGAGGATCCGGTCCCACTTGCGGTGGATGATCGCGGCCGCGCGGAGGACGACGTCCTCGGCGTCTTCTCGGGAGCGCAGCCGGGAGTCGGCGTACTTGAGGAACTTCTTCTGCCAGGCGATGAAGAAGCCCTCGAAGTCCCGCGGGAGGGCCTCGACCGGGTCGGGTCCGATCTGCTGGTCCCAGGGGTCGTTCACCAGGTCTCCGCGGAGGTGTGGGGAGCCGGCCGCGCGGGCTCCGGGGTCGAGGGCTCGGTGCCGTACGGGGTGTGCGGCTGCGAGTCGTGCACGTCAGGCTCCGCGGGGACGCGGGGAACGGGCTGTCGGCCCGTCGTGGCCTGCGAGGCGGTGCGAGCGGTTGTGCGCGCGGCGCGGGTGCTCGCGGTCATCCTGGGTCCGGCGGCTATTGCCAGCGGGAGCCAGGGCCTGTGGTGCCCCACAAGGCGCTCCTTCCGATGTACAGGTACAGGGGCCCGTTGTTCGAACCGGGCGGAACTTGCGTTCCACCCCTTCCACCGTTCGGGGGAAGGCGATCGTCACCGGATCAAGGCGCCATATTTAGCGGAATGTGATCGTCCGGTGACTTAGAGTCCTCTGACCTGGGGCGATTCCGATACAGGGTGATGTACATCACGTTCACCGCAGATGCACGGAAGGTGTCGATCGACCCAAGGATGGGTAGGCTCGCCTTCCTTTCCCGGATAGGGCACGCGCCCAGCCAGCCTCCTGGGCCGACACCTCCGCCACCCCCACGGTGAAGGGCCGTGCCGCCAGTGCCCGGGCCTGCGAGGCCGACGGCGGCGGCGCCTCCCCGCTGACGCCACGGTGGCCACCGGCGAACGATGCGGGCCGCCGGGTACCGCTCGGCCTACAGCGGCACCCCGAGAACGACCCACTGCGCGAAGACCTCGGTGAGCGCCGCACCGCTGTCGGCCCGCAGGCGCCCCAGGGCCAGGTCGGTGGCCGCCGCCCGTACCGCCGGACCGTCAAGTTCCAGCACCGCCACCACCAGCTCCAGGTCCGCCGCCATCTCCGCCGGCGTCCGACACCTGGGGTAGTCCAGGTCCTCCCCCAGTAGCACCAGCGTGCCCCGCAACCTGGAGTCGTCCGCAGGCCCCTCCACCGCTGCGGCGCGCAGCGCCGTGAGGACGTCCTGCAGGGCCTTCAGGACCCAGGCGGGGAGGGTGTAGAGGACGACCCGGGGCGGAACGTCTGCTGCTGCGGCGGCGGTGAGGGCGACATCGATGTCCCCGACGGCCTCGCTCGCCACCTCCAAAGTCAGAGCAGGGAGGGGGTAGGCGTGCGGGCGGACGTCAGCCGCACGGGCGACCAGGCCGAAGACCTCCGAGAGGTAGGCGGCGCGCCGGATCCACGCCGGGTCACCGGGCAGGATCCGGGGCAGCTCCAGGCCCGCCGAGAATTTTGCTGTCACGGCGCCGAGTCTCCCGGCCCGGTGGTGTCCGGCGGGCGGTTCCGCCGAAACCCCGCCCCCACGGGAGACTCTGCGGTAGGACGGCCCGACCCGGCCCTGCGCCCGGGTTGACGCGAGCCACGGGCTCCGGCAGCCGGGCCCGCACTCCGCACCGGCCCGGCTGGGCCAAGGCGTTACTGGGGGACAACGCCCAGGTCCGCTACCTCCCACCCGACCAGGCCCGGGCCATGGTCGAAGAGCCCTACCCGGAAGCCTGACGCGGGGTTGGCGAAAGCCCCGGACACCACCCTGCGCAGAGGGCATGATCCCCTCATGGGTGACAAGACGACGGCCCCGTGGGTGTACGACCGGGTGACGAAGTGGTGGGTCGACCTCTCGCAGGGCACGGTTGGCCTGGAACCCGGCGAGGCCAACGGCCGGTACGTGTGCCGGGCGTGCCGGGAGCACCTGATGCTGCGCAGCGTCAGGCCCGGCGCTGTGAACAGGCCACACTTCTCCCACCGGCGCGGCACGGACTGCTCCGCCGCGCCGGCGGTGCGCAAGCAGCTGGAGCTGGACGACCGGATCGTCATCGAGTTCCAGCAGCGGATCACCCGGGCGTGGCCCGGCGCGCACTGCGTGCTGGAGTTCCCCGGTGGCCTGGACGAGGGCGGCGCCGAGGGGCCCCTGGGGGTGCTGCCACCGGCGGTCGTGGTCCGCAGCGGCCCGGACGGCCGGGACGTGTCGGTGGTGGAGCGGCCCCGCCGTCCGGTCGACATCGGCGAGGTCCAGGAGCGGATCCGCACGGTGCAGGCCCGCTACGGCGCCGGCGCCCGGCACGTGTGGTTCTGGGCGGCCGACGCGGCGTCCGCAGGCCGGCTCGCCGATCTGCAGGTCGCCCCGCAGGGCCGAGGCGGCCCGCTGGTCGACCACATGACGATCGCACCGACCGAGCAGCAGCTCGCCGTCGTCGCCGCGGGCGGCGGCGTGTACTTCCTCGACGGCGCCAAGGTCCTCATCCCCTACGGCGTGCACGACTTCACCCATGAGCCCAAGCCCGGCGAGGACTGGAATTTCACCGGCGGCCGCCGCAACTGGCGCCACGACTGGTGGATCAGCCACCCGGTCCCGGCGCCGGACGCGACCCGCTGGGGCCTCGCCCCGACCACGTTCGACGAGCTCACCCACACCCGCGGCGTGTTCACCCTCACCGCCGCCCGGGACCTGATGCGCACCCTGGAACGAGTCCAGACCGGGCGGTGGAACGCCCGACAGCGGGCAGCCGCCGCGCTCTACCAGAACCGCCACCAGCCGCCCCTGCCCGCGCAACTCGCCCCCGCCAGCATCCCTCTTCCGGAACCACCTACGCCGTCGCAGGGCGTCGGACAGACCGAACCGGCGCCGGCCCCGACCCGGGCCGAGCACCACGCCATTCCGCAGACGCCGACTCCCACCATCAGCGCGGTTCCACCACCGCCCCGCGCCGTACCGACGACCACAACGGCGCAGCCCGGCCCGGCCGAAGCGTCGGCAGCCGACCGCACCGGCCCCGAGGAGGACTACCCCCTCGCCCCGCCCGCGCCCACCGACTCTCCGGTCCGACCCGCGCTGATCCCTCCCCGACCGGCGTATCCGCCCACCGTCCACCTGCCCAGTCACCGGGCTCCCGAGGTGCCGCCGGGCCACGGCGGTCGCAGCTGACAGCCCGGCGCCGACGGCCGCCCGCACGACGTCAGTCCCCGCCGGGTGTGCGGGCCAGCCGTGCTCTCAGCGCTCGTCCGGCTCGCCCAGGCTCCAGCCGCTGACCGCCGCGACCGGCCCGCGCCAGACCGGCAGCCTCCGGGCAGTCCGGCCCGAGCGGACGGTGACATCCTTCAGGTGCAGGAACCGCGGGTCGGACACCCGACGGCGACGCCCGTCCTCGACGGCCTGGTCCAGGTGCCCGAGCACCTCCCGCACGACCTTCCGCATCCCGTAGTAGTCGGCCTCCGCGACCTGACGGAAGTACAGGTCCTCCCACACCACGGTCGGGATCAGGGTCCCCGTAACGAGCACCCCGTCCACCGCCAGCGTCACGACGACGCCCTCGGCGACGTCCTGGTGCTCCACACCGACGCGCAGCAACTCCAGGTACGGGTCCGGATAGTCCCCCTCCTGCAACATCACCCGCAACGCCGGCTGTACCGCATCCCGCCACGACACCGTGCTGGTCTCCCTTCCCCTGGTAGGTCCGGTTCGGGTTATGCCCCGGCGGGAGTGGCGCTATCCGGGCCGGTGATCTGTCGACGGTGGGGGTGGAATCTTGGAAGCGCGCGGCGCCCGGCTGGAGCCGGACGCCGCACCGCTGATCTAGTGTTCATCGAGTCTGGGGCTCGGCCTCGGCCTCGCGCTTCAGGAGCTCAAGCAGTTCAGCCGCCACCTGGACGGCCTGACGGTGGTCCAGCGCGTCAAGAAGCAGTTGGGCGGACGCCCGGGGGTCCGACGGAACCAGGCGGACCGTGACCTCCGCGGACTCGGTACTCTGAGGGTCTCGCTGGTCTGGCAGGGGTGGGGTGGAAACGCCGTTTCCACTGTCCGCTGCCACTGGCGGTGCGGAGTCAGCTGCTTCGGAGGTGGAAACGGCGTTTCCACGTGTGCCGCTGCGGGGGCGCTTGGGCGTTGCTCTCTGCTCAATCGCCTTCTCGACGGCGGGCTTCTGCTGATCCTGGGGAAGTCGTCCTGCCGAGCGGGCGATTTCGACCGGCAGTTGCCTGGTCTCGACGGCTTCTTGCAGTTCAGGGGTCAGGTTGAGCAGAGCGAGCCGTTGGGAGACCCAGACGTGGCTCTTGCCCAGTCGCTTGGCGACCTCTCGCTGTGAGCCGTGGACGCTGACGAGCCGCTTCAGTGCCTTGGCCTGGTCGAGCGGTTCGATCTCGACGTGCTGGACCGCGGCGACGAGTGCCGACTCGAGCATGTCGTCTGCGGTGTGCGCCAGGGTGTCGTCGATGTGGACGGGCAGCTTTTCCAGTCCGGCGAGGCGGGCGCCGGCGAGGCGGCGGTTGCCGTCGAGGACGACGAAGTCTGCGGCGTCGATCTTCTTTTCGTGGCCGGGGTGGGCGGCTGTGAAGGCGGCACGGGTCACCACGGTCAGGACCTGGATGATGCCTCGGGTTTCGAGGCTGTCGGCCATTTCCTTGATCTCGGTGAGGGTCTCGCGTGGGTTGAACGGGTTGTGGGCGAGCCGCACGAGGTCGATCTCGTTCCCGGGGGCCGCGGAGGTCGGAGGCGCTGGGGGGGTGGGCTTGCCTTCGAGGGCGGCCAGTGCACGGCCACGGGCGCTGACGGGTTGTGGCGCAACGGCGTCGAAGGTGCTGGAGCCGCTGAGCATGGCGGCCTTGCTACGACTGCTCACGAGGAAAGCTCCCTGACGATCTGGCGCATGGTGTGGGCTTGCTCGCTGTCGGGGGCGTAGGCGAGCAGGGGCTGCGTGACGCGAACGGCTTCGCGCTGCTCGCGAAGGTCCTTGTTGACGGCCAGGACTCGTGGGGTTCCGAGGCTTCGCCACTTCTCAAGGGATGAGGTGGCGATGAAGCCGCGGCGGGAGTCGTATTTGTTGACGACGAGCCCGAGCTGTTCGAGGTTCAGGTCGTAGTCGGCCATGAGGGCGTTGATCTGCTTGACGAGCATCCCGTAGGCCTTCGCAGAGCTGTCCTCCGCCTCCACCGGGATCACGACGCCGGAGCGTCCTTCCTGCTCCTCGTCGCGCTGTCGGCCGTAGTAGAGGGCCGCGTCCATGGCCAGGCCGAGGCTCGGCGGGGAGTCGATGACGATGACGTCGAAGTCGGCCTCGGCGGCGCTGAGGGCACGCTCAAGGACGGCGTGTCGGGGTCCGCGGAACATGGCCAGGCCCGCATCGAGGAGGAAAGCGTCAAAGGCGGCTGGCAGAACGTGGAGCCGGCCTTCGAACCGCTCGCCGGGAATGACGACTGCCAGGTCCTGGATGAGCTGGCGGGCCTTCTCCCGCTCGAGCATGTGGGTGACGAGGCTTTCTTCGCCTGCGTCGATGGCGGGGATGTTCAGCTGGTGGCTGAGGTGTCCCTGCGGGTCGTAGTCGATGAGAAGGACCCGTTGGCCGTCCTCCGCGAAGGCCTGGGCGACGCCGGCACTGAGGGCGGTCTTGCCGACGCCTCCCTTCTGGTTGGCCATGATGATCCGTCGGACGGGCTGGTGTCCGGCCTTCGGCTCGTCGGAGGTGTGCTGGTCGAGCCAGAGCTGCACCGCTTGCGCGAGTCCTTGGATGTAGGACACCTCGCGCTGGATGCAGTCACCCTTGAATGCGTCGTAGAGACCCTCGGGGAGCCAGGTTCCGAAGGAATCGGCCCCGGACGTGTCGATCGTGGGCAGGGGAGCGGTGTGAGCCTGCCAAGCGATGACGCCGCCGGCTACGGCGTCCTGGAGGTCGATGCGCAGTTGAGCGGCGCGGACCTTGAGGCTTTGGTGGAGGGAGGCGGGCAGCTTCGACGTTAGCTTTTCCCGGTCACCTCCCGAATTCGGGGATGCCATGGCGTCAGCATACTGACGCGGGACGATCAGTCACGAACTGAGGCAGCGTGTCGGCATGTCAGGTCCCCGCTTGGCCGTTGGGGGTGGAAACGGCGTTTCCACCCCAGCGGTGGCATGTAGTCCAGACACGACAAAGGCCCACATCCCCGGTGGGATGTGGGCCTTCTCGGCACCCTGGCTGTACTCAGATCGCCGAGAGCAGCGCCGCCAGGGCGACGGCGGTGCCGGCGGCGAGGGTGAGGTCGGCGGCGGCGGTCAGCAGTCGCATCTTGGTGGTGCAGATTCGGGAGAGGTGCTGGAGGCGGACGAGTTGGTCTTCCTGGGCGAGGCGGGCCTGGAGGATGGCGGGGTCGTTCTTGGCCCAGTGCACGAACGAGGTGGTGCCGGGGGTGGAAGCGAGTCGGGGGCGGACGACCAGGATCGCGACGACGATGGCGGCCACGAGCGTGAGGACGCCGGCGGCGGCGAGGATCCGGCCGGGGGTGTGGAGGTTGTCGAGGTTCGCGACGGCGGCGACCAGGATGCCGTCGACCGCGAGGAACATGTTCGCCTTGTTGTCCGCCTTGCCGATCTCGCTGGTGACGGTGGTGAGGGCGGCCGCGATCTGTTCGGTTTCCACTGTTCTCCTTCGTCCTACTGAAACGGGTCCGGCCCGGCCACGCGGGTGGGTGGCCGGGCCGGGGTGGGTCAGTTCGGGATGCGTGGTCGGTGACCGGGATGGTCAGCGGTAGGTCCACGGCTGGCTGGTGTCGATGAGGTCGGCGTCGAGGATGACGGCCAGGCCGTGGTGGTCGCTGGCGTCGGCCGGGGCGTCGAGCAGGGTGTAGGAGACGATGGCCGGGGTGAGCGGGGCGGAGACCCAGAGCTGGTCGACCCGGTCGTCGCTGCCGGTGCGCCGCAGCAGGGCCTCGTCGCCGGTCTGCTCGTGCAGGTGCCAGGCGGTGTCGACCAGTCCATTGGCGGCGAGCTTCCAGGCGACTCGGCGGTCCGGCACCGGGGCGGTCTGCTGGTGGAGCGCGGGGTCGGTGAGGGTGGCACGGGCGCCGCGGTTGTAGGGACGCATGCGGTCCCAGGCCGGGCCGGGGCCGGCGGCGGGCGGGTAGTTGATGTCGCCGCCGAGGATGCAGTAGGGGCCGTACCGGTAGCTCCGCGACGCTGCGAAGTCCGCCTCCGTGATCGCACGGTCCACGCTGTACGGGGTGAGGTGCACGCTGGTGACGGCAAGCGGCGCGGGCAGGCCGGGGATGGTGAAGGCGGCGACGCCGAAGCCGTGGTGCGTCTCGGTGTCGGTGTAGTCGGTGTTCCAGGCGGTGCGTCGGCCGAGGGTGTCGCGGCGGTAGAGCAGGGCGGTTCCGCGGCCGGAGCGGGAGGGGGCGAGGAGTCCGTCCATGCCGAGGTCGTGCTCGGCTCGGACGAGCTGGCGGTGGCCGGCGTCGGCCCAGCCCTCGGCTTCCTGGAGCAGCACCAGGTCCGGGTCGACGGCGGTGATGCGCTCGGCGAGCGGCGGCCATCGGTCTTCGCGGCCGCCGTCGGCGTCGAACAGGCCTCCGCGTTGCAGGTTCTGGACGACGATGGTCAGCTTCATGGTCCTCTTCTTCGGGTGTGGCGGATCGGATCCGGGTGTTGGTCGCGGTGGTGCCGCCGCCCCCGCGACCGGGTGGGCGCGGGGGCGGCGGGAAGAGTGGGCGCTTGGCGCGGCGTCAGCGTCGGATGGAGACCTGGCCGGTCGTGGACGTGGCGCGGACGTCCGGTCCGCCGGCCGGGGCGTCGGGGGAGGCGGTGACGGTGACGTCGCCGGACATGGAGCCGGCGGTCACGGCGCCGGGGTTCGCCGCGCGCGCCCGGATGTCGCCCGACATGGTCTGCAGGTCGGCGCCCGCTCCCAGCCAGCTCGCGCGGATGTCGCCGGACATCGTGTGCGCCTCGGCGGTGACGGCGCGCTCCAGGACGACGTCGCCGGACATCGTGCGGGCGCTGACGGTGCTGGCCGTGCCGACGGACACGTCGCCGGACTGGGTGGTCGCGGTCACCTGGTCGACGAAGGTGTTCGTCGTGGTGACCCGCAGGTCCCCGGACTGGGTGGTCGCGGCGACGGCGGTCAGGCGGCCGGTGGTGGTCAGGTCGGCGGACTGGGTGCGGCCGATGACGGAGCTGTCCTCCGGGACCCGGGCGGCGACGACGACGGGGGCGGGGCCCTGGATCAGGGCGGCGCCGCGGCCGCCGACGACCCGGCCGCCCACGATGGTCAGGTCGCCGTCGATGACCATGCCGGTCACCGAGCCGTACACGGTGCCGATGCCCTGCATCGTGATGGTGCGTCCGGAGCGGGAGACGATGGTGGTCGTGCCTTCGCCGACGCCCTGGCCCTGGACGCGGGCGACGAGAACGCCGCGCGGGTCCCAGCGCAGGTCGGCGCTGGTGACGGCGTCGGCGGCCTCGCCGGTGTCGTCGGTGGTGCTGATGGTGATCTCGGCGGTGGCGAGGCCAGGGACGGCCTGGACGTCGACCCGGCCGTGGATGCCGAGCAGGGACAGGTCGACGATGGTCGCGCCGGCGGTGGCGGCGGTGAGGGTGCGGGTGGTGGCCATGAGTGTGCTCTCCCTGGTACGAGGTCGGGGTTCGGCCGGGCGGCCGCGCCCGGTACCGCCGCGCGCCGCCGTCCGGACCTGGCGGGCTCGGCGGCGGCGTGCGGCGGTACCGGGCGTCAGGGCCCGGACGTCAGCAGCCGGGACGCCTCAGTGGCGTGCGAGGGAGGGCCGGGTGCCGGCCTGACGGCGGTGGAGCAGGGCGTGCTGGCCGGGGTCGAGGCGCCAGAGGCCGAGGCGGCCGGCGGCGGGGATGGGGTCGGCGAGGGCCTGGACGTCGGCGAGGGTCCAGTGCCACAGGCCGGGCAGGCCCCAGGGGCGGCAGCAGCCGGTGTCGCGGTGGCAGTCGGTGATGGAGGCGGTAGCAACGAGGGCGCCGGTGGTGAGGGCGGGGGCGCCGGGGCGAGCGAGGACGGCCTGGACGAGCGGGTCGGCCTGGCCGTCGCGCGCGAGCGCGCGGGCGGCGTGGAGGACGACCGCGCCACGGTGCTTGGTCGGCCAGCTGCGGTTCTCGGTGCGCTTGTCGCCGGCGAGGATCGCCGCGAGCCAGGGCTGGCGGATCGTCAGCGCGGGGATGTCGGCGGAGGGCTGCTCCGGCAGGTCGGGCGACTCGCCGATGCGGCGCAGCGCCTCGGTGAGGGCGGTGTCCCAGTCGCCGGTGAACGTCAGGGCGCGGTCGTCGACGTACAGCGCGCTGCCCAGCTTCTTGTTGGTCACGAGGACCTGGCGGCGCTGGGTCCAGTAGGCGCGGTTCGGGTCCTGGTCGACGATGGCGTCGAAGCCGTGGCGGGTCAGCCAGTCTGCGATGTCGGGGTGGTACGTGCGGGGGCGCGCGGTGAAGACGAAGACGGCGCGGCGTGCCAGCAGCTCGCGGAGGGCGTTGAGGCTTCCGGGGATCGGGGAGCCGTAGATGCGGCCGTCCTGCCATCCGCGGTCGTGCCGGACCAGGGTCTGGTCGAAGTCGATACCGACCGCGTGCGAGGCGGGGGAGTTGGGGTTGAGGGGGATGACGGTCAAGAGGGGACCTCCTAGGTGTAGGGGCGGATCGTGATCGGGATGCGTCGGTCGTGCCGGTCGGCGTGGGTGCGCGGGCCGTTGGGCAGGCCCGTGATCGTGGCGATGGCGTCGCCGTCCAGGCGGCGGTGCTCCACCAGCGCGGCGGCCACGGCGCGGACCGCCGGCCAGTACCGGTCGAGCACGGCGTCCGCGGCGTCGTGGACCCCGCGGTAGTCCGGGCCGGTGCCGCCGAAGGACACGTCGGGGTGGTGCTCGCGGTACGTCCGCCGGTCGCCCGCGGCCTCCAGCTCGACCGCGACGCCGCGGACGGGCGTCCACAGGCCGTTCTCGCGCAGCCAGCGGTCGGCGGCGCGCTCCCCGGCGCCGCAGTACGCCGCGAGCGCCCGGCCCCGGGCCAGGCCGCAGGCCTCGGTGTACCCGCGGGCGCTGGCGTTGTGCGCGACGGCGCCGACCAGGACGTAGTGCAGGTGGGCGCTCACCGCGAGCGCGGCCACCGCGTGGCCGGCCTCGTGCACCGCGTCCAGCAGGACCGTCTCCCGCCGGGTCAGGCCGTGCAGCAAGTGGGCGCTGTCGGGTACGGCCCACTCGGGCCCGTCCACCCGGGTACGGGTCGGGTAGACGGCGCCGTCGAGGTCAACGTCGGCGTACCAAGTAACAGGCGGGTCCACGGCCACGGGTCCGCACGGCGTGGCCGCCGCCGCGGCAGGGACGGTGGGGGCCGGGGCGAGGCCGGTGCAGTAGATCTCCACCGGGCCGTCGCCGCCGGCGGCGTTGATCAGGCCGGTGACCGTCACCGCCCGCCCGACCGCCACGGCATCCCGGTCCGACGAGGCCCAGGCCCGCGGAAGGGCCCGGGCCTCGATCCGCCCGGTGCCGTCGGCGACCGTCAGGGTCGCCCACTCGTGGCCGGCGCGGGTGGTGTGCCGCTGGATTCGCGTGACGGTGCCGGTCAGCCGGATCTCACCCGAGCCCCGGCCCGAGGCGAGCAGGTCGGCGACGGCCGTCTCGTTGCTCTTGATCATCAGGGGTGTGTCTCCTTCTCGGTCGGGTCGCGGCGGGGTTGCGGCCCGGGCCGCGCCGGGTGGCGGCACGGCCGCCCCGCCCTGGGTGGCGGGGACAGCGGGCGCGTTGACGTCGGCTGGACGGCTGGCCTCTGTCCCCGGACGCGCGCCGCCCGCCGGGCCGGGTGCCGGGCGGGCGGCGCGATCGGACTGAGAGGGTGGTCAGCAGCCGTACGGGCCGTAGGCGGCGCAGCTCTCCAGGTGTCCGCCGGCCTTCGTGATGGCGTCGACGAGGCGGTCGAGGGCGTCCCGGTCGTGGCTGTCGCCGAGGTGGTGCTGGCGCAGGGTGTCGGTGTGGAGGGCCCAGTCGGTCCAGGTGCCGATGGCGGCGGCCTGGCGGGCGGCGTCCTCGGTGCGGAACGCGGCGAGCAGGAGGCCGGAGTGGTGGCCGATGCGCCAGCGGCACGGGCCACCGCGGTCGATGTCGGCGGGCAGTTCGTAGAGGTAGAGGCCCGGGGCGCTCGTGAGGAGCTCGGCCTGGACGATCCGGCGGCCCTCGGCGCAGTGGATCTCGTGCGGGACGGTGCCCGTGGCGGTGTCGGTCATCGGGTTCTCCGATCGGGTGTCAGGTGGTCGGCTGGCGGTGCGGGGACCGGGCGGCAGGGCCCGGGGCGTGGCGCTGGTGGCGTCGGCCGGACGGCCGGTCCCGTCCCCGGGACGCACGCCGCCCGCCGGGCTGGGTGCCGGGCGGGCGATGCGGGCCGGGGACGAGGCCGGTCGGGCGGGCGGTCAGTTGGCGGTGCGGTGGCCCGGCGCCTCCTGGGGGATCACGTAGATGTCCACGACGTCCCGGACGTTGCTCCACGTGCCGGCGGCGTAGCGGATGTAGACGATGCGCTCCTTGGCGCCGCTGCGGTCGGTGGTGTCGTACTCGTAGACCGTGTGCTTGCGGGCGCTGCGGACGGCGGCGCGCGCGGTGCCGGTGCGGACCTGGCTGGGGAACGGCAGGAAGTGACCGCCGTCCACGAGGGTGAACGCCAGGGCGTGGTCGGGGTGCGGTCCGTTGGTGACGAGTCGGGCCGCGTAGTCGTGCAGGTCCTGGATGTGGCCGGCATAGTACTGCTCGGCGCCCTGGGTGCTCGGGGTGGTCTCGGTGGTCAACGAAGGCTCCGTGATGTCGTGGTGTCGGCCGGACGGCCGCGGCACGCACCGAGCCGCCCACCGCCGGCCGTCGGCCGGGCCAGGGGGCGGGTCGGTGCGCACTGTGGTGGTCCGGGCGGCGAACGCGGCTGGTCAGACCCGGGCCGCGAGGTCGAGGCTGTCGCGGGGCTCGCACGTGGAGCCGGAGTCGGTCACACGCACAGCCGGGTCGACGGTGACGCGGTCGACGCGGACGAAACCCTCGGCGAGCAGCTGCGCCTGGGTGGGTACCTGCTGCTCCTGGTCGACGAGGACGTGGTCCGGGACGACGCGTTCCCGGCCGGCGTTGAGTTCGCGGCGGGTTTCGAGGGGGACCTCGAAGAGCACCGCGCAGGCCGGGCGCTGCCAGTAGCGGGCGCGGGCGAGCAGGCTGGCCCTGACGTGAGGCAGGAGTGCCGTCGAGTCGACCACCGTGGTCAGGTTGCGGGAGAGCCTGGCGTCCAGCAGCAGCGTCTGGACGTGCTCGGCGACCGTGGTCGCGGACTGGTCGGCCTCGTCGTCGGTGGCCACCTGCCGGTAGTCGTCCAGGCTCAGGCGCCAGGTGGTCGGCCAGCGGCCGGCGAACGTGGTCTTCCCAGCGCCGGATCCGCCGACCAGGACGATCAGCGAACCGGGGACGGGGACGAAGGTGGTGTTCACGGGTGGTGCCTTTCGGATCGAGGAAGGGTGGGCCGGGGTGGGCGCGCCGCTCACCACCGCGCGCTGCCGTCCCGGCCTGGCCGGTGTAGGGGACGGGGTTCGGTAGTGGGCGTCGTCAGGCCGTGGTGTCGGCGGGACTGGTGGTGGTCGTCATCGCGAGGGCCTCCGAGGTGGTGTGGTGGGTGGTCAGAGCCAGGCGCCGGTGGGGTCGTCGGGCACCGGGTTGTCGGCGGGGCCGGGCTGGCTGGGCGTGCGGCTGGAGGCGAGGGCGAGTGCGGCGGCGACGGTTTCGCTGAGGGTGTCGCGCACGGGGGCGCTGTGGCGGTGTGCGACCCAGACCAGGTAGCGGTTGCGCTCGGGGGCGGCGCAGTCGGGCGGGCAGCCGAGCACCACGCGGCCGGTCGGGATGTCCAACCCGAATTCGACGTTGGTGGTGAAGCCGGGCATGTGCTCGAGGTCGCGGGGGATCCAGAAGAGGATCGCGTCGGCACTGGCCCGGGCGGCGGTCTCCCAGTCGACCTGGTCGTCGTAGTGCGCGGCTCGGCGCCCGCCCCGGGACTCGGGGGAGAGCACGGTCAGCGGGCCGGGGCCGGCCCATTGGGTACCCAGCTCCGCGTAGGCGGCCGGCCTCCAGGAGTCAACGGGGCCGCCGAGCCTGGGGGTGGGGCCGGCGAGGAACACGGACGGGCCGCGGGTGGGCATGGGCTCGCGGGCCATGACGAGGTGGAGGTTCACGCGGTGGCTCCGTTCCGGGCGGCGTGCTGCGGGGCCCAGGGCAGGGGCAGGCCGTCCCCGTCGGTGCGGGGGACGACGTGCAGGTGTAGGTGGAAGACCGTCTGCGTGGCCGCCGCGCCCCGGCTCGTGAGGACGTTGGCGGCGGGCAGCTCGGCGGCGCGCGACATGGTGGCCGCGGAGACGAGCGGGTTGGTGCCGACGTCCGCCACGTGCTGTCGAGGGATCACCAGCAGGTGCCCGTCGGCGACACCACCGCTGCGCGGACGGATCGCGATGGCGTCGCTCCACTCGCGGACGACGTCGGCGGGCGCATGGCCCCTGACGATGGCGCAGAAGGCGCAGTTCGAGACCGACACGGTGATCGGTTCCCTTCTCGGTGTTGGGTCCGGCCGGACAGCCGCGCCGCGCACCACGGCGCTGCGACCGCCCGGCCTGGGTGGCCGGGGGCGGAGCGTCGTGGTGGGCAGCGTGAGCGCCCGGCGCGGTCAGCGGGCCAGGAACAGGGCGGCTGCGGTTTCCCAGCCGTGGTGCCAGGCCTGGTCGAGCTCGAAGGACCCGCACACCGGGGAAAGGCGCTCGTAGAAGGCGCCCTTGCCGGTGGCGTTGGCCAGGCGGGCCAAGGGCTGGCGCCTGTCCGCGATGTAGTGGGTCGCGAAGGACAGGGCCAGCGCGGCGGCGACGCGGCTGGGCCTCAAGCGCAGGCCCAGCAGGCGCGAGCCGATCAGGAGGGCGCCGGCCTGGGTGGCGGTGTAGGTCGCGCAGTGGTGGGCGCAGGCGAGCCGGCCCTCGCGGGTTCCGTGCACGCTCTCGGCGCCGGTCTCCTCGTCGCGGTCGACGACGGGGTTGGTGTCGGTGGCGCCCTTGATCCGGGCGCAGGTGTCCGTCTGGACCCACATGTCACCGATCGCTCCGGCGGCCCGCAGGAGGGCGTAGGAGGTGGCGAAGCGGGCGGCGCGGTCGGTGGCGGTCACGCGGCCGGCTCCTGGCCGCCGGGGCGCAGGCCCATCGCGCGCAGCTGGCGGCGGGTGTGCAGGCCGGGGTCGGCGTAGCGCCAGGGCCAGGTCGGCAGGCCGCCGTGGTGTTCTCCGGTCGGGTCGAGATCGGGTGCGCGCACGGCGGCTTCTCCTTCTCTGCTGGCGGGCGGGGGCGGCGGGTTGTTCAGCTGCTCGGGGTCAGGCGGGTGCGGCCGCGGTTGTAGTGCGGCACCGGGTCCGGCCCGGGCAGCAGGACGGTGTCGTGTCGCTCCAGCTCCCGGCCCTCGCGGTCGCGGTAGCGGGCCTCGCCGTCCGGGGCGTCGCCGGTCTCGGTGTGGATGCCGGCCGCGTGCAGTGGGTGCTCCCTGAGGGGGTGTCGAAGGTCGGCCGGTCGGCCGGCCCCGTCCCCGGAAGCGCGCCGCCCGCCGGGCTGGGTGCCGGGCGGGCGGGTGCGGTCCGGGGGCGAGGCCGGTCGTCCGGTCAGCGTGCGAGCAGGTAGACGAAGCGCATGGAATTCCCTTCCGGTCAGCGGCTGATGAGGGCGAGCAGCAGGACGGCGAGCAGCGTGGGCACGGCCATGGCGACGGGGCGCGGGATGTTGATGCAGTGCTGGAGGCGGGCGATCTCGTCGCTGATCGCCTCGCACTCGGCCAGCAGCCGGGTGTGGGAGCGGGAGCCGGGCGGGATGTTGGCGAGGGTCTGGCTGCGCTCGTGGAGGAGCTCGCGCAGGTTGGCGATGCGGGCGTCACGGTCTATGGCGAACAGGGTGGCCTCTTCCGGGATCGGTTCGGTGAGCGGGTTGGTGGTGCGGGAGGATGGGGGCGGGCCGGTGGCGAGACCGGCCCGCCGGCGCCCTCGGGGTGCCATGGCCTCCGGGGTGCGTTCTTCATCCCGGAGGCCGCTCGCGTTGAGCGCTCGGTTACGCAGAGCGAACGGCGGGCTTGAGTGTGGGCTCGGCTTCCTCGACCGCGTCGCGCACGCGCTGGCAGGTGCTGCGCGTGGTCTTCTCGTCGCCGGTCAGCAGGCCCTTGGCGGTGAGCGCGGCGTGGATCTCGGCGACGCGGGGGCGGCGGCCGAGGGCGTCGTACAGCGGGCGGACGAGCGCCTTGCGGGCGTAGAGGAGCGCGGCGCCGGTCGGGGCCGGGGACGGGTGAGCGTCGGCGTCCTGCGGGCGCGCGGGCGGGAGAGCGCGGTGCGCGCCATTCGTTCCGCGACCTGCGGTGATCCCGCGCTCGTGTGAGCGCTCGGCGGGTGTGGCCTGCGCGGGGAGCAGGGCACCGTGTGCGGTGGGCAGGGGGTGGCCGCCGTGCGGCGGGCGCGGGCCGGGGTGGTCGTGGGCGCCGTCCGGCTGCTCGGCGGGCGCGGCGGGCGCGTCCGGCTGCGCATCGGAATCGGCGTGCGCGGAGGGGCCGTGGCCCATGAGCGCGTGCACGCGCCAGATGACCACCGGCACCACCATCGCGAGCGGGACGGCGAGCCACCCTTCCACCCGCCACTGTCCGTTACGCAGTTCGACCCCGGCCAGGTGCAGCTCGGCGAGCAGCGCGGCCACCTGGCAGGCCATCATCACCGCCAGCGCGGCGATCACTTCCTGGGTGATCCGCTTACGCCTCTCCTCGGTGCGGGCCTTGGCGTGGGCGCGGGTGGCGGCGACGACCCACACGTCCACCGCGACGGGGAACAACCAGGCCAAGCTGGTGTCAATGCCGGCCATCACGGCGAGACGGTGCTCGCCGGCCGCGGTGTAGGCGACGCCCGCCCACAGTGCGATTTTCGGCAGCAACGTCGGGATGTTGGCCTCCCACCGGCGCCAGGCCTGGCGGAGCCGGCTCTTCTGCCGGTCGGCCCGCTTCTGTTCCAGCTGCTGCTGCTCGGCGCGCAGGTCGGCGACGTGCTGTTCGGTCTCGGCGAGTTCGGCGAGGGCGTCGGCGGTGACCTGGTCGGCTTCCTTGCGGGCCGTGTTGAGGATTCGCTGGGCGTCGGCCTCCGCTTTGCCTCGCTTCGAGCTGGCCTGGCGCAGTTCCTCGCCGGTGGTCTCCCGGGCCTCGTCGATGGCGGCCTGGGCGTCCTGGCGCAGCCGCTGCACGGCTTCCTGGCCGCGCTCGCGCAGTTCGGCGGCCTGCCGGGCGCCTTCCTCGCGCAGTTCCCGCGCGTCGACCTCGGCCGCCTCCCGCAGTCGGCGGGCCTCGTCCTGGGCGTCACCGCGGACGGTGTCGGCCTCGGCTCGGGCGGCCTCGGTGACGCGCCCGGCCGTCGCCTCGGCGTCCTCGCGGGTCTCCTCGGCCCGGTCCTCGGCCGTCTTGAGGATCTGTCGGGCGGTGGCGGCGGCGCGGGTGCGGATCGCCTCGGCCTCGGTGGCGGCCTCGGTCAGGGTCCGGTCGGCGGCCGAGGCGGCGTCGCGCTGGACGGTGGCGGCGAGTTCCCGGGCGCCGGTCAGCTCGTGCTCGGCCCGGGCGCGGTCGGTGGTGGCCTTCTCCCGGGTGCGCGCCAGCTGGTGGCGGGCGTCGGCGGTCTGTTCCTGGATGTCGGTGAGGTCGGTGGCGGCGCGGCGCAGTGTCGAGGCGGCGGCGCGCTCGGCGTCGCCGTGGAGTTTGGCGGCCTGTTCCTCAGCGGTGGCGGTGATGCCGGCCGCCGCGGCCTGGGCGCGGTCCTCGGCGTCGGCGACGATCCGCGTCGCGTCCTGCTGCGCCTGGGTACGGACGGCGGTGGCGCGCCGCTCGGCGTCGGCCAGCAGTCGGCCGGCCCTCGCGGTGGCGTCCTCCAGCAGCCGGTCGGCCGCCGTGTGGGCGTCGGTGTCGGCCTCCTCGCGCCGCGCCTGGGCGTCCTCGGCGGCGGCCTGGCGGATCAGGTCGGCCTGGTCGGTGGCCAGGTCGAGGATCCGCCGGACCGCCAGATCGGCACGCTGCGTGACCGTCTCGGCCTCGGCGGCGGCGTCCGCACGCAGCTGCTCGGCCTCCGCCGCCCACCGCTCGGCGGTCGCCAGCTCGCGGCCGGCCTCCTCGGTGGCGGCGGTCAGCAGGGCGGCGGCGGCCTCCTCGGCCAGGCCGCGGATGTCGGCGGCGCGGTCGGCGGCGTCGGCCCGGATCTCGTCGGCCGACCGCTCGGCCGGGAGGGTCGGGGCCGGGTCGGCAGGGGTCGCCAGGGTGGGCGGGGCGAGAGTCTTCGGCGCGGCGCCGGCCCGAGTGCGGGCGCGGCCGGAGGACGCCTGGGTGGCCTTCTTGGTGGTGCCGCGGGTGCGGCTGGCCGGGGACATGGCGGCAGGCTCCTGTCTGTCGTGGTGACGGTGCGTGGCGGCCTGAGCGGCCAGGGAAGGGGCCCGGCGGCGGGGGGCGGCCAGGGGGTGGAAACGGCCCCGACCGGGGGTGTCGGGGCCGTTTCCGGGGGTGCGGGGGATCTGATCCGTCTGATCTGTTTTCGCAGCTCACGATCCGTTTCCTGATCCGTCGCCGATCTGTCGCGGGGACGGATCAGGACGGATCGGCGACGGATCGCGGACGGATCAGGCGACGGATCGCGGGAGGCCGCTGCTGGTGACGTTGCGTGTCATTCCGGCAGGCCCTCGAAGGCGGCCTCGACATCGGAGCGCCAGGTTCCGGAGGGCGGGTTGTCCTTGTTCAGGTCGCTCCGGCGCACCGTCTTGAGCGGAGGAAGGCCGGCCTTCTTGAGATCCCTGGCGATCTTCTTCTTGACCTCCCGGCGGCGGTGCTCCGGCTCGCTGTCGTCCCACTGCCGCCACTCGTCTCCGGTGGTGGCGAGGTGGTCCAGGATCTGGTCGGTGAGCAGGAAGTCCGGGTCGCCGTGCTTCTCGAACGCGGCCCGGATCGACATCAGCACCGGCGGCAGGTTCTCGTCGTCGCCTCCGTCGGCGGGCTCCGGGGTGATGGTGACGGCGCCGGCGGCGAGCCGTTCCTGTGTACGGAGCGTGGCGGTCGGGGCGTCGAGGAAGGTGGCCTTCCGCAGGATCGGGTCACGCAGGCCGGGGGCGATGATGTAGAACGCCCCGGCGTCGGCGAGGTCCCAGTCACCGGGGCTGGGGACCAGGCGGTGCGGCATCCAGCCCTCGGAGATCGCGGTGTCCGAGCCGACCACCAACGGCACGTCGGCCTTCCGGCACGGCAGCATGATCCGGATGCCGAAGACGTCGGCGATGGCGTCGCCGACGACGTCGCTGGTCGCGTCCTGGCTGAGCAGGACCACGGTGACGCGGGCCTTGCGGCCGATCCGGCCGAGCCTGATGACCTTGGCCTTCTGCGTCTTGGTCAGCTGCGGGTGCTCGTCGACGATGACGAACACCGCCGGCGAGTCGTCCGTCACCTGCCAGTTGTCGACGTCGTCGCCCATCCGCTCGGTGCGGATCTCGGCCTCACGGATCGCCCAGTCGAGGACGTCGTCGATCCGCGGCGCGTCGTAGGCGGTCATCGCGGCCAGGTGCCGCAGCGGCCCGAGCCCGCGGCCGGTGGGGTCGACGTCGACCACGATCGCGTCGGTGCAGCTGGTGATGTAGTCCGCGAGCGTGCGCACGATCGCGGACTTACCCCCGCCGGGGACGGCGATGACCATGATGTTCTGCCCGGCGATGGTGACCTGGGTGGGGCTGCCGTCCATGGACGGGCCGAGCGAGAACGGCTTGAGGATCGAGTTCGAGTGCGGGGCGTAGAGCGGGTGCGGCGGCATCGGGTCGAACGGGTCGCCCAGCAGGATGCGGAGCACCACCGATCCGGCGGCGGCCATCTGCGGCTGCGCCATCACGCCGCCGTGGCGCACGCCGAGGGCGACGTCCAGCTGCGGCAGGCGCAGGACCAGGTCGGCGGGCTTGCCCTTGGTGAGGTGGGCGGTGGCCTTCCAGCCCCACTTCTCGCGGGTGACGTCGGTGACCGACCCGATGGCCAGGCCCTCCCCGATCAGGGCGCGCAGGATGGCGGTGCCGGCCTCCTCCTCGGTCGTGGCCTGGCCGATCCGCAGGGGCTGGGCGTCGGTGCCAACGCTCGCGGTCTGCTCGGCCTGCTCGGTCTTCTCCATCTTGTTCTTCTTCTCCTTCTTTTTGTCGGTCTCGGTCTCGTACGCGAGCGCGGGGACGTCCGGGAGGGCCCGGCGCCAGCCGGGGAGGCGGCCCTTCGCCCAGCCGGTGAGGAGGATGCCGGTGGTGGTGAGCGCCGGGAGGAGCAGGCTGCCGACGGCCAGTTCGAATCCGCCGACGGCGAGGCCGAGGGTGGCGAGCGCGGCCCAGCGGCGGTTGGCGGTGCGGCGGCGCTGCCCTTCGAGTTCGTCGTCGCTGGGGTCGATGTGGCCGGTGTAGGGCTGCTGGTGGATCTCGCGGACCCGCTGGCGCCAGGCCGCGGCCTCGTCCCGCAGCACGGCGGCGGCGGTGGCTGCCTGCTTGTGGTCGGCGGCGGTGGCGTCGTCGACCTGGCCGGCGGCCGCGGCGCGGCGGGCCTGCTTCCCCAACTCGGCGGCCTTCTCCTCCAAGGCCTCGATCTCGGAGCTGCGCTTGACCTGCCAGGTGGAGTAGCGGCGGTTGAGCAGGGCGGCGCGCAGGTGGGCGGGCGTCTCCTGGGAGGCGGCCGCCCAAGCACCGGTCTCGTCCTTGAGGACGGTCAAGCCCTCACGGAACGCGGCGTACTCGCGCCGGGCCTGCGCGGTGACGGCCGCGCCGATGGTCTTGGTGAGGCGGGCGGCCCGGCCGGAGCCGGCCTTCTCGGCGGTCGGACTGTCGGTGCCCGCGCCGGTGCGGGTGTCCGGGCCCGGGTCGTCGGGGCCGAGGAACTCGCCCTCGTCGGCGAGGTCGATGATGACGCGTTCGGGCGGATAGATCGTCATGGTGCGTCTCCAGGGCGCTCTGCTGGGCGGGTTCGGTCCGGGCGGTTGCGGCCGCCCGCGCACCGCCGGCCGCGCTTGGGGGCGCGGTGCGGGGCGTGGGCGACTGGTGGCGTCCGGACCTGGTCAGGCGATGGTGCCGACGAGGGCGGCGCCGGCCGAGTTGACCAGCGGGATGACGGTGGCCATGACCAGGCCGCCGAGGGTGGCGGACAGGCCGAGGAGGATCCCGCTGATGATGCCGAGGCGCATCTTCGGCTTGGCCTTCTTCGGGACGGCTTTCCAGGCGCCCAGGACCGCGACGGTGAGCAGCAGCAGGACGAGGTTGCCCATGCCCGTGAGCTCCAGGTGGCTGGAGCGGGCGTTGAGGGTGGTGTGGCCGCCGGTGCCGCCCCACATCGTCAGACTCCCGGCGGCGTTGCCGAACCAGGTGATCGCGCCGGTCGAGAATCCGATCAAACCCGAGGTGGTGGCGGTGGCGATGCCGCCGTAGAGCATGCCGACGCCGAGCGGCAGCAGGTCGAGTGCGCCCTTGGTCGCGCCGGCGCTGCCCTTGATGCTGCCGACGGCGAACCTGCTGATGTGCCACAGCGGCAGCGCCATGCCGACGAACAGGCCGCCGATGGTCAACGTGGTGGCGGGGACGAACACGGTGGTGACCTCCGGAGAAGAGAGACGAGGAGAAGGACGGCCGCTGCGGGCCGAGAGGGTCAGGGCTGGCGGGTGTGCTCGGGGTTGTCGCGCTCCCGGCGCCGGATCCGGGCGGCCAGGGCGGCGACGGCCGCCGCGGCGACGGCGCAGACGGCGGGGTCGATCCACCAGGGGTGGTCGATCAGGACGACCCAGGCGGCGTGCCGCAGGACCGGCGTGCACCGCACGACGCCGGCCGCCGCGCCGAGGCCCGCGCCCCACAGGACCGGGCGCAGCCGGCCGAGGCGGGTGGTCTTCCAGGTGGGGCGCGGGGAGAAGTGGTGCAGGAGGGCGCCGTACACGGCGCCGAGGGCGACGGCCAGGGGCAGGCGGTCGAGGTGGTCCATGCCGCTCACATCCCGCTCAGGGCCGTGATCAGGCCGGTGGCCAGGTAGGAGGCGGTGAGCAGGCCGGTGCCGACGACCATCCAGGCGTGCGGGGTGACGAGCCGGTGGTACACGGCCCGGCGGGCCGGGCTGGGCTGCGCCGGCATCCGCCAGGAGCTGACGCAGGCGCCCAGCAGGTAGACGGCGGCGACGGCGGCGGGCCCGGACGGCAGGGGCACGTCGTCGGCCAGGTACGGGGACCAGATGGTGGCGACGCCGGCGACCATGCCGAGCCCGGGGGCGTTGCTCAGCAGGCGGGCGCCGCTGTCGGCGGGGCGCGGGCGCCGGGTGAGGATCCGGACCGTGTTGGTCAGGTAGGGGGCGGCGAGGCCCGCGAGGAGCAGGCCGGCCGGTACGGGGACGGGGGACAGCAGGTGCAGGTCCACTGTGGTCTCCTGACGGTCAGTGGAAGGCGGCAAGGATCTGGCCGCCCAGCGAGTTGACGGCGGGGACGAGGGTGATGGCGGCCAGGCCGGAGATGCCGCCGGCGAGGCCGAGCGCGGAGCCGGAGACGATCCCGGCGGTGAGCTGGCGGCGCAGCTGGTAGTCGCAGCAGCGCCAGGCCAGCGCGACGACGGCCAGGAGCACGGTGGTGGCGACGCCGCCGCCGATGCTCAGTCCGGCCGGGGCGGCCTGGGGGAGGAGCTGGGCGGAGCCGGTGCCCGCGAGGCGGTTGCCGAGGGGGTTGGTGGCCTCGCGGACCAGGCGGTGCGCGGCCCAGCCGAGCAGGCCTCCGGAGCACAGGGCGGCGAGGAGGCCGGTCAGCAGTCCGCCGGCCAGGGCGGCGGCGCCGGGCATCTCGCAGCCGCGGCGCCACCAGCGGGCGACGGTGAAGACCAGGACGGCGACGGCCAGGGCCAGGCCGCCGAGGGAGAGCTGGGCCGGGCTCACCAGGCGGCCCGCGTCATGAGATAGCCGATCAGCTGCTGCCCGGCCGGGGTGATGACCGTCGAGGCGACCATCGAGAAGGTGAAGACCCGCGCCAGCCAGCACAGGCCCCGGTAGCGGTGCCAGCACCACTCCAGGACACCGGCGACGACCAGGCCGCACACGGGCAGGCCGATCGGGTCGGAGACCCAGTGGAAGGCCTCGTTCACCGGCCCGCGGGCGAGGACCACTCCGGTCGCGGCCGCGAGGCCGTTGGCGACCGGGTGGATCCGCCGGACATCGAACCGCGGCGCGGCGGGGGCGGCCGGCGCGGGGGCGGCCGGGTAGTAGTGGTGGTGGACCTCGACCGGCGGCGCGTACACCGGGGCCGGGGCCGTCGCCACCCCGCCACCGCGCCCGCCGCCGGGCTTGCGCCAGGGCTCCCACGGCTCCGGTGCTCCCCCGGCCGGCCCACCGAAGCCCGGCGGCGGGCCCGACGGCGGCGGGGGCGGAGGGGCGCCGCCGCGCCTGGGCGGCGGCAGGAACGCGTCCGGCATGCCGACGGTCGGCGGCTCGGGGGGCGGCGGGGGCGGCGGGGTGGCGCCGTCGCGCTCGCCGGCCAGGACGACGCGGGTCGGCTCGATCGGCTGGTCAGCCATCGGAGTCCTCCTCCTCGGTCGGGTTCAGGAAGGCGGTGGCGGCCTCGGCGACCAGCACCAGGAAGGCGGTGGCGGCGCTGCCGGCGAAGAAGGTGAAGAAGAACTGGTCCATGGACGACCTCCGGTCGAACGGTCAGCTGATCCGGGCGGCGAGGTGCTGGAACGCGGCGGTGGTCACCGGGTGGGCGATCTCGTCCAGGACGTGCTGCCAGGCCGGGCTGTCCGACTCGCGCCGGGTCCACGGGGCCGGGGAGTGGGTCAGCTGCCAGGCCGCCCAGGCCTGGGCGTAGTCCTCGTCCTCGGGCTGCGCGACGACGACGTCGCGCTCGTGGTCCCACGCGGTGCAGTGCGGGCGGACCTGGTCCTCGCCGACGGTGCGCACGGTGATCTGCCAGACCGGCCAGCCCTCGCGCGGGCCCGGGTCGATCGCCAGGACCTCGTAGGGGGTGTCGCCGCGGTAGGCGCCGCGGTAGGTGCCGCCGACGCGGCGCGGGCCGATCGCGCGGGCGATCCAGCGGCGGGTGCTGTCCGCCTCGTAGTACGCGCGGCGGGCGGGGGAGGAGGTGCGGGCGCGGTGCTTCATCGTGGGCCTCCGGCTCCATGCGGGACTGGGTGGTGGTGCGAGGGGTGGTGGCCTGTCCGGGAGCCGCGCCGCCGTGGCGGGCGGCTCCCGGACAGGCGAAGGGTCAGCCGTCCCGGGCGTCGAGCCCGTCGAGGTAGGCCTCGTACTCGGCCTCGTCGGCCGCCTCGTACGCGGCGTGCATACGGTCGAGGTCGGCCTGCCAGGCGTCGTACTCGGCGGGCGTCATCGGGAACTTCGGGTCGGCCATCGAGGCCTCCTCGTCTGTGCGGTGGTGAACGGGTCTTGGCGGGTGGCTCCGGACGGAGCCGGTGGAACGGGGCCGATGCGGGCGCCGAGCGGGCGGCCGTACGGTCAGAGCAGCTCCGGGCGGAGCCGGAAGGACGGGGCCCCGGGCGGGGCGACGGGTGGAGCTGGTGGAGGCCGGCGGCCTAGTCGGCGAGCTGGCCGGTCCCGTAGCGGCGGGTGCCGTCGGCGCAGCGCACGATGTGGCGGGGGCCGCCCTCGAACGGCGACCAGCGCTCGACCGCCTGCTGCTCGTCGGGCAGGCGCTCGGGTTCGGCGGCGGCAGCGTCGACGAACTGGCCGGGCGCCGGCAGGTCGGGCAGGACGGTGGTGCGCTCGATCACGCCGTCGTCCGCGGCGGCGGCCTCGGCCGCGAGTTCGGCGGCGGCGTCGACCAGGCCCAGGCTGTACGGCCGATCCTCGTCGTCGGCGGTGGCGGCCTGGGCGAGCAGCGCGTCGGCGCCGGCGGACAGCAGGGTGTCCCAGTCCGAGTCCGAGAGGACGCCGTCCCAGCGGACCAGGGTGGTGCCGGTCAGGCGGGCCAGGCGGCGGGCGGCCGCCCGGCGGACGCGCTCGGGGCCCTGGGCCTCGGCGACCCAGGCCCAGGCCGACGTCGACGTCGTGCTGGTGATCTGGGCGACGTGCTCGGCCTGGCGGCGGCCGGTCAGCGTGCGGGACATACGGGTGCCTCCTGGATCGGGCGGGGAACGGGATTGGTGTTGGGCCCTGGGGCCCGCCGCACCACTCCCGGCGCCATTCCGACATGGGCATGCCAGAACGGTTCCGAGAGGCAGGCGGCGGGAGACTGCCGAACTGCGTAGAGAGGGGAGAGAGGAGGAGGGGCTACTTGCCGGAGCCGCCGGCCTTCGCGGCCTGCGCCCTGGCGTGGGCCTCGCGGGCCCGCCGGAGCTGCTCGTCCTGCTGCTGGCGCTGGGCTTCCTCGGCGGTCACCGACTGCCTCCCTTCGGGGCGGGGGGCGGGGTCTTCGGCGGGGTGGGGGTGCCGCCGCCGGCGTAGCTGCGGCAGAGGGGGGCGATCGTCACCGCGCACCCCCGTCGTCGTGCAGGTCGCAGGACCGGCCGAACCCGTCCGCGCTGCCCGTGGTCCGGGGAGCGAGGACCGGTCGGCCGTTGGCGCGGGCCTCGTCGTAGTCCGGACCGGCCCACGAGCGGCCGTCGGCGGCGACGTGGTCGGGCGTGTCCGTACGGGTGGCGGGCCGGGACTCGGACCGGCGGAAGGACAGGGCCATCAGGACCGACCCCCCGCCTGCTGCGCCATCTGCCCGCGCAGCCGGTCCGCCTCCTGGCGGGCCCGCTCCGCGGCCGCGGCGGCCTCCTGGGCGGAGCGCAGGCGCTCCGCGATCACCGCGTCCAGGGCCGCGGCCTGCACCGCGTCGGGCTGCGACATCGTCAGCACCCCGCCATCTGCGGCCGCGCGCCGCCGACGAACTCGGTGATGGCGTTCTGGACGAACCAGCTGATGTGGGTCCAGGTGGTGCCGGCCCGCCGGACGTGCTCCGCGGCCTGCGCCCAGACCTGGGCGACGACCGCGTTCACCGCCCCCACGGTGGCGGCCGGATCGGCGGCCGTCAGGTCCCGGATCACGAGCGCGACGACCTGCTCCTCGTACTGGCCCTGGAGGCCGGCGCCGTACTCGTCACCGTCCACCAGGCCGGTGGAGGCGGAGGAGCCCTCGGCGCGGTGGCCGGCGACCTTGTTGACGATCTCAAGGCTGGCCATCCCCTGGGGCCTGAGCCTGAGGGTGTGCGAGATGCTGTTCACTACGGATCTCCCTTGGTCCGTGGGAACCCCGGTGGTTGCTGTCCAGGCGCACCGGGGTTCGCCGTTTTCACGAGCGCTTCCGTGTTGGCTTAGCCAGCTTAACTGATACAGTCACTGCTGTGTCAACTAAGCTGGTGAAGCTGTCTTTGACGAGGAGGTGGTCCTACGATGTGGCTCATGACTGATCCACACGCCCAGCCCTACCAGCGGATCGTGCAGGACGTGAAAGATCAGGTCCGACTAGGCCGGCTCCAACCGGGCGACAAGCTGGGCACCACGCGGGAGCTAGCCACTCACTACGGCGTAGCCCCCGGGACCGTGCAGAGGGCCCTCGCCGAGCTGAGAGCGGCCGGGGTGATCTACTCGCATCAGGGCAAGGGCTCCTTCGTGAAACAGCCGCCCTTGGACACCCCTTCGACGGCGCCCGAGATCCAAGAGCTAAGGGAGCAGCTCAAGGCGCTGAGCAACCGCCTCGAGAAGGTCGAGCAGGCATTGCTCCGCACGTGATCCATGGGGCACTCCCTCGGTCGGATTTCGACACTCAGATCAAATCCGACCCTGCGGTGACGGGCCATCACATCCCCGTGGTGAGATCCGTACTCAGATCTATCAACACGTTTTCAACATCCCCATACACATGGGTTCCGGAGCTTGAACCGTAGGCTCCCAAATATGACGAAAGCCGAGGTAGAGGCCATGGCGAAGGCGCGTCCGGGCTGGCGCCCTGACAAGTTGCGGGAGCAACGTGAAGCCCATGGCCTGACACTTGAGCAGGCCGGCGACAAGCTGCGCGGGGTCGCAACCACCGCAAGGTTGAAGGATGTCCCGGCTGCGAATCCACAGACTTTGTGGCAGCACGAGCAGGGCGAGGTCTACCCGGGCGTGGCCTACCAGCGGGCGTACTGCCTGATGTACGGCGCCGCAGACTGGGAACTCGGTTTCCGCAACCCGCTGCCCAGCGACGAGCCGCGCAAGCTCGGGCTGACACCGTCGACCGACCAGCACACCGGAGCTCACGCCCTCGCCGTCGAGCGCGCCCTCCTCCAGATCGCGCCGGGCACGACCAGTGCTGATCATCTCGGGATCCAGCAGCGGATCATGGATGCCTGGCGTCGCCGCCACACCGGAGGTGACCCGCACCGGCCCACGCTGGTGCTGGTGGGCGGCTACGCGGGCTCGGGAAAAACCGAATTCGCGCGCTTCCTCTCCGAGATCAGCGGGTGGCCGCTGCTGGACAAAGACCCAATGTGCCGCCCGCTGGTGGAGTCGCTGCTGACCGCTCTCGGCTCAGACCGCAACGACCGGCACACCGAGACCTACGTATCGAAGGTCCGGCCGCTGGAGTACGAGTCGCTGCTGGCCGCGGCCAACGCCAACATCGACTGCGGGATCTCCTCGATCGTGACGGCTCCGCTGGTCGCCGAGCTCCGTGACGAGGGCTGGATGCGGCGGCTCCAGAGCCGCTGCGACGCCCGCAAGGTGAAGGTGGCTCCGGTGTGGGTGAAGTGCGACGTGGAGTCGATGAGGGACTACATCGGCCACCGCTCGGCGGCCCGGGACACCTGGAAACTGGATAACTGGGAGCAGTACGTGGCGGGGCTGGACATGGACCTGCGGCCGGTCGTGCCGCACCTGGTGGTGGACAACCGGTTCGGCGCCGCGGTGGCGATGGCCGACCAGGCCCGACTCGCTCTCGGGTCGGTACGCAGGTGACGCGGCGCGGAGTGATCCTCTACGGGCCGCCGGCCACCGGGAAGGACACGGTGGCGGCCGCCCTGACCGCGCTCGACCCCGCCTTCGCGCTGTTCTCCAGGGTGAAGGTCGGCCGGGGCCGGTCGGCCGGCTACCGGATGGGCTCCCAGCAGCAGCTCGAAGATCTGCGCGCCGCCGGCGCGGTCATCTACGAGAACAGCAGGTACGACAGCACCTACGTGGTCGACCGACCGGGACTGGACGATGCGGTCGCCGCTGGCGTGCCGGTCGTCCACCTCGGCCAGGTCGACGGCGTCCGGGCCCTGATCGAGGGATACCCGGCGCAGTGGCTCACCGTCCTGCTGTGGTGCCCGCGCGAGATCACGGCCATCCGATCGGCAGGCCGCGGGGACAGCGACACGCAGGCCCGGCTCTCCGCGTGGGATGCGACACTGACGGACCTGCAGACCAATGCCGGTTTCCGATTCGATCTGGTGATCCGCACCGACGCCGTCTCGCCCGAGGAGGCCGCCGAGCGGATTCGCCAGGCACTCGCCGAGCGCGAACAGCAGCTGGTGCTGCTTGACTTCGACGACACGCTGATCGACCGACGTACCGCCGTGACGGCCTGGGTCTCCCGATACTGCGCCGACCACGGCCTCGCGCCGGACGTCGAGCAACGGATGCTTGAGGCCATGCGCATCCGGGCCGACCGGGACGTCGTCGAGAGCCTCTGCTCGGACCTCAGCCTTCCCGACTCACCTGACGAGTTCTGGTCCCGGTACGAGCCGGAGCTCGCCGCTCTGGTGCAACCCTTCCCCGGCGTCGTCGAGGCCCTGACCGCCGTACGGGAGGCTGGCCACCAGGTGGTCGTCGTCACCAACGGTGGCACGCAAATCCAGCGGGCCAAGCTCATGGCCTCCGGCATCGCTGACATGGTCGACGCCGTGTGCATCTCCGAGGAAGCCGGCGTCAGGAAGCCCGGCCGCCAGATCTTCGAGGCGGCGGCCGCCGCCGTCGGTCGGGACTTGGCCCTGGGCGGGTGGATGATCGGGGACAACGCGGCCCTCGACGTCGTCGGCGGCAGGGACGCCGGGCTGCGCACCATCTGGATCTCACACGGCCGTCCCTGGCCTGACGGGCCGAAGCCGGACCTCATCACCGAGACCATCGTCGAGGCGCTCGCTCACGTCCACGGCGGTGCACGGTGACATCGAATCAACTGGTTCTCGGGGTGCTCCACCCAGGAAGCATGGGGGCGGCCGTGGCGGCCTGCGCGGTCTCGGCCGGGGCCCGGGTGCTGTGGTGCCCGATCGGACGCAGCACAGCAACCAGGGACCGCGCCGAGCAGGCCGGGCTGGAACCGGTAGCCGAGCTCGCCCGGCTGCTGGAGCAGTCCGACGTCGTGCTGAGCCTGTGCCCGCCCGACGCCGCCGAGGACGTCGCCCGCGATGTCGCCGAGCACCGGTTCACCGGCGTCTACGTCGAGGGCAACGCGATCAGCCCGGACAGGGCGCAGCGGATCGCCGACCTGGTGGGTCGGAGCGCTCGGGCGGTGGTCGACGGCTCGGTGATCGGCTCCCCGCCGATCGCTGGCAAGACGGCCCGGCTGTACCTCTCCGGCCTGTCCGGAGCCACCACACTGGTGGAAGCGTTGTTCGCCAGCACCGCGGTGGCGCCGACCGTCCTAGGGGAGGAGGTCGGGCAGGCCTCCGCGCTGAAAATCTCCTACACGGCCTACCAGAAGGCCAGCCGCGTGTTGGCCGCGCTCTCCTACGGTCTGGCGCAGCACCACCAAGTCGACCAGGCGCTGCTGGAGGTGGCCGGCAAGCGGCAGGCCAGTTACCTGGTCGAGACCGACTACATCCCGAAGACCGCAGCCAGGGCCTGGAGGTGGGCACCAGAGCTGGAAGAGGCCGCCGATACCCTCCAGGCAGCGGGGCTGCCGGACGAGGTGCTGCGCGCCATAGCGGACACGCTCAGACGCTGGAACTCGGCGAAGGACACGGCCCTAACCGTCGAGCAGGCCCTGGTGCTGCTGGCGGCGGACACGCCCGATGCCGTCATCGATGCGGGGACGGTCTCGCCTGGCGTCTAGGCTCCTGACGAGCTGTACCACCACAACCGAACATGGACATGCGAAAGCGGCCCCCGATTCCGCCAAGAAACTGGGCCGCTCTCGTTGACCTAACCAATTAGCTGTTGTCGGTCCGACGGTACCAGTCGTACCCGGCTCCCGGCGAGAGACACCTGTCTCCTCGCCCGGCCGGGCGATCACCTGGTGCCGTCGGACTGGCAACAGCGGGAAAGAGAGCACTCGTTGCACCGCCCCGCTCCCCGGCGTCGCCGTGCCCTTCCGGCCGCGCCGCCCATCGGTGACGCACGTCACCTCTTCTTGGGTCACACCGCGCCCGGCCTCCTCACCTCTATGGGCATGCAGAACCACACCCATGCCCAGATCCGTCCCTCCCACCGTCCGGCCGCCCAGGCCGGGCCGACCCGGGTGCCCGCCGGCTGCGCCGCCCGCCGGGCCCCGCAGGCCGACAACGCAGCGCGGGGCGGTACGCGGTGATCCAGCATATGAACATGGTCTTCATGGCCGACGGCCTGTCGACGGGGGAGGGCGCGTTCCTGCTCGCGTGCTGCAACCACACCGACGACCGCGGCTACGTGATCGCCTCCATGCGCCAACTGGCGGACGAGGCGCACATGAAGGAGACGGCCGCCAAGTCCAACAAGCAGAAGCTGATCAAGCGCGGGCTGCTGGCGGCGAAGCAGCGGTACAGCCCGAAGAACGGCGCCCAGATCGCCGACCTGTACCGGGTGAACCTCCCGCTGCTCGCCAGCATGAAGCGCGCCCGCACGGACTACGGGCCGTCCCTCGTGGAGGAGCTGACCTTCGCCGATCCGCACGAAACGCCCAGTTCAGACCCCGGGTCGGAATCCGACCTGGGGGTGGGGCACACCCTCGCAGACCCCCCGGCGGATTCCGACCCGGGGGGGTCGGAATCCGACCCGGGGGGGTCGGAATCCGCCGGGGGTGCAGGGTCGGAATCCGACCCCCTTCTCCTTCCCTCTTCTTCTCCCTCTTCTCTCTCCACCCGCGCGGGCACCCGTACCGCTGCTGCCACTCAGGCACCGGACGAGAGAGAGAGTCAGGCTGCGCCGCAGGAATCAACCGCTGGCGCGGGAGGTGACCACACCTGTGCGGCCACCCTTACCCCGGCGTCCGTGGACGTCCCGGCGCAGCGGGAGACCGGAGGGCAGCCGGGCCCGGAGGCGCAGGAGGTGTTGGCGGCGTACGAGGCGGCGTTGGGCGGGCCGGCGCTGCCGGGTGTGCGGGCCCGGCTGCTGGGCCAGGCGACCGAGCTGCTGCGGGTGCGGCCGCTGTGGTGGCTGGTCGAGCGGGCCGGTGAGCTGCCGCAGTGGGGCGAGGACCTCGAGAAGCACTGCGCGAAGTCGAAGAAGCCGTTCACCAAGCGTCCTGCCCCCCGGACGGTGGCCGATCCGTGCCCGTCGCATCCGAACCTGGAAGCGGCCGGCTGCCGACACTGCGCAGCGGATGCCGTCGTGGACCGGCAGCGTCGGGCCCTGGACGAGCAGATGGGCATCGACGACGAGTCCAGCCGCCGGTTCATGGCCGAGTTCCTCGCCCAGGCCCGCCAGCCCCGGACCCCTGCCGACCGTCGACGCGACGCGGCGCAGCGGCAGGCCGAGGAGGCCCGCCGGCAGTCCGCCAAGCGGGCCGGGTTCCTGGCCGGCTGACCATCCTCCCTCTGAACAGCACGACGGCCGCCGGTGTACCTCGCCAGGCCCGGCGGCCGTCCGATCCCGTTGGAGAGATCACTATGAGCGTACCCAGTCAGAACAGCACCGGCTCCGACGCCCCGGCCACGATCCAGGCCGGGCCGGACGACTACGCCTGGAGCGATGAGGAGCCCGACTGCCGGGAACCCGACGACGCCGACTCCGAGCCGGCTCCCCGCTCCGGTCGGTCCCGGCGCGGCAAGGCCGAGGCCGAGGCCGGCGACGGGTTCGAGCGGGTGCCCCCGCAGGACCTGGACGCGGAGAAGTCCGTCCTGGGCGGCATGATGCTGTCGAAGGACGCCATCGGCGACGTGGTCGAGGTGCTCAAGCCGGTCGACTACTACCGGCCCGCGCACGAGATGATCCACGCGGCGATCCTCGACCTGTACGGGCGCGGCGAGCCGGCCGACCCGATCACCGTCGCGGGCGAGCTGACCAAGCGCGGCGAACTCGTCCGGGTGGGCGGGGCCGCCTACCTGCACACCCTGGTCAACTCCGTCCCGACCGCCGCGAACGCCGAGTACTACGCCCAGATCGTCCACGAGCGCGCCGTGCTGCGCCGCATGGTCGAGGCCGGCACCCGGATCGCCGGCATGGGCTACGCCGCCGAGGGCGACGTCGACGAGCTGGTCAACGCCGCCCAGGCCGAGGTGATGGCGCTCGCCGACCAGCGCGGCGAGGACAACTGCGCCCCGCTGATCGACGGCATGGACATCACCCTGGGCGACGTGGAGGACCGCAAGCACAACCGCGGCCGGATCACCGGCGTGCCGACCGGCTTCGCCGACCTCGACCAGCTCACCCAGGGCCTCCAGGGCGGCCAGATGATCGTCATCGCCGCCCGCCCGGCCATCGGGAAGTCCACGCTGGCCCTGGACATCGCCCGCTCCGCCAGCATCACCCACGGCCTGACCACCGCGTTCTTCTCCCTGGAGATGGGGCGCCAGGAGATCCAGCTGCGCGCCGTCTCCGCCGAGGGTCGCGTCGCCCTGCACCACCTGCGCTCCGGCGACATGACCGACGACGACTGGCTGCGCGCCAGTCGGGCGGTGGCCCGGATGCCCGAGGCGCCGTTGCTGATCGACGACAACCCGGTGCAGTCCGCGCTGTCCATCGCCGCCCGCTGCCGCAAGATCAAGCAGCGCCGGGGCCTGGACCTGATCGTCGTCGACTACCTCCAGCTCCTGCAGGGCTCCGGCCGCCGCGCCGAGAACCGCCAGCAGGAGGTCTCCGACATGTCCCGCAACCTCAAACTGCTCGCCAAGCAGCTCGGCGTGCCCGTGATCGCCCTGTCCCAGCTGAACCGCGGCCCCGAGCAGCGCACCGACAAGCGGCCGATGATCTCCGACCTGCGCGAGTCCGGCTCCATCGAGCAGGACGCCGACATGGTCATCCTGCTGCACCGCGAGGACGCCTACGACAAGGAATCCCCCCGCGCGGGCGAGGCCGACCTGATCGTCGCCAAACACCGCAACGGCCCCACCGCCACCGTCACCGTCGCCTTCCAGGGCCACTACAGCCGCTTCATCGACATGACCCGCGACGACGAAGTCGGCCGGCGCTTCCCCGACGATGACGGCGACGCGTACGAGCCCGACTTCACCCCGATCGGCGCCCACCTCCCGCCGGGCCCGGGCAGCACCGGACAGGGCCCCGCTGCCAACCTGGCCTCGGACCTCGGCCTGTAGCAGGGCCGAGAAGGGCACTGAAGGCCCGTCAGGGCGATCAACGGCCCCACCCGCGTCGAATCCCGCGACCGGGTCGTTGATCGCCTTGCAGGCGGCGGCCTACCGCCACACCGCGGCCCCCCCGACCGATCGGACACACCGTGCACGAGTCCGCGCACCCCGCCCGGCACTACCTCCTCGTCACCCCGGACGGGGAACTGACGTGCGGCGTCGCCCCGCTCCGGGAGATCCGCCGACGCCTGGAGGAAGGCGCCGGGATCGGGGAGGCCGGCTTCGAGTACCTCCCCGGCGCCGGCTACCCGATCGCGGTCTACCACTTCGTGCCCTACGACCGGGACGCCCGGCGCGTGAACACCACCGCGGACAGCATGTACTGGGAACTCACCGCGCCGACCGACCCGCGGGACGCCACCGCGCTCGACCCGGACCTGCGCAAGATCCGGCTCCGCGGCCCGGTCGCGTTCGTCACCAGGGACACCGAAGCGGTGAGCACCGACGCCCAGCAGCACCGGCTGCGACTGGCACACCACCAGGCGGTCACCCGGCTGCGCTCCAAGGGCTGGCTGCCGGCGCCCGGGCCCCGGGCCGTACAGCCGGCGCCCCAGCCCGACGCCCGCCTCCAACCGGTGGACGGCCAGGTCCCGGGGGAGGGCATCGCCGAGTCACTGGCGGTCGACCTGCGCGAGCACGTCCACTTCCGCAGCCTGCCGGCCGACCGGGTCCGGGAGTACCTGTCCCGCGTCGTCGGCCAGTGGGCCACCCGCAACGGCTGGCAGCCCGAGCGGGAAGCACCGGCCGAACGCCCCGAGGACGGCGAGCACGACCTCCTGTGCCGCCACCCGGCCCTGCCCGATCTGGTCATCGAGATCGAGCGCGGCAACCGCCGCGCCACCGTCGACAAACTCGCCCGCGCCGCCGCCAGCGGCCACATCGCGATCTGGCTGCGCTGGGCCGGACCCGCACCTCGGACCATCCCGGCCGGCGTGCTGCTGATCCACCTCGACGCCGTCCCGGCCGCCCGCAACGGCGACCGCCGCGCCTACACCCTCACCAAGCAGGCCGCGGCCGCCGCAGCGGTCACCACCGGCCTCTGACCCGGCCGCCCCGGCCAGCTCGGCACCGTAGCCGTCCCGCCCCACGACGCCCTCCGGCAAGGAGCCGCAGTGCACGCAGACCTGGACATCGACGGCCAGCCGATCGGCAACATCCGGCTGCGCCGCGGGGACGTCCATGAGGACTGGCGTCCCGAGCGCGGGCACCTGCCGGGGTGGGGGCGTCCTGATCGAGGTGCCGGCCGTCCTGGAGGTCCTGGACCACGTCGTCGCTGGCCGACTGGACGCCGCCCGCGCCCGCTGGCCCCTCGCCCACCTCGGCGAGGGCGATCTGGCGGTTCGCCGGACGGAACGGCGGATACCGCGCGATCCTGCTCGAAGTGCAGCACACGAAATGATCCCGGACCACCCAAACGGAGCGCCCGTGCAGAAGGCACAACCCCACCCGTACCCGGCCGGTACCACCTGGCTGTTCAACGCGGTGAGGAACAACTACCCGAATACCTTCGAACTCGTCCTGCGGTGGGAAGCCCACGGTGAGCGGCAGTTTCGCGACAACGCGCCGACGGACATCGACGCGCTGACGCTGTGGCGCCAGTGGGCGGACCACGTGGCCGACGACCTCCACGCCGACGACCCGGCCCGGTACCAGACTGGCGACGTCCACATCACCTGGACCATCAGCACACCGACCTCAATCGGCATCGCCGAGTACGCCCCGCACCACGAGCGCGGCCCCTTCCAGAAGTCCCTGCCCGACCCGGAAGACTTCCTGACCCACTACACCCACCCGGTCCACAGCGTCACCGGAGAGCGCGCCAACTGGCTGCGCCTTCCCGTCGTCGACCGGCGCTGGCAGACCGGCGGCCAGGATGCCGGGTACGGCTTCATCCAGGACGCGATCGGCTGGAAGCCCGGCCCGCTCCAGCCGGTGATGAACGTCCACCAGCTCGCGGCAGCAGCCGGTATCCGGCCGTAGCCAAGCGGCCTCCGGGCCGCGACCTCGCCGCCGTCCCGACCACCCGCACCGGCGACCGGCGCGCCTACACCCTCACCGAGCAGGCCGCGGTCGCCGCAGTGGTCAGCACCGGCTGCTGACCCGGCCGCACCCGCTCCCCTACCCACCGAGAGGAAGACCGGCCTTGACCAGCACCACCGACCACAACGGCAACGCACCGGACGGAACCCACGGCGGCCGGTTCCCGCTGGTGCTGTACCGGCACGACGGCGAACTCATGCTGCCCGCTACCCACGTCACCGCCCTGCTGCGCCACGTCGCCGAGACCGTGCGGATGTGGCGCGTGCGGGGCGAGGTGCCGCTGGACCTGATGACCACCGCCCGCATCTACGACTCCGTGGTGCGCTACGCCGCCGACCTCGACACCGCGATCGCCCTGGCTGGCACGAGCGCCGGCCAGGACGCGGACCGGGCCGCGGCGGACGAGCTCGCGCGGGACCTGGCCGAGCTCGCCGGCGCCTACCTCGCCGCCGACAAGCCGACCGAGCCGCGCCCGCTCCCGTCCGGAAGCTGACGGGCCCACGGGCGGTGCCGCCGTCGGAAGGCCCGTTACGGGCTCGGGCTCAGCCAGGCGCAGGTCAGCCGGAAGCTGTCCGGCCGGCACGGCTGGGCCGTGGCCGACCTCGACCGGCTCTCGGTGCACTACGGCATCGCCGTGGTCGACCTCGTGGTCGGCCCGACCCACGCGTTGAAGCTGCTGCCGGACAAGCGCCGCGCCGTCGTCGGTGGCACCCAGACGGTGATCACGGTGTAGCGGGCGCGCGCCCGGCCGGGTACGCGCCGCGCATGAAGGCCACCTGTAGGTGGCCTTCGGCGTCCGGGAGGGCTCGCGTCACTTCTCTGCCAACTGCTCTTAATGGTGTCCGCGTGGTGCGGCCACCCCTGCCGCCTGAACGAGTCGGCCGCGGCGCCGTCTGCCTCGCGCGCGAAGACCACCTGCAGGTGGCCTTCGGCGTCCGGGAGGGGCTCGCCGCGACTTCTCTACTACTTCTCTTAAGGGTGTCCGGCTGGTGGGTAGACCCCCGTCCGCGTGGTGGGTAGACCCCCGTCCGGCTGGTGACCAGACCCCCTGCCGTCAGCAGCGTGCCCTCGGCATGCCCCGAATCAGTGACGTTCGTTTGAAATGTGCGATCCAGAAGTTACTTTCACGCTAGGGTGTGTGGTGGAGGTGAGGTGTCGATGAGTGAGGACCTGTTCGCGTCGATCGACGCGCTGCTGGCCCGGCCGAAGCCGGTGGAAGACCTGCCGGTCCCGGCCGAGCGGGAGCGGCTGCGCAAGGCCGGCGACTACACCCAGGAGGAGCTGGCCGCGGCGCTGAAGACCCGGCGGGAGACGATCGTGCGCTGGGAGGCCGGGACGAGCGAGCCCCGCCCGCCCAAGCGCGAGGTGTACATCGCCTTCCTCGCGACGCTGGCGCTGCAGCACGGCACGGTCGAGCCCACCGAGTGGCTGCGCCGCGCGCAGGCCGCCGGCCTCGTGCGGCCCCTCGACCAGCCGCCGACCGCCCCGGCCGCGGCCGCCGTACCCGCCGAGACGGCGCGGCAGCCGGCTGCCCCGGAGTCCGCCGCCGCTGCAGTGGCCCCGCCGCCGGAGCCCGGGGTGTTCACCGCCGCCGCGGTGGCCGGGCAGTCGACGCCGGTGGCGCCGGCCGCGTTCGGCGGCGGGCAGCCGGATCAGGCCGTGGTGGAGCTCGACCGGACGACGGCCGGGGACCTGGTCGCCGCCGAGCCCGCGCCGTGTGTGCGGTGCGGCCGGCCGACGCCGTACCGCTCGCAGGGCCGCCCGGTGCACATGGGCGGCTGGTGCGCCCCCGCCCCCGCCCCCGTCGGGCAGCCGGCGGCCGCCGTCCCCGTCGCGGAGCAGCCCGTCGTCCAGGTCCCGGCCGCCCCGCAGGAGCCCGCCCCCGTCGACCAGGCCGCCGCAGCCGTTGCGCCGGAGCTGGCCGCCCCGGTCGCTTCGGTCGCTGCGCCCCGCCAGGCCGTCCCTGCAGTCCCCGCGGCGACGCCGTCGTCGGCGGCGCGGGGTGGTACGCCGTCGCGCCCGGCCTCCGGCGCGGTGTCGCGGGGGCGGAAGGCGGCGGCGAGGAAGCCGGCCGCCGAAGCCGGGCCGTCCGACTGGGAGGCCGCGGCGGCCGCCAGGTTCCCGGCCGGGCCTCTCGCGGTGGTGGACATCGCTCCGTCCGGCAAGGGCCTGGTCGCCTACCTCGCCGACGGCACCCAGGCGTCGACCGCGCCGGTGGGGCGCAGGCTGGTCGACGTCGTCGAGTGGGCGCTGGAGCAGCGGTTCGGCTCGCCGCGCCTGCACCGGCACGGCAAGGACGGCGACGCCCTGGTCGTGCTCACCGACGCCGCGCTCGCGGAGATCGGCCTGCCGCCGATGGGCCGGGACGAGAAGAAGGAGTTCGTCCCCCGCCTGGGCCGGCTCCCGAAGACTCACAAGGCCGTCAAGCAGATCGAGAAGGCCGGCTGGCTGCTCACCCAGCGCGGCCTCGGGCCGTGGGCCCGGGTCTACCGCACCCCCGAGGACGGCAAGCGCCAGTGCGTGCAGCTGTGCATCCCCGGCTGGGGCGCGCTCGCCTCCGGGGGCTGGCAGATGCCCGACGGCCTCGCCGACCCCGGCCTGGCCCGCCTGCTCGGCACCTACGCGAAGCGTGTTATCACCCCCCGTGGTTCCACCGCCGTGACGGGCCTCGACCTCGTCGGCGCCCAGCGTCCGCCCACCCGCGCGGTGCGCACCGACGCCGGCTGGACGTCCGGGCCGGTGGAGGGCTCCCGGCCCAAGACGGCGTTCGATCCGGCGCCTTCGGAGGTTCCGGACATGCATCCGCTCGCCCAGGGCCGCGAGCCGGGCGGGGCGCTGGTCACCGAGGCGTGGGACTGGTACCGCGAGCTCACCGAGCAGGAGCAGGCGGCACCGTTCGCGGTCGGCCTGGACGTCAACATGGCGTTCCTCGCCGCCGCCGGCCGCCTCACCCTGCCGCTGTCCGGCCCGGTGCACGAGCGGGGCCCCGCCTTCGACCCGAAGATCCCCGGGTCCTGGCTGGTCGACCTGTCCGGCGTGGCCACCGACCCGCTGCTCCCCTCGCCCTTCACCGCGGACGGGTCTCGGCCGACGGGGCCGGCCTGGTACTCCACCGCCAAGGTGGCGTACGCGGTGGAACTCGGCGCCACCGTGCGGCCGACCGAGGCGTACCTGCGCTACGAGCACGGCCCGTACCTGGACCCGTGGCACAAGCACCTGCGCAAGGCCTACCTGGACACGATGGCCGCCCTCGGCGTCCCGCTGAACATGGCGGACACCGATCCGGTGGCGTTCCTGGACGCCATGGCGAACCTCAAGGCGACCGGCGACCCGGCGGAGCTCGCGGTCCTGCACGCGATCAAGCAAACCGCGAAGGGCACCATCGGCAAGATGCGCGAACGCCCCCGCGGCCACGGCTACAAACCCGGCGAGCGCTGGGCCGCCCTGGAGCGCCCGACCTGGGACCCCCTGATGCGCGCTCTGATCGTCGACACCGCCACCGTCAACCTCCACCGCAAGCTCCGCAAGATGGCCGGCGACACCGGCCTGCACTGCTTCGCCGTCCTGTCCGACTGCGCCGTCTTCGCCTCCCCCGGCCCCGGCGCCCTCGACATCCTCACCAAGCAGGACGGCACCCTCACCACCTCGCTGCGCCTCGGCGTGTCGCCCGGCCTGGTGAAGTTCGAGGGCTCCCGGCCGATGCCGGAGATCACCGAGCTGCTCGCCGACGACACGAACCCGGCCCGGCACATCAAGACCGGCGGGATCGTCTCCGCCGACGAGTAGCCGGCACCCCGGCCGGGCCCGCGCCACGCGGCCCCGGCCGGGCCCCGCGCACCGCACGACCCGTCAGCAGCGGGCCGCCAGGACCGGCGGCCGGACAAATGGGGAGGACCCGATGGAGCACGACCCGCGCGCCGAACAGCTCGCCGCCGCCTACTGGAACCACACCCGGACGAACTCGGCCGCCTGGAGCCGCCTGAAGCCGGAGGTCCGGGCCGAGCTGACCGGACAGGCCGACACCTGGCTGCGCGCCGCCCTGTCAGCGGGCATCGTGGCGCCGGCCGCCGCGCCGAGCGAGGACCACACCGCCCTGTGGCTGGACGACCAGGGCGGCGTGTGGAACGACGTCCCGACCAGCGCCGGCGGCGACCTGGCACTGCCGCTGGTGACCGCCCACGAGGAAGCCGTCTCCCGCCGCGACCTCGAAGACCGCGGCCACCGCCTCACCCTCATCGGCTGGACCCGCTGAACCCTGGGCCGCCCGGCACCGGGCGGCCCCACCACCACCACCACCACCCCGAGGAAGGACAGCCCGATGGGGGAGATCGACGAGGGCCTGGAGCGCGCCGAGCGCACCCGCCCCATCCCGGTGCACCTGAACACCCGCGTGCGGTTCCTGTGGGAGAAGGTCGCCAAGAACGACACCAAACTGCTTGCCCAGGCCGCCGGCGTCTCCGTGCGCACCGCCCAGCGCTGGGCCCACGCCCTGACCGCCCTCGCCGAGGGCGAGCTGACCGGCGACATCCCCATGACGAAGGCCAACGCCGCGAAGATCGAGAAAGCGGTCCGGGCGGCCTGGCAGCCGCGGGTCAGGCAGCGGGTGCGCCGCGACGCCGAGACGAAGGGGTTCATGCTCCACATCCAGGCGACCTTCGGCTACTCGGCGGCCGGCGGCTCGACCGACGACCCGCGCGAGCGCATGATCACGCAGAAGATGCCCGGCTCCGTCGCCCAGCGCCTCTACGAGGCCCGCGACGCCGGAGCGACCCAGGCCCAGCAGGAAGCGATCCTCGCCGAGGCCCTGCGCGACGAATACTTCAAGGACGGCGGCCGCCGCGGCCGCGGCCTCGACGTCGAGCTCAACGACATCGCCTGGATGGACCTGGAGGGGCTGTAGTCCTGCTTCCGGCACCGGCACCGGCACCGGCGAAGGCCGACCGACCGGTGCCTCCCCGACTTCCTGGAGGCTGCGTTGACTTCGCCGTACCTGGTCGACGGTCAGCGCGTGTACGCGCCCGCCATCGGCGGCCGCACCGCCGTGCTGCACCTGGCCGTCCTGATCGGCCGCAGCAGCGCGCCGTGGGCCGGCTGCGGCCGGGCGAACCGCCTGGCCGAGGACGGGCTGCTCTTCGCCGACGAGGTCGGCACCGCCCGGCTCTGCGCCGCGACCGGCTGCACCGGCCAGCCTTGGAACCGGGGCCGCGGCGCCCGCCCGGCACCCCGCTGACCACCCCGCGGCGACCCCGTGTCGCCGAAATACCGGCTCCGGCCGCCCCGAAAGGGGCGGCCGGAGCTTTTATGTATCGGCCGCCCGAATTTCCGGAATTCGAATGGAGGAAATTCCTGAAACGAGCAGCACACCCCCGGTGACGGCGAGCAGTCGTTCCTGGTCCGTGTACACCGCGACCAGAACGGCGTCCCGGCCGTCCTGGCCCGGTGCCGTCACCACCCGCCACGCGGCATCGCCGTGGTCCAGGACGAGCGGGCACCGCGCGCGGCACCCGGCACGGGCCCGGCGCCAGCCAGCGGGCTGTGCACCGTACTGGCCGATCTCGCAGGCCAGCCGGACGCCGAGCGCGGCGCGAAGGCCAGCCGGTCCGGACCTGAAGAAGAAGGAATCGACTTCCAGGGCAAACGGCCAGGCCGCTCCGCCCAGTAACTGGCTTGCCGAGGTAAGGGCCCGTCCCCGCGGAGGGGTGGGCCCTTCCGCATGCCCCGACGAAGGAGACCACACTGCCGACACTGCACTACGCCCCCGCCGCCGCCCGCACCCTGCACTGCCTGGAACGCCGCCGCACCGGTGCGGCGAAGCTGCGCCGGGTCCGGCGCGCGCTCGACCAACTCGCCGCCGACCCGCGCCACCCCGGCCTGCGCACCCACCGCTACCACGCCCTGCCCGGCCACGTCGGACGGCGGGTCTTCGACTCCTACGTGGAGACCGGCGCTGACGCCTGGCGGATCTACTGGACCTGGGGCGAGGACGCTGGCGCCGGCCACCGTGGGGCCGGCGGCCAGGACAACGGCGCGGTGCTCACGGTGCTGCTGATCGGCCCGCACCGCTGACCGGCCGAGTCTGCCGCTGGGTCCGCTATGGTCGAGTTGGGGTAAGTGGGATTTACCCACTTGCCCGGAGTGGGTACTGTGGGTTCTACCGACAACGAACCGACCCCCTTTAGCTCTACGCCCAGGGGGCCCACCAGGGAGCCAGGGCTTTATGACGATCATGCAGAGTGAGGAGTTCGAGACAGTCGCCGAGACCGAAGTCGACAGCCGCGGCCGGGTGTCCCTCGGCCGGGCCGGCGCCAAGCCGGGCCGCCGCTACCGGGTCGAGTCCAACCCGGACGGAGTCCTGCTGCTGACCCCCGTCGTCTCCATCCCGGAGCGCGAGATGCAGGTGTGGACCGACCCGCTGCTCGCCGAACGCATCCGCGCCGGCATCGAGCAGGCGCAGCGCGGCGAGACCGTCGATCTCGGCGACTTCTCGAAGTACCTCGACCACGAAGACGGTGAGGAATAGAGCACGGTGCACGTTCTGCGGTTCACCGAAGACGCCGCCGAGACGCTGCGGCGCCTGGCGGCGGGCGCCAAGGCCGACCCGGTCAAGCTGAGGAAGGTCCGCAAGGCCCTCGCCCTGCTCCAGGCTGACCCGCGCTACCCCGGCCTGCACTCCCACCAGTACGAGGCCTTCCCCGGGCACACCGCGGAGAAGGTCTGGGACTCCTACGTGGAGAACCACAACGCGTCCGCCTGGCGGATCTACTGGATGTACGGGCCGGACGAGAAGACCGACCAGGGCGAGCCGGTCTCGGTCATCACGGTGCTGGTGATCGGCCCGCACCAGTAGGTGCTGCCCGACCGGACCGATGCGCCGGCCGAGGTCGGGTGCGAGCCGGCGGCGGACCGCATGATCGCCGTCGGCCGCCGTCGACACGCTCGGTGGCGGCCGCCAGGTCCAGTAGCCGGGCTGACCCTGCGGTCTTGTCCGGTGGGGCTTCCTGCCCCGTAGGCTCCTTTCCTGTGCCTGATGACATCCTTGTTCCCGACGACCTGATCGCTCTGCAGCTGGCGGCCCGGGCCGCGCAGCGCGCGGTCGAGGAGTTCACCGCCGAGATCGCGGCGGAGGCCCGTACAAGATTCCCTGCTCCGGAGCAGTGGCTGGAGCGGCTGTGCTGGCCGGCAGATCCGCCGGCGGGTGGTTTGCAGGACGGGCCCGCCGCTTCGTTCTGGCCGCCGGAGCTCACCGAGCGGCTGCGGCAGCTGCGGGAGGACGCCGGCACCGCCTGGACGAAGGCGGGTGAGCATCCGGCCTTCGGCGAGGCCAGGGCCGCCGGCCGGTACCCGAAGTTCCTGACCGCGCTGCACAAGCGCCTCGGCGAGGCCGAAGCGGCGACCGCCTGAGCGGCGGCCCACCCGACCGCAGCTGCCTCGCCCAAGTCCCGCCGCGCCGGGACACCTGGACCGAGATGGCATGTCCGCAGCCGAAAAAACCCAGGTCAAAGCCCTGGCCACCCGCCGACCGGCGGGTCTAGCATTCCCGCCACGGCGGCCCCACCACAGCACCATCGGGCCGCCGAGCAGAGCAGCCGCGCCACGCCACCCCGGCGCTGCTGGCCTCCCACCGGCCGGGCCCCGCGGACCATCCCCTGTCTCCCCGGGACCCGGCCGCGCTGCGCCCCGCGCCCGCCCGGGCGGGCGTTCGCAGCGGAATCCGGTCGCCGGGCAGCGGGCCGGGCCTCTACGCTGCCGCTCACCGATCCGCGGACCAGGGGGGAAGATGACGACCGACACCGCCGGCGCCGAGCAGCGGCCGTGGCTGCGCACCGAGCACGGCGCCACCATCGGGCACACCGAGGCGTGGTGCTGGGGGCGCACCGTGCGGCTGCAGCTGCGCAGGATCCTGCACGAGGACGACGGCGAGAGCGGCATCATCGACGCCCGCCAGCTGGTGATGGCGCTGCGGATGGTCCTGCGCGGCGCCCAGATGAGCCGCAAGCACCTGACCACCGCCGAGGGCCGGGCGATCCTCGACGAGGGCCTGGCCGCGTTCACCGCCGCCGTTCCCGGCGGCAAGGAGGCCCGGGACGTCATCGAGCACTTCGACGAGTACACCCAAGGCACGGGCCGGCTCCAGCAGCCCGTCCGCCCCCGGCTGCGGGTGCCCGATGAGGAGCAGGCCCAGCACTTCAGCATCGACTTCCGCCGGGACAGCGGCGACCACGGCCGGCAGCGCCCCGTCCTGGTCGTCGGCCCCTACCCGATCGACCTGATCACCGCGGCCGACGCCGCCGAGCGCCTCGAATGCGACATCTACGAAGCGCTGCTCGCCGACGAGGGAAGGCCGATACCGCGCGGCTGGGCCTACGACGTCCGAACCGTCCCGGCACCCTGACCGCCCCGCGGCCGGGACCGGCGGCTGTGCCCGACGCCCCGCGGTGCTCACCGTTGCCCGCTGTGCCGGGCGAGGAAGTTGCGGGCCTGGCGGGCGCGGTAGTCGTCCTCGACGGCGCGCCAGTCGCCGGTGATGACGTACCGGCGGCAGGCCAGGAACAGCTCCGGGTCCTCCCCGACATCGTCGGCGTAGACCGCGAAGACGGTCAGGGCGCTGCGGTCGGAGAGGTGCGCGGGCGCGAGGCGCAGGGCGATCTCCCCCAGTGCCCGGTCGCTGCGCTGCTGCTCGGCGGCCAGGGTCCGGCCGGTGGTGACGTGGCGCCGCCATGCCTCGGTGTCGTACCCGTCCGGCCCGCCGGCGACGGCGAGCTCGGCGATCGGCACATCGGACCGCTCGCGCAGTTCGGCGACGGCCCCGGCGACGACCTCGCCGACCCGGCCGGGCTCCAGCGGCGCGCTGCCGACCTCGGCCTGGGCTTCGACCAGGCGCTCGGCGATCAGGTCGGTGAGCTCCGCCAGCCGGCCTTTGAGGTCGACGACCGCCCGCACCGGCAGCACCAGGCCGGTGTCCCACGCGTGGGACAGCTCGGGGCCCGTCTGGCGGGCGACGACGTCCTCGATCGCCTCGGCCGCGGCCGCCAGGTCGAGCAGCCGGTAGGCGGTCGAGCGGCTCACCCCGAACTCGGCGCCCGCGTACGCGGCCCAGCCGCTGTACCCAAGTGCGGTCCACACCCGCGCCCGGTGCGCGGCGCGCACCCGCGCGGCCAGGACCAGGACGGCGGAGCGGACCTCCTCGATCGCATCCCGCAGCTCCCCGGTCAGCCGCCGGGCCTCGGCCTGCGAGACCGGGCCGACCTCCTGGTGCTGGTCGCGCGCGCCCATACCCGACCCCTTCCCCGGGCCGGGCGCCGGAACCCGGCCGCGGACGGTCAGACCGCCGGCTCCTGCGCGGTGTCCGGCCGGGCGGCCTTCTTCAGCTTCATGAGGGCCTCGTGCCGGTTGCCGGTCTTGGCCCAGTGCGGGTGGGCGTGCAGTTCGGCGCCGATCTCGGTGAGCGCGAAGCGGTTCTCCTCGGTCGGGTCGGCGCTCCAGGCGGTCTCGGCGGCGTACCAGCGGCGCTGGAGGGCGAGCAGGTCTTCGGGAAAACCGGAGGAGTCGGACATGCGGCCATCGTAGGTCGCACGCCCGTGCGACCGGCGGCGCCGTGCCCGCGTCGGCGGGGTGATGTCGACCGGAACGGCCCCCAGGCCGCGGCGCGGGCCGATAGCGTCGCCAGCAGCGGGCCGGCCCCGGCCGCCCGGGGGGCTGGGACAGGCTTGGGACACCCCTGTCCCAGTACTGTCCCACCGCGCCTGCTATGTCCGGTTTGCTGGGACAGTCCCAGGCCATTTTCCCAGGCCACAGCGAATCGCGCCCGGACCTGAGACATCGAAGAGCGAAGGAGTCCGGTGACCGACCAGCAGACCACCCACGGGAGCCATCTCGCCGAAGCCGTGACCGCGCTGCTGGCGTGCCACGACCAGCTCGGCGACGAGGCGCTGTCCCTGCTGGCGGCCGAGAAGGAGGACACGCCCGAGGGACGCCGGGCCCGGAAGGCGCGCACCGCCCTGCGCGAGGCCGCCGACACGCTGCTGACCGCCGTCCAGACCCTGGCCGCCGTCCACGGAAGCATGGCCCTTGGCATCGACGGCGCGGTCAGCCACACCGCCGACGGCACTCCCGTCACCCTGCTCCCCCAGCTCAGCACCCAGCAGACCCTCCTCCTGGATGCCTGGGAGAGCGTGCAGGACGCGGTCGACCACCTCGACACCAAGACCTTCCCCGCCACCAAGAAGAACCCCGCCCCGGCCCGCGAGCCGGCCCGCACCAGCGGCGCGCTGCTGCGCCTGCGCGGCGGCGTCCTCGCGATCGGCCGCGAGCTGGACGCGCGAGGCCTTGGCGACGACGCCGCCGAGTGCCGGGACAGCGCGCAGCAGCTGGAGCAGTTGGAGGCACGCGTCTGCCCGCGGCCCGACCGCACCGGCCCGGCCGTCGCCGAGGCCGGCGTTCTTCAGGGCGCCGGGCGCTGAACCGGCGGGTGGGGGGCGGCGGCGCGGCCTGCCGACCACCGGCCACTGGGTGTCCGCCATGCCCCCGCCCGGTGAGACGGACGACAGTCAACTCCGGTACCGGCACACCAGCACCTCCTTCTGCGCCCAGGTCGCCTCGACCGCTGGCTGACCGCCCGGGCAGGTTGTCCGCGACCAGCCATGCCTCCGGACCGACCCAGGGTTTCGGTGTCACTCCCCGGTCGCCGGAGGCAGTACCACCTGAACGGCCCACGGCCGGATCCGGGGTCGCTACCGTCGACGCCACAAGGGCTCGGCCCAGTACCAAGGGGTCGACACGGAGAGGGGACGGTTGAGGATGGGCGCCCAGCCCGCTGAACACGGACACGAGAGGGACCGTCCGGGCCCGCCGTCGATGGAAACGGTGCAGGAACTGCGCGCCGCGCTGCGTGCTGGCCACGGCGGGTCTGGGGGTTCGGAGGCGAGAGCAGCAGCGGGGGACGACCCCAGGAAGAGGGCGGACAGGCACGGACGGATGCCCAGGCCCGTCGGCCGTCGGCTGGGGCCCGGTGACCGCCCGGGCTACCCCGTGTTCGTACTTGTTTTCGGCGTTGTGGCTGCTGGCGTGTTAGGTGTTGGCACATCGGACGGGGACAAGAGGGTGCCGTGGTGGGGCCTGCCAGTGGCCGGTGGGCTGACCGCCCTTGCGGTTTCTACGCTCGTCCTGGCTCTCTCCTGGGAGCGGCGTGCTGCCAGGGAACAAGCTGCCATGGAGCGCGAGGCCCTGGAGACGGCTGCTGAACGGCTGCGCGAGAAGATGGAGCTGGCCAGCCTGGTCAACTTCAACCGTGTTCTGCTGGACCGGTACCACGGGATCGCCACCGAGCAGGCCACGAAGGCCTACCGCAGCAGCCAGGTGGCCATGGCCGTGGGCCTGGCGATCCTGGTGGCCGCGGTGCTGGCCGGCTGGAACTTCCAGGGCTCTGCCGACCGGATCTTCGTGGGCTCGGCGGCCGCGATTGGTACTGCCTTCGCGGCCTACCTCAGCCGTACCTACATGCAGACCTACGAGCGCGCCTTGCAGCAGCTGAACCAGTTCTTCAACCAGCCCGTGCTGAACGGGTACTTCCTGACCGCGGAGCGGATGTCCGAGCAGCTGCCGGCCGAGCGACGCGCCGCCGTAATGGAACGCATCATCGCTGACGTCCTGGAGAGCGGGAAGGAGATGCACTTCGCCTCCACCACCGCCGTCCCTGCGCCCCGCCGCACCGCGAGGCGGGCCTAGGGCGGCCCGCCCCGAGGGAGCCGACTCCGGGCCCATCGACGGCCTCGTGCGGCCTATCCGCCCGCCTCCACCGGGCCGACCACCCCGACTACCGATCCCATGACCCTGCTGAGGTAGGACTGCCGATGAACTACTTCTCCCCGCCGACCGCCGGCGCCGAGCCGCTGCCGCACGTCCAGTACGCCCATGCCGTCCACCAGGCCCTGGTCGCCGCCAACGCCGAACCTGTCGAGTGGTACATCGCGGAGGACACCCGCGGGCTGCGGGCTGACTACTACTTCCGCCCCTACCAGCCCGTGCCCCGGCCCGACGGCACCGTGCCGCTCACCCCCGACCTGGAGCACTGGCAGTACGGACTCCAGCTGTCCTGGACCGAGCGCGGCTGGGGCTATCTGCCGCTCGACGAGCAGAGCGACCCGCTGGGGGACGACGAGGACGCCGAGCCGCTGCCGGTGCTGGCCCTCGCCGACCCGGACACCCTGGCCGCGGTGCTGGTGCTGCTGCTGGCCGGCGCCTTCGACGAGGTCGGCTCGGCCACCGCCGAGTGGCGGCACGCGCCCGCCCAGCGCACCGCCGTCCTGGAGCACGCCCGCCGGACGGGGCGTGCGTGACCGAGCTCGCGGTCCGGGCGGCTGGCACCCCGGTGGCTGCCGTCCCGCCGTAGGGGCGCTGGCGCAGCTCGGTCGAGGGGATCTTCGGCGCCGCCGGGCGGCCGAGCGGAGCGGCGCCGCGTTCCGGGGCGGCACCCACTGGCGACGCCGCTCGGAAGCCGCCCCGGCTGGCTCCCCGGCCCCAGCCGAGCCGTGCCCGCGGCGGCGGGCAAGTGGTGAGCCTTCCGCTCAAGGGGACCCGCCCCGCAGGACTCGATCCCAGCGGCGGGCTTCGGTGCGTGCCCGGCAAGCCCCTTCGGCGAGTCGGACAAGTTCAGCGAGTACCTCCCGGTCGTCGATGCGGTAGACGCGGGACAGCATCCAGCTCAGGCTTTCCAGGATCTCAGGGCCGGGAAGGCTTGCTCCGCTGGCGTACCGCCTCAGCCAGGCCTCGGATCCGACGGAGCCCAGGTCCACACCTCGCCGCTCCAGGGTGTCGAGGTAGGCGGCGAAGCGGAGGGCGAAGTCAACCTGCTCCGGGACCGGCGGCACCCGCACACGAGGCGCCCGAGCTCGGGGGACGGCGCGCCGCCGTTCCGCGATCGCGCCCCTCAGCTGCTCCAGCTGTATCTGGGCAGAACGGAGTGCACCGGGGCTCCAGGAGCTGAGGGGGCCTACCCGGTCCAGCAGGCAGGCGAGGAATTCTGTTTTGGGCAGGGTCCCACCGAGGGCCCGGTAGATGGTCGAACGCGGGAGCCGCACGCGCTCAGCGAGCTCCGCGACCGGGAGCCCGGTACTCGCCACCACCTCGCGGAGCAGACGGACGAAGGCGACCATCCTCGGGTCGTCGGTCTGGAGGGGCTTCCGGCGCGCGGGCATGCCGACAGGCTAGATACCGGCGACTGTCTGGCCCATCGTCACAGGTCAGCGCGCTCCACGGAGCTGATGTCCCATGACAAAAAATTTCCGGGTACCCGTCCGCTAACGTTGAACCGACGGCATGGGTCGTCGCCGAAAAAGGCGACGGCCCCCTGCGCCAACAGGGAGCCGTCATCGTCATGTCCGACAGTGCCTCACAAGGGAGCAACCATCAGCACCTACTCCGAGACTACGGGGAAAACCATCACGAAGGAAGCCGACAGCTGCGGCACCCGGCGGCGACGTGCGCGGATGCTGCGCGCCATCCGTCGAACGGCCGTCCTCGGGCTTGTCCGTGGAGCCGCCACCGCGGCGGGCACCGCCCTCATCGGCGCCATCGTCCTACTCATCCAGAGGTGACCGGTTCGGGTGCGCCCGCGACACCCGGGCGCACCCGTATCCGGCTTCCCAAGCGGCTCAAACCGTCTGCGACGGGTACGCCGAGCGTTCGACAGGGTCTCCGCCGACCCGGCCACCGGTCCTGACCGGCCACGAGGGGAAGGCCGCCTGGACGTCATCGTTGACCAGGGCGAGGCCACCGGGCCGCCGGCCAGCGCAGCCACAACTGCGAGCCGCGCTGCGGGCCGGCTACGGCTACCCCGGCGACGCCGAGCGCCCGGACGCCGAACTCGCCGAGCAGCTGCTGCGCCGCGTGCCGGTCGACCGACTCGACCAAGTCGACTAGGTCCCCGCCGTCGTGGACCTGGTCGCGGTCGCCGAGATCGTCGCCGCCTACGGCGGCCGCGTGCTGCTCGCCGTCGACCCGGAGACATCCGACGCGGCGCCCCGCCTCCGACGCTTTGGCGAGCACCTCGTTCACCGCCTGCTGCTCCCGCTGCTCCTGGTCCTCGTTCTCGGCGGCGGGCTCGGCGGCCACCGGCGTACGGCCGGGGAGTTTTGCCCCGCCGAATGCCCCACCGCAGGTCACGGCAACGGCCCGCCCCCAACCGAGGGAGCGGGCCGTCAGCGGTCCGGGCGCGCTATGCCGCGGCGCGCCGTCCGGCGGCGACGGCCCGGTCGAGGTGGTGGGCGAGTTCGGGCAGTTGCCCGATCGGGTCGCTGTCGACGGTGATGGTGCGGGGCATCGCCAAGGCGATCGCGCCCACCGCCGCCAGGGCGAGGCCCTCGTCGGTGGTCAGGCTGTTCTCGTGGACCAGCACCAGCCCGCTGAGCACGAAGACGAGGTCCTCGTCCACACCGCCGTCCTCATCGTCCTCGGGGTCCAGGTCCCGGCCGCAAGCGAGCACCGCGGCCGCGTACTCGGCCAGGCGCCGACTGCCAGTACGGGCGGCAAGCCCCTCCACCCACGCCGCCGCCCGCCCGGCCGCGGCCGCCGCGATCCCCACCGCGGCCGCGACCTGCGCCCGGTACTGCGCCTCGACCCGCTCGGCCTCGGCCGCCTCCGCCGCGTCCTGCTGCGCCCGGGCGGCGCGGGCGGCCTCGAAGGCGGCCCGCTCGGCGGCGAAGACCGACACCGCGCCACCACCGCCAACGTGTTCGTCGCGGTGGTGCTGGCCGCCGGGCAGGGGAGTCAGGTTCGTCATGACCGGTGAACTCACCAGCGCCATCAAGGTCACGCCCGGCCGGTGAGTTTCGCCCCGCCAAGGTGGTGCTCTCGCCCCGTCGAGGTTTTCAGGGGCAACGGGTTTACTGAGGGGGCGTCAGGTCAGAGCATCCAGAAATATTTGGGGCATGAGTACTCAGCATCGACCGCCCGTCACTTCGCCGGCCCCGGACGAGCCAGGCCCGCCCGAACCGCCCTTTCTGTCGCTGCACACAACGGTGGTCCTGCTCGCCGCGCTCGTCATCGGCCTCATCATCGGAGGGCTGACAGCACTCACCGGCGCTCCCATAGCCGCGGCTCCCATCGCCGGGTTGATGAGCGCGGGCGGCAGCATTCCTGTCCTGCGGAGTCTCATCCGGTGACCTGAAAGGCGGGCGGCCTGCGCTCACGTCAGCGGCCGGGCCAGCGAGTTTCGCCCCGCCCGGCCGATGAGTTCCGCCTCGTCGAACTCCTCGCCACCACTACGCGGGTAGTAGCGCCAGGCCATGCTGCACCTGCTGCAGCTTCGTGCCGAAGCGCAACAGACCCCTTGCCCCGCCGAGCTGGCTCCGGGGTTTCGCCCCGCCGCCGGGCGTGGGGCGAAACCTGGACGGGCCGCCGGCCCCGGCGGCTACGATCCCGGCTATGGACAGCGCCCCGCCGACCGCCACCGACCAGCCGGCCGAAGGGGCAGACCAGGCCCGGGTATGTGCGCGGCCCGGCTGCTCTAACCCGGCGCTCAAGGGCCCCACCGGGCGGCCGCGCACCTACTGCTCGCGGTCCTGCCGCAGCAAGGTCGACCGCGCCAAGGCCAAGGCCCGCGACGAAGCAGCACAAGCAGCAGCAGACGCCGCCGCACCCGCCCCGGCCGCTGCACCACCCAATGCAGCACCTGCTGCACTCGCTGCCCCGGCGGCCGCCGTCGGGGCCGACGACGTCCTGGCCCGCTGGGGAGAGGACGGCCGACACCTCCTCGACACCGCCGACGCGCTGCGCCGCCGGCTGACGCGCTTCCTGGAGGAGACCGCCGCTGGCGATCCGGCCGCCGCGTTCGCGGAGCTGGCCAAGGTCCTGCCCGTCTACGGCACCCGCGCCTACATGGCCGCGCAGGACATCCGGGACAAGGCCCGCTGGCCGCACCTGAACGAGCACGAGCGCCTCATGGCCCGCTCGTGCGAGCGGACCGACCGCTGGGACCACGACAAGGACCCGGACGACGCCGCCGTCCCGGACGACGCCGCCGTCCCGGAGGAGACAAACGCCCCGCGAGGCGAAACCCCGACCATCCCCGCCCCCGTCCCGGTCGAGCAGCCGCCCGCCCCCGCCTCCGCTCCTGAGCCGGACGCCGGCCCGGTTCCGGCCCAGAGGTCGGCGGCCGCCACGGCCGAGCAGGCCCGGCGGGAGGCCTGCACCAACCCCGAGCGCCGCTTCGACTTCCCCGACCTCCTCGACGACCTGGAGCCCACCTTCGGCCCCGGCTGGGAACTCGGCTCCTGGCTCACCCCCGACGCCCAAGGCGTCCTCCAGCTGCGCCTCGACAGCACGCCGATCGGCTGGACCGCGCCCCTGCCCGACGGGCCGTGGGGACAGGCCGGCTGGATCGCCTGCCTCTACCAACCGGACGGCGCCCGGCTCCTCGTCGACACCTCGTCCCGGCCCAGGACCCTCCCCACCGCGGACCTGGCGCTCGACGCCATCCTGCGCGCCCACCAGACCAGGGCGGCCTCCGCCCGCTGACCCGGCCTCACCAGGGCGCGGGGCCGCCGTGGTGGTGCCGGGCAACGGCTTCCAGCAGGGCCTGCCGCGCGCCCCACAGCCGGCCCTGCTCGGCGGCCAGGGCGTCGGCCGCCCACACCGGCATCGGTCGCCCGAGCGCCGCCTCGTCCAGTGCCTTCGCCAGCGCGGTGTCGGCCTGTTTCCAGTCCTCCAGCTGCCGGACCAGGCCCCGCACGAAGACGTCGACGGCCCCGGCCGGGTCCCGCCCGTCCTGGCGGGCCTCCTGGGCGACCTCGCCGAGGACGTCCTCGTCCAGGTCCTCGAACACGGCCTCCCACCGCGCGGCCACCAGCCGCTGATGGCCGGCCAGCACGCTCTGCAGCCCGTCGTCGACCGACTCCTGCGACCAGGGAAGCGGGGACCGCGGCGCCCGGCCCACGACGGCGAAGGCCCGGCCGGCGACGCCCGGCCCCAACCCGGCGCCGCGCCGAGGGCGGGGAGAGGAAGTGCTGCTCGTGCTGCTCACCCTCGCTCCAACGCGGCCGGGCCCCCGTTCGTCACCCCGCACCGCAGACCCGGGCGGTGCGAGGCCGGCCGACCCGGCGCGCGCGGCCTGCCCGGGGTACGGTTCTGATCAGAGCCTGAGCCGCCGTCACGGCGCGCGTACAGGCCCGGCGAGGCGAAAGAGGCCGCTGGAGTTCCCCGGGTGTATCCCCGGGGCCGTCCCAGGGCGATGCCCCGGGGGGAAGCATCCGCCGACCTTTCGACATTTCCCCAGCTCAGCCCCAACATTCGAGCCGCCCAGGGATGCCGACAACCCTCTCCCTTCCCTTCTTTGAGCTGTTGGTGGTTGGAGGTGCAGTTGGGTAGGGCGGGCTCGGGTTCACCGCCAGGTCCAGCGCTGCCCTACCCGCTCCATCGCCGCTGGGGCCCTCCCCCCTTCCCGGCCGGGGAGGCCGGGCGCCTCCCGATGGTCGGCGCGCGGTGAGGCGGGCGGCGGCGGGCGGGGCGGGCCCGGTGTCGGTGGTGTGCGGTACAGCAGAGAAGATCACCACCACGAACACCAGGGGGCAGGGCATGGACCACGACCAGGACGACGACCACGGCGGCCAGGGCGAGCGGCACGGCGACGAACAGCCGGCCCGGCCGGGCCGGGCGCACTTCCGCCGCTCCGCCCGCAACCCCAACGGCAGCACGGCCCCGCTGCGCGCCGACGTCCTCGCGGCGCTGGGCGTGCTGAAGATCGCCACCTACAAGCAGCTGCACGCCCTGATCGCCGCCGACGAGTACCGCGACCACCACCGCGTGGAGCACGTGGCCGAAGCGGTCCGGGACCTGGAGAAGCACAAACTGGTCGACGTCCGCGGCACCACCTCGCCGCCGGGCCGCCGCCCCGCCCCCAAGACCGCCCCGCTCACCGGAGAAGCTGAGGGAGCCGGAGGAGGCGAGGGGACCGCGAAGCCGAAACCGGGCGGGCCCGGCGCGGAGAAGATCGTCGGCCTCACCCCGCTCGGCCTGGCCGCCGCCGCCGAAGCCCTCGGCGACGACCGCGACATGGGCGGCCACGCCCGCGGCGCCGGCCTCACCGGAGCCCCGCACGCCATGCTCGTCAACGAGCTCATCATCACCGCCGTCACCGGCACCACCACCCACGGCGCCCCGCCCCGCACCGACAACCGCCAGGCACCCCCACGCCGCGCCCTGCCCACCGGCCCGCTGCCCGGCGGTATCGAGGCCTGGGCCACCGAGATGCCCCACACCATCACCGGCAAGGTCAACGTCATCCCCGACGCCGTCGTCCGCCTGCCCGAGCTCGGCATCCCGGTGGCCTTCCTGGAACTCGACCGGGGCACCATGACCGACATCCGCAAGGTCGCCGGCAAGCTCGACAACTACAAGCGGTACTTCGACCGCACCGTCCAGGACGGCGGCCAGGAGCGCCTGGAGGTCGAGGTCCGCTACAACGCCCCCGAGCCCGCCTACGGCTACCGGCATCACCGCGCCGTGCGCCCGCCGGTCCTGTTCGTCCTCGACCAGGGCACCAGGGGCAGCCGCCCCCGCTACAGCCCCGAGGCCCTGGAACAGCGCCTCGAAGACCTGCGCAACGCCACCAGCGAGCACTGGCAGGGCCAGGCGCACGAGGACGAAGGCGTCACCTACGCCACCTTCGACGGCAAGATCCCCGTGCTCGGCACCACCGTCGAGCGCCTGCGCGAACACGGCTGGCAAGGGCCCGCCTGGTGGCGCTTCGGCCGGCCCGGTCGGCACTCCCTCACCGACGCCCTCGACGACGAACCCGACTGGGACCTCATCGACCGGCGCCGCCAGGAACGCGAGGACCAGGAGAAAGCCGAGGAACGGCGGGCCAAGAAGGCCGAGCAGGACGCCGCCGACGCCAGGTACCGAGCCCGGCTGCTCGCCGCCCGCGCCCACAACGACGCCCTGCACCCGTGCCACACCTGCAAGGGCCGGCTGGGAGGCGCCCACGACTCCGAGGACGAGCTGGACGCGAACGCCGACCCGGACCGCCTGGAGTGCCCGTCCTGCGACCGCCGGCGCCGCACCGCCAAGGGGCGGCCGATCATCCTGGAGCTGCCCACCGCCCGCGCCCTCCGCCGCGCCGAGAAGAACAGCCCGCCCGAGGACGACCCCTGGTGGCAGGTACGCCTTCTCCACGCAAAACGCTGGCCGAAGCAGACTAGAAGCAACGGAGAAACCCCCTACAGCATGACTCAGATTCCGTATGGACGGTCGATTCCGTAGAGCGACAAGAACGGTGTGCTGAAATAATGTTCATTCTTTGGCCGCTATGTCGATTCCATATATAGCGACCGAAGCACTTTCTGTGGCGGAATTACCCGTCTCCAGCAGGGAAGCAGAAGCGCCCAGGAAGACCCATTCTCTGGAGAACGAGGGGCGCATACCCGGGACGGCTGGCCTCCTGGCAGCCTGCCCGGGCCCCCGGAGGCGCCTCTTTCGGGATGCCAGACGGTATACCTCTGGGTATCCTCGACGGTATGACGATGACGACCATAAAGGTGCAGGCCGGGGTGCGCGACGAGCTCGCGCGCCTGGCGGCCGACGACCTCGGCGGAGTCACGCTGAACGCCGCCCTGGAGCACCTGCTGACCGAGCACCGCAAGAACCAGATCCTGGCCGCCTACGCCCGCCTGGAAGCCGACCCGAAGGCGTGGGCCGACTACGAGGACGAGCTGACAGAGTGGGACGCCGTGGCTGGCGACGGCCGGGGCGGTGAGGCGTGAGCCGCAAGTCCGCCCCCTGGCAGGTCTGGATGGCCGACCTCTCCCCGGTCATCGGCTCAGAGCAGGCAGGCCGGCGCCCCTGCGTGGTCGTCTCCAGCCCCCTGTTCGCCTCCTTCCCCACCGCCATGGCCATCGTGGTCCCCCTCACCACCCAGGACCGCGGCCTGCCTCACCACGTCCCCGTCACCTCCTCCCGCTCCGGCCTCAACCGGCCCAGCTGGGCCCGCACCGACGACCTGCGCACCATCTCCGAGCAGCGCCTCATCGGCAGCCGACCCCTGGGCACCGTCACCGACAAGGAAGCCGACGAGATCCGCACCTACCTGCGGCTGATGATCGACCTGTGACACCCCGCCCCGGGCCGCCAACGGTGCCGCCCGGGGCCACCCCTCAGCCCGGAAACCCACACCCGCCAAACGACAGGAACCCCCGACAGTCGAATTCTGAAACACCCCCGGGAATCACTCGAAGCGCGAAAAGAAGTCCACGCAAAGAACCCGGCTGCTGCAATAGCGACAGGAATTCTGGCTGCCTGACAAAAGGCCGGAAAGCGCTAAAATCGGCCAGTCCACACCCGCCGCACGGCAGGATTCCCTGACAGAGTAGAACTGATACACTCCTGATGGATGGTCACCCGGCAACCCTCCCGGCCCCACTGTCCGCCCACGTCGAAACCCAGCCCAGGCCACGGCCTAGACCAATCTGGAAGGAGTGAAGACGACCCGCACACGCCCCCGGCACGCCACCTCTCCCCCAGTCAGCCCATTGTGAGCTCAGTCAAAAGCCTAGCTCAACGATGTGTCCCGCCTCAGCTCACCGGCATCATGGAGCGAAGCGGAGTGATGCCGAGGCCCGGGCGGAGCCGGGCCGACCTGACCGAAGGTCAGGTCACGGACACGCGGAGCGGGTCCGCCGGCCGTCCGAAGGACGGCCGCGAACGGAGGGCCGAAGGCCCGTAGGGACCCAGC
>NZ_JBHVVE010000040.1:0-49733 GCF_042883725.1 Kitasatospora sp. NPDC058184
AGTTGCCTGCGCGTCACATCCAACAGTCCTACCGGGTTCTGCCCCAGAGCGGGGCAGAACCCGAAGATTGATCACAACATCACACAGGCCCTAGCGTCGGCGGTACCCTGGCGGACCTTCCGCTGCTACAGGGGCCAGCGGCGTTGCCGGGCGCTTACTGGTCCGGCACCGTTCGCGATCACGTCATCTACGAGTCGCGCTTCGAACTGGCGAGGCTCCTCCTCGCTGATTTCGATCCATCCGTACGTTCCTATGCTGGTGCCCACGTTCACTCGTTTGGGGACTCCGTTGCCAGCGGGATAGCACACCGCCAGCAGCCGTTCGAGTGGTCGTCCTGGCAGATGTAGCCGATGGCTCCTTCCACGCACCATTCGGCGGCCTCCTCGGACAGCAGGTCAGGCCCGGCATGGAGCAGCCGACGGAATTCCGCGGTGTCCGCAATGTCGGTCGGGCGGTTGGTGAACCATTCGTCGAACCAGGGCTCGTCCCGGTGTATGCGCCAGTGCGCATTCTCCCGGTCGTCGACAGCTGTAAGGAACCGATCGACGATGCGTCCCCAACTCGGTGCTGCGAACCAGCCGTTGTCGAACGCGGAGAGGGACTCGATCAGGGTTCGCAGGCCGAATTCCTTCTCGTGAAGGCGGTACCTTCGCCCCCATGAGATCGCGACCTGTGCAATCTCCGCGAGGTCTTCTCGCGGATCAGCCTCGTGCGCCGGGTCGTCAGGGTTGTGGCAGGCCAGCCCGATCTCGAGCACGGACTGCCCGGTCGGTAGGACCCGAGACGGGTTGACGATCGCGAGACCGACAGCGATCCAGTCGACATGGTCGAACGACAGCATCGAGCGCACGATCCGGGTGGTTGCCGCGTTGATCCTCATCATCGTGCCGTCGTGCAGCGGGCTCTTCCCGGCATGCCAGTTCTCGACGGGTGTGTTGCGCCACAGGGCGAGCGTGATGCGGGTGGCGGCGAGCCAGAGCAGTGCGTCGTCGTCAAGGTGCCCGAAGCGGTTGGCACACTCTTGGGCGCCGTAGCGGATCAACTCTTGCGGGTTCGGCAGCGTGTGGCTGTCAGACCCTTCAGGCTCAGGCACGTACTCGTAGTCGCCGGCGTACTCGTCGAGGAACTCGCTCAACTCGGCTGCGCTGTAGGCCTCGCGGTACTCGGAGCCGTCATCGACGGTGTACCTGTCGTGGTCCCACGAGACATACACGTCGTCCCAGAGCATGACGTCGTCGCACTCGGTGGCGTTATCCGTCACAACAGGCCTGATGGTGATCGGCGCAGTACGCCCGTCGGTTCGCTCGTCATCTTTCTTGGCGGCCCATGCGGTGATGACCCCGAGCGGCTTCGGAACGAGAGGGCCGACCTCGGTGATGCTGAACGGCTCGTCATCGTCATCGGTGTCGAACCGGCTGTTGACGAACGCGACCGCCTCGGAGGGCGTGCTGACGATGGACTCGGTACCACTCTCGTTGTCCACCAGTCGCCACAACGCGCTGTTCTTCACGATGCTCTCCGATCGCGGTGAGGGCACCCGGGGCGGGTACGATGCGCCGGGCCGCTCGGCGCTGACTCCAATTATGAGCTGATCAACCCGTGCGTAGTCCCGCAGGTGCTTGGCGGCGATGATGCTCGGGACGTTCGTGCGCAACCTGCTCTACGCGACCGCGTCGGCACAGCCGAGATCACGCAAAGTGCACCAGCGTTTCCGCGCAACCTGCGCTGCACGCCAACAGGAACTGTAGGGTGTCAGGCCGCGTGGCACGGTCTCAGTCGATGGGGGTGAGCTTGCTCCGCTTTGACGGGCACCGTTGGCGTGGCAGTCAGGCTGCCAGAGCAGTCTCGTATTCGGCGGGACTGCGGTAGCCGAGGCTGCTGTGCAGCCTGCTCATATTGTACCAGCCTTCAACCCACTCGAAGATCGCGGTCTGTGCTGCGGCCCGGCTTAGCCACGGGCAGTTGCCGAGCAACTCCCGCTTGAGAGTGGCGAAGAAGGGATCGGCGAGCGAGTTGTCCAGCACTGGCCGGTCCGGCCGACCGACAGTCGAACTCCGACCTCGCTTGCGAGAAAGGCGAATTCACGGCTGGCGTTTTGGCATCCGCGGTCGGAGTGGAAGACGAGGGGCCCGCTCGGGCGGCGGGTTCGGTAGGCGGCCCGCAGCATGTCGGCGACCAGCTCCATCCGCAGGTGGTCCGCGGTGGCCCAGCCGACCACGCGGCGGGAGGCGATATCAATGACGGTGGCCAGGTAGAGCCAGCCCTCCTCAGTCGGGACGTAGGTGATGTCGCCGCACCAGCACACGTCGAGAACAGCGGCGTCGGGCCGGAAGTCACGCAGGACCAGGTCCTGCCGGGCGGCAGCTCGCGAGTCCGGGACGGTGGTGCGGTGGCGCCGCCTGCGGTGCCGGCCCGCAAGGCCGGCCTGGCGCATCAGCCAAGCGACCCGACGACGACCGCACCGGTCGCTGTTCTTTCGGAGCGCGGCATGGACTCGCGGGGCTCCGTAGCTTCCGCGTGAGTCCTCGTGGACCTTTGTGATCTTCTCGGTCAGCTCGGCGTCGCGGATCGCGCGGGGACCGGGGACGGCGGTGCGGCGTGCGTAGAAGGCGGTTCGGGAGACCTTGAGCAGTTCACACGCTCGCTTGACGTTGTGACCTGCCTGCTTCTCCGCCTCGATGAGCGGGTGCACCGTCACCGGGTCTCCTGCGCGAAGGAAGCCGTGGCCCTGCGGAGGATGTCCACGTCCTCCCGCAGGCGGCAGTTCTCCCTCCGCAACCTCGCCAACTCCTCGCGCTCGTCGCCGGTCAGGCCGTCGCCCTCGCCGCCATCGACCTGGGCCTGCTTCACCCAGTCCCGTACCGCCGTCTCGGTCAGGTCGAAGTCCTTGGCGACCTGACCGACCGAGCGGTCACCGCGCCGGCACAGCTCGATGATCTCGGCCTTGAACTCCGACGTGAACGAGCGACGAGGGCGTGGCTTCTTCCCCCATGCTCTCCATGATGGACATCATCCTTCTCGGGGCCGAAGCCCCAGATCAGAGGTGTCCGTCAAACCGAATCAAGCCCACACCTGGCCGCCCACGCACGGGTAGTCAGGGGTCGACGGCGATCGTCTTGCTGCGGGCCCGCGTCAGCGCCACGTACACCTTGCGGTGGTCCTCGTTGGCTTGGTCCAGCCCGAGGCGAAGCGCACCTGCGTCACCCGGCTTGAGGTGGACGGCCACGACATCCCACTCCCGGCCCTTGGCCTGGTGAGTGGTCAGGCCTGGAATCAGGTTGTCGGTTCCACGCCTGGCTCGGGCGCGGAGGTTGCGCAGGCGCGTGCGGTGACTGTGATGGCGGCCGGGCATCGTTCTGGGTGACTCGGTGGTGACGGCGGCGTGCAAGGCGTCGAGGACGGTGTCCAGAGCCTGCGGGCCAACGAGAGCGGCCAGGACCTCGTCGAGGAGCGGCTCGAGGCGGGAGTGGGCATCGGCGTCCAACTGCAAGGTGGTCAGAGCGTCGTTGGTGTAGACGGCGCGCTCACCGAATGCAGCGCGGGTGAGCTGGTTGAGCAGCAGCGTGGATGCGGCCTCTTGTACGTTGCCGGTCGCTGAGCGGAACGCCAGGGGGAGGACATCGGGGTCGATGTCCCAAAGGGGCTTCCACTCACGTGCCAGGACAGCATCGACGCCGGTGAGCGGTCCGACCTGAACAGTGATGGGTTCACGCTCGCGCAGGGCCGTGGCCAGAGCCTCCTGTTCCGGGGTGCGCCATCGGAAGGAGCGGCTCAACTGCAGTTCGGTTAGGTCGGCTTGCTCGATGAGGCGCGGGACCAGGTCGGGGCGGGCGCCCCGGAATCCGTAAAGGGCCTGCCAGGGATCGCCGACCACCGTGACGGACACGCCGGCGGCAGCGGCGAGTTCAACGAAGTGGAGGTCGAGGTCGTTGGCGTCGAAGATCTCGTCGATGATCAGGGCTCGGGTGGTGGCGGCCAGGTACTCGGTCAGACACGCGGAGACGTCGGGCAGGTTCCAGGCGAGTTCGAGGACGGCACGCACGTCGCTGTGGGTGCACCGGCCTTCGTTCACGCCGGCAGTGAAGTCGTGCAGGCTGACGTAGTTGCCCCGGCGCGGGTGATATGTGACGGCAGGGACGAGGATGTTGTCCTGCAGGATGAGCTGAGGCTCGCCGAACGTGAAGCCAGGGCTGTAGCGAGAGCTCCAGGTGTCGGAGACCTCCAGCTCAGTGTGGCCACCGGGCCAGCGCAGCACGCCTTGGCACAGGAGGTGGGTGAGCAAGTCGCAGATGATGGTGTCGAGGGTGACGATGCGGTGCGGAGGACTGATCGCGGCGCGTCCCCACAGTTGCCAGACGCGCGAGCGCAGTTCGGCGGTGGCGGACCGGGTGAAGCTGACGGCGACGACGGCGCGCCGGTCGCTAATCACTGCGAAGCGCTGGGCGCCGAACCGGTAGGCCGAGACTGTGGTCTTGCCGGAGCCGGGGGCAGCCTCGATGTAGACCCGGGTCAGTGGTGAGCCCGCCGCTATCAACTGCTGATTTGTCAGGGCGTCAAGGGCCGCGTCAGTCATGGTCGGGCTCCTCGTCGGACCATGGATCACTGGGAGAGATCTTCGGCCATTCTGCGGTGGGAGCCGTCGGCCTTGAAGGTGCCGTGGACCCGGCACCGGTCTGATCGTTGTCTTCTGCTTCCTGCCCCGGCCCTCCTGCGGGCGCGGGATACAGGTAGTCGAACAGGGAGCACAGGTGAGCAGGAAGGCGCGGAGGCGTGGCACCGACGTTGGCGTCGGCCAACTGCTGGGCGAGCGCGAGTGCGAACTCACCCTTGCGCTTGGAGCCGGGTCCCGCAGATTCAGCAGGCAAGTCGCCCTTGGCCTTGCGGGCGCTTTGGAACAGCGTGTGGACCGTCTCAGGGGTGATCTGTTCCGGGCCGGCGAGACCAATGTCGTCCAAAGCTGCGGCTATGAGCTTCTCGTTGCCCTCGGTGATGGCGGGCTCGAGGGTGGGGTGGCTGGTGAACACCTGGGCAACGTTCGGGTCGTGGTCCGCGATCCACGAGGGATCGGTTGGCGTCTCCTCGAAGCGCTTGTCGCTGTCACGCAGCACGGCGACTCTGGTGCACAGTTCCGCGTCCCGGGTAGCCAGCAGTCGCACTGCCCACGCCCCGACCTTGGTGCCCATCGGAACGATGCTCAGCGCTTCGACGAATGCCTGCTTGTGCGGGTCCGATTCCGCCCATGTCCTGGCGAATTCGCGCAGCACTGCGGCCTCCGTGACGCCCTCGACCAGAACCAGGCGTTCGGCGAAAAGGGCAGCTGAGCGGCTGGTGTCCAGGTGCAAGCGGGCCATCCGCAAGGTCCGGGCCCGGTCGGCCATCGGCACGCTGGCAATGGGACGACAGACGCGGCGGCCATCGTCGGTGCGGCGCAGCACCACGATTTCCTCGGGGTGGGCCGAGGTGATGACGTCAGTGGCATGGCTGGAGAGCACGATCTGCAGCTCCGGACGTTGGAGCACGGTCTTGCGCAGGTAGCGGACCAGGGCGTGTTGCAGTTGGGGGTGCAAGTGAGCTTCGGGTTCTTCGATGACGATGGTGGCGTGGAAGGGGTCGGCGGGGAAGAAGGAGTCCTCGGCCGATTCGGCCTCGGCCTGAGCCTGCTGGAGCTGTTCCCGGGCCTGCTCCGCGGCCGCTTCCTCATCGGCCGGGACGTCCGGAGGACGTATGTCGGTGTCTTGGTGCGGGGCTCCGGTGGCACGCTTGGCCGGGTCTGGGATCGCGGCCAGTGTGACGGCGATGTGGAGAAGGTTGACGTACCCGAGTCCGGAGACCTCCAGTGGGCGGGCGTTTCCGCGCCCCTCGATCACCGCGAGCATCAGTTCGAGGACCCGGGCCAGGTAGGCATCGTCGATGACCTGTCCGCGCACATAAGGCCACTGCTGGCTGACGCCGGCAGACAGTGCCGTTAGGTGAGCGCCGATGCGTTCCTCGATGGCAGCGATGACACCGTCCTTGGCCAAGTCCTCCAGCAAGTGTGAGGCACGCGCACGCAGCGGTACCAGACTGCGGCTGCCGTCGATGCGTTCCTGTTGGGCCCGCAGCAGCTCGATCAGGATCCGGACCTCGCGCCGGGCGAGCTCGTCCAGCGGGTGGCGCCATGCGGGAAGGTAGAGGACCTTGAACGGGTCAGCTGTGTCCAGAGGCCCCTGTATCGGCCCCATCTGGCTGCTGATGGTACCGAGGCTGCGGCCCAGCTGGGTGCTCCACCGCTGCGCGACCTCGCCAGAAGCTACGTGGTGCGCGCGGTGGAGCTGCTGGCCGAGGGGCCCCTCCGCCTCCGGGGCGTCCGCGAGGGTGTACTCGACGGTGATGCTGCGTTCGCCACGGCCCAGTGCGGCCGCGCTGGTACGCGGTAGAAAGGGAAAGCGCTGGGGATGTGCCAGGTAGAGAGCATCGGTCACCGTTGTTTTCCCGGCGCCGTTTGCGCCGATCAGGATGCTGAACCGGCCCGGAAGCCGGCAGTCGATCTCCGCCTCGGCACTGGCGCGCAGACCATTGACTCTCACCTGGCTCAGATGCACGCGAGCCGCTCCCCTCTTCAAGACCTCGGCTGTCGCACCCATCATCGCCTGCTACACGGACAGCCAAGCCCCGCAGAGAGAACGGAGTGCCGCGGATCCTTCGGCCGCACCGGCCATCCGATCAGTATCTGCTCTCTCGCCTGTCATCGTGCCCAGCCATCCTGGCTGGGCACGATGACGCGGCGCGCTGAGGCTACTCGTCAGCGTCCTGGTCCCCCGGTTCGTCCGGCGGTGCTGATCGGCGGTACTGCGGGTGATCGAGGTCCATCTGCTTTGCCGCGTGCAGCGGTACCGCGTACCGGGAGCGGTCCGCCCAGGCGATCGTCTGGTGGCACAGCCGCGCGGTGGCGCGGGCCAGCATCGTTCGGTCGATGCCGTCCGCGACGCCGACGGGGTAAATCTCGGTTGCTGTCATGGCCCACCACGGGGTCTTGAGTTGGTTCATCTCCCGCTCGCCTTCGTCACCGCCCTTGCCTGGATCGGCGTCCCAGCGGGTGATCTTGCTTCCGAGGTCACCGCCCTTGGCCTGGTAGTTACGTGGGACGTTGAAGAGGACCCAGAACGGGTGTCCGAAGTCCACCTTGGCGCGGTGCAGCTTGGTCGAGGTGAAGTCGATGTCCTCCTTGTGCGTCTTGGGGTCGCTCTCACGGGAGATGGGGACGTACTGGGGGACCTCCGTCGGGGCGACGTTCATCCGGATGACGGCGCTCGGCCTCCTGCGCGGGGCGTTCTTGCCCTTGCCGTACCCGGGTAGCCAGGTACGTGGATCGGTGCTGTCCCCTTCTTCGTAGCTCTGGTTCTCGTTGTGCAGGCCTGTCCACATCCGGCGGCAGGCGTGGCCGTCGACCAGGACGACGTAGCGTGTGCCGGGTTCCAGCTCGTCGCGGACGAGGCTGGCAAGGGCGTCTTCGACCTGGGCGGCGGCCTCCGCCCAGCGTTCCTTGTCCGTCTGGCCCTTGCCGTCGACGTGCAGCGAATAGTCGCTCGCGTGGAAGGCCACGATCGCCTCCCGGTAGGGCACCCATGCCCCGATCAGGGGAGTCCACGCCCGCAGCGTCCAGGCGCCCTCTTCCTCTTCCGGAGGGAACAGGGCCGTGGCGATGATGATGCGCTTGGTGTGCTTGCCGTCAGCCGTCTTGGCCTGTCGGCGGGCGTGGATGCCGCAGTAGACGAGGCTGCCGGCTTCGTCTCCCTTCCTGTCCTTCGCGATGGCCCGCGCGAGGCGCTGGTCGATGATTCCGAGCGAGCGGTACAGGTCGAGCAGTGCCATGTAAGCGGCGTGGTCCTTCCCCGGCTTCGGGGGGCTGATCTCCGTCGCGGGCTTTCCGAATGATCCCGGCTTCATCCCGCTCGTGAACTGGCAGACGAAGCCCTTCTTGGCCAGGAGACGGCGGACCCGGAACTTCCCGTCGTACCGCTCCGTGCGGAGCAGAAAGGCGTTCCGCTTCTCTCCGTCATTCTTCTTCAGGGACGGAAGCTCGGTCTCGCACCAGACGCCGACCATCACGTGCGCGTCGCTGTCGGCGAAGTCGTCTGCGAAGGCCTTGAACTCCACGGCCCGGTCGATGTCGTCACCGTGGGCCAGGAAGCGCTCGGCCTTACGGAAGACTGCGCTGACGCCGGGCGCGAGGGTGATCTCCTCGCCCGGCTGCGGGTCGCCGATGGCCGGGCTGTCCGGGAACGCCAGGGAGAGAGCGTTGACCATGCGCAGACGGGTGCTGTGGCGGTACCACAGGCACACGATCCGCAGGTTTTCGAAGCCCTGGGCGTTCACCGATGCGGTGATCTCCTCGGCCGGAGGGAAGCCGATGCTGTGGAGGACCTCGCCGGCCTTGATCCGGCGGTCCCGCTCCTGCGGGGACATCTTCTGCTTATCCGTGGGGCGCGGCTCGAAGACCATTGGCTCCACCGCGAAGTCGACCCAGGTGGCTTTCTCTCCTAGCACCTTGGTGACGTGTTCGGCGAGAAGCCGCAGGTGCAGGGTGCCAGGGCCGGTGCCGACGGCGAAGCTGTCGTTCTTCGCCATAAGCGGGCGAATGGCACCGGCGTCAGGGGTGATGAACGTGGGGAAGGCTCCGTCGTCCGCGGCCTTCTGTAGCACTGCCCGTTCCTCGGTGACGCGTGCCTGGAGTTCCTGCAGAAGGCTGACGTCCATCTTGTCGCGTGCCAGCAGCTCCAGGGCGCGCTGGTTGACCGCCCGGACGGTGCCGTTACGAACCAGTTCGGTGTGGAGGATCGGCAGTCCGTCGCTGCCCTGGTGGATGTGCGTCGACTTGGCACGAACCATGTTGCTGTCCACGCGGGTGACGTGGGCGTCCAGGAAGATGACGGGGTCGACGATGTTGGGCTCGGTCTTCATGACCACCGAGAGCCGGGACATCGCGTACTGGGCCTTGGTGGCGGCGTTGACCTCGGTTCCGTCGTCGCGGACGTTGTACTTGCGGCCGAAGGGTGCGTCCCAGGCGATGAGCCCGCCCCTGTTGTCCGGCAGGTAGGTAACCTCCCGCTTGTTCGGGTTGGCCTTCCAGCCGATCGTTCGGTTCTTGTGGACCTGGTCGCCGTTGGCGTCGAGTGTGGGGGAGCCGTCTTTCTCCTTGGCGGGTACCTTCTCGGTGATCGGGACGAGGTCGTAGATGGTGAACTTCTGCTCGGCGAGCTTCTTGGAGATCACCCATGGCACGGCGACGTACATCCAGTCGGGGCACTTCGGTTGCTTGCCAGGGGTCGGCTTGAGGAACCGGGTCATCTCGAATTCCTGCTCGGGCGTGCTCGCGATGGCTTCGGCCACTGGCGGCACTTCGAGGAGGACGGCCTGGTCGGTGTTCATCCCCTTGCTGTAGCCGACGATGCACCGGAAGACGTGGCGCAGGGTGTCGTCGTCGATCTTCTCCAGCGAGACCAGGTAGTTGAGGTACCGGTCGAGGTGGACGTATCCGCCGGTCTTGAACTTCAGGTAGGTGATGGCGGTCGAGTACGGCAGGTTCTTCTGCTCGTCGTCCCCGTCGCCCTTCACCTTCTCCCATTCGTCCCGCACGCTCCGCGGGAAGATGCGCACGTACACCTTCTGGCCCTGGACGAGTTCGGGGGTGCAGCGCAGGGTGAGGGTACTCGGGAGGGGTGTACTGCTGTCGGTCACTGCGGTGGTCTCTTTCGGGGAGCGCTTGGCTATGCGGAAAGGGTGAGGTCGACGCCCGCGTAGGTCAGGAAGGCGTTGACCGCCTCGCCGTACAGTTCGGCCATCTGTCGGCGTTCTTCCGGCCGCCAGCGGGAGGCCATACGGTCGATGATGCTGGCCAGGTCGGAGCTCCAGGTCTCGTCCTGGAAGGCGTAGTCCACGAAGTGCAGCTCCATGTTGGTGCCGCCGCGCCGGGCGCGGCCGGCGAGCTGGATGAGGGAGACCAGCATCCCGGCGACCATCTGCTCCTGGAGAACGAGGTCCATGGTCGACAGCTGTGGGGAGGAGCGCAGGATAGTGGCCAGATGATCGCGTGCTGCGGCGTGGGCGTTCTGCAGTGCCGCGACAGGGTCAGACGTACCGGATGAGGGGAGGGCGTTGATGCCTGCGGCGTTGACGCTGCCGTACATCCAGGTCGGATCGTCGATGATCAGCGGGGGCCTCACGCACAGGTAGATGGAGTGGATGGCCGAGCGGAGGTTGACGACGATGTTCAATCCCCTGGCGATGTTAGCCAGCGGGGCGACCAGGATGTCGCCGAATTCGGGGAACTCCTCGACCTCTTCGACGGTGATGCGGCGGACCAGTGTCGGATCGGGGAGGTACCGGACGTTGCTGTGGCGGTCTTCCTCACGGACGAGGACGCACACCCGGTGGGAGAGTCCCTTTGCCTTGGAGAGGCCAGTCGCGATGTGACCGCACTGCTCGTAGCTGTTGGCCGTCAGGATCACGCGGGCGCGGGTCTTGTCCGTCTTGGCCAGGCGGGCGAGTTTCCGCGACAGCTTCGTCTCGTACAGGCGCTCGCCGATTTCGCGCAGTGCTTCGGGCTTGTCGGAGGGGAACTGGCCGGCGATCGGGATGCGCTCCCCGGCTTTTCGGTGGCCGCTCCCGTAGGTGACGGCCGAGGACTCGACCAGGATGGACTCTTCCTGCGCGTCGGTCATCCACCACATCACGGGGGCGTGGATGTGCTCCTTGACCGCCTGGGGGAAGTAGGCCGTGGCGGAGAGCCCGAAGACGGGCCGTTCCACGCCTGTGGTGATCAGCGAGACCAGTCCGCCAAGTTCCGACACGTAGGTGTGCGGGTCACCGGCCATGTGCTGGGCGGAGAGTTTGGCGTCCTTCTCCGGGTTCTTCATACCGGTGACCCGGTACCCGTTGATGGGTTTGCCGATCGTTCCGTGCGGAAGCACATCGGCAATGCCGCCGGAGTGCATGGAGTCGATGATGCTGTTGGCGGAGATCAGACCAGAGTGGCGCAGGGTCTGCGCGGCATCGCGCAGACCGGCCAGGGAGCTGTCCAGTTCGCTCATCAGTGTGCGGATGAGGAGGTGGTCGATGGCCCGGTTGCGTGCGCGGCTGTCGCTGACGATCGGGACCAGTTCCTGGTGCAGCCTGAGTTTGAGCGCATCGCGCTGGTTGATACCGCGCGGCGACACGACGGTGCCCAGGATTCTGTTGACCCCTTCCCACTCGGGCTCAAGGAAGAAGGGCGTGCGGGCCCGCACGTCGTCCTCGCTGACGTCAAGGGCCGGCACCAGAGCGTCGAGCCGGTCGACGGCCTCACGGGGAAGCGGTTGTCCGTCGCCGACCTCGTACTCGGGGAACAGGATGCTGATGAGCTCGCGGTCCTTGGAACGCGGTAGGCGCCACCCCTCGTAGTCGTATTCGTGCCGAAGCCGAGCGACCCTGGCATCGTCGTGGTGGTTGAGCCGGAACGCCTTGGTACACAGCCCGGTCAGCAGGGACTCGGCCATGAGCCGGACATGGCTGATCGGTTCGATGAGTTGGTTCTCGAACCGCAGCGGCAGGTACTTGGCCGCGATGTCCAGGGTCTGTGGTTCCGCTGTCCACGGCTGCCGGGAGTGCAGGTCGACGGTGGTGGCGCACCGGTCGACGGCGACGGCCTGGAAGGCGTCGATCTCGTCGATGATGACGAAGTCGCTGGCGCGGAGAACGAATTCGCAGACGGTGACGGAGCGGATCGGGCGGCCGTCGATCTGGATGCCCACCCTCATAGTGCCCTGGATGAAGTTGTGATGGTTGGTGACGATCACTGTGGCGTCCGCGGCCTGGTAGGCAGGGGTGAACTTGCCGCAGGTCGGGATCCAGGGGCAAGCCAGCATGTCTCCGCCGCCGCGCAGGCCCAGACAGTTCTCCTTGCCGGGGTGGTAGGTGCCGGCTGAGTCGAGCCAGTGCTGCTGCGCGCACCCGTAGGCGAGGTGGTCGACGTCGCGGAGCCCTCGCTTGCCCCATTCCCCGGGGGCGTCGGGGTCTTCCTTGACCAGAGACGCGTGCTTGAGGGCCCGGTGGTGCCGCGAAGACGGTGACATCAGCGGGGCGCAGGTCGCCAACTGCTCGGTCTTGCCTGCCTCGTGCAGAATCTTGAGGTCGCGGCTGATGTCCCATACCGAGGCGAGCGTGGCCTTGACGTCGGGGACGAGCAGAGTGACACGGTGGTTGTTGAGCGCGGCCCACGAGCCCAGGAGTCGGACCAGCACGGACTTTCCGGTGCCGGTTGGCGCGTGGAAGATCTGAGTCAGGCCAGCCAAGAGGTCCAGCACATCGACGGTGTCGGTGTCGCGGGCCTTGAGGCGGTCGAGCAAGCCCGTCAGCACCTTGAGCAGCCAGGGGCCAGTCTCGGTGCTCTCGTACTGGGTGTCCAGGATCCGCGCGATGTCCTTGAGCTCCTGGACGGCGACCCTGATCGTGACGAGGCCTGGCCGGGTGGCAATGCTGGGAAGCGCGTCGTGGCCGAGCGGCTTCGTGAACGACGGGAAGCGGGGGATGGTGACCCGCCCGTGGACGATCTCGCTGCCCTCGGTGCGTTCACTCGTCTCATACATCTGGCCTGGCGCGGCGAAGTCGTGGGGCTTGCGTCGGCTGCTCGGCCGCCGGAAGGGCGCAAGAAGGCTCTCGACGTAGCCGAGGTAGTCCCCGCCCAGGTGGGGGCGGGCCGCGGTGGCGGTGAGCGGGTCGCCAGCCAGGGTGAACAGCTGGACCGACGTCTCCTCACCCTCCTCGTCACCGATGTCCATGGCGCCAAGGAGGATCCGGGCTGCGGAGGCGAACCGCCGTTCATCGGCGAGGACGGGGTTGGCGATCTTCATCACCCCGGCCACGAGCAGGCGTTCCTCGCTGCTCAGCTCGGTCCACCGGTCCCACGCCTGTGGTTTGCAGCTGGCGAAGAACGCCGCATAGCGGAATGAGGCCAGGGGCCTGCCGTCGTCGTCGCACTGCGGGAAGTAGTGAGCGGCAAGGGCCAGCGCGGCGCGGATGAAGGAGTCCTTGACGGTCATCTGGCTCACTCCCACACCACCCCGGCGCTCCGGCAGACCAGTTGAGCGAATTCGGTCATGGTCACGGCTTTCATTCCGTACTTCTCGCAGGTCACGGTCAGCAACGGGATCTGGTCGGCTCGGTGGTCGGGGACAACGAGCCAGTCGGCTCCGCCCTTGTCGCCCTCGTTGCGGTGCAGGCTCTCGGCCAGGACGCGGACATTGGAGTAGTCCTTCACGTCCACGGTGAAGACGTACGCGCTCCCGTCGGGGCCCTTGACCTCGATGCGGTGGTCGTACGCATCGCTCATCGGCCAGAGCATGATGGCCTCGTCCACATCCATCTGTCCTGCGGCCAGCCGCTCCCGCAGGACGGTATGCAGACGCAGCTCATACAGGCCCGGCACACAGGTGTAGCGCCACACGCCGCGTTTGAGCGCCAGATACCCCTCCGTCGGCCTCGCCTCCGGCACGGCACCCGTCGTCCCCAGCGCGAGCGCGGCCTCGTGCGGAGCGGGGGCGTCGGAGCTGTCAGGGTGCAACTGCGGTGCGTCTCCCGTGGTGGGCCAGAACGTGAAACTGGCACCGGTATCGGCATGCCGACCGTAGAGGCAGGCGACTCGGTAGTACTCGCGGCCTGCGGTCACCCGCCTGCTGACCTTCATAGGCCACTTGCACACCGTGCAGGGGAACCACCAGGTGTGGTAGATCGAGTGGTACGGGATCGCCTCGTAGTAGCCGATCGCGTTGAGAGGCAGGTTTCGCTTGTTCAGCTCCTCGGCCGTGCCGGCAGGGCACTCCACCAGGGTGGTGCGGTCCTTGACGTACTGAGCGTCGCCGCGTCCCTTGAGGATCTCGTACATCTGATCCTGGTCGACCTCATCCTGGAGCTGCTCCTCGGTGAACCGCATCCGGCCGATCCGCCGAAGCCGATTCAAGATCCGGTGCAACTGGGCGGTCTCCCACTGCAGATCGAACGCATTGGCGGTGACGCAGCCCTCCTCGTCGACCACGGGAAAATCGAGATCGTCGAAACCGGACCGGTCCAGCCACGGCGGGAGGAGTCCTTCAATGGGGCCGAGAAGCTTCTGGCGGAAGTCACCGAACGACAGCGGCACCCCAGGGCCATACGCGGCGAGCAAGTCCCCGTGGTACCGCATCAGTTTCTCGGCCCGGTGCCGCGGGCTCAGTTCCGGGGCGGTGATCGTCTGACAGGCTTTGATGAAGGTGAAGTTGATCAGCCGGAACGCCTCGAAGTGAGAGAACGTCAGACCGTCGTCATCGACATGGGTCGTCACGGCAGACGACCGTAGAGCACAGGTCTGACAAACCGCCCTGGAACGGCCGCCGACCGCCCGAAATGACTACTCCGGCGTAGGCGCCACGGCTGGGTACATCTCCCTGTAGACGTGCAGGTACGCGGCGATGTGCTGCTGCCCCAGGACGGTGGCGTGCCAACGGTATTCGAGAACATGCGTACCGCTAGGTGCCAGCCGCGGGCGCAGCTCGATGAACCCTCTGCTGGGGTGCGCCCGGCGCTTCGGCCGGTAGCCGACGGCAAGGTAGAACAGGGACTTGCCCGACAGTTCGCTCTCGTGGAGCCCCGCCGGGCCGGCCGTGGCGACACGCAGCAGAACGCCCCACAGCCATTCGGACAGCAGATGCACGGGAGGTGACGGTTCGGCAGGGTCTCCCAACCCGGCGCGGGCACAGGCGCGGCCACGGCGGGTGATCTCTACCAACGTGCGCTCCACCTCACCGATCCCGGGAACCTCCACACGGTCCTTGGAAACCTTGATCAGTCCCAACCGGCCCAGGGAGTGGAGGGTTGCGCCCGCGCCCTGATCGTGAACGGCTGCGCTCCGCAGGCGCTGCTGTAGACGCGTGCGCCCTACCACCTCGACGGGCCCGTCGAGGGCGAACGGCAGCTTCCGCCACTGTGCGGCTGACGGTACGCCCACCTGGTTCTGGCGGCGCATCCACATCTCGGCTTCGGTCATCTGATCGTCCCGCAGAATCTCGCCGAGATAAACCTGCTGACGGTCATTCAGGCACTCCCAGCGCTCGACCGCCGTTGCCGACGGAGCGTATCGCCCCTGTTCCGGCAGACGTGGGGGCTCGTCTGCCGGCCGCGTACGCATCCAGGCATCCAGGACCACACGGACCGGCACCCCGTACACGACCGCCAGCTGCTGCACGAGCCGGCCTGTGAACTCCGGTTTCTTCCAGTTCCAGCCGGACACCTGACGGTTCCGCTCCAGGCTTCGAATCTTGTGCGCGTCCACGAACAGGTCGCTTCCTGCAGGAGTGTCCCGCAGTTGACTGGCGACCTCCTCAGCGGTGAGACCGGCACCGTAGCGGAGGTCAATCAGCGTCTCGGACCCACTGGGCGTACCAGTGAGGTCAGCGGTGGCACAGCCGAGGGCATCAGCAAGACGCCGCACGTTCCGGGCTTCAGGCGCGTACCTGCCCTCCTCCCAGTACACAACCACGCGGTACGTAACCCCCATGCGATTGGCGAGCTCCTGCGAGGTGAGCCCGGCCTGCTCACGCAATGCCCGGATCTTGGTGTGATCAACGGTCAGCAGACGCCTTGGCATGTGCGCCAGAGAAGCTCATTGAAGACTTCATCGCAACTCTTTTACGCCGAACAGGCTGAAGCCTCTCGAGGCTGGCACACAGCCCGCTCGGCAGGTTCGGGTCGACAGAGCCAAACGGACAGCGCTGGCAGTGCTTGCCGTGGCCGAAGCCGACCGCGGCTCCGCTGCCCTCGGGCAAGTCGGGGGCGTCCGCGGGCAGGCCCATCGAGGTGATCAAGGATGATCGCCTTCAACCCGCCGATCACCTCCTCGTCGGTTCGCCAGCCGCGCAGCGGGTCGAGCATGACCGAGCCCGTGGCCGACCAGTTCTTCCACCTGCTCGGTCTCGACGAGCAGCGGGTGGCCCGGACCCAGCGCATCGCGCTGAGGTCCTCGGCAGCAGTCTCACCGGCCGGAGCCCGACAAGCAGGAACTGCTCGCAGCGGCGTTGGGCTCTTCCCACGAACACGGCTTCGGTGACCTGCTGGACCGCACGCGCCAATCATTTGCCTCGTCGAACGACGGGAAGTGCGCGACACCCTTTTCAGTTGGAGCATCACGCGCCTTCCCGGCACGGTGTTCACTGGCCAGGTGGACTCCCCGGAAGTTCTCGCGCGAGACCTCATTCACGAGGCCGGGCACCATTGGTTCAACGCCGTCCTGGCTGCGACATCGGTGTCGTTTCCGGAGAATTCGGTCCTCTATTCACCATGGCGGAAGGAAATACGTCCCGCATTCGGTTTCCTTCACGCCTGCTGGGCGTTTTCCCTCATCGCTATCTACAGCGCCCAGGCGGTCGACATGGCCCCGTCTCCGACGCATGGCTTTCTGTGCTACTACTGACCGACCGGAGTCACCTCCTGCGGGACACTCTGCCGCCCCTGGCCGACGCCATCGTGCCACTGTGCGTGCAGCTGTCAAAGGCCGTGGACGCAGCCTTGCGATGCACGCGGGGAGCAGTCCATCTGCTCCCCGCCCAGTAGCGGGTGCTCACCGGAAGACGCAGGTCAGGCCACAAATTCCGCATTGGTGATCGCATGGTGGTCGCAGTCGGCCATCCAGACGTGAAATCTGTAGCCTCGCGGGCTGATCGAGAAAGTCAGGACCGCAGGAGGCAGACAAAGATGCGCAGTTCGGGGCGGCGGGGCCGGGTCTACCGTCGGTGCGGATGCCGCGACACGGCTCGGCGCCAGCTCGGCGCCGGATGCCCACGCCTGATCGAAGAGGGGCACGGCACATGGACCTTCGCCGTCGACATCCCCTCGCTCAGCGGTCGCAGGCGCACGGTACGGCGCGGCGGTTTCGAGGACGGCTTCGCCGCCGAGAGCGCGCTGCGACGCTTCCTCGAGGGCCGCCAGCTGGGTTTCGACGCGGACCCGCACGAGACTGTGGCCGCCTACCTCACCAAGTGGCTGAAGTCGATGGAGTTCCTGCTCAAGCCCACCACGTACGCCCGCTATCGCACCTATGTGCTGTGCGAGTTGATCCCCGTGTTCGGCAAGCTGCGCCTGGAGGAGCTCGCCCACGACCACATCGCCGCCTACGCGCACGAGCAGCTCGAGTCCGGCCGCGGCCGCCAGGCCGTCTACCACTGCCTGGCCACGCTCTCCAGTGCCCTGGGCACCGCCGTCCGCACCCACCGGCTCCCCTACAACGCGGCCCAGCCCCTGCCGATGCGCCGGCCCCGCCCCGACGAACGCGTCCCCTGGAGCGCAGAGCAGGCCGTCACCTTCCTCACCCACTGCCGCGACGTCGACCCCGCCTTCGCCGACCTGTTCGAGGTCATCATCGGAACCGGCCTGCGCAAGGGCGAGGCACTCGGGCTTCAACGCCGGTGCGTCCGGATCGACGACCGCGTCATGTACATCCGCCACACCCTCTCCGCCATCGACAACCACGAACTCGTCCTGACCGCACCGAAGACGAAGAAGAGCCGCAACTGGGTGCCCCTGTCGGAGCGCGTCGCCGCCGCCCTCCAGCGCGCCATGGCCAGGACCACCTCCACCGACAACGACCATGTCTTCCAGGGCACGGACGGCAACCCCCTCCACCCGGCCGCGGTCCGCCGACGCTTCCACGAGCTGCGCAAGCAGACCGGCCTGCCCCACGTCACCATCCACGACCTACGGCACCTTGCCGCGACCCTCGCCCTGGAGGGCAACGTCTCCATGGCGGTCATCTCCAAGACGCTGCGGCACTCCACGCTCTCGACCACCGCGAACATCTACAGCCACCTGACCTGGGAAGTGGCGATGGCCGCGGTCCACACCATCGAAGCCAGGCTCTGCCTCGTCGAAGCCCGCGCGCGCGGCGTTGACTCCGTCGCCCTCAGCGGCCCGGCACCGAACCCACTCTTCAGCCACGCCGCCTGACGGCGCTACGACCACGTCCCACGCCAGGGGCGCACGGAACACCGGGCAGCCGGCCCATAGCTGACGTCCACCCAAGCAACCGCCCGCAACCGGATGCCGCGGGTCTCACAGGCATACCCGCCCACAGAAAAATCAACGTCACTCCGACGCCGAACAGCGTCCAAACGGGCTGTCAGCTGCGCTCAGCTCGCCAGCGAAGGACGGGCCAGCCACCTCGAGGAGCTCCCGAGTGCAGGTAGTGCCCTCCAAGTGCGACGTGAACGGGCGTTCACGACCACACTGCGACCACCAACCACGAAGGCCGTCTCCGCCATCCGGCGGAAACGGCCTCTGACCTGCAGTGATGCAAGTCGGGACGACAGGATTTGAACCTGCGACCCCTTGACCCCCAGTCAAGTGCGCTACCAAGCTGCGCCACGTCCCGTGGTCTCGGTGCCTGCAGCGGGGCCTGGGGGGCTCTGCTGTGGGCTTCTCGACCTTGTCTCCGGTTGTCCCGGCGACGTGGAAAACAATACAGCACGTCGGGGGGTGCTCGCTGCCAGGTTCGGGGGTGGGGCGGGTCAGGGGGTGGGGTGGCGGGCGTCGTAGGTGAGGAAGGCGGGGCGGCGGGCGGCGAGGAGGAGGACGGCGGCGACGCAGGCGAGGCCGCCGGTGATCACGGAGGTGGCGGGGTTGGTGAGGGCGGCGACGGTGCCGGACTCGAAGTCGCCGAGGCGAGGGCCGCCGGCGACGACCACGATGAAGATCCCCTGGAGGCGGCCGCGCATCTCGTCCGGGGCCGCGACCTGCATCATCGTGTTGCGGAAGATCATGCTGACGGTGTCGGCGCAGCCCGCGACCGCGAGCAGCAGGAGGCCGAGCCAGAGGTTGTGGAGGGCGCCGAAGGCCGCGATGGCCAGGCCCCAGGCGGCGACGGCGGCGAGGACGGCGACGCCCTGGCGGTGGACGCGGCCGACCCAGCCGGAGAAGAGCGCGCCGATCAGGGCGCCGACGGCCGGGGCGGAGACCAGCAGGCCGACGGTGCCGGCGTCGCCGCCGTAGAAGGTGACCGCGATGGCCGGGAAGAGGGCGCGCGGCATGCCGAAGACCATCGCGGCCAGGTCGGCGAGGAAGCTGGTGCGCAGGTTGGGCTGCTCGCGCAGGAAGCGGAGGCCGTCGAGGACGGAGGCACGGCCCTTGCGCTCGCCGAGCGGCCGCATGGCGGGCAGGCGCCACATCGCGTAGAGGGTGCCGGTGAAGGCGACGGTGTCGACCAGGTAGGCGGCCTGGGATCCGTAGGCGCCGATGAGGACGCCGCCGAGCATCGGGCCGACGGTGAGGCCGAGGTTCATGCTGACGGTGTTCAGGGCGTTCGCCGCCGGGAGCTGGTGGCTGGGCACCAGGCGGGGGATCATCGCGGAGCGGGCGGGCGAGCTGATCGCGAAGAAGCCGGCCTGGACGGCGACGGCGGCGTACAGGACGGCGACCAGGCCGAGGCCGGCCAGCGCCTGCGCGGCCAGGGCGGCGGAGACGACCGCCAGACCGGCCGAGCCGAGCAGGCCCAGCCGGCGCCGGTCGACGGTGTCGGCGATCGCGCCGCCGTAGAGGCCGAAGGCGACCAGCGGGACGAGGGAGAAGATGCCGACCAGGCCGGTCGCGAAGGCGGAGCCGGTCAGGTCGTAGACCTGGACGGAGACGGCGACGGCCGTCATCTGCTGGCCTATGGAGGAGACGGCCTGCCCGGCCCAGACCCGGCGGTAGTCGGGGTGGTCGCGCAGCGGGCTGAGGTCGGCGAAGGCCCGCCGGTACCAGGGTGAGCCGGCGGCTGCCTCCGGCCCGGGTCCATCCCCCGGTCCGGGTTCGGGTTCGGGATCGGCGGCGGAGGGCACGGAGGACGGGCCGGGCGCGGGGGACGGCATGGAATGTTGATTGTTCGACATAGTCCCTCATGCTCCGCTCCGCCCCCGGACAGCCCCACACCGGGGCCGCCCCAGCGAAAGCCCGCCCCCGCCCGCGACGCCCCGGCCCCACCCGCGAGGCCCCCGCTACCGGCTCAGCACCTGCCTCTCTCCCGCCTCCACCGCGAAGTCCAGCCGGTTGCCCGGCGGCGGGAACGGGCAGATGAAGTGGTCCGAGAAGGCGCACGGCGGCAGGTAGGCCCGGTTGAGGTCGAGGACCGTACGACCCTCGGCGTCGGGCGCGGGCAGGGTGATGAAGCGGAAGCGGTAGGTGTCGATGCCGCTGGTCGTGTCCGCGATCACGCCGCTGAGCCGATCGCCCGACCGGCTGACGGTCAGGGTGCGGTGCTCGCCCGCCACCGTGAAGGCGATCTGCCCGGAGACGGCCAGCGGGCGCTCCCGGCCGTCGGCGTTCGGCACGACGACCGACCGCGCGTCGTCGTCCTCGAACGGGGTGAAGACGGCGGGCACGGCCCACTCGGGCGCGTACGGGAAGGCGGAGATGCCCGCGAACGCCGTCCGGCGGGGTGCGGCCGGGTCGAAGACCCGCAGGGCCAGCTCGCCCTCGCGCTCGATCGGGACGAGCAGCAGGCCTCCCAGGACGGCGGTGTCGGCGGCCGGGTCGCTGTCCGGGCGCAGCAGCGCCTCGCCGTCCACCGGTGCGTCGGCGCCGTCGACCGTGATGCCGTCGGACGCCGCCGCCCGGACCCGGACGCCCTCGGCGTCGGCCCACCAGCGCCCGGGCAGGCCGGGGATCTCGGCGGGCTCGGGCTCCAGCCAGTGCGTGCCGGTGAGTGCGAGCTGGCCGTGCTGCGCGCTCACCGACGCCGCCCGGCCGTCACTCCAGTGCTTCCAGTCCTCCGCGGCCGTCTCCGTCATCGGTCCACCCTCCCGGTCGGTCCGTGGACGGCCCGCTGTTCGGGCCGCCCGTCCTCCGTCATCCACAACACCGTCCGCGCGGACGGATCATTCCCGTCGGCCCGATGTCGCCGAAACCGCAACACGGCGGCAACGCGCCGACACCGGGCACAACACGGGGCACCACTCCGGCCACACACCTACCCCTCGCGGCGCTTCAGCGGACGGAACAGCCCCTCCTGCACCACGGACACCACCAGCCGGCCGTGCCGGTCGAAGATCTGCCCGCGGGCCAGGCCGCGCGCGCCGTGCGCGATCGGGGACTCCTGCTGGTACAGCAGCCAGTCGTCCGCCCGGAACGGCTGGTGGAACCACATCGCGTGGTCGAGCGAGGCCATGTCGAAGCTCCGCTCGCCCCACAGCGGCTCGACCGGGGCGCGGACGGCGTCCAGCAGCGTCATGTCGCTGGCGTAGGTGAGGGCGCAGACGTGGATCAGCGGGTCGTCCGGCAGCGGGCCGTTGGTGCGCAGCCAGACGCCGCTGCGCGCCTCGACGCCCTCCAGCTCCTCCTTCGTCCAGCGCAGCCGGTCGACGTAGCGGATGTCGAAGGGCTGGCGGCGGCTGATGAACGGGGGCAGCTCGCCGAGCCGGGAGCCGACCTCGTCCAGGGCGCTGGGCAGGTCCTCGGGGGCGGCGACGGGCGGCATCGGGTACTGGTGCTCGATGCCGGCCTCCTCGGGTCTGTGGAAGTCGGCGGTGAGGGCGAAGATCGACCGGCCGCCCTGGATGCCGAGCACCCGACGGGTGGTGAAGGACCGGCCGTCACGGATCCGGTCGACCTGGTAGACGATCGGCACGCCGGGGACCCCGGGGCGCAGGAAGTAGGCGTGCAGCGAGTGGACCGGGCGCTCGTCGTCCACCGTGCGCCCCGCCGCGACCAGCGCCTGCCCGGCGACCTGGCCGCCGAACGTCCGTTGCAGCGCCTCCTCGGGGCTGCGCCCACGGAAGATGTTGAGTTCGATCTGCTCAAGGTCGAGCAGATCGACAAGGTCGTCGACGGGGGTACCCATGGGCACGTTTCCTCTCCGGACTCCGAACAATTCTCCAGCTCAATCGAATCCTTTGGCGACCCGGGTCATTCCCGCGCAGCGGTCCGGAACGCCCAGTTCACTCGAACGAGTAGGCGAGCCGACGAGCAGGTGACGGACGGGACGGCCCGGTCGGCCAGGAGGCCCCCACCGGCCGCACGACCTCCGGTTACGCCCCCAGCCCCGACTCCCGCACCGTGATGTTGAGCCGCCCGAGCAGCCCCAGCGCCGGATCGGCCGTCCCCGGCAGCGTCCGCACCACCCCGTGGTACGCGAACCGGGCCGGGCCGCCGAACACCAGCAGGTCGCCGCTGCGCAGCTCCAGGTCCGTCCACGGCCGGGTCCTGGTCTCGGTGTTCCCGAGCCGGAAGACGCAGCCGTCGCCCAGCGAGAGCGAGACCACCGGCGCGTCCGCCCGCTCGTCGCGGTCCTGGTGGAGGCCCATCTTCGCGCCGTGTGCGTAGTGGTTGACGATCGCGATGTCCGGCGCGTACGACGCCGCCCCCGCGACCTCCCCCAGCGCGGCCCCGTACGCCTCGGCGACGGCCCTGCGCGCCAGGTCCCCGAGCAGCCGCGGGAACGGCTTGACGGGCGCGCCGTCCTCGGCGACCTCCCGGTAGCCGTACGGGTACCAGTGCAGGCCGAGGCTCACCATCCGGACGGACATCATCCCGCCGGTGGGCATCCGCACGGCGTGCAGACCGGCCGGCGGGCGGGCCCACTCCCGGCAGGCGGTGACCAGGCGCCGCTGCGCGTCGAGGTCCAGCCAGCCGGGCAGCAGGACGGCGCCGGGGGCCGGCTCGGAGCGCTCGCGCGCGGCCGGGGACCCACCCGGATCACCGAACAGCTCGCCCTGGATCACCCCACCATCCTCCCGCACCGCGCCCGCCTGGGCCGACCCGCGCCCACTCGGGCCCAGCCCCGCGCCCAGCCCGGCCGCCGCCGACGGCGGGCACGCCCCCGCGCACCCCGACTCCCGCCCGCAGGAACGCCGACGGCCGCTCCCCCGACCGGCGGAGGAACCCGCGCGGCGGAGAAGCGGCCGTGAAAGCCGTGCACATCGGTACGCACATCCGTACGTCGACGCACCGACAGCCGACACACCGACAGATCAGCGAACCGACAGGTCAGCACATCGGCACCCGGTCGGGCACCGGCACGGTGAGCCCCGGGCAGCCGACACCGGCCGCGCACGGGGCCTCACGTGCTCGAGGAGGCCTCAGCTGGGCAGACCTCAGATGCTGAGGGTCTGGCCCGGGAAGATCAGGTCCGGGTTGCCACCGATGACCTTGGCGTTGTTCTGGTACAGGTCGTGCCAGTCCAGGCCCTGCGCGGCGGCGATGGAGCTCAGGGTGTCACCGGCCTTGACGGTGTAGTCGCCCGTGGCGGCCGGCTTGGCGTCGTTCGAGCGGTTCCAGGACTTGGCGCCCTGGTCGGCCTTCGGCGCGGACTTCTGGGCGTCGGCCTTCGGGGCGGCAGCCTTCGGCGCGGCGGCGTCGTTCTTCGGCGCGGCCTGAGCCTTCGGCGCGGCCTGGGCCTTGGGCGCGGCCTTCGGGGCCTCGGCCGGCTTGGCGGCGGGCTTCGGGGTCTGCGCCGGCTTGGCGGCGGTCGAGCCGGCGGCGGAGCCCGCCGAGGTGTCGACGGCGGCCGGGGCGCCGCCCTTGGTCAGGCCGGCCTTGACGGAGCAGACGGGCCAGGCGCCCGGGCCCTGCGAGGCGAGGACCTTCTCCGCGACGGCGATCTGCTGCGCCTTGGTGGCCTGGTTGGCCTGCGACGCGTAGGCGGTGCCACCGAACGCGGCCCAGGTGCTGGAGGTGAACTGCAGACCGCCGTAGAAACCGTTGCCGGTGTTGATGGCCCAGTTGCCGCCGCTCTCGCACTGGGCGACGGCGTCCCAGGTGGAGACGGAGGCGGCGGAGGCCGAGGTGGCCGTGACGAGGCCGGCCACCGGCAGGGCCGCGACAGCGGCGCCCGCCACGACAGCCATCCGAACGCGGTTGCGCTTGGTGGCGGTGGAGGTGGTGGCAGCGGCGGTCTCGTTACGGAAGGTCATGAGGTTCCTCTCGACAGCCCCGGGCGGGCATGCGGAACCAGACCCCGGGAAGGGCCGTGATCACTCGCTGCGTCCGTCGGGCGGCCGGGCACGTGTCGGACGTGCCGCTTGCCGCCCCGGCCACCCAGCCGCTCGCCGACGACGTGTTCGAGCGATCGCGTCGGCGGGCACCTGCCACGCCCGGCGGACCGGGGGGCTGTGCGTCGGGGGTGAACCCGGGTGGCGCTCGTTGCGCCGTCCAAGAAGCTACGAGCCGATCAACGGGGAATCCAAAACTTCGACGGTCTGCCCAGCTCAGCCAAGGGTTACCAGCGGTAACGACCATGCAATCATGCCCGAATTGTCCGCTTTAACCGTCGATTCCTAGATCAAACATCCGGACTCCGTGACTCACCTCACTGTTTGATTCCGGCAGTCCCGGCACCGACATCGACAGATTGCGACCACGAGAACACGCGGTGCGGTCGGATCCGAGGCAATTCACGTCAGCCTCCAGGGGCACCCGTGACGCCTGACACAAGGGCCCGTTGGGCATGGCGACCTCTCCGTGTCCGCCCCAGCACCCCATCCACACCCATCCGAGGAGACCCTGTGCCGCGCATGCTCGACGTCAGCGACGAGGTCCGGTCCGAGATCGGCGACGACGAAGCCGACCGCCTGCTAGGTGGCGACCGCGCCCCCGACGGCTACGAGTGCACCTCCTGCCGGACTCCCGGCGACACGCACGTGGAGCCCACCAGCACCGTGCTGTTCGTCGGCGACGAGACCGCCGTCCTCGCCTTCGCGCACGCCCGCTGCATCCCCTCCCAGGTCGTCCCGGTCTCCGAGGAGCAGCTGGCGGGCGCCGTCCGCAGCATCAGCCAGACCCAGCCCGGCGGCCCGGACCTCGCCGTCCCCGCCGCCGTGCCGAGCGCCCCCGCGCCGGCCGCGCCCGTCGGCCCGGCCCCGACCCAGCCGGCCGCCCCCGGCCAGGCCGCCATCCTCGGCATCACCTGCGGGCTGGTCCTGCACGGCAAGGTCGGGCACGCCTCGCTGGTGGTCGAGCCGACCGGGCCGGTCGGCCGCCCCGGCAGCACCTCGGGCGAGGACGAGTTCCTCGACCTGCTCCAGGACGCCGGCTTCCAGCCCGTCACCGACCTGGACGAGACCCCGGACCAGCTGCCCGGCTGGTCCGTCCTGGTCGCGATGGGCAAGCTGCACGCGATCCTCCAGCCCGCCGCGGCCGGCGGCAGCACCGGCTGGTGGCAGGCGCACCAGCCGCTCCAGGTCACCGACGCCTGGCGGATGGCCGCGAGCCAGCTCTCCGAGGTGACGATGTACGCCGTACCGGCCGGCATGGTCGGCCGGCAGCCCCGCGAGGACCTGCTGCGCCAGGCGCTGGAACGGGCGGTGGCGCTGGGCCAGGTGGTCGCCGCCTCCCTCCCGCTCGCCGGCACCTGATCCGGCTCCGCGCCCCGACCCGCCGGACGGCCGCCTCCCACCCCACGGCAGCCGTCCGGCGGGCGCACGCCCGCGACACCCAGCCGCGCGCCATGCCGGGGAACACCCCGCCGCACCCCGCCCGTGCCCTGCGCTCCCCGCTTCACTCCGCCGTGCCCGCGTCCGCCCCGGCGTGCCCACACCCCGCCCGGCGCGCGCACCCGTTGCGCACTCCGGCGTGTAGGCGCACCCCCGCCCCCAGGGCCCGCATCCCCCGCCCCTCTCGCTCGTTGGCCCCTACGTGTACAGCTACGACGTCTCCGCGTCCCCCGGCCGGTCCGCCAGCGCCTCGCGCTCGATCCCGGGCATGCGCCCCTCCTACGACGCCGAGCACCCGCACTCCGCGACGCCGATCTACGACGAGCTGTACTCCGAGTACCGGCGCCTCTTCCGCGCCCTGCCCGGTGACCGCTCGAACGAGGAGGACCTGAAGTTCACCGGCTTCGCGGTCCGCGACAGCTACCCGCTGCACGGCGAGCAGCGCCCGTACCCGCCCCAGCAGCAGACCTTCCACACCCTCCCGGGCCAGACGCCGGGCCTCCCCCAGTTCATGCCGGGCTCCCAGCACCACGGCTCCGGCTCCACCGGCGGCCAGCAGCACAGTCACAGCGGGGGCCACACCGGCGCCCACGCCACTCCCCACAGCAACTCCCACACCGGCAACCACACCGGCGGAGGCCACCCCGGCACGCACGCCGGAAGCCACACCGGCCGTCACACCAGCAGCGCCCACCCCGGTACCCACAGCACCGGCCACCACCACGGCCACCACCCCGAGTCCCCCACCGGCGACGGCCTCGGCCTCGCCGCCCCGGCCCCCGTCCAGGACCAACCCGCCGTCCCCGCCGCCCAGTTCACCGATGGTCAGGGCTGGGTCGCGGCCGGCTACCTGGGCGCGGCTCCGCACCCGATGCCGGTGCCCGCGCCCGCACCGCCGGCGCCGCCCGCGCCCTCCCCGGTGATGGGCACGGCCACCGGTCTGGCCCCCGCGCCGTCCAGTGGCGGCCGCCACCGCCAGATGCTCTCCCTCCCCCCGGGCCCCACCGTCGACCACCGCTGACACCCGGCCCGCACCCCGGACCGGCCCCGACCGGGAAACCCACCCCGGACACGCCGGAGGGCCCCGCCACCACCGTGGCGAGGCCCTCCGGCCGTCGGTCGGCGGACCGACCGGTCCTACCGACTGCTGCTCCTACTACTTCTTCTTGCGCTTCTCCCGGACCCGCACCGAGATCGAGATCGGCGTCCCGACGAACCCGAACTCCTCGCGCAGCCGGCGCTCGATGAAGCGCCGGTAGCCGGCCTCCAGGAAGCCCGAGGCGAACAGCACGAAGCGCGGCGGACGGGTGCCCGCCTGGGTGCCGAACAGGACACGCGGCTGCTTGCCGCCGCGGATCGGGTGCGGGTGGGCGGCGACCAGCTCGCCGAGGAAGGCGTTCAGGCGCGCGGTCGGGATGCGGGTCTCCCAGCCCTCCAGCGCGGTCTCGATCGCCGGGACGAGCTTCTCCATGTGCCGGCCGGTCTTGGCCGAGACGTTGACCCGCGGGGCCCACTGCACCTGGACGAGGTCGCGCTCGATCTCGCGCTCCAGGTAGTAGCGGCGCTCCTCGTCGAGCTGGTCCCACTTGTTGTAGGCGACGACGACGGCGCGCCCGGCCTCGACGGCCATCGAGATGATCCGGGTGTCCTGCTCGGCGAGGGTCTCGCTGGCGTCGATCAGGACGACCGCGACCTCGGCCTTCTCCAGCGCGGAGGAGGTGCGCAGCGAGGCGTAGAAGTCGGCGCCGGCGGTCAGGTGGACCCGGCGGCGGATACCGGCGGTGTCCACGAACTTCCAGGTCTTGCCGCCGAGGTCGATCATCTCGTCGACCGGGTCGCGGGTGGTGCCGGCCAGCTCGTTGACGACGACCCGCTCCTCGCCGGCGACCTTGTTCAGCAGGCTGGACTTGCCGACGTTGGGCCGGCCGATCAGCGCGATGCGGCGCGGGCCGCCGGGGGCGGCGTCGCCGAAGGTCTGCGGCGGGGCCTCGGGCAGCGCGTCCATGACGGCGTCCAGCAGGTCGCCGGAGCCGCGGCCGTGCAGGGCGGAGACCGGGTACGGCTCGCCCAGGCCCAGCGACCACAGGTAGGCGGCCTCGGCCTCGGTGGAGGGGCCGTCGACCTTGTTGGCGCACAGGACGGTCGGCTTGCCGGCCCGGCGGATGATCTTGATCAGGGCCTCGTCGGTGTCGGTGGCGCCGACCTTGGCGTCCACCACGAACAGCACCGCGTCGGCCTGCTCGATGCCGAGCTCGGCCTGGGCGGCCACCATGGCGTCGATGCCGAGGACGTCGATCTCCCAGCCGCCGGTGTCGACCACCTTGAAGCGGCGGCCGTTCCAGCTGGCCTCGTACGTGACCCGGTCGCGGGTGACGCCCGGCTTGTCCTCGACGACGGCCTCGCGGCGGCCGATGATGCGGTTCACCAGGGTCGACTTGCCGACGTTCGGGCGGCCGACCACGGCCAGCACCGGCAGCCGGACGTGCGCGCCGCCGTCCTCGGCGTCGAAGCCGTCGAGGTCGATGCCCTCCTCGGCCGCGAGGGCCATGAACTCGGCGTAGTCGGCGGCGTCCAGCCCGCCGTGATCGGCGGTGTCGTGCTCTGCGGTCATGTTCGTCTGTTCCGTTTCCCGGCCCGGCCCTTCCCAGGGGCGTGCCGTGCGTACCTGCCCCGCTCGGGGCAGCGCGATGGTTTCCGCCGCGGCGCCTCGACGGCCCGCGGTTCGTTCAGTGGGTCGGACCGGCCTCCACGGCCGCTCCGGTACCCGGTCGATCAGCGCCGGTCCGATGTCCGGTCGGCCGATCAGCCGATCAGTCGGTCGGACCATCGGCCGATCGGTCGGTCAGACCGACGACAGCCCGGCCCGCTCCTCCACCAGCCCGGCGATCCGGTCGATCACCTGCTCCAGGGTGAGCTCGCTGGTGTCCACCAGCACCGCGTCCGCGGCCTGGGCCAGCGGGGCCGTCTCCCGCGAGGAGTCGGCGGCGTCACGGCGCGCGAGGTCGGCGGCCATCGCGGTGATGGTCGCCTCGTCCACGCCCTTGGCCCGCAGCTCGGCCGCCCGGCGCGCGGCCCGGGCCTCCACGGAGGCGGTCAGGAAGACCTTGACGGTGGCCTGCGGGAACACCACGGTCCCCATGTCCCGGCCCTCGGCGACGATGCCGCGCTCGGCAACCTCGGCGCAGCCGCGCTGCAAGTCCACCAGCCGGGACCGTACGGCCGGCACCGCGGACACGGCGCTGACCTTGGCGGTCACCTCGGGGCCGCGGATCGGGCCGGACACGTCCTGGCCGTCCACCGTGATGGTGGGGCCGTCGGCGTCCGTCCCCGACACGATGACGGGCTTGCCGCACGCGACGGCCACCGCCTCCGGGTCCTCGACGTCGACCTCGTTGACCAGCATCCACCAGGTCATCGCCCGGTACATGGCGCCGGTGTCCAGGAAGCTCAGGCCCAGCCGGGCGGCGACCGCCCGCGAGACGGTCGACTTGCCGGAGCCGGAGGGTCCGTCGATGGCGACGACGACCGGGGCGTGCGCTCGGTCGGCAGTGTCCACGGGCGAACCTCTCTCTGAGCATGGGAGCCGGAGCCTGGGCAGGCGGACGGCCGGGGATGTCTCCCTCAAGGTTAATGGACCGCCGCCGTGACCCGCTCCGCCGCCGGTCGGCCGACCTCCGGGCCCGGGACCAGGCCCGGGACCAGGCCCGAGACCAAGCCCGAAACCAGGCCCGACCGCCAGGCCCCTCCGACCCGCCCGGACCGGCCCCGCACCTCAGCCCCGCACGCCCCGCACCTTCAGTCCCGCACGCCCCGCACCTCAGTCCCGTACGCTCCAGCCGCTCGCCCGCAGCGCCTTGGTCAGCCGCTTCACCGCCGTCGGCGCCACCGACAGCTGGACGAAGCCGACCTGCTGCCCGGTCGAGTGCTCGATGACGACGTCCTCGATGTTGACCCCGGCCTCGCCGACCTCCCCGAACAGCCGGCCCAGCTCGCCCGGCTGGTCGCCCAGGACGACCGCCAGGGTCTCGTAGCGGGTGGGCGGCGCGCCGTGCTTGCCGGGGATGCGGGCCTGGCCGGTGTTGCCGCGCCGCATGACCGCCTCGATCCCGGCCGCGCCCACCCGGCGCTCGCCCTCCTCGTCGGCCTGCATGGCGCGCAGCGCGGTGACGGTCTCGCCGAGGTCGCGGGCGACCCCCTCCAGCACGTCGGCGACCGCGCCGGCGTTGGCGGAGAGGATGTCGACCCACATACCGGGGTTGGAGGCGGCGATCCTGGTGACGTCGCGCACGCCCTGGCCGGAGAGCCTTATGGCGGTCTCGTCGGCGTTCTCCAGGCGGGCCGCGACCAGCGAGGAGACCAGCTGCGGGGCGTGCGAGACCAGGGCGACCGCCCGGTCGTGCTCGGCGGCGTCCATCACGATCGGCACCGCGCCGCAGAGCGCGACCAGCTCCAGCGCGGCATTGAGCGTCTCGGTGTCGGTGTCCGCGGTCGGGGTGAGCACCCAGGGGCGGCCCTCGAAGATGTCGGCGCGGGCGGCCAGCGGGCCGGAGCGCTCGCGGCCGGCCATCGGGTGACTACCGATGTAGTGGACGGTGTCGCAGCCGAGCTCGGCGACCTCGCTGCCCGGACCGGCCTTCACGCTGGCGACGTCGGTGTACCAGTGGGCCAGGTTGCGGCGCTGGCAGTCGGCGAGCACCTTGCCGACCAGCGCGGGCGGCACGGCGATGATCGCCAGGTCCACCGGGCCGTCGACCGGGTCGGTGATGCCCGCGCCGAGCGACTCGGCGGTGCGGGCCGCGTCCGGGTCGGCGTCCTCCAGGTGGACGGTCAGCCCGCGAGCGGTCAGGGCGAGCGCGGCGGAGGTGCCGATCAGTCCGGTGCCGACGACGACGGCAGTGCGCATGGCGGGTCGCTCTCCTCATCACGATTCTCGACAGGTGCCGGAACCGTCCGGGAGCACCCGCGCCCCATCCTCCCTCATCCGCCCCGCCCAAGTCCCCACCCGCCACCCGGCAACCACGGGGGCGGCCCCGGCAGCTTCCGGCACCGGCAACCGCCACGCGCCCGCCCCCGTCCCACACAGTGCACGCGCCGCACCCGGAAATCCTGCGACGTCCGCCCCGAAGCCGGGCAGACTGGCCGCCCGGGAAAGGGGAAGGCACGGGCGAGCACCGCGGGAACAGCAGGACAGCAGGACAGCACGACGAGCGCCACGCGGCGGGCGACACGCGAACGAAGGGGTTGCGCATGGACGATCAGCACAGCGGCCGGAGCGGGCAGTCGAAACCGCCGGCCGTACCGGCCCACCCGTCGGCCCTGGACTCCGTCGTCGTGTACGCCGAGGGCGCGGTGTGCCGCCGACGGGCGACCGTCCCGGTCCCGCCCGGCGGACGGCTGCGGCTGACCGGCCTGCCCGCCGCCCTGGACGGCCGCTCGCTACGCGCCCGGGTGCTCGCCGGACCGGCCGGCGCCGCCGTCACCGAGGCCCGGCTGGAGCTGCTCGCCGAACTCCGTGAACCGGACGAACTCCCGGAACTGAAGCGGGACTTGGACGAGGCCAACGAGCGCCGCAGCGCGCTCGGCGAACGCCTGCGGCTGGTCCAGGCCTCGGTCGCGGAGACCGCCGCGCTGCGCGCCGTCCCCCCGCAGCGCCGACGCGACGAACCGCTGCGCCGCACGCCCGCCGACGCCTGGCTGGAGCTCGCCGACTTCGTCGAGGAGCGGCTGGCCCGGCTCCAGGAGCGCGCCGAGGAGCTCACCCGGCAGCTGGAACTCGCCGACCACGAGCGCGACCTGGCCGCCGACCGGCTGGAGCGGGCGTCCACCGCCGACCGGACCGAACCGGTCGGCACCAGCACCACCGTCCTGCTCACCCTCACCACCGCGAGCACCCACCCCGACCAGGACCAGGACCAGGGCCACGACCAGGACCAGGACCAGGACCAGACCATGGAACTGGAGCTGGAACTGGAGTACGGCGTCCCCGCCGCCCGCTGGGTCCCGGCCTACCGGCTGTCCTACCGGACCGGCGCCGACACGGCCCACCTGGTCCTGCGCGCCGCCGTCGCCCAGCGCACCGGCGAGGACTGGACGGGCGTGCGCCTCGCCCTGTCCACCGCCGACCTCGACCGCCGCACCGACCTGCCCCGGCTCGCCTCGCTGCGGATCGGCCGCAGCCAACCCGCCCCGCCGCCCTCCGGCTGGCGCGAGCCCCCGGCCGGCCTGGCCGACCTCTTCACCGGCTACGACGCGGCCGGCGCCGACCGACCCGCCCCGCGACGCGAGACCCCGATCGCGGTGTCGGCCGCCGTGGCGCCCCGCTCCGCCCGCCTCGGCGGCGTCCGTCCGGGCGGCTCCCGGGCCGAGGCCTTCGCGGCCGAGGAGCAGTTCGCCCCCACCGTCCCGTACGGCGGAGGCGGCCTGCTGAACGCCGACCAGCCGATGCCCGCGCCACCCGGTGCCCCGATCGAGCCGGGCGCCCCGATCGCCCCCGGCGGCTTCGCCGGCTACGGCGCCCCGCCGCCCACCCCTTACCCGGTCGCCGCCGCCGCGCCGCCGCCGCAGGGCCCGGGCGGCTTCCCGCCCGGGGAGGCCCGCCGTCGCGTCGGCCACGGCGCCCCGCCCCCGCCGCCACCCGGCCTCGCCCCGGACGCCACCCTGCTCGACTACCCCGACCTCGTCCTGGCCGGCCCCGAGGAGCCCGCCACCCGGCGCGGCACCCTGCACCCCCGCCCCGAACGAACCGGCCGCATCACACGGCCCGCACAGTTCGAGCGATTCGAGTACGAGGAACCCGCCTGGACAGCACCCGGCGGCGCCGGCACCGCGCAGCTCCGCACCCTCGCCCTCCCCCGGCACGCCGTCCCGCCCCGCGAGTCGGCCGGCTCCTTCGACCACCGCTTCGACGCCGCCGCCCCCGCCGACATCCCGTCCGACGGCACCTGGCACACCGTCACCGTCGGTGAGATCCCACTCGCCGTCCGCCCCGAGTACGTCACCGTCCCCGCCGTCGAGGAGAAGGTGTACGCGACCCTGGTGCTCGCCAACCGCACCGACCAGGCCGTCCTGGCCGGCCCGGCCGAGGTCACCGTGGACGACGAGTTCCTGCTCACCGCCGCCCTGCCCACGCTGGCCCCCGGCGGCACCCGTCGGCTGGGCATCGGTGTCGCCGAGAGCATCGAGGTGGCGCGCCGCACCGAGCTGCACGAGTCCACCACCGGCATGCTGAAGGGCAACAGCACCGTCCTCGACCACCGGGTGCACGTCCAACTGGCCAACCGGCTCGGACGCGCCGTCACGGTGGAGGTCCGCGAGCGGGTGCCGGTCGGCTCCGACGCCGAGATCCGGATCGAGGAGCGGGCCGACTGGCACGCCCCGACCGTCTCCACGCCGGACTGCCCGCCCAGCACCCGGCTCTGGCGGGTCGACCTGCCGCCGGGCGGACGCACCGAACTGGACGGCGGCTACCTGATCAAGATCCCGGCCGGAAAGGCCATCGTCGGCGGAAACCGGAGGAACTGAGCGATGACCGTCGAGACCCGTCCCCTCCCCGTCACCGCCGTGACCTGCCTGGAGGACCGCGGCCAGGTCGAGCGCGGCACGACGGTCGCGCTCGCCGCGGGCGTGCAGCGGCTGCGCCTCGGCCCGCTCACCGCCCTCGCCGTCGACCGCACCCTGCGCGTCGAGTCCGGCACCGACGGCGTCCGGGTGCTGGAGTCCCGGCTGGTGCGCGGCTGGGCCCCGCGCGCCCCGCTGCCGCCAGGCCCGGAGGACTCCGACCTGCGCCACCGGCTGCACCGGCTGGACGCCGAGAGCCGGCTGGCCGACCAGGCCCGGGCCCGGCTGGAGGCCCGGCTGGCCCTGCTCGCCCAGCTCTCCGCGGACCTGCTGCGCGAGATCGGCGAGGCGGCCGGCCTCGGCGAGCTCGAACCCAACCGCTGGGCCCGGGAGCTCGACCGGGTGGACGCCGAGCGGGAGCGCTACGGCGAGGAGCTGCGCGCCACCCACTCCCGGCTGCGCCGCCTGGAGGAGGAGCGCTCGCAGGCCCTGACCGCCCTGGACGAGGCCGAGGAGGACCCGGCCGAGCTGACCGCCCACCTGGAGCTCACGGTCGAGGCGGCGCGGCCCGGCCCCGCCGAGCTGACCGTCTCCCACCTGGTGCCCTGCGCGCTGTGGCGGCCCTCCTACCGGGCGACCCTGGACGGCGGCGAGCTGCGCCTGGAGTCGGAGGCGGTGGTCTGGCAGCGCACCGGCGAGGACTGGACGAACGCCCGGCTCACCTTCTCCACCGCCCGCTCCGCCCTCGCCACCGCCCCGCCCGCGGTGGCCGAGGACGTCCTGGTGCTGCGCGAGCGCACCGACGAGGAGCGCCGCACGGTCGAGGTCGAGCTGCGCGAGGAGGCGGTCGCCGTCCTGGGCCCGGCCTCCCGGGTGCCGGGCGTGGACGACGGCGGCGAGGTCCGGGTGCTGCCCGCCCCCGCCCCCGCGACCGTGCCCTCCGACGGCCGGGCGCACCGGGTGCCGCTGGGCGCCTTCACCGGCCCGGCGGGCAGCGAGTACGCCTGCGCCCCGGAGCTGTCCCCGCTGGTCACCCAGGTGGTCCGGTTCCGCAACGCGGCCGGGCACCCGCTGCTGTCCGGCCCGGTCGAGCTGGTCCGCGGCAGCGGCTTCACCGGCCGCGGCGAGCTGCGCTTCACCGCCGCCGGCGCCGAGGCCGAGCTGTCCTTCGGCAGTTCGGACGGCTACCGGGTGGTCCGGGAGAGCGAGGAGCGCCAGGCCACCGCCGGCCTCACCGGCCGCCAGACCACCACCCGGACGGTCCGGCTGCACCTGTCCCGCTTCTCCGGCCCGGAGGAGCGCGACGAGCGGGTCGTCACGGTGCGCGAGCGGGTGCCGGTCTCCGAGGTGTCGGCGGTCGAGGTGCGGCTGCGCAAGGAGGAGTGCTCCCCGGCGCCGGACTCCTTCGACGCCGAGGGGATCGTCCGCTGGGACGTCCCGCTCGCCCCCGGCGCCCGGCGCACCCTCACCCTGGTGTACGAGGTGTCCGCCTCCGCCAAGGTGGCCGGGCTCTGACCGCCGCGGGCGGCACCCCAGGACCAAATCCGGAGACAACGGGTAGAAAAGGAACCATGATCCTCCACCTCGCCCCCCTGGACGACTGGCTGTCCGACCCCGGCCGCCCGTACGCCACCGCGTCGCTGCTCACCGACGGGTTCATCCACTGCTCGGCGGACGAGCGGACGGCGCTCGCGGTGGCCAACGCCTTCTTCTCCGACACCCCCGACCCGCTGATGGCGCTGCTGATCGAGGAGTCGCTGGTGGAGCCGATGGTGAAGTGGGAGGCCCCGCACGGCGCCCCGCCGCCGGGTGCCACTCCGGGCGTGCTGTTCCCGCACATCTACGGGCGGCTGAACCGCACCGCCGTGGTCGGCCTGGAGAAGGTCGAGCGCGGCCCGGACGGCCGCTGGGCCTCGCTCAGCCCCTGGAGCTGACGGGGCCTCCCGTCCCCGCTACAGCCACCCCCGCTCCCGGGCCGCCATCCCGGCCTGGAAGCGGGTGGTGGCGCCCAGCGAGCGCATCAGGCTCTGGAGGCGGCGCTGGGTGGTCCGGGCGCTCCAGCCGAGCGACCGGGCGATCGACTCGTCGGTGAGACCGGCCGCCAGCAGGCCCAGCAGCTTGCGGTGGTCGGTCTCCGGCTCCGACCCGGCGTCCTCGGTGCCGACCGCCGCCTGCAGGCGGACGGCCCGCTCCCACTCCGCCTCGAACAGCGTGTCCAGCGCCTGGAGCAGCGCCGAGGGGTGGATCACGTACGCGGCGTCCAGCACGCTGTCGCCGACGCTGATCGGGATGATCGCCATCCGGTCGTCCGAGATGATCATCTTCATCGGCAGCGTCGGCCGGACCCGCGCCTCCTCGCCGTCCTCGACGCCGACCAGGATGTTCTTCTCCAGCCGCCCCGGCCAGGCCACCGCCTCCCGGTCGTAGACCGTCCGGAACTTCACGCCCTCGCGCAGCCGCCGCCGCTGCAGGGTCAACGGCGCCACCGGGTCCTGGATGTACGGCGGGCGGTCGAAGCCGCGCACCTGGTACTGGCTGGTCTCGGTGATGTGCTCCAGCCGCTGGGCGATCGCCTCGCCGCCGGTCAGCACCTCCACCGAGTGCGCCGGGTCGGTGTACCGCGAGGCCTCCCGGAAGGCGTCCATCAGCCGGTGCATCTCGGCCCGGGCGTAGCGCAGCTCCGACTCCCGGTGGCCGATCAGGGTGCCGATCGCGACGTCCGGGGGGACGGGCAGGTAGCGGTGCCGGTCCACCGGCGCCCGGGTGGCCATGCCCTGCTGCGCCAACCGGTCCAGGGCCCGCACGCTCTGCTGGAACGTCAGCCCGCAGCTCTCCGCCAGCTCCTCCGCCGTGGACTGCGGGCTGGCCACCAGGGCCGCGTAGACCTGCCCGTCCGGCTCCGCCAGTCCCAGCGCGCCGAGGGCCTGTCCGCCGGCCCGCCCCAGTGCTGCATCGGACACGACGCCCTCTCCCCCTGCTCGCCCGTTTCCGTCGGCCGCTCCCGCCCCGACCCGCGCACCCCGTGCTGGCGCACTCCCGCCACCGGGCGGGGCGGCGCTCCGGTGGCCATCCTCGGCCACGGATCATGGCGCTGACAAGGCCGTGACCAGCGGTTGCGTCCCGGCTCACACGACCCGTCCGAAACGTGGACATCCGCCCCCGGACATCCCCACAGCACATCCGCACCGGGCGTCCGCGCACGGACGCCCGCACGCCGACCCGACCCCGCCGCGGGAACGCCGGAGCCCCCGGCCGCAGCATGTGCGACCGGGGGCTCCGGTGGAGCGGACGGGGCCTACAGGCCGACCTCGCGCATCAGCTGGCCGACCTCCGGGTTGGTCAGGCGGCGCAGCCAGCCCGACTTCTGGTCGCCCAGGGCGATCGGGCCGAAGTGGGTGCGCACCAGCTTCTCGACCGGGAAGCCGGCCTCGGCCAGCATCCGGCGGACGATGTGCTTGCGGCCCTCGTGCAGGGTCACCTCGACCATGTAGTTCTTGCCGATGTTGGAGATGACCTTGAAGCTGTCGGCGCGCGCGTAGCCGTCCTCCAGCTCCACGCCCTGGGCCAGCCGCTTGCCCAGGTCGCGCGGGATCGGGCCCTGGATCGCGGCCAGGTAGGTCTTGGTCACGCCGTAGCGCGGGTGGGTGAGGCGGTGGGCCAGCTCACCGTGGTTGGTGAGCAGGATGATGCCCTCGGTCTCGGTGTCCAGGCGGCCGACGTGGAACAGCCGGGTCTCCCGGTTGGTCACGTAGTCGCCCAGGCACTGGCGGCCGTCCGGGTCCTCCATGGTGGAGACCACGCCGGCCGGCTTGTTCAGCGCGAAGAACAGGTACGACTGGGTGGCGACGGTCAGGCCGTCCACCTTGATCTCGTCGTTCTGCGGGTCGACCCGCTTGCCCTGCTCGGTGACGCGCTTGCCGTTGACCTCGACCCGGCCCTGCTCGATCAGCTCCTCGCAGGCGCGCCGGCTGCCGATGCCGGCCCGGGCCAGCACCTTCTGGAGGCGCTCGCCCTCGGGCTCGCCGAAGGTCTTGGGCAGCTTGACGGCCGGCTTGTCGTGCCGGGCGAGGACGGCGTCCTCGATCTTGGCCTGGAGCTCGCGGGAGCGCTGCGGCTGACGGCGCGGGTCGCCCGGGGCGCCCTGGCCCTCACGGCGCGGGCGCGGGGCCGGGCTGGGGCGCCGGCCGGCGTAGCCGCCGCGGGCCGGGGTGGCGTTGGGGCCGCCGCCGTACTCGGGGCGGTCGTACCGGCGCTCCTCGGGCCGCAGCGGGCGGTCCGGGTAGCGCCGGTCGTCCCGACGGTCGTCCCGACGGCGGTCGTCGCGCCGGTCGTCACGGCCGAACGAGCCGCCGCGCGAACCCGCGCTCGAACCCGAGCCCGAACCGCCACGGCCGCCCCCGTACGAGGAACCGCCACCGCTGCCGCCGCCGTACGAGCCGCCGCGCGAACCCGAGCCCGAACCGCCACGGCCGCCGCCGTAGGAGGAGCCGCCACCGCTGCCGCCGTACGAACCCCCGCGCGAGCCCGAGCCGCCGCGGCTACCGCCGCCACTGCTGCCGCTGCCGTAGGAGGAGCCGCCGCCCCGGCCCCCGCCCTGTCCGCCGCGACCGCTACCGCCGCCGCTGCTGTTCCTGCCGTTGCCACTGCTACGCATCAAAGTGTCCGTACGTCGTTCCGTCTGGGATGTGCGGTCGTTTCGGCCGACCTCACCGCCCCCTACCGATCGGGCCCGGCCCGACCGGCCTCGCCACTGCCGTCCGCGGCCTGCGCGGCAGCGGCGGCGACCGCCTCCGCGATCATCGTGCCCTCCAGGGACTCCGCTTCCACGTCGTCGACCTCGGGCAGGAAGGGAGCGAGCTCCGGCAGCTCGTCCAGGCCGCGGAGCCCCATCCGTTCCAGGAAGTAGTTCGTCGTCCGATACAGGATCGCACCTGTTTCGGGCTCGGATCCGGCCTCTTCCACCAGTCCTCGCTGTACCAGGGTACGCATCACGCCGTCACAGTTCACACCACGGACGGCGGAAACCCGGGATCTGGACACCGGCTGCCGGTAGGCGATCACCGCCAGGGTCTCCAGTGCGGCCTGGCTGAGCCGGGCCTGCCGGCCGTCCAGGAGGAAGCGGTCGACGGCCGCGGAACAGGTGTCCCGGCTGTAGAACCGCCAGCCGCCCGCGACCAGCCGCAGGTCGAAACCGCGGCCCTGGGCCGTGTACTCGGCGGACAGCTCGCGCAGCGCGGCGGCCACCTCGGCCCGGGGCCGCTCCAGCACGCCGGCCAGCCGCTCCTCCGCCACCGGCTCGTCGACGACCATCAGCACGGCCTCCAGGTCGGCCCGCAGCCCGGCGTCGTCGGGCCCCTCGGCACCGGAGGCCGGCGGGGCCGACTTCTGGTGCACGACGACCGGCCCCGCGGGCTCCACCGGGTCCGGCAGCAGCGCGAAGGCCGGCTCCAGCCACTCCTCGGCCCTCGGCCGCCCCGGCATCCCCAGCGGGCGCCGCACCGGCCGCCCGCCCTCGTCCCGTCCGCTCATCGCCGCCGACCCTCCTCGACCCCGCCGTCTCCACCGACCCCGCCGTCTCCACCGGCCTCACCGGCCGGCCGGTCGAACTCGTCCGTCACCTCGACCGCGCTCCGCCCCTCCTCGGCCACCCAGCGCACCAGCAGCTCGCCGAGCGCCTCCGGCTGCTCGAAGGCGAGCACCCGCTCCCGGTACAGCTCCAGCAGCGCCAGGAAGCGGGCGACCACCACCAGGTCGTCCGGCGCGTCCTCCACCAGCCGCCGGAACGAGGCCTCGCCCAGCTCGGTGAGCAGTCCCACCACCAGGGAGGCCTGCTCCCGCACGCTCACCGGCGGGGTGTGGATGTGGTCCACGTACACGACCGGCGCGGGCCTGGGCTCCATCGCCTTGGCCGCCAGCTCGGCCAGCCGCCGCGGCCCGATGCCGAGGACGACCTCCGGCAGCAGCTCCGCGTGCCGGGGCTCCAGGGCGGCGGTCCGGGGCCGGCGCAGCAGCTCGGCCGCCCAGCGTTCGCCGAACAGCGCCGCGGCCCGCTTGTACGCCCGGTACTGGAGCAGCCGCGCGAACAGCAGGTCACGGGCCTCCAGCAGGGCCAGGTCGGCCTCGTCCTCGACCTCCGCCACCGGGAGCAGCCGGGCGGCCTTGAGGTCGAGCAGGGTGGCGGCCACCACCAGGAACTCGGTCGCCGCGTCCAGGTCCCAGTCGGGGCCCATCGCCCGGATGTGCGCCATGAACTCGTCGGTCACGGTGGCCAGCGCCACCTCGGTGACGTCCATCCGGTGCTTGGCGATCAGGCTGAGCAGCAGGTCGAAGGGGCCTTCGAAGTTGTCCAGCCGTACCCGGAAGCCGCCCCGCGACTCGTTCTCGGTCGCGCTCGCGGCTGTGGTGGCGGTGACGGTGGCGGCTGGTCCGGCGGTTCTGGGCATGACGGTCCATCTTCACCCGTCGCCGCCTCCGGCCCCGCCCGGGGCCGACCGACACGCCGTGCCATCCGCGCCCCGGACCGGCGCCCGCCCGGCGCTCCGCCGGCGCTCACCGGCCCGTACGAGCCCCTCCGCACGCACCCGTCCCGTCGAACAGGCCACGGTGGGTCCCCCCGGGCCCCGGGAACGCCCCTGCGGCACCCGACACGGCCCTCCGGCACTCGGGACGTCGCCGGCCCTCCGGCCCGCCTCCCGCGGGCCTCCTGCCACCCTTGCGGCGCCCTGCGGCGCCCGACACGGCTCCGGCGGCCTCCCCACGCCGGGCCCGCGGCCCCCCTCGACGCCCGGCGCAACCGCCGGCCGCCCTTCCGCGCCGCCTACCGGCCGCGCAGCCGCCGCACCAGGATCGAGGCCTCGCCCCGCTGCTCCAGGTCCGCCAGGACGACCGCGATGGCCTCCCGGACGATCCGCCCGCGGTCCACGGCCAGGCCGTGCTCACCGCGCAGCACCAGCCGGGCGTGCTCCAGGTCCATGAGCTCCTCGGCGGACACGTACACCGTGATCTTCTCGTCGTGCCGCTCGCGCCCGCTGGGCCGGCGCGGCGCGCGGCCGCGCGGCCGGGCACGGCCGGCGGCACCGGACGGCTCCTCGGCGGCGCCCTGGTGGGTGCGGGCCGCCGGGGCGGCACTCCGGCCGCCCTGGACGGCCTGCCCGGCCGCGGCGACGCCTGCGGCGGGCCCGACGCCCGCTCCGGACCGCTGCGCGGGCGCCGGCACCGAGGCGCCCGCCTGCTGCTCCGGCGTCACCTGCCGGTCGTCCTGGGCGCCCTGGGCGGCCTCGGTGCCCTCGGCGCCGTCCGGTCGGCCGTTGACGGTCCGCGCGGTCTCCGGTCTGGATGCCTCGGCGGCCGGACGCGGCGCGAGGGAGGGCGACAGCGCCATCCCTCCCGTGGTCCGGAACAGCTCGTCGGCACCCGGGAGACTCACTCGGCGGGGCGGCACCGGTCGAGCACCTCCCTGGCGAGCTGGCGGTAGGCGGCGGCACCGACCGAGTTGGTCGCGTACGTCGTGATGGGCTCGCCGGCGACGGTGGTCTCCGGGAAGCGCACGGTCCGCCCGATGACGGTGTGGAAGACGTGCTCGCCGAACGCCTCGACGACGCGTGCCAGCACCTCGCGGCTGTGCACGGTGCGCGAGTCGTACATGGTGGCCAGGATGCCGTCCAGGCGCAGGTCGGGGTTGAGCCGCTCGCAGACCTTCTCGATGGTCTCGGTCAGCAGCGCGACACCGCGCAGCGCGAAGAACTCGCACTCCAGCGGGACGATCACGCTGTGAGCGGCCGTCAGCGCATTGACCGTCAGCAGGCCCAGCGAGGGCTGGCAGTCGATGATGACGTAGTCGTAGTCGGGCAGCAGCGGCTTCAGGGCGCGCGCCAGCGCGGACTCCCGGGCCACCTCGCTGACCAGCTGCACCTCGGCGGCGGAGAGGTCGATGTTGGACGGCAGCAGGTCCATCCCCGGGACCGCCGTCTTCAGCAGCACCTCGTCGGCCGTCAGGCCCCGCTCCATGAGCAGGTTGTAGACGGTGACGTCGAGCTCCATCGGGTTGACGCCGAGACCGACCGAGAGCGCGCCCTGCGGGTCGAAGTCGACGAGCAGCACCCGGCGGCCGTACTCGGCCAGCGCCGCGCCCAGGTTGATGGTCGACGTGGTCTTGCCGACGCCGCCCTTCTGGTTGCACATGGCGATGATCTGGGCGGGGCCGTGCTCGGCGACCGGCGCGGGGATCGGGAAGTACGGCAGCGGACGGCCGGTCGGGCCGACCCGCTCGCGGCGCTGGCGCGCGGCGTCGGGGGCCAGCGTGGCGGCGTACTCCGGGTCCGGCTCGTACTCGGCGTCCGGGTCGTCGTAGGCGCCGTAGGCGAACTCGCCGTAGGCCAGGCCGTAGGCCGCCAAGTCGGCGTCGTGATCGGTCACCGTGGTCACCTGTGCTGTGTTCTGGCGTGCTTCGAAAGTACGGAGTGCGACCGAGCCGACCTCGGCCGAGCCCACGGAGGGCTGCCGGGCCCCGGGCTCCTCACTCGGCTGGCCGGCGGTGAGCGCCGCCAGTCCTGGCTGACCACCCCCGGGAGCAATTGTCGACTCATTCACAAGTCGTCTTACCTCCTTGGGCATCCAGGACTCTATGTCGATTCGTCAGCGTGGCAGCATGCCGACGGTTTGCGACTCTAGGCCGTTCAAGGCGTTCGCAGCAACACAATCCACGGTAGTGGGCAGGATGTGTCGACTATCGAGCGGGCTGCTGTCAAGGGATGAGCGGGTCACCGGCCCCAACGTTTCTGCGGGCGGGTGACGTGACCGACAGATATTGACGACAGAGCGACCTACCCGATCCACCCGCCGTTCACGGGCACGGCGAAGCCCCCGGCCCGAAGGGATCGGGTCGGGGGCGAACGACCGCCGGGCGGTCAGGGGGTTCAGGCGAGCACGCTCTCCAGGGAGACCGACTCCAGGCCGAAGGCCTCGGCCACGGCCGGGAAGGTGATCTGGCCCTCGTGCACGTTCAGGCCCTTGGCGAGCGCGGCGTCGCGGCGCAGCGCGTCCTTCCAGCCGCGGTTGGCCAGCTCCAGCACGTACGGCATGGTGGCGTTGGTCAGCGCGTAGGTGGAGGTGTTCGGGACGGCGCCCGGCATGTTGGCCACGCAGTAGAAGACCGAGTTGTGGACCTTGAAGGTCGGGTCGTCGTGCGTGGTGGCGTGCGAGTCCTCGAAGCAGCCGCCCTGGTCGATGGCGATGTCGACGAGCACGGAGCCCGGCTTCATGCGGGAGACCAGCTCGTTGGTGACCAGCTTCGGGGCCTTGGCGCCCGGGATCAGCACGGCGCCGACCACCAGGTCGGCCTCCAGGACGGCCTTCTCCAGCTCGAAGGAGTTCGAGACGATGGTCTTGACCTTGGTGCCGAAGATGCGGTCGGCCTCGCGCAGCTTGTTGATGTCGCGGTCCAGCAGGGTCACCTCGTAACCCATGCCGACGGCGATGGTGGCCGCGTGCCAGCCGGAGACGCCGCCACCGATGACGACGGCCTTGGCCGGGTGGGTGCCGGGCACGCCGCCCGGCAGGGTGCCGCGGCCGCCGGCCGGACGCATCAGGTGGTACGAGCCGACCTGCGGGGCCAGACGGCCCGCGACCTCGGACATCGGGGCGAGCAGCGGCAGCGCGCCGTTCGACAGCTGCACGGTCTCGTACGCGATGGCGGTGGTGCCCGAGGCGATCAGCGCGTCGGTGCCGGCCCGGTCGGCCGCCAGGTGGAGGTACGTGAAGAGGGTCTGGCCCTTGCGCAGCCGGTGGTACTCGGAGGCGATGGGCTCCTTGACCTTCAGCAGCAGGTCGGCGGTGGCCCACACCTCGTCGGCGGTGGGGAGGATGGTGGCGCCGGCGGCCACGTACTCCTCGTTCGGGATCGAGGAGCCGACACCGGCGTTGTCCTCGATGTAGACCTCGTGTCCGTTGCGGACCAGCTCATGCACGCCGGCGGGCGTGATGGCCACGCGGTACTCGTGGTTCTTGACCTCGCGGGGGATGCCGACCTTCACGGCTAAACACGTCCTCTTGCCATGGGGGTCCCGACCGGAGAAGACCGGTGGGCGACGCGCACGTGGGGAAGCCTCCGGGACAGCCCGGGGCCGGGATCGCTGCGCGACTGAGTTCGAGTGTAATGAAGCCCAGGCGGCGTGTCAGCCTTCCAAAGTGAATAAATTTTCCGAACACATTGGCAGATTCGTAGGCTTCCCCTGCGACTTACCCACCAAAGACGTCGTAACCGGGCACTTCCGACAATACCTCCGAAAGGCCCATCACCACCCGGCGTCGACGCGTTCCCGCAGGTCCGCGAGGGCGCCCCCGACGGCCTCCAGGCCCCGCTCGTCGCCCAGCCGGCGCAGCACCGCGAGCGCGGCCCGGTACTCCCGGTCGGCCTCGTCGAAGCGGCGCTGCGCGGTGTGCGCCTCGGCCACCCGGGCGAGCAGCCGGGCCTCGGCCGCGTGGTCCCCGAGCGCCTGCCGCAGGCCGAGCGCCCGGCCGTACCAGTCGGCGGCCCGCACCGCGTCGCCGAGCGCCCGGTGGCAGTTGGCGGCGCTCTCCAGGGCCCGGGCGCAGAGCGGTTCGTCGTCGGCCCTCCGGGCGTGCTCCAGGGCGGCCCGGTAGTGGGCAGCGGCCTGCTCCCAGCGGCCCGCCGAGGCCTGGAGGTCGCCCAGGTTGAGCAGCGCGGCCGAGGCCCGGCGGGGCCGGCCGTTGCGCTCGGCGACGGTCAGCACCAGCTCGTGCAGCCGGTAGAGGTCGGTGGGGGCGGCGGCTCCGGTCAGCGGCAGGGCCCGCAGCAGCGCGGTGACCAGCCGCCCGGCCGATCCGTCCAGGTCGCCCTGGCCGATCGCGTCGGCCACCGCGCCGAGCAGCAGCTCCCGCTCGCCGAGCAGCCACTCGCGGGCGTGCGCGGCCGAGCGCAGCCGCAGCGGGGCGGGCAGCGGGTCCTGGCCGGAGCCGGGGCCGGCCGCCGGGTCGAGCAGCGCGCGGGCCGACTCGGTGAGCCGGACCAGCCGCTCCAGCAGCCGGGCCCGGGCCAGCTCGGTCTCGGTGGGCCGGTCCTCCTGCTCGCGCAGCCGGACCAGTCGGGGGTAGAGCCGCCCGGGCACCCGGTAGCGCGGGGTGCCGTCGGCGGTCGGCGCCTCCTCGCCGAGCAGCTCCCGCTCGGCCAGCGCGGCCAGCGTCGCGGCCGCGTCCGGCACCGGGCAGCCGACCAGGGCGGAGGCGGTGCGCGGGTCGGCGGTCTGCGCCGGGGCCAGGGTGAGGGTGCGCAGCATCCGCGCCTGGGCGGCCGGCAGCCCGCGGTACAGCAGGCTGAACGCGCCGAGCAGCGGATCGTTGTCGGGGACGGGCACCGGCTCGGCCGGCTCCGGGCCGGGCTTCACCCAGGCCGCCGGGTCACCGGCCGACTCGGTCACCGCGGCGGCGGCCGCGGCGGGCTCACCGGCCCGGCCCTCCGCCGGCTTCCCCGGGGCCGCCTTCCCCGAGGGGCCCCGAGCGGCCCCGCCCGGCCCGGCGGCTCCGGCCGCTCCGGCGGGCCCGGCCGAAGGGGCACCGGAGGCCTTGGCCGCCCGCTCCCCCTCCTTCTTCTTCGGCGCCCTCCCCTTCTCCTTCTCCTTCTCCTTCGACGAAGCAACCGCGGCGGCCTCGCCGCCCGCGGCCGGCTCCGCGACGGCCCCCGTGACCGCCGTCTCCTCCCCCACCACCCGGTTGAGCTCGCGCGCCGCCTCCGTGACCGCGATCTTCGGGTTCCCGCGCAGCCACCCCGCCATCAGCCGCAGCGCGGCCGGCCGGGAGGCGCAGGCCTCGGCGAGGTCCGCCCCGCCGACCGGGTCGCAGGAGATCCGGGTGCCGCCGACCAGGTCGGCCAGCAGCTCGCCGGAGGCCTGCCGGTCCAGCCCGCCGAGGATCACCGGGTCGATGTCCTCGATCCCGGTGAGCGGCCCGGCCGTGGTGGCGAGCACCAGGCAGCCCGGTTCGTCGGCGAGCAGCGGCCACACCTGCCCGGCGTCCCGGACGTCGTCCAGGACGAGCAGCACCCGCAGCCCGGCGAGCGCCTCGCGCAGCGCCACGCAGCCCGGCTCGTCCCGCCCGTCCTCGCCCGTCCCGGGCAGCGGCACGGCGGTCTGCGGGTCGAGCTGCTCCAGCAGCAGCCGGGCGGCCCGGGCGGGCGGCACCCGGCCGCCGTCCGGGGCGGACAGCCGGACGAACAGCACGCCGTCCGGGTAGTCGGCGGCGACGGTACGGGCGAAGCGGGCGGCCAGTACGGTCCGTCCGGAGCCGGGGCGCCCGGCCAGCACCAGCACCGGGCAGCGCCCGCTCGCCGGGCGGGCGGCGGCCGCCCGCAGCGCGGCCAGTTCGGCGCGCCGCCCGACGAACAGCGTGGGTGCGGCCGGCAGCCGCTCCAGGCCCGGGACGGCCCCGGCGGGCGCGCCGGGGCCGGGGTCCATCGTCGCCGTCTTCCTCGCCACCCGTGCCACTCCCGACGTCATCCCGCGCTCGGCATCCGACACCCGGCTTCCGGTGCCCGGCCTCCGGAGTTCAGCGGAGGCGGCCCGGGACGGGCGCCCTGTCTGCGAAGCGTAGTTCGACCGTCCGGCTCAGCCGAGGTGACATCCGGTCGTACGAATCCGCAAATCACCCCAACGACTCAACGACCGGCGGCCGGCCGTCCCCCGAGCGGCCGACTCAGGCCTCGAAGGGGCGGGCCGGCCAGGGCGAGTCCGCCGGGCGCAGCGCGTCCAGCCCGTCCGGGCCGGTGAGCGCGGCGTGCACGGCGAGGGTGCCGGTGACCAGGGTCGGGTTGTGCAGCTTCCCGGCCTGGATCAGCCGGATCAGCTCCGGCACCGGCACCCAGGCGACCTCGATCTCCTGCTCCTCGCCCTCGGCCGCGTAGCGCTCGCCCTCGGCCGGCGCCAGGTCGGTGGCGAGGAACATCCGCAGCGCCTCGTCGGTGCCGCCCGGGGAGGTGTAGTAGTCGGCGAGGATCCGCCAGGTGCCGGCCTTGCAGTACGCCTCCTCGTACAGCTCGCGCTGCGCGGCGTGCCACGGGTTCTCGCCGGGCACGTCGAGCAGGCCGGCGGGCAGCTCCCACAGCCGCTGGCGCACCGGGTGGCGGTACTGGCGCAGCACCAGCACCCGCTGCTCGTCGTCCAGGGCGAGCACCGAGACCGAGCCGGGGTGGGTCTGGTAGTCGCGGCGGGCCCAGCTGCCGTCGGGCATCCGGACCTCCTCGCTGCGGACCCCGGTGACCTTGCCCTGGAAGGGCGTCCCGCCGGCCCGGACCTCCCACTCCTCGGCCACGTCGGCGATCCCCTGGCGGCTCTGCTCGTCCATCGCTCTCCCCTTTTCGTCAGTACGACACAATCTAACGCCGAACGGCGGCCCCGCGGGAATCGCGGGGCCGCCGTTCGGTGAACGACCGGGGAGGACTACTCGGAGACCGCGGTCTTGATCTCGATGGCCGCCTTGACCAGGCCCGCGAACAGCGGGTGCGGGCGGGTCGGGCGGGACTTCAGCTCCGGGTGGGCCTGGGTGGCCACCAGGTAGGGGTGCACCTCGCGCGGGTACTCGACGTACTCGACCAGGTCGCCCTTGGGAGAGAGGCCGGAGAACTCCAGGCCGGTCTTCTCCAGGTCCGCGCGGTAGGCGTTGTTGACCTCGTAGCGGTGGCGGTGGCGCTCCTCGACGTACTGCTCGCCGCCGTAGACCTCACGGACGATCGAGCCCTCGGCGAGCTTGGCCGGGTACAGGCCCAGGCGCATGGTGCCGCCCAGGTCGCCCTTGCCGTCGACGATGGCCAGCTGCTCGGCCATCGTGGAGACGACCGGGTGCTTGGCGGCGGCGTCGAACTCGGTGGAGTTGGCCTCGGGCAGGCCGGCCAGGTTGCGGGCCGCCTCGATGACCACGCACTGCAGGCCCAGGCACAGGCCCAGCAGCGGCACCTTGTTCTCGCGGGCGAAGGTGATCGCGCCGACCTTGCCGTTGACGCCGCGGTCGCCGAAGCCGCCGGGGATGCAGATCGCGTCGACGTCGCCGAGCTGCGCCCGGGCGCCCTCGGGGGTCTCGCAGTCGTCCGAGGTGACCCACTTGATCTCGACCCGGGCGTTGTTGGCGAAGCCGCCGGCGCGCAGCGCCTCGGTCACCGACAGGTACGCGTCCGGCAGGTCGATGTACTTGCCGACCAGGGCGACCTTGACGATGTGCTGCGGCTCGTGGACGCGGCGCAGCAGGTCGTCCCAGGTGGTCCAGTCGACGTCGCGGAACGGCAGGTCCAGACGGCGCACCACGTACGCGTCCAGGCCCTCGCCGTGCAGCACCTTGGGGATGTCGTAGATCGACTTGGCGTCGATGGCCGCGACCACGGCCTCCTCGTCCACGTCGCACATCAGCGAGATCTTGCGCTTGATCGCCTGCGGGACCTCGCGGTCGGCGCGCAGCACGATCGCGTCGGGCTGGATGCCGATGTTGCGCAGCGCGGCGACGGAGTGCTGGGTGGGCTTGGTCTTCAGCTCGCCCGAGGGGCCGATGTACGGCAGCAGGGAGACGTGCACGAAGAACACGTTGTCCCGGCCGACCTCGTGGCGGACCTGGCGGACGGCCTCCAGGAACGGCAGCGACTCGATGTCGCCGACGGTGCCGCCGACCTCGGTGATCACCACGTCGACGTCCTCGGTCGCCATCCGGCGGATCCGGGACTTGATCTCGTTGGTGATGTGCGGGATGACCTGGACGGTGTCGCCCAGGTACTCGCCGCGGCGCTCCTTGGCGATGACCGTCGAGTACACCTGGCCGGTGGTGACGTTCGCCGAGCCGTGCAGGTTGGTGTCCAGGAACCGCTCGTAGTGACCGATGTCCAGGTCGGTCTCGGCGCCGTCGTCGGTGACGAACACCTCACCGTGCTGGAACGGGTTCATGGTGCCCGGGTCCACGTTGAGGTAGGGGTCGAGCTTCTGCATCGTCACGCGCAGGCCGCGGGCCTTGAGCAGCGCGCCGAGGCTGGAGGCGGTCAGCCCCTTTCCGAGCGAAGAGGCGACACCCCCGGTGACGAAGAGGTGCTTGGTCGTCACGGCGCGGCCGTTCGCTGCCTTGCCGGAATGGGGCTGTGCCAAGAGGGGGCTCCCGTGGGTCGCGTGTCGAAGCAGACGTGGGCGGGAGGCTCGGGGTTCGCCGTGACGGGAGGCCGGCTCGGTGCGCGGCGCTCACTGGGTCGTCGGTTCGGCTGGTCCGGGGCGTTTGATCCCGCCGGTCCACGGGATACCAGGGTATCAGTGACGCGACCCGGACGCCGATCGAGGCACGCGCACCGCGCCGGGAGCGCGCGCGGGGCGCACGACCGGCGCATCACACGCCACAGGTTTCACACCGGTCGCACAACCCGCCGGACCGGGCCAGAGCGCGGTGTCCGTCCGGACCATCCCGGCTCCCCCTGCCGGGCCAGGCGGAGGTGATCCTTCCGGACCATCCTGCGCCGCGCCCTCGCGATGCACGGCATTTCCGCCGAATTGCGGCGCCACACCGGGCTGCGTCCGCGTGCTTCGCCCCTTTCGTCCGTCGTAAGCTGCTCGGACGCATCGCCGACAGCACGAGCACGCGGAGGGCGTGGGAGGGTCAGGACACTCCCGGTCCCCGATGCGCGACCGGACCTCCCCGTATTCCCGCTCATCCCCACCCACTCCAGGGGCTCGACCGAGCCCCGCGGACACTCCAGCAAGGCCCGCCACCACCCCCGGCAGGCCGGACGTCCCGGGGTGGACCTCCGGCCCCGCAGACCGCTCGCTCCCTCCGCTCGCCGATGCCCTGACCACATTGCGAACTGGAGATCCACGTGGCCGGCCGTATCGAGGACTACGCACTCATCGGGGACATGCAGACCGCTGCCCTGGTCAGCAGGGACGGGGCGGTGGACTGGCTCTGCCTTCCCCGCTTCGACTCGCCGGCCGTGTTCGCCGGCCTGCTCGGCACCGATGAACACGGCTTCTGGCGGATCGGCCCGGCCGAGGCCGTCGTCACCTCGGTCCCCCTCCCCGCGACGGCCCCGGCCCCCTCGCCCGCACGGGTCCGCATCGCCGAGACCGCCGACCTGCGGGTGCCCCCGCCCACCGCCGCCGCCCCGGCCGTGCCCGCCGACCGCCGCCGCTACCGGGGCGACTCGCTGATCCTGGAGCAGGAGTGGGACGCCCAGGGCGGCACCGTCCGGGTGATCGACTTCATGCCGCCGCGCCCGCTGGCCGGCAAGGACGCCGTCCCCCAGGTGATCCGGATCGTCGAGGGCGTCTCCGGCACCGTGCGGATGCGCTCCGCGCTGCGGATGCGCTTCTCCTACGGCCGGGTGGTGCCCTGGGTGCACCGCGTCGAGCAGGCAGACGGCGGCCACCGCACCGTCGCCGTGGCCGGCCCCGACTCGGTCTGGCTGGACGGCAGGGCCGAGACCTACGGCCGCGACCTCACCACCTACGCCGACTTCACCGTCACCGCCGGGGAACGGATCGCCTTCGCCCTCACCTGGCAGGCCTCCCACCTCGACGCGCCCAAGCCCCCGGACGCCGAGGGCATGCTCGACGCCACCGCCGACTTCTGGCACGACTGGGCCGACCAGTGCACCTATCAAGGCCCCTACCGCGAGGCCGTGATCCGCTCCCTGATCACCCTCAAGGGCCTCACCTACGCCCCCACCGGCGGCATCGTCGCCGCCCCCACCACCTCCCTGCCCGAGGACAT
>NZ_JBHVVE010000041.1:0-46857 GCF_042883725.1 Kitasatospora sp. NPDC058184
TACCTTGACACGGTAGGGGTCACTGGTTCAATCCCAGTATCGCGCACAGTAACGGCCGGGGCCGCGATCCGTAAGGATCGCGGCCCCGGCCTTTTGTCGTCCCGTTCGGGTGGTTCCGGGCGCCGGGCCTCCGGCGGGGAAGCGCCGGGAAAAGAGAAGAGCCGCGTACGGACGCCCTCACCGACGTCCGTACGCGGCGTCTCCGCCTGCCGGGGCGCTCTGCGCACCGCCCACGCCCGTCCGCGTGTCATCGCGGCCGCGGCCTCCCCGGCGGCACCGCTCCCCGTCCCCAGGGGTTCGGTGCCCGTCTTCGACCGGCCTCGCGGCCGGTGTCCTTCTTCTTCCCCTGCTCAGCGGGCGATCAGATCGGCGACGGCCTGGGCCTGGTTCGCCATCTGCTCCCACCCTCCGAAGAGCAGCACCAACAGCACGGCGCACGGCAGGGCCATGGCCAACGCCACGGCGGGGTGCCGCGTGGGCTGCTCGGCGGACCCCGTCCGGAGGGAGGCCTGCCGACGGCGGCGGGGGGTTCCCGTGAGCTGCGGTGGCATGTCCTGGCTCCTGATCCGGTCGAGTTGGCGCGGTGGACGGCTTACCTCGGGGGACGAGCTCCCCGTCCACCGCTGAGCACAACGCTATTGGTCGGGGGCCCCTCCGGGCGTCATGCCGTCGTACTGTTCCTCGGACGTCCCGGAGGATGACGATCGGACTTGAGGCCTACTACCGCAGGGGGACAGCGGGCTCATCCGACCCCCGGGGGAACCCTGAGGGGCAACCCCGAGAGGCCCTCCGACGGCCCTGTGACCTGCAGGTCAGCGCAAGATCCGACAATCGCACGGTGGCTACGGGTGTTGCGTATCAGCACACCGCAGCGGGCAGTCCGTAAGCTGTGCCAGACAGAAACTGACGATGGCCCAACCGACGGGGCCTCACCCACCGGCTGACGGGGAACGAAACATGGCGATGATGCGGCTGAGGCGTGAGGACCCCCGCATCGTCGGGCCGTACCGCCTGCACCGGCGACTGGGCGCCGGCGGCATGGGCGTGGTCTACCTCGGCTCCGACCGCCGCGGGCAGCGCGTCGCCCTCAAGCTGATCCGCGCCGAACTCGCCGAGGACCAGGAGTTCCGCACCCGCTTCGCCCGCGAGATCGCCGCCGCCTCCCGGATCCGGGGCGGCTGCACCGCGCGCGTGGTCGGCTCGGACATCGAGACCGAACGGCCCTGGCTCGCCACCGCGTACGTCCCCGGGCCCTCGCTGTACAAGCGGGTCGGCGACGAAGGACCGCTGAACTGGCCCGAGGCGGCCCGGATCGGGGCCGCGCTGGCCGACGGACTGGTCAAGGTGCACGAGGCCGGAGTGGTCCACCGGGACCTCAAGCCCTCCAACATCCTGCTCTCGCCCCGGGGCCCGCGCATCATCGACTTCGGCATCGCGTGGTCGCGCGGCGCCAGCACGCTCACCCACGTCGGCACCGCCGTCGGCTCCCCCGGCTTCCTCGCGCCCGAGCAGGTGCGCGGGGCCGCCGTCACCCCCGCCACCGACGTCTTCGCCTTCGGGGCCACCCTCGCCTACGCGCTCACCGGGGACACCCCGTTCGGCTCCGGGGCCTCCTCCGAAGTGATGCTGTACCGGGTCGTCCACGAGGAGCCCGACCTCGCCGCCGTACCGCCGCAACTGGCGCCGCTGATCCGGGCCTGCCTGGCCAAGGAACCCGCCGAACGGCCCGGGGCCGCAGCGCTGCACGAGCGGCTCAGCGAACTGGCCGCGCGCGGGACCGCGGCCGGAGCCTCCGGCACCACCCGCGCGGCGCGAGCCGGACGGGGCGGCCCCGCGCCGGTCCCCGCCCCGGCCCAGGCCCCGCAGGAGAACGGCCGGCCGGGCGTGCCCGCCCCCGGGCGCTCGCCCGAACCACCCGCCGCGGCCCGGGCCCGAGCGGCGGCGGGCCGCCCCGGCGCGCAGGCCGCCGGGGCCGCCGGACGGCGCCCCCAGGGACCGGGCGCCCCACTCCCCCGGCCCGAGCCGACACCGGTCACCCGGCCGCTGCGGGCACGCCCGGACCGACCGCAGACCCCGCCCCCGGCCCGGCCCGGGCCCCGCGACGCCCGTGACCCCCGCGACCGGGTGCGTCCCCGGGACCGCCAGCACACCCCCGCCCCCGGCGGGCGGCCCGGCGCCGCGCGGCAACGGCTGCTCCGGCAGCGGCTGGTCGTCTTCGTCACCGTGACCATCGGGGTGGCGCTGGCCATCGCGGCGGCCCAGGGGTGCGAGAACCGGGACAACCGGAGCGTGCGGCCACCGGCCGCGGTGGTGACCAACGCCGGCTCCGGCGGCGAGCAGGCCGTGCCCGGGACATCGGCGGACGTCGCGCCGCAGGCCTCGACCACCCCCCTCCCGGCAGCGGCACGCGGCGGTACGGACGGCGGGCTGACGGCCCCCCAGGCGCCGGTGCCGGCCGTGGACTGGCCCAACCGCAGCTACCCCGACGGGGCCGGCGGGCCGGCCATCGCCCTGCAGAACGGGCACTCGGTCGGCGCCGGGCCCCAGGTCGCGCTGAGCGCGGTGCTGCCGGCCCGGTACAAGGGCCTGCCGGCCGCGGTGGTCGTCCTGCGACGGGTGGAGGGCTCGGCCCCGGTCGACCTCGTCCAGCTCTACACCTTCACCGGGGACGCCCCGGCCGCCACCACCTCCCGCACCTCGGTGGCGGACCCGCAGGCGACGGCCAGCTGGCGACTGGACGGCAGCACGGTCGTCCGCGAGGAACGCGCGGCCGCCACCGGCACCGTCACCTCCACCCGCTACGCCGTCCGCCCCGACGGCACCCTCGACGAATCCTGGACCGGCGCCGCCACCACCCCGCCCCCCGCCGCCGCCCCGGCCCCACCCACCTCCCCCACCGGCTGAAGCCTCCGGGCCGGCTCCCGGTTGTGCGGCGGCCGCTGCGGAGGCACGCGCGGGCGGGGCATGGCGCGAGAAGTCGGGCTGGCCGACTTCCGGTGCAGGGCGGTCCCGGAAGGGCGCTGCGGGCCGGCAGGCGGGATAGCGGCCTCAGCGAAGCCAGTACGCGTGAGAAGTCGGGCAGGCCGACTTTCGGTGCAGGGCGGTTTCAGGGAGCCCAGCGGGTCGGCAGGCCGATCGGGGGCTTCAGTGAGGGGTGGCGCGCGTGGGAAGTCGGGCGGGCCGACTTTCGGTGCGGGGATGGCCAGCTTCCCGGGGGTGGGGCCGTGGCTGCGGTGTCAGGAGTCGGGCAGCGCGCGGGAAGTCGGGTGGGGCGACTTCTCGCGCGCCGGTGAGGGGGTCAGGGGGTGGTGACGGCGTAGAAGGCGACGGCGGCGGCGGCGCCGACGTTGAGGGAGTCGATGCCGTGGGCCATCGGGATGCGGACGGGGTGGTGGGCGGCGGCGATGGCGCGGGGGGTGAGGCCGTCGCCCTCGGCGCCGAGCATGAGGGCGGCCTTGGGGAGGCTGTGCGGGGCGAGGGTGTGGAGGTCGACGGCGGTGTCGGCGGGGGTGAGGGCGAGCAGGGTGAAGCCGGCCTCGCGGACGGTGTCGAGGGCGGCGGGCCAGGGGTCGAGGCGGGCGTACGGGACGGCGAAGACCGCGCCCATGGAGACCTTGACGGCGCGCCGGTAGAGCGGGTCGGCGCAGTCGGGGGACAGCAGGACGGCGTCCATGCCGAGGGCGGCGGCGCTGCGGAAGATGGCGCCGAGGTTGGTGTGGTCGACCAGGCCTTCCAGGACGGCGACCCGGCGGGCGCCGGCGAGCACCTCGGCGGCGTCCGGAAGGGGCTTGCGCTCCATCGAGGCGAGGGCGCCGCGGTGCACGTGGTAGCCGGTGACGGCTTCGGCGAGGGCGGGCTCGACCACGTGGACGGGGGCGGCGGCCTCGGCGATGACGTCGCCCATCACCTCCAGCCACTTGGAGGTGAGCAGCATCGACCGCATCCGGTAGCCGGCGGCGAGGGCGCGGCGGATGACCTTCTCCCCCTCGGCGATGAAGAGGCCCTCGGCGGGTTCGCGGCGGCGGCGCAGCTCGACGTCGGTGAGGCCGGTGTAGTCGGCGAGGCGGGGGTCGGCCGGGTCGGTGATGGTGCGGGGTTCGGACACCCTGTGATCTTGCCAAGCCCGGGCGGGGAAGGCCAAACGGCGGAGGGGGCGGGTGGTCCCCGGCTGGCCGTAGTGCAAATATGACCGTATGGCCCGAAATCCGGGCCGATCCTGGGCTCCGTCGGCCTCTGGCGCCACTGGCTCCGCCGGCTCCCCCGGTGGGCGCCCACACGGTCGGCCGCAGCTGCCGCACGCGAAGCCGCGGTGGCCCGTGTGGCACCGGTCGGTGGCGGGGCAGGTGTTCGCGCTCCAGATCCTGGTCGTGCTGCTGCTGGTGGTGGCGGCCGCGGTGGCGCTGGTGGTGCAGTCGCGCAACGACGCCGAGCACGAGGCACGCAACCGTTCGGTGGCGGTGGCGCAGACCTTCGCCAGTTCGCCGGGCATCGTCGACGCGCTGCGCTCCCCCGACCCGACGGCCGTCCTGCAGCCGAGGGCGCAGTCCGCGCGGGTCGCCGCGGGCGTGGACTTCATCGTCGTGCTGAACAACCAGGGCATCCGCTACACCCACCCGAACCCGGCGCTGATCGGCCGGAAGTTCGTCGGCACCTACGAGCCCGCGCTGCACGGGCAGGTGGTGACCCAGCGCGTCTCGGGCACGCTCGGCTCGCTGGTGCAGGCGGTGGTCCCCGTGTACGCGCCGGACGGTTCGGTGGTCGGGCTGGTCTCGGCGGGCGTGACGCTGAAGAGCGTCAGCAGCGCCAGCGAGCGCCAGCTGCCGGTGGTGCTGGGCGCGGCGGCGGCCGCGGTGGGGCTGGCCACGCTCGGGACGGCGCTGGTCAGCCGCAGGCTGCGGCGCCAGACGCACGGGCTGGGCCCGGTCGAGATGACCAGGATGTACGAGCACCACGCGGCGGTGCTGCACGCGGTGCGCGAGGGCGTGATGATCCTGGGCGGGGACGGCCGGCTGCTGCTCTGCAACGACGAGGCGCGCCGGCTGCTGGACCTGCCGCCGGACGCCGAGGGCCGCCCGGTGGCCGGGCTGGGCCTGGAGCAGCGGCCGCTGGACCTGCTGACCGCCGAGCGCCCGGTGACCGACGAGGTGGTGCTGTCCGGGGAGCGGCTGCTGGCGGTGAACGTCCGGCTGATCGACCAGCCGGGCGGCCCGCCCGGCCGGGTCGCCACGCTGCGCGACTCCACTGAGCTGGCGGCGCTGTCCGGCCGGGCGGAGCGCGCGCAGCGGCGGCTGCGGCTGCTGTACGACGCCGGGGTGACGGTGGGCAGCACGCTGGACGTGACGCGGACGGCGGAGGAGCTGGCGCAGGTCACGGTGCCGCGGTTCGCGGACTTCGTCACGGTGGACCTGGCGGACCAGGTGCTGACCGGTGAGGAGCCGCCGCCGGGCCCTTCGCTGGGGCGGATGCGCCGTACGGCGGTGACGGGGGTACGGGACGACGCGCCGTTCTACCCGGTCGGCACGGTGCTGGACGTGGTGCCCGAGACCCCGCTGGCCGGGGCGCTGCACAGCGGGGAGCCGGCCATCGAGCCGCGGCTGGCGGAGGCCGGCCGGTGGCGGGAGCAGGACCCGGAGCGGTCGGCGCGGGTCCTGGCGTACGGGGTGCACTCGCTGGTGCGGGTGCCGCTGCGGGCGCGCGGGGTGCTGCTGGGGGTGGCCCGGTTCTGGCGGGCGCAGCGGGCGGAGCCGTTCGAGGCGGAGGACCTGGCGCTGGCCGAGGAGCTGGTGGCGCACGCGGCGGTGTGCATCGACAACGCCCGCCGCTACACCCGGGAGCACGCGATGGCGGTGACGCTCCAGCACAGCCTGCTGCCGCGCAAGCTGCCGGAGCAGACGGCGCTGGACGTGGCGCACCGTTACCTGCCGGCCCAGGCCGGGGTGGGCGGGGACTGGTTCGACGTGATCCCGCTGCCGGGCGCGCGGGTGGCGCTGGTGGTCGGGGACGTGGTGGGGCAGGGGCTGCACGCGGCGGCGACGATGGGCCGGCTGCGGACGGCGATCCACAACTTCTCGACCCTGGACCTGCCGCCGGACGAGCTGCTGGGGCACCTGGACGAGCTGGTGAGCCGGATCGACCAGGACGAGGCGGCGGGCGGCGAGCGCGCCGGGGTGGCTGGGGCGACCTGCCTGTACGCGATCTACGACCCGGTGTCGCGGCGCTGCACCCTGGCCACCGCCGGGCACCCGCCGCCGGCGGTGGTGGACCCGCAGGGCCGGGTGGTGTTCCCGGAGCTGCCGACCGGGCCGCCGCTGGGGCTGGGGGTGCTGCCGTTCGAGAACGCCGAGCTGGAGCTGGCCGAGGGCAGCCGGCTGGTGCTGTACACGGACGGGCTGGTGGAGGACCGGCAGCGGGACATCGACGAGGGGCTGGAGCTGCTGCGGGCGGCGCTGGCCGGGCCGCCGCGCACGCCCGAGCAGACCTGCGCGGACGTGCTCGGGGCGATGCTGCCGGAGCACCCGCAGGACGACATCGCGCTGCTGGTGGCGCGGACCAGGGTGCTGGCGCCGGAGCAGGTGGCGCAGTGGGAGGTGCCCTCCGACCCGGCGGCGGTGCGCGAGGTCCGGGCCGCGGTGGCGGAGCGGCTGACGGCCTGGGGGCTGGCGGAGGCGGCGTTCGTCACCGAGCTGATCCTGAGCGAGCTGGTGACCAACGCGATCCGGTACGGCTCCGGGCCGATCCGGGTGCGGCTGCTGCGGGACCGTTCGCTGATCTGTGAGGTGTCGGACGGCAGCAGCACCTCGCCGCACCTGCGGTACGCGGCGACCGAGGACGAGGGCGGGCGCGGGCTGTTCCTGGTCGCGCAGTTCGCGGACCGCTGGGGGACGCGTTACACGGCGACCGGGAAGGTCATCTGGACGGAGCAGCCGCTGGAGTAGGAAGTCGGCCAGGCCGACTTCCCACTCCCCCGCGGGCCTACCGCTGGAAGGCGGCCGCCAGCACGTTGACGACGTCGCCGATGACGATGACCGCCGGGGGCTTGACCCCCTCGGCCTCGACCACCGCGGCGACGGTTCCGAGGGTGGCGTCCACCCGGCGCTGGGCGGCGGTGGTGCCCTCCTGGACGATGGCGACGGGGGTGTCCGCCGGCCGGCCGTACTCGACCAGCCGGGCGGCGATCGCGCCGATCTTGTCCACGGCCATCAGCAGCACCAGGGTGCCGCTCATCCGCGCGGCGGCCTCCCAGTTGGTGAGCGAGCGCTCGTCGTCCGGGCCGACGTGGCCGGAGATGACGGTGAACTCGTGGGTCATGCCGCGGTGGGTGACGGGCACGCCGGCCGCGGCGGGGACGCTGATCGAGCTGGAGATCCCGGGCACCACGGTGACCGGCAGCCCGGCCTCCGCGCAGGCCAGCAGCTCCTCGCCGCCGCGGCCGAAGACGTACGGGTCGCCGCCCTTGAGCCGGACCACGAACTTGCCGGCCTTGGCGTGCTCGACCAGGGTGCGGTTGATCGCCTCCTGGGCCATGAACCGGCCGTACGGGATCTTGGAGGCGTCGATCACCTCGACGTGCTCGGGCAGTTCGGCGAGCAGCTCGCGCGGGGCGAGGCGGTCGGTGACGACCACGTCGGCGTCGGCGAGCAGCCGGCGGCCGCGCACGGTGATCAGGTCCGGGTCGCCGGGGCCGCCGCCGACCAGGGCCACGCCGGCCCCGTGCGAGCGGTACTGACGGGCGGCCAGCGAGCCGTCCCGCAGGCCGTCCACGATGGCGTCGCGCAGGGCGGCGGAGTGGCGCGGGTCGCCGGTGAGGACGGCCACGGTGGCGCCCGCGTCGCGGCCGCTGGCCGGGGTCCAGGCGGTGGCCGCGGCGGCGTCGTCGCTGCGGGAGCAGAACACCCGCTCGCGCTCGGCCTCCGCGCTGACCGCCGCGTTGACGGCCGGGTCGTCGGTGGCCACCAGGGCGTACCAGGTGTCGGCGAGGTCGCCGTCCCGGTACGGGCGGGCGTGCCAGGTGAACTCGCCGGCGTCGGCCATGGCCTGGACGGCCGGGGTGGTGGCGGGCGCCACCAGGTGCAGGTCGGCGCCGGAGGCGATCAGGGCGGGCAGCCGCCGCTGGGCGACCTGGCCGCCGCCGACCACGACGACGCGGCGGCCGGCCAGCAGCAGGCCCACCGGGTAGGGGGTACGGCCCTCGGTGCTCGGGTGCGGGGTGGGCGCGGTCATCGGCGGTGCTCCTGATCGGGGATGAGGGTGTGGGGACGGTACGGCACGTCACCGCTCCGCGGTCCGGCGCGCCCTCGGGCCGGACCGCGGAGCGGTGACGGGGTGCGTCAGGCCTTCTCGGTGACCCCGGCGGAGTCGAAGGTCGCTACATCGTGCATCGCCCGGGCCGCGCTCTGCACCAGCGGCAGGGCCAGCAGGGCACCGGTGCCCTCGCCCAGCCGCAGGTCCAGGTCGATCAGCGGGCGCAGGCCGAGCTTCGCCAGCGCGGCCTGGTGGCCGGGCTCGGCGGAGCGGTGGCCGGCGATGCAGGCGGCCAGCACCTCGGGGGCGATGGCCTTGGCGGCCAGCGCGGCGGAACCGGCGATGACGCCGTCCAGGATCACCGGGGTGCGCAGCGAGGCGGCGCCCAGCAGGAAGCCGGCCAGGGCGGCGTGCTCCAGGCCGCCGACGGCGGCGAGGACGCCGATCGGGTCGCTCGGGTCGGGCTGGTGCAGGGCCAGCGCGGCGCGGATGACCTCGACCTTGCGGGCGTGGGTCTCGTCGTCGATGCCGGTGCCGCGGCCGGTGACCTCGGCCGGGTCGAGGCCGGTGAACACCGAGATCAGGGCGGCCGAGGCGGTGGTGTTGGCGATCCCCATGTCGCCGGTGACCAGTGCCTTGTTGCCCGCCGCGACCAGGTCGCGGGCGGTCTCGATGCCGACCTCGATGGCCTTGAGGGCCTCCTCGCGGGTCATCGCCGGGCCCTGGGTCATGTCGGCGGTGCCGGGGCGGACCTTGCGCGGCAGCAGGCCGGTGGCGCGGCCCTGCTGGACGGCGTCCGGCAGTTCGGCGGCGACGCCGACGTCGACGACGCAGACCTCGGTGCCGATCTGCTTGGCGAAGGAGTTGATCACCGCTCCGCCGGCCAGGAAGTTTCCGACCATCTGGGCGGTCACCTCCTGCGGCCAGGGGCTGACGCCCTGGGCGTGCACGCCGTGGTCGCCGGCGAAGATCGCCACGCAGGCGGGCTCCGGGAGCGGCGGCGGGCACTTGCGGGACAGGCCGCACAGCTGGGCGGAGATGATCTCCAGCATGCCGAGCGAGCCGGCCGGCTTGGTCATCCGCTTCTGCCGGTCCCAGGCCTCGCCGAGCGCCTTGGCGTCCAGCGGGCGGATGCCGCGCAGGGTGTCGGCGAGCAGGCTCTGCGGCTCCTCGCCGGGCAGCGCGCGGTTGCCGTACTGCTCCTCGTGGACGACCCAGGACAGCGGGCGCTTCTTGGCCCAGCCCTGCTGCTCCAGCTCGGGCTCGTCCGGGAACTCGTCGACGAAGCCGACGCACAGGTAGGCGACGACCTCCAGGTGCTCGGGCAGGCCGAGCTCGCGGACCAGCTCCTCGTCGTCGAAGAAGCTCACCCAGCCGACGCCCAGGCCCTCGGCGCGGGCGGCCAGCCAGAGGTTCTCGACGGCCAGGGCGGCCGAGTACGGGGCCATCTGCGGCTGGGTGTGCCGGCCCAGGGTGTGCCGGCCGCCGCGGGTGCGGTCGGCGGTCACCACGATGTTGACCGGGGTGTCGAGGATGGCCTCGATCTTGATTTCCTTGAACTGCTTGGCCCGGCCCTTGGGCAGCGAGTCCGCGAACGCCTCGCGCTGGCGCTCGGCCAGGGCGTGCATCCGCCTGCGGGTCTTCGCCGAGCGGATCACCACGAAGTCCCAGGGCTGCGAGTAGCCGACGCTGGGCGCGGTGTGGGCGGCCTCCAGGACGCGGATCAGCACCTCGTGCGGGATCGGGTCCGGGCGGAAGCCGTTGCGCACGTCGCGGCGCTCGCGGATCACCTGGTGGACGGCCTCGCGGCCGGCCTCGTCGTAGCCGGGGGCGGCCGGGCCGCGCGGCTCGGCGGGCTCCTCGGGCTGCGGCTCCGGCTGCTCCTGCGGCTCCTCGGCGGCGGGCTGCTCCTCGGCCACGGGCTGCTCCTCGGTGGCCTCGGCGGCTTCGGCGGGCTCCGTGGCCTCGCCGGCTTCGGCGACCTCGGCGACCTCGCCGGACTCGACGGTCCCGGCCGCGGGCTGCTCGGCCTGGGGCTGCTCGGCGGCTTCGGCGGGGGCCTCGGCGGCCTGCTCCTGGATGGGCTCGGCCTCGGCGGCGGGCTCCTCCACGGCGACGGGCTGCTCAGCGGCGGCCTCGGGCTCGGCCGGGGCCTGCGCCTGCTCGGCGGCCGGCTCCGCGGGGGCCTCGGCCTCCGGAGCGGCGGCGACGGGCTGCTCGGCGACGGCCTCGGCGGCCTGCTCCTGGACCGGCTCCGCCTCGGCGGCGGGCTCCTCGACGGCTTCGGCGGGCTGCGCCGCCTCCGCCTCGGGGGCGGCCTCGACCGGAGCCTCGGCGGCCGGCTCGACAGCTGCGGCGGCGTCGGCCTCCGCCGGCGCCTCCACGGGCTGCTCCGCGACGGCCTCGGCCGGGACCTCGGCCTGCTGCTGGGGCTGCTCGCCCTCGGCCGCGGGCTCGGTGACGGCCTGGCCGGAGGGCATCTCACCGGTGCCCGCGGCGGTCTCCGCCACCGGCTCGGCGACGGCCTCCAACACGGCCTCGGCCGGGACCTCAGCCTGCTGCGCGGCCTCGGCGACCTCAGCGGCTTCGGCAACCGGGGCGGACTCGGCGCCCGCCACGGCCTCGGCGACGTGAGCAGCCTCGACGGCCTCGACGGCCTGCGGCGCGTCGGCGGCCGCTATGGGCGCGGGCTGCTGCGCGGCCGTCTCCTCGACGACCGGAGCCTGCCCGGCCGCCCCGACCTTGGGCAGGCCGTGCGGGGTGGGTGCGGCGAGGAAGGCGGAGATCCGGCGCGGCTGACCGGCCGGGGCCGCGGCCTCGGCCTGTTCGGCGGGCACGGCGGCGCCGTCGGCGGCAGCGCCCTCGACGGCGACGGCCTCAGGAGCGGCGGGGGCGACGGCGGTCTCGGCGGCCACGGGCTCGGCGACGGGTGCGTCGGCCGCCTCGGCCACCGGCTGGGCGGCCTCGGCCGGAGCCGGCTCGGCCACGGGGGCCTGCGGCGCGGCCGCGACGGCGGTCTCCACGGCCTCGCCGGCCTGAGGGGCCTGAGGGGCCTGGGGAACCGTCACGTCCTGCACGGGCTGCGCCGGGACGACCTGGGCGGCCTCCGGCGTCTCGACGACCTCGATCACCTCGATCGCCCCGACCGTCTCGACGGCCAGCACGGTCTCGACCGGCGGCACGCCCAGCGGCACCTGCTGGGCCCCGTGGGCCTGCGGAGCCTGCTGGACCTGCTGGGCCTGCGGGAAGTCCTGCGCCTGCGGCAGCTGCTGCCCCTCCACGACCGGGGCCGCCGGAGCGACCGGGACGGCCTGCGGCGCGACGGCCGGAGCCGGAGCCGCGGCCTCGGCCATCGGCGGGCGGCCGACCACCGGGATGCCGTGCGCCGGCGTGCCGCCCTGCGAGGGGCCGCGGTCGGCCAGCGAGCGGACCGGCACCTGGCCGGTCATCAGCGACGGGTCCGGGATCGGCGGACCGGCGTGCAGCGGCCGGCGCGGCTGCTGAGCCTGCGTCATCGGCTGCTGCGCCTGCTGGACGGGGTGCTGCTGGACGCCGTGCTCGGCGCCGAGCACCGGCGGGTCCACCGGCGGCCAGGACGGCTCGACCGGCGTGCCGTCGTGCTGCGGCGCGAGCGGCACCTGCTCGGCCGGGACGGCCGCGAGCGGCTCGCCCCAGGAGCCCTGCGGACCGGGCATCAGCAGCACGTCGTCCTCGTCGTCCAGGCCGTCCGGCGTGTCGGGCTGGTCGAGGAAGTGGAAGGCCGGGCGCGGGGCGCCCTGGTCGACGCCCCAGCCCTCGCCGGGCTGGCCGGGCTGCGGCACGCCGGGAACGCCGTAGCCGTACTGGCCCTGCGGCGGGATGCCGCCCGCGCCCGGGGGCACCGCGCCGGGGACACCGCCGATCGGGGCCGCCGGGTTGGGGATCGCCCCGCCGTCCGTCGCGACGCCCTGGAGGGGTGCAACGCCCGCGACGCCCTCCGGTCCGCCGAGCGGGTCCGGCCCGCCGTGCAGGTGCTCCGGCATTCCCTCGCCCGGAACGTGGCCGCCATCGGTCATTGTCAAAGCTCCTTCCAGGCCGCTGCCGCGCCCTCGGCGACACGATCACCGATCGCAGCGCCCATCCGCACGGGCCGAACCAGCACCGGCCCGCCCCTAACCACACGCGGCCGCCGCGCCGTGGCGCTGCGGCCCAAGTCCATCCGGCGCGCTGCGGCACCCCGGTCCGGCGCACCGCCCGTAGGGGGCGGCGCATCGTCTGAAACAACGACAACCCGGAGCAACCGGCACGACCGCACCGGACCCTACGGCATTCTCCAGGTCCGGCACGAGGCCCGTCGAATTGCCCACACTTCGAGCGGAACCGGATTGCACCGCGTCAAAAAGGTGACAAACCGACTGAATCGGGTGGGTCGCCTACCCTTGCAGTCGCCCAGGACGTCACACTACCGGCACCGCGCGGTCACCTCTCGAATCGGTGTCCGGATGCGACCTGGATCACCGTCGGCGCCACCGGACGATCCCGGCGCGGGCCCCGGACGGGCCCACGGCCTTCACACGATCTGCTCACCCCAGAGGACCAGCGCGCCGGTTCCGCCCGCTCCCAGCGCCAGTCCGTCGCCCTCCCCGACCGGCCGCAACGGGCTCGCCTGGAGCAGCGCGCCGTCCGCCCGGTAGCCGGCCCCGGCGATCGCCCGGTGGACCTCCTCGGCCTCGGTGAGGGTCCGGGGCAGCGCGACGAACCGTTCGGGCCGGCGGGCCAGCACCGCGCGCACCACGTCGAGGCCGCCGGACTCCACCACCGCCGCGTCCGGTTCCGGCAGGCCGCCCAGCACCTCGGGGCCGCTCCCGTACACCGCCTCCACCTCGACGCCGTAGCGGCGGGCGTTGACGGTCAGCCGGGCGCAGGCCGAGCGGGAGCCCTCGACCGCGACGACGGCGGCGCCGAACCGGGCCGCCTCCACCGCGAGGGCGCCGCTGCCGGCGCCGACCGACCAGACCAGGTCCCCGGGGCGGGCGCCGAGCCGGGCCAGCACCAGGGCGCGCACGTGGGCGGGGAGCGCCTCCGGTGCGCCCGGCTCGCCTTCCGTGCGCCCGGCGCCCGCGTAGGCGTCACCGGGGAGCGCCCAGCCGCGTTCCACGCCGGGGTAGCCGACCGGGCGCCCGGCGAGCCAGCCGGCCGCCTCGTCCACCGCCCCCGTCCGGGCGCCGCCGCCGATCACCAGCACCACGTTGGGGTCGCGCCACACGTGGTCGGCGATCCGGTCGGAGGTGAGGACGGTGACGTCCTCGTCGGGGGTGCCGAGGGCCTCGCAGACCACGAAGGTCCGGTGCACCCCGCGCAGCATCAGGGCGAGTTCGGCGGGCCCGGCGCCCGGCGCGGTGAGCACCGCGACCTTGGGGTGGGCCCGGCAGATGTTGGCCGCGCGGCGCAGCCGTCCGCCGTGCGCGCTGACCACCTGGGCGTCCTCCCAGGGCATGCCGGCCCGGGCGAAGGCGGCGGCCACCGAGGAGACGGCGGGCAGCACCTCCAGTTCGAGGCCGTACTCGGGGCGGCGCAGGGTGCGCACCACCCCGAAGAACCCCGGGTCGCCCTCGGCGACCACGACGGCGGCGCCGCGGTGCTCGGCGATCCTGCGGGCGGCCTGCCGGACGTTGCCGAGGGCGATCCGTTCGGCGGCCTCCGGCACCGGGAGGGCGTTCAGTTGGTAGGGGGCGCCGGCGACCAGGGTCGCCGCGGCCAGGGCCGCGCCGGCGGCCTCGGTCAGCGGTGTGCCGTCCCACCCGATGACCGTGATCCGGTCAGCCATCTGCGGCCGTTCTCCCTCGACTCGGTGCGCCACTCGATCCGCCGTCGTGCGGCACCGGTCCAGAGGCTACCGGGTGCGGTCGGCCGGAGCCCGACATCTCGCACACATGTCCGCGCCGGGTGAACAGGCGGCGTATCTCAGTCGCGCAGCACGTAGCGGTGGTCGCCGTGCCAGCCCTCGCGGTGCAGCTCGGGGGACTCCAGGTCCTCCGGGAGCAGGCTCCACAGGATGAGGTCGCTGCGGCTGTCCTGAAGCACCTCGCCGGACTCCCCGCGGACTATCCAGGCGCTGCGCAGCACGCCCTCGCTGATGCCGCCGATCTTCTGGGCGACCTGCTGGGCGGCGGTGTTCCCGGCGGCGGTGCGCAGTTCCAGGCGCAGGAAGCCGCGGTCCTCGAACAGCCACTGGGCGACGCCGAGGACGGCCTCCGGGGCGTAGCCCTCGCCGCGCGCCCAGACGGCGGTGACGTAGGAGATCTCGGTGCTGCGCAGCCGCCAGTCGGTGTTGCGCAGCTCGACCAGGCCGACCAGGCGCTGGGTGAGGTGCTCGGTGACGGCGAAGACGATGCCGCGGCCGGCGGCCCGGTGGGCGGGGGCGAGGGTGCGGGCGAGTTCGGCCGCGTACTCCTCGGTGAAGGGGTGCGGCAGGTCCGTCCAGGCGAGCACGAGGTCGTCGGCCATCATCGTGGCCAGGCCGGGGGCGTCGTCCTCCGCAAGGGGTCGCAGCAGCAGCCGTTCGGTGCTGATGGCGGTCTCGGGGAAGCTCGCTGCCATGCCGTCTCTCCTCGCCGGGTCGTGAACACAACACCGTACGCCTCCGGCGTGCCCCGGGTGCCACGCGGTGCGCTGCCCGCACGACGGTACGTCAGAACGCGGTCGGTCGGAGTGTCCCTGCTGCATACTGCCCGACCGGGCCCCCGTCGCGGTGCGGTGGGGGCCCGGTCGGGCGTTACGAGGTATGACCGTACGACGATCAGAAGGCCGGGATGACCGAGCCCTGGAAGGTGTCGTCGATGTACTTCTTGACCTCGTCGGAGTGCAGCAGCTCGGCCAGCTTCTTGACCCGCGGGTCGTTCTCCTTGCCCTTCTTGACGGCGAGGATGTTGGCGTACGGGTTGCCCTCGGCCTTCTCCAGCACCAGGGCGTCGGTGGCCGGCTTCAGGCCGGAGTCGATCGCGTAGTTGCCGTTGATGACGGCGGCGTCGAGGTCGGCGACGGAGCGGGGCAGCTGGGCGGCCTCCAGCTCCTTCCACTTGAAGTTCTTCGGGTTGCCGGTCACGTCCGCCGGGGTGGCGGTGGTGGTGACGCCGTCCTTGAGGGTGATCAGCTTGTTGTCGGCGAGCAGCTTGAGCGCCCGGCCCTCGTTGGTGGCGTCGTTCGGCAGGCCGATGGTGGCGCCGTCCGCGAGGTCGCCGATCGCCTTGACTTTCTTGGAGTAGAGGCCCAGCGGCTCCAGGTGCACGGGCTCGACCGACACGATGTTCGTGCCGTGCTTCTTGTTGAAGTCCTCCAGGTACGGGACGTGCTGGAAGTAGTTGGCGTCGGCCGAACCGTCCTGCACCGCCGTGTTGGGGGTCACGTAGTCGGTGACCTCCTTGATGTCGAGCTTGAGGCCCGCCTTCTCCGCGAGGTTGTCCTTGACGTACTTCAGGATCTGGCCGTGCGGGGTGGGGCTGGCCACGACCTTCAGCGGCGCGTTCGCGTCCGAGGAAGAGGAGGAGCCCGAGCTGCCGCAGGCGGCGAGCGAGAGGGCGATGCCGGCGGTGGCGAGGATGCTGGTGAACTTCAGGGCGTTGCGCACGAAAAGTGCCTTTCTGCGTGGAACGGGGAGCCGCGTCCGGGGTCGGACGAGGGAGGTCTAGGAGGCGGCGAGGTCCTTGTCGGGAGCCGCCGGGGTGCGGCCGAGCAGCCGCGTCCGGCCGCCGGTGCGGCCGCGGTGGGAGAGCCGCCGGACGGCGAAGTCCCCGATCAGCTGGACGGCGGTGACGATGATCACCAGCTCGGCCACGATGACCCACATGAAGGCGGTCTCGAAGCGCTGGTAGCCGTAGTTGACGGCGAGGGTGCCGAGGCCGCCGCCGCCGACGGTGCCGGCCATCGCGGAGTAACTGACCAGGGTGATGACCGTGGTGGTGACCGAGGCCACGATGCCGGGCAGGGCCTCGGGCAGCAGGGTCTTGCGGACGATCGTCCAGGTGCTGCCGCCCATCGACTGGACCGCCTCGACCAGCCCCTTGTCGACCTCGCGGACGGAGGTCTCGACCAGGCGGGCGAAGAACGGGATGGCGCCGATGGTCAGCGGCACGGTCGCCGCCTGCCAGCCGATGGAGGTGCCGACCAGCCAGCGGGTGAAGGAGATCAGCGCGATCATCAGGATGATGAACGGCACCGAACGGGCGATGTTCACGACGAAGCCGATGGCCTTGTTGACGGCCCGGTTGGCCAGCAGGCCGCCCTTGTCGGTGAGCACCAGGAGCACGCCCAGCGGCAGGCCGAGCAGCACGGTGACGAGCGCGGACACCCCGACCATCTGGAAGGTCTCCTGGGTGGCGGGCCACATCAGCTCCCACATCTGGTCCCAGGTCATGCCACCGCTCCGTTCGCCGTACCGAGCACGTCCACCTGCAGGCCCTGCTCGCGCAGGTAGCCGATCGGCACCACGTTGTCCTGGTGGCCGCCCGGCAGCTCGACCCGCATCCGGCCGACCATCCGGCCGGCGATGGTCTCCACCGCGGCGCCGAGGATGTTGATGTCGATCTGGTACGTGCGGGCGAGCTGGGAGACGAACGGCTGGGCCGAGCTGTCGCCCTGGAAGGTGATCTCCAGCACGGTCGAGCCGGGGTGGCCGGTGCCGAACTCGCTGAGCGGGAACAGCTCGCGGGCCAGCTCCGAGCCGGGCTTGGCCAGCAGGTCGGTCAGCTCGCCGGACTCCACCACCCGGCCGCCGCGCATCAGGGCGGCGGAGTCGCAGACGGACTTGATGACGTCCATCTCGTGGGTGATCAGCAGGACGGTGAGGCCCAGCTGCTGGTTGAGGTCGCGCAGCAGCTTGAGGATCGAGCGGGTGGTCTCCGGGTCGAGCGCCGAGGTGGCCTCGTCGGAGAGCAGCACCTTCGGGTCGCCGGCCAGTGCGCGGGCGATGCCGACGCGCTGCTTCTGGCCGCCGGAGAGCTGGTTGGGGTAGCTGCGGGCCTTGTCGCCGAGGCCGACCAGCTCCAGCAGCTCGGCGGCCTTGCGGCGGCGCTCGGTGCGGTCCAGGCCGACGATCTCCAACGGGAGCTCGACGTTCTGCTGCACCGTCCGCGAGGAGAGCAGGTTGAAGTGCTGGAAGACCATGCCGATCCGGCGGCGGGCCTCGCGCAGTTCGCGGCCGGCCCGGTTCTCGCCGCCGGACAGCGCGGTCAGCTCGACCCCGTCCACGGTGACCGTGCCGGAGGTCGGGCGCTCCAGCATGTTCACGCAGCGGATGAGGGTGGACTTGCCGGCACCGCTGGTGCCGACGACTCCGTAGACCTCGCCCGGGCGGACGTGCAGGTCGACACCGGCGAGGGCGGTCACCTCGCGGCCTCGGGAACGGTAGACCTTCGTCAGGTCCGTGGTGGTGATCACAGCGGCTTTCCGTGGGTCGGGGGCGGGCGGCGTGGTCCGACCGCCCGACCGGCTTGCGGCCGGCGGCGGCGTTACGGCGCTGCGCCGGGAGGGTCCGGACCTGCCGCCCCTTGATCGTGGCCGCTGGACGGCCGGGCCGCGCGACGGCGTGGCCCTAACGAGTCACCCGGGCCCGCGGGTCGGCGGGCACGGCAAAGGGAGGGGGCCGGGAGGAGGGGCGCGCTCGCACGGGCGGGAGCGGCGCCGGAGTCTCGCTTCGGGGCGCGAGGAGGAGGCGCCCTCAGCGGGGCGCCGGGGGCGGTGGCCCTCAGCAGTGACACATTCGACGACACATGGCACGCTCACCTGCCGGCAGGGTGCCGGTGGGGGTCCAGTTCGTCGTCGCAGTCATGTGAGCCAGTAAAACAGATGGGTTGATTCCTGCCCAATTGTTTCCCGAAGCTGTCCGCATTGCGGACACTCACCACCGTTGACCAGCGCGGATACGGCTCGGCGCCGCCACCGGTGGTCCGGATGGTGGCGGCGCCGGGAGAGCGCGGGGGCGGCGGGCTCAGGCCGTCGCGGCGAGCGGCTCGGCGGCCGCCTTCTCCAGGTGGACGAAGCTCAGCCGGGTGCTGACCTGCTCGACCCGGGTCTGACGGTACCCCTGCCGAGCGTACAGCCGCAGGTTGCCCAGGCTGCGGTGGCCGGTGAACAGCCGGTAGGCGCTCACCCGGCCGTCCTGGGCCAGGCGGCGCTCCAGCGCGTCCAGCAGGCGGCCGCCGAGGCCGTGGCGCTGCATCCGCGGATGGACCACCAGGCGCCCTATCCGGCCGACGCCGTCGGCGCCGACGTGGCCGCGGACGGTGCCGACCACCTCGTCGCCCAGCCGGGCGACCAGGAAGTGCTGCTCGGACAGTTCGGCGCGCAGGCTCTCCAGGCTCTGTGTCAGGGGCTCGATCGCCCAGTCGCCGTACAGCTCGGCCTCGGGCTGGTAGCCGAGGTACTGGAGCTTGAGGATCTGCTCCGCGTCCTCGGCCTCCGCGGCCGAGATGATCACGCTCATGCCCATGTGGAGGGGCCTCCCCAGTCGTCGTGCGCGGCGCGCGGAGGGTAGGCGCGCTCACGCTCAGTATCCGAGTGATCGCGCCACCGTCAAGGGCTGCGTTCGCCAGCGCTCTACCCGGGTGTCAGCTTCCCTCAACCTTCGCGGGGGCGGACGTGAGGAGGGTCACCTCCCGTGCCGCACACGTTCCGCTCGGTCGCACGGGCTTGCGCTCAGGGGTAGCGCTCGGTGTGGAGCAGCATCCGCAGGCAGGCCAGGCAGCGGGAGCGGGTGGGGCCGATCGAGCCGCGCGGCATGCCGAGCCGCTCGGAGAGCTCACGGTAGGTGGGCGGCGGATCCTCGGCGAGCGCGGCCATCAGCTGCGGACAGCGGCCGGGCAGGGCGGCGACGGTCTCGCGGACCGCGCGGCGGCGACACTCGTCGAGGTAGACGTCCTCGGCGGAGGGGGCGAAGGGGAGGGCGGTGCACACACCGTGCATGACGGCCCGGGGCGGGGCCGGTTACGCCCGGGCCGGGGCACGGACGCGGGAGGGGCGCGCCGGTCGGACCGCCGCGCCCCTCCCCCGTCGCGCCGGGGATCGGCCCCGTCGCGGAGGCTCGGCCCCTCGTCCGGGACCGGCCCCGCCGTCCGGGATCAGCCCCGCGCCCACTCCTGCTGCCGCGCCAGGTCCGCCTTCACCTCGGCGAGCTGGACCGCGACCGCCGAGGGGGCCGTTCCGCCGCGCCCGTCGCGGGAGGCGATGGCGCCGTGGACGCTGAGCACCGAGCGCACCTCGGGCGTCAGGTGCCCGGAGATCGCGGCGAACTGCTCGTCCGTCAGGTCGGACAGCTCGATGCCCTCGGCCTCGCAGACCTTGACGCAGGCGCCGGCCACCTCGTGCGCGACCCGGAACGGCACGCCCTGCTTGACCAGCCACTCGGCGATGTCGGTGGCGAGCGAGAAGCCGGCCGGGGCCAGCTCCTCCAGCCGCTCCCGGTGCACGGTGAGGGTGGCCATCATCCCGGTGAACGCGGGCAGCAGCACCTCCAGCGTGTCGCAGGAGTCGAAGACCGGCTCCTTGTCCTCCTGGAGGTCCCGGTTGTAGGCGAGCGGCAACGCCTTGAGGGTGGCCAGCAGGCCGGTCAGGTTGCCGATCAGCCGGCCGGACTTGCCCCGGGCGAGCTCGGCGATGTCCGGGTTCTTCTTCTGCGGCATGATCGAGGAGCCGGTGGAGAAGGCGTCGTGCAGCGTGATGAAGCCGAACTCCTTGGTGTTCCAGATGATCACCTCCTCCGCGATCCGGGAGAGGTTGATGCCGATCATCGCGGTCACGAAGGCGAACTCGGCGACGAAGTCGCGCGAGGCGGTGCCGTCGATGGAGTTGCCGACCGAGCCGCCCTCGAAGCCGAGGTCGGCGGCGACGGCCTGCGGGTCGAGGCCGAGCGAGGAGCCGGCCAGCGCGCCGGAGCCGTACGGCGAGACGGCGGTGCGGGCGTCCCACTGGCGCAGCCGCTCGGCGTCCCGGCCGAGGGCCTGCACGTGCGCGAGGACGTGGTGGGCGAAGAGCACCGGCTGGGCGTGCTGGAGGTGGGTGCGGCCGGGCATCGCGGTGTCCGGGTGCGCCTCGGCGAGGCCGACCAGGGCCTGCTGGAGGTCGAGCAGCAGGCCGCCGATGGTCTTCGCGTGGTCCCGCAGGTACATCCGGAACAGGGTGGCGATCTGGTCGTTGCGCGAGCGTCCGGCCCGCAGCTTGCCGCCGAGGTCGGGGCCGAGGCGCTCCAGCAGGCCGCGTTCCAGGGCGGTGTGCACGTCCTCGTCGGCGACGGTGCCGGTGAAGGTGCCCGCCTCGACGTCGGCGAGCAGCTCGTCCAGGCCGGCCAGCATGCCGGCCAGCTCCTCGTCGGAGAGCAGGCCGGCCTTGTGCAGGACCCGGGCGTGGGCCTTGGAGCCGGCGATGTCGTACGGCGCGAGGCGCCAGTCGAAGTGGACCGAGGCCGAGAGCCTGGCCAGCGCCTCGGACGGGCCGTCGGCGAAGCGCGCACCCCAGAGGCGGACGTCGGAGGACTGCTCGGCGGTCATCGCGGTGGCTCCTTCATGCATGTGCAGTGGGTGGCATAAGTATGCACGACGCCGTATGAAACACAAAACCCCGGCCGGACGGTCTCCGTCGGCCGGGGTTTCGCGCGTTCGAGGTGCTACTGCGCCTTCGCCTGGGCGAGTTGCATGAGGTGGTCGGCGAGCGCCTGCCCGCCGGCCGGGTCCCGGCTGATCAGCAGGACGGTGTCGTCGCCGGCGATGGTGCCGATGATCTCGAACACCTCGGCCTGGTCGATCGCCGAGGCCAGGAACTGGGCGGCGCCCGGCGGGGTGCGCAGCACCACCAGGTTGCCGGAGGCCGTCGCGGAGACCATGAGCTCGCCGGCCAGCCGGGCCATCCGGCCCTCGCTGGCCGACTCGCCCATCGGCGCGCGCGGCGTGCGGTCGCCGCCCTCGGCCGGGACGGCGTAGATCAGCGCGCCGTCCCGGTTGCGGATCTTGACCGCGCCCAGCTCGTCCAGGTCCCGGGAGAGGGTGGCCTGGGTGACCACGAGTCCGTCGTCGGCGAGCAGCTTGGCGAGCTGGCTCTGCGAACGCACGGGCTGGCGGGTGAGCAGGTCCACGATCCGCCGGTGGCGCGCGGTGCGGGTCTGCGGGACCTGCGGCGTCGGGCCTGCGGCGGACGGGCCGGAGTGGGAAGCGGTCATGTGATTATTCTCCCGGACGACGGTCAATTCGCATCGGCCGGGGCGCCCTCGCGCACCGTCCGGAGGATGCCCGGCAGCGCGGCCAGGAAGGCGTCCGCCTCCTGCTCGGTCAGCACCAGCGGCGGGGCCAGCCGGACGGCGTCCGGGACGGCCGCGTTGACCAGGAAGCCCGCCTCCTGCGCGGCGGCCTGGACCTGCGCCGAGACCGGCTCGGTGAGCACGATGCCGAGCAGCAGGCCCGCCCCGCGCACGTGCGAGACCAGCGGGTCGCCGAGCGCCTCGACGCCCTGCCGCAGCCGCTCGCCGAGCTTGCGGACGTGCTCCAGCAGGCCCTCGGACTCGATGGTGTCCAGCACCGCGAGCCCGGCCGCGGCGGCCACCGGGTTGCCGCCGAAGGTGGTGCCGTGCTGGCCCGGAGTGAGCAGCTCGGCGGCCGGCCCGAAGGCCAGCACCGCGCCCATCGGCAGGCCGCCGCCGAGCGCCTTGGCCAGGGTGACCACGTCCGGCTCCACGCCCTCGTCCGCCTGGTGGGCGAACCAGTGGCCGGTGCGTCCGACGCCGGTCTGGATCTCGTCCAGCACCAGCAGGGTGCCGGTGGCCCGGGTGATCTCGCGGGCCGCCTTCAGGTAGCCCTCGGGCAGCGGGATCGCGCCGTTCTCGCCCTGGACGGGCTCCAGGAAGACGGCGGCCGTCTCGGTGGTGACGGCCGCGCGCAGCGCCTCGACGTCGCCGAGCGGGACGTGGGTGACGTCGCCGGGCAGCGGGCGGAACGGGTCCTGCTTGGCGGGCTGGCCGGTGAGCGCGAGGGCGCCCATGGTCCGGCCGTGGAACGCGCCCTGGAGGGCGACCAGGTGGGTGCGGCCGGTCCGCCGGCTGATCTTGAAGGCGGCCTCGTTGGCCTCGGCACCGGAGTTGCAGAAGAACACCCGGCCGCCCGGGCGGCCGTCCAGCTCCAGCAGCCGCTCGGCGAGCGCGATGGTGGGCTCGGCCATGAAGAGGTTGGAGACGTGGCCCAGGGTGGCGATCTGCCGGCTCACCGCCTCGACGACGGCCGGGTGGGCGGTGCCGAGGGCGTTGACGGCGATGCCGCCGAGCAGGTCGGTGTACTCCTTGCCGTCGGCGTCCCAGAGCTTGCTGCCCTCGCCGCGCACCAGCGGGATGCGGGGGGTGCCGTAGTTGTCGGTGAAGGCGTGCTGCCAGCGCTCGGCGAGCTGCTCGTTGTGGGTCGTACCCGTCGCGCCGGTCGTGCTGTCGGTGCCAGTCGTGCCGCTCATGCCAGTCCCCCGGTCACGGTCGTTTCGTCGTCCGGCACGACCATCGTGCCGATGCCCTCGTCGGTGAAGATCTCCAGCAGCAGGCTGTGCTGGACCCGGCCGTCCAGGACGCGGGCGGTGCCCACGCCGGAGCGGACGGCCCGCAGGCAGCCCTCCATCTTGGGGAGCATGCCGCTGGCCAGCTCGGGCAGCAGCTCCTCCAGCTCGCTCGCGCTGAGCTGGCTGATCACGTCGTCGGATTCCGGCCAGTCCTTGTAGAGGCCCTCGACGTCGGTGAGGACGACGAGCATCTCGGCGCCGAGCGCGACCGCGAGGGCGGAGGCGGCGGTGTCGGCGTTGATGTTGTAGACGTGGCCGTCGGTGCCGCGGGCGATCGAGGAGATGACCGGGATGCGGCCGTCGGCGATCATCGCCTTCACGGCGCCGGCCTCGATGTTGACGATGTCGCCGACCAGGCCGATGTCGACCTGCTCGCCGTCCACCACGGCGTAGCGCTTGACCGCCGTCATGGTGTGGGCGTCCTCGCCGGTCATGCCGACCGCGAACGGGCCGTGCTCGTTGAGCAGGCCGACCAGCTCGCGCTGCACCTGGCCGGCCAGCACCATCCGGACCACGTCCATGGTCTCCGGGGTGGTGACCCGCAGGCCGTTGGTGAAGCTCGACTCCAGGCCCAGCCGGTCGAGTTGGGCACTGATCTGGGGGCCGCCGCCGTGCACCACGACGGGGTGCAGCCCGGCGTAGCGCAGGAAGACGACGTCCTGGGCGAAGGCGGACTTGAGGCTGTCGTCCACCATGGCGTTGCCGCCGAACTTGATCACGACGGTCTTGCCGTGGAAGCGCTCCAGCCACGGCAGCGCCTCGATCAGCGTCATGGCCTTGGGCAACGCGGTGTTGTTGCGGGCCTGTTCGCCCTTGGGTGCGATCTGCACGGGTTTCCCTCGTCGATGGGGGGGTCCCCCCGGCCGCGGGCCGGGGGGATGTCGCGGATCAGGCGGGCTCGGGTGGAGCGGCGCGGATCAGGTCGAGTAGGCGCTGTTCTCGTGGACGTAGTCGGCCGTCAGGTCGTTGGTCCACAGCGTGGCGCCCGCCGTACCGGCGTTGAGGTTCGCGGTGATGACGACCTCGCGGCCCTTCATGTCGACCAGGGCGCGGTCCTCGCCGACGCCGCCGGACTTGCAGACCCAGACGCCGTTGATGGCGACGTCCAGCCCGTCCGGGTCGAAGGCGGCGGAGGTGGTGCCGATCGCGGCCAGCACCCGGCCCCAGTTGGGGTCCTCGCCGTGGATGGCGCACTTGAGCAGGTTGTTGCGGCTGATCGTCCGGGCGACCTCGACCGCGTCGTCCTCGGTGGCGGCGCCGGTGACGTCGATCCGGATCTCCTTGCTCGCGCCCTCGGCGTCGCCGATCAGCTGGCGGGCCAGGTCGGCGCTGACCGTGCGGACGGCCTCGGCGAACTCGGCCCGGTCCGGGACGGTGCCGGAGGCGGCGGAGGCGAGCAGCAGCACGGTGTCGTTGGTCGACATGCAGCCGTCGGAGTCGATCCGGTCGAAGGTGGTGCGGGTGGCGCCGCGCAGCGCGTCGTCCAGGGCGGCGCTGTCCAGGTCGGCGTCGGTGGTGAGGACGACCAGCATGGTGGCGAGGCTCGGGGCGAGCATGCCCGCGCCCTTGGCCATGCCGCCGACCGTCCAGCCGGCCGGGCTGGTGTACTCGGCGGTCTTGTGCACGGTGTCGGTGGTCTTGATGGCGATCGCGGCGGCCTCGCCGCCGTCCTCGCCGAGCGCGCCGGCGGCCAGGGCAACGCCGGGCAGCAGGAGGTCCATCGGCAGCCGGACGCCGATCAGGCCGGTGGAGGCGACGGCGACCTCGCCCGCGTTGAGGCCCAGCTCCGCGGCGGCCTTCTCCGCGGTGGCGTGGGTGTCCTGGAAGCCGAGCGGGCCGGTGCAGGCGTTGGCGCCACCGGAGTTGAGGACGACGGCGGAGACCTGGCCGCCCTTGAGGACCTGCTCGGACCAGAGCACCGGCGCGGCCTTGACCCGGTTGGCGGTGAAGACGCCGGCCGCGGCGAGCGAGGGGCCGTCGTTGACCACCAGGGCGAGGTCGGGGGTGCCGGAGGCCTTGATGCCGGCGGTCACACCGGCGGCCCGGAAGCCCTTGGCGGCGGTCACTCCGACGTTGGTGCTCTTGCTCACGGTGCGACTCCGTTCACGGGCAGGCCGAGCTCCTCGGGCAGGCCCAGGGCGATGTTCATGCTCTGCACCGCGCCGCCGGCGGTGCCCTTGACCAGGTTGTCGATCGCGCTGATCGCGATGATCCGCCCGGCGGCGGCGTCCAGGGCGACCTGGACCAGGGCGGTGTTGGCGCCGTAGACGCTGCTGGTCTGCGGCCACTGCCCCTCGGGCAGCAGGTGGACGAAGGGCTCGTCCGCGAACGCCTCGGTGTAGGCGGCGCGCAGGCTCCGGGCCGTCACCCCGGGCCTGGCCTTGGCCGAGCAGGTGGCGAGGATGCCGCGCGGCATCGGGACGAGGGTGGGGGTGAAGGAGACGGTGACCGGCTCGCCCGCGACCGGGGAGAGGTTCTGCGCCATCTCCGGGGTGTGCCGGTGGACGCCGCCGACGCCGTACGGGCTGACGCTGCCCATCACCTCGCTGCCCAGCAGGTGCGGCTTGGCGGCCTTGCCGGCGCCGGAGGTGCCGGAGGCGGCGACCACCACGGCCTCCGGTTCGGCGAGCTGCGCGGCGTAGGCGGGGAACAGCGCCAGGGAGACGGCCGTCGGGTAGCAGCCGGGTACGGCGATCCGGTTGCTGCCCTTCAACGCGGCGCGGTGGCCGGGGAGTTCGGGCAGGCCGTAGGGCCAGGTGCCGGCGTGCGCGGTGCCGTAGAACTGCTCCCAGTCGGCGGCGGCCTTGAGCCGGAAGTCGGCGCCGCAGTCGATCACCAGGACGTTCGGGCCGAGCTCCTCGGCGACGGCGGCGGACTGACCGTGCGGCAGGGCCAGGAACACCACGTCGTGGTCGGCCAGCACCTCGGGGGTGGTGGCTTCGAGGACGCGGTCGGCGAGCGGGCGGAGGTGCGGCTGGAGCAGGCCCAGCCTGGTGCCCGCGTTCGAGCCGCCGGTCAGCGCCCCGATCTCCATCTCCGGGTGGCCGAGCAGCAGGCGCAGCACCTCGCCGCCCGCGTAACCGCTCGCGCCGGCGACGGCGACTCGCAATGCCATGGCGTTCCTCCTTAGTCTTGGCATGAATATACGCGTGACGGAAAATTCATGCAAGGAGGTTGTGCCGGACCCCCGCCGGGGCGGGGTGCCCGGGTCAGCGCTTGACGGCCCGCAGCACCACGAACTTGGGGTTCCCGGCGACGAGTTGGCAGTTGCCGAAGAGGCGGCGCAGCTTGACGTGGTAGCCGAGGTGGCGGTTGCCGACCACCCAGAGCTCGCCCCCGGGGCGCAGCGCCCGCTTGGCGCCGGTGAACATCCGCCAGGCGGTGGCGTCGGTGGTGGCCTGGTGGGAGTGGAACGGCGGGTTGTTGAGCACCAGGTCCACCGAACCGGGGGCGACCACGTCCCGGGCCAGGGCGTCGGCGGCCAGGAACTCGGCCGGGGCGTCCGGGCCCAGGTTGGCGCGGAAGGTCTCCTCGGCGGAGGCCACCGCCTGGTGCGACTCGTCCACGAACACCAGCTCCGCGCCGGGCCCGGCCAGCGCGGCGGCCGTGCCGACCACGCCGTTGCCGCAGCCGAGGTCCACCACCCGGGCGCCGGGGGCGGGGACGGGCAGGTGGGCGAGGAGGAAGCGGGTGCCGATGTCGAGCCGGTCGGCGCAGAAGGTGCCCGCGTGGTTGACGACGGTACGGCCGGAGGCGGGGCCGATGTCCTGGGGCAGCGCGTAGCGGTGCGGCCACGGGTTGGGGCCGGGGTCCAGCGCCCGGTCCGGGGTGCAGAAGACCAGCCGGGCCTTGCGGGCGGCCAGCGAGGTGCGGGTCGGGCCGAGGATCCGCTCGAAGAGCCGAAGCGTGGAGGTGTGGATCTCGGTGACCATGCCGGTGCCGATCACCACGGTGCCCTCGTGGACGGCGGGGGCGAGCCGGTGCAGCTGGTCCTCCAGCAGGGCCAGGCTCTTGGGCACGCGCACCAGCAGCACGTCGATCCGCTCCGGCGGGGTGTCACGGGTGGTGAGCAGCCGGGACTCGTCGACGGCGGCGCCGGCCCGGGCCAGGTTGGCCAGGGTGGCCTGCCGGCCGAGGTGGGAGTCGGTGATCTGGACCGGCCGGTACTCGGCGAGCGCGGTGGTCAGCGCGCCCCAGCGGTCGCCGAGGACGGCGACCGTCCGGCCGGCCAGCTCCGTCGCGGTGCCGGCCGCGCTGTCGGCCTCGCCCGCGAGGTGGCGCAGCAGGTACTCGTCGGCGGCGTCCCAGGCCCGCAGCCGCTCGCGCGGGTCCTCGGGGAAGCGGGTGAGCGCGAAGGCGCCCCACGGGGTGGTGAAGGAGGTGTCCGGCGGGGTCGCGGCGGGCGTGGTCTGGGGATTCATCGTGTTCTCAGGCTATCCGACGGTCCCGGGGGCGGTTACGGACGGATACTGGAAGGGCCCGGCCGAGAGAGGTGAGGGCGATGGAGTGGAAACTCGAAGTCGTGGTGGTCCCAGTCTCCGACGTGGACCGCTCGAAGCTCTTCTACGAGGAGCAGGCCGGGTTCACCGTCGACCACGACACCCTGTTGCGGGACGGGATCCGGGTGATCCAGTTGACGCCCCCGGGTTCGGCCTGCTCCATCGTGGTGGGCAAGGGGGTGATCGACTCGCCGCCCGGATCGGTCAAGGGACTCCAGCTGGTGGTGCCGGACATCGAGAAGGCGCACGCCGAACTGGTGGCCCGCGGTGTGCAGGTCAGCCCGGTCCAGCACTTCGTGGCCGGGGCCCGGGTGGACGGGCACGGCGAGGCGTGGAACAACTTCCTGTTCTTCAACGACCCGGACGGGAACGGCTGGGCGATCCAGGAGGCGCCGCCCGCGGGCGGGCAGGCCGTCCTTGGGTAGGCTCCCAGGATGGCTGAACACGAGGGAAGCGTGCGGGTGGACAGCTGGATCTGGTCGGTCCGGCTGGTCAAGACGCGGGCGCTGGCGGCGGCCGCCTGCCGGGCCGGGCACGTCCGGGTGAACGGCGAGCGGGCCAAGCCCGCCCAGACGCTGAAGCCCGGGGACGAGGTGCGGCTCCGCGAGGAGGGCCACGAACGGGTCGTGGTGGTGAGCAAGCTGATCCGCAAGCGGGTCGGCGCCGTCGTCGCGGCGGAGTGCCTGGTCGACAACAGCCCGCCGCGGCCGCCGCGCGAGTTCGTCGCGGCGGCCGGGACGCGGGACCGCGGGGCCGGGCGGCCGACCAAGCGGGAGCGCCGCGACCTGGACCAGCTGCGCGGGCACTGAGCGGCGCGGAGCCGCTACGCGACGTCCGCGGTGGCGAGCACCTTGGCGAGGAAGCCGCCGAGGTTGCCCACCGTACGGTCGATCTGCAGCTCCAGCGGCAGCGACTCGTCGGGCCGGGTGACCAGCGTGGACTTCTTCAGCCCGCGCACGTAGAGCGAGCAGGCCAGGTCGGCGCAGATGTACGTGCCGACCGTGTTGCCCTCGCGCCCGGCCGCCCCGGCCCGGCGGGCGGCGAGCAGCGCGACCCCCGACCCGGCGTGCGCGGTGATGCACAGCGAGCACACGTTGGTCTTGGTCAGGCTGCGCCGGATCACCGAGGAGCGCAGCGTCACGCCGACCGGCTCGCCCTCGTACGGCGCCACCAGGTACGCCCGGTCGGGCGCGCCCTGGTCCCGCCAGCCGAGGAAGTCCAGCTGCTCCCAGGGCAGTTCGGCCAGACCCCGGGGCAGGTGGAGCCGGCGGGCCTCGCCCTTGGAGCAGTTGACGAAGGACGCGCGGATCTCGTTCTCGCTCAGGGGTTCCATGCCGCGGACGCTAACACCGGCCGGCCGGGCCTGTCGCGCCGTTTTCACCCGGTCCGTACCGGGTGGGCGGCCTGGACGGCGAGCCGGCGCGGGGCGTCCTCGCCGATCCGGGTGAGCAGGTCGTCCAGGGCGAGGAAGGCCTCCCAGCGCTCCTTCCCGCCGGCGGCGGCGAGGCGGTCGACGACCAGGTCCTCCAGGTCCTGGACCCGCTTGTTCTTCCAGGCCTTGTCGGCCAGGCCGACCAGCAGGTCCTCGACGGTGGTGCCCGGCTCGTCCCAGCTCGCGTGGGTGCGGGCGAAGCGGGCGAGGTGCTCGGGGACGCCGTGGGCGAGCAGCAGGGCGTGCCCGGCGGGCTCGTGCCGGGAGCCGGGGGCGGAGAGCTCCTCGGGGTGGACGGTCTTGCCGATGTCGTGGGTGGCGGCGCCGTAGAGGACGGCCGTGCGGTCGAAGGCCAGGCCTTCGCGAGCGCAGAACCCGGCGATCTCCTCGGCGACCCGGTGCACCAGCGCGAGGTGGGCGACCAGGCGGGGCGGGGCGTCGACGGCCCGCAGCAGTTCGGCGACGTCGGCGGGCAGCGGCGGCAGGGCGGTGGTGGTCACGCCGCAGGGTAGCCGCGGGGGTGAGGGGTTGTCAGTGGGGTTCCGTAGCCTTCGACGGTCCGGTCCCGGCGTAGGAGGGAGGCGCCGGGACCGGGCGCGCGAACGGCTGCCGTTCGAAGCGGACGGCTGCCGTTCCAAGCGGACGGCTACCGCTTGAAGGCGACGCCGGCGTACGCCGAGACGTCCTGCCAGCCCTCGGGGAGTTCGGAGGTCGGCACGTGGCCCGCGACGGGGCGCCAGAGCGGGAGCTGGACGAGCCCGGGGCCGACGAAGTCGAAGTCGCCGAAGAAGGGCTCGACGCCGGAGCGCGGGCGCAGCACGAGCGGGGCGCTGGCGCTGCGGTAGATGCGGGTGCCCTCGGCGGCGCTCTCGCGGGAGGCGAAGTCGGGGCTGCCGTGGGAGAGGATCAGCGCGCTGCCGGGGGCGAGCGCGTCGCGCAGGGTGCGGACGATCTGCTGGGCGCCCTCCTCGTCGCGGATGAAGTGCAGGACGGCGACCAGCATCAGCGCGACCGGCTGGGAGAGGTCGACGGCGCCGGCCAGCCCGGGGTGGCCGAGGATCGTGGCCGGGTCGCGCAGGTCGGCCTCGATCACCGAGGTGTGCCCGGCGGGGTGGCCGGCCAGCAGGGCGCGGGCGTGGGTGGCGACGATCGGGTCGTTGTCCACGTACACCACCCGGGCGTCCGGGGCGACCCGCTGGGCGACCTCGCTGGTGGAGCCGACCGCCGGGATGCCGGTGCCGATGTCGACGAACTGGCGCACGCCCCGGCCGGCCACGTACTCCACGGCGCGGCCGAGGAACTGCCGGTTGGTGCGGGCCAGCAACGGCAGCGCGGGGTAGGCGGCTATCGCGGCCTGGGCGGCCTTGCGGTCGGCCTCGAAGTTGTCCTTGCCGCCGAGGTAGTAGTCGTACATCCGGGCGGTGTGCGGGACGCCGGTGTCCAGCTCGCTCGGCGGCTGCCAGTCGCCGGTCCTGCCCCAGTCCCACTCGGTGTCCGTGCTCCGGCCGGTCGCCGCGCTGTCCTCGTACATCCTGTCCGCCCCCAATGCGCCATGCCGGAAGAGTTCGGCCACCGCCCGTCCTCACGCGGTGCGCGGTGATCGTATCCAAGGACACGCCGTGGAAACAGCGGGAGTTCAGGTTTACGCAACACCCGGTGACGGAGTGTGTGCACGTCAAGAAGGGTCCGGACGCTCGGCCCGGATCGCCCGCCCGAGCCGTCCTCTCTATGCTGGCTGCCGATGACTGCCGACCGCCGCAGCGTGCTGCGCACCACCGCCCGACTCGCCGCCCTCGCCGCCACCGGGGGGCTGCTGGCTGCCTGCGGCACCGGCACGCTCCGCCGGGCCGACCCGGGGGCGCTCGCCGCGCACCCCGGCACGGTGGACCCGCAGCACACCACCGACCCGGCCTGGAACGGCGGCGAGGGCCCGGCCTCCCCCGAGCCCACCGCCCCGGCGGAGCCCCGGCCCGACGCCGAGCCGACCGCCGCCGCGGCCGCCGCCCAGCCCAGCGCCCCGCCGGCCCCGCCCGCGCTGCCGCCGCTCGCGCCCGGCACCCCGGTCGAGGTCGCGTACGGGCCGCGCACCGGGAAGAACGTGGCGCTCACCGTCCACGGCAGCGGCGACCCGAAGCTGGCCACCGCCCTGCTGGAGATCGCCGAGCAGCGCGGCGCCAAGCTGACCGTGATGGTCGTCGGCAGCTGGCTCGACCAGCAGCCGCAGATGGCCCGGCGGATCCTGGACGGCGGCCACGAGCTGGGCAACCACACCCAGAACCACCTCAACATCTCCGCCATGACACCGGACCAGGCGCGCGCCGAGATCGCCCAGTGCGCGGAGCGCCTGCAGCGGCTCACCGGCTCGATCGGCCGCTGGTTCCGGCCCTCCGCCGCGCAGTACGCCACCCCGATGGTGCGCGAGCAGGCCAAGGCGGTCGGGTACGAGCACGTGCTGTCCTTCGACGTCGACCCGCGCGACTACAACGACCCCTCGGCGGCCGAGCTGCAGCGCCGGGTGCTGAACTCGGTGCGCGGCGGCTCGGTGGTGGCGCTGCACATGGGGCACCAGTGCACGGTGGACGCGATGCCCGGTGTCCTGGACGGCCTGGCCAAGGCGGGGCTCAAGCCGGTGACCGCCAGCCAGCTCTGCGCCTGAGCGGCCGGGACCGGTCTGACGGGCCCCGGGGAACGCCCCGGGTCAGACCATCGGATCGTCGTCCTTGTACGGGCGCAGCCGCAGCGTACGGGCGTCCGCGGCGCGGATCGCGTCCGCCCGGTTGACCAGCTCCTCCAGGTCGTCCCGGCCGGCGTGGATGAACCGCCCGTGCAGTCCGTCGAAGCGGCCCCGGGCGGCGTCCACGGTGACCGCGACCATGTACGGGATGGAGCCCCAGGTCGTCGTCTCCTTGAACATCGGCATCCCGGCGGTCATGTCGGTGGCCACCGCGCCCGGGCTGACGTCGAGGACCACGACGCCGTTGCGGGCGAGCGAGTCCGCCATGTTGTCGGAGAGCTGGAGCAGCGCGCCCTTGGACGTGGCGTACGCGGTGTAGTTGCCGTCCGGGCGCAGCGCGAAGCCGGAGTTGAGGTTGACCACCCGGCCGCTCCGGCGGGCGACCATGCCGGGGAGCACGCAGCGCAGCAGGTTGTAGGGGCCGCGCAGGTTGGTCTCGATCACCTGCCACCACTGGTTCGCGTCGGTCTCCCAGATCGGCACCTCGGCGCGGTCGACCAGGCCGGCGTTGTTGACCAGCAGGTCGATCGGCCCGAGGTCGCGCTCGACCAGCCGGACGGCCTCGCGCACCGAGCCGGGTCGGGTGACGTCGGCGGTCACCGCGACGCCCCGGGAGCCGCGCTTGACGCACTCCTTGAGCGTGTCGGTCAGCGTCTCGTGGGTGCGGCCGACCAGGCCGACGGACATCCCCTCGGCGGCCAGGCCGATGGCGAGCTCCCGGCCGATGCCCCGGCCCGCGCCGGTGATCAGGGCGACCTGTCCTGCGAGCGATCCCGTCGACACCCTGTGCTCCCTTCACGTCCCCGGCCCTGTCCGCGTCCGCCCCCGGCCCCGTCTGCGGCATTCTGTCGGCAGCCGGGCGGAGCGGGCCCCGGGCACACGGGTCCGGGGCCGCTGCCTCACTCGTTCGGGTGAAGCCCGACCCTGGCACTACGCCGGGGAGGGGGTGACCTACTGGCCGGTACGGAGTAGTAACGTCGTCGGGGCGGTGACCGGTGCACCCATTCCGGCACACCGGCCCGTCGTCCAGCAGCTCGCTGGGCCACCCGAAGCTGGGCGACCCCCAGCACCGTCGAAGGGCAACTGAGTGAGTGACATCGCGCGCGTCGGAGTGATCGGCTGCGGTCTGATGGGGTCGGGCATCGCCGAGGTCTTCGCCCGGGCCGGGCTGGACGTCCTGGTGTCGGAGGCCAGCGGTGAGGCGCTGGAGTTCGGCCGCACCCGGCTGACCAACTCCCTGGAGACGGCGGTCAAGCGGGGCAAGCTGAGCCCCGAGCAGCGGGACGAGGCGCTGGCCCGGCTGTCCTTCACCGTCGAGCTGTCCGACTTCGCCGACCGCGACCTGGTGGTCGAGGCCGTCGCCGAGCGCGAGGACGTCAAGGTCAAGATCTTCGAGACCCTGGACCGGGTGGTCGAGCGCCGCGACGCGATCCTCGCCTCCAACACCTCCTCGATCCCGATCGTGAAGCTGGCCGCCGCCACCACCCGCCCGGAGCAGGTGATCGGCCTGCACTTCTTCAACCCGGCGCCGGTGCAGAAGCTGGTCGAGGTCATCCCGACCCTGACCACCTCGGCGACCACCACCGAGCGGGTCGAGGCCTTCGCCTCCCAGGTGCTCGGCAAGGAGCCGATCCGCGCCCGCGACCGGGCCGGCTTCGTGGTCAACGCGCTGCTGGTGCCGTACCTGCTGTCCGCGGTGCGGATGTTCGAGACCGGCGTGGCCACCGCCTCCGACATCGACAAGGGCATGGAGGCCGGCTGCGCCCACCCGATGGGCCCGCTGCGGCTGTGCGACCTGATCGGCCTGGACACCATCGTCTCGATCGCCGAGTCGATGTACGACGAGTACAAGGAGCCGCTGTACGCCGCTCCCCCGCTGCTCTCCCGGATGGTCGACGCCGGCCTGCTGGGCCGCAAGTCCGGCCGGGGCTTCTACGACTACACCGCGAGCGCCTGACACCCCGGCGCGCGCGAACGGCGGGGCCCGGCGGCTGTGAACCAGCCGCCGGGCCCTTTCGCCTTGCCGGCGTCAGCTGTTGATGGCGTAGCTGTCGCCGTAGACCTTCCACTTCAGCGGCGGGTTGAGGTCGAAGTTCTTGGCGTTGAGGAAGACCAGCTGCTCGGTGTCGACCCGGCTGGTGTCGGAGTGCGCCTCCTCCTTCTTCATGACCACCTTGCGGGCGTCCAGGAAGGCCTTGAGGTAGGTGGCCTCGTCGCCGCCCTGGGCGGGGGTCTTGGCCTTCTTCAGGGCGGCGGCGCGGATGCCGCCGAAGCTGTCCGAGCTGTTGCCCGGGCCGTGCATGACGATGGCGTCGTAGTAGGCGAACTGGCCGAGCGCGCGCAGGCCGTCGCTCTTGGCCTGGTTGACGGCGGGGTTGAAGTACACCCGGTCGCGCTCGTCGTTCTGGGCCTGCTGGAAGACGGCGTCCTTGGCGGCGGTGGCCCAGTCCTTCTCGAACGCGGAGCCCAGCCCGGCGTGCGACTCGCTGCCGTTGACCTTCTTCAGGGCCGGCAGGTACTTGGCCAGGATGTTGCCGGGCTTGAGGTCGGTGTAGTGCTGGACCAGGTCCAGCATGTCACCGGTGCCGGAGCAGAAGCCGATGATGCCGGCGGTGTAGCCGCGGCCGTCCTTGATGTCCTCGATGTACTTGTACTGGGCCTTCCAGTCCAGCGACGAGTTCTCCGCGCTGGACACCAGCTGCATGGCGATGTCCTTCTTGTGCTGGTCGTCCAGCCCGACGCCCTTGAGCTGGACGGCGGCGGCGGGCGACGGGGCGGCCTGGGCCGCCGAGGTGGCCGCGACGGTCAGCGGCGCGGCCACCAGGGCGGCGGCGAGGGCGATGCGGAGGGCACGACGGGGCTGAGGGCGCATGGGACGCTCCGATTCCTCGTGGGGTTAGGAAACTTTCCTAACGAGAAAAAGGAAACGCTCTCGGCCCGGCTCCCGCAAGGGTTTTGACCGAACCTCTTCAAGAGATCTTGAAGGCCGGCGGCCGGGTCGCGAGGCCCGGGCGACCGTCCGGTCGAGCCGGGGAAACGGCCGGGACAACACCGGGGAAACGGAGAGGGCCCCGCCCCGGACTCGTGGTCCGGGGCGGGGCCCTCCTCGGCGCTGCCGCGTCAGGCGCCGCGCAGCACCGCGCCGGTGCGGGCGACGGCCTCGGCGACGGCCGCCTCACGGGCGGCGGTGGCCTCGTCGGCGGTCAGCGTGCGGTCGACCGCGCGGAAGCGCAGCGCGTACGCCAGCGACTTCCGGCCCTCGCCGACCTGCTCGCCGGTGAAGACGTCGAACAGCCGGATGGCCTCCAGCAGTTCGCCCGCGCCGGCCCGCAGCGCGGCCTCGACCTCGGCCGCCGGGACGGCGGTGTCGACGATCAGCGCGACGTCCTGGGTGGCCACCGGGAAGCCGGAGACCGCCGGGCCGTTGACGCGCTCGGCGCCGTCCGCCGTCAGCAGGTCGATGTCGATCTCCATCGCGGCGGTACGGGCCGGCAGCCCGAGCGCCTTGACCACCCGCGGGTGCAGCTCACCGGCGTGGCCGACCACCCGGTCGGTGCCGGCCACCAGCAGCTCGGCGCAGCGGCCCGGGTGCCACGGCGCCAACTGGCCCTGGCGGACGGTCAGTTCGACGCCGGCCGCACGGGCCACCGTGCGGGCCGCCTCGACGGCGTCCGCCCAGGAGGCCTGGGATCCCTTGCCCCACCAGCCCGACGGCAGCCGCTCGCCCGCGAGGGCGACGGCGATCCGGCGCGGCTGGTCCGGCAGCGCGGCGTCCAGCGCGGCCAGCTCCTCGTCGCTGGGCCGGTGGTCGACCGCCGGACGCGGGGCCACGCTCAGCTCGTCCTTGGGCAGGAAGACCGTGCCGGTCTCGAAGACCGCCAGGTCGGTGTTGCCCCGGCCGACGTTGCGGCGCAGCGCGCCGAGCAGGCCCGGCAGCAGCGTGGTGCGCAGCGCCGGCTCCTCGTCGTTCAGCGGGTTGACCAGCTTCACCGTGCGGCGGCGCCGGTCGTCCGCCTCCAGGCCGAGCGCCTCGAAGGCGGGCTCGCCGAGGAACGGGTAGTTGTTGACCTCGACGTAGCCGGCCGCGGCCAGCGCGACGCCGATCCGACGGTGCACCCGCTGGGCCTCGGTCAGACCCTTGCCCGGGGGGACGTTCGGCATCCGGGCGGGGACGTTGTCGTAGCCCTCCAGCCGGATGACCTCCTCGGCGAGGTCGTACGGGTCCGTGAGGTCGGGCCGCCAGGTCGGCGGGGTGACCTCCAGGACGTCGGCGCCGGAGACCGAGCAGCCGATCTCCTGCAGGCGCCGGGTGACGGTCTCGCGGCCGTACCCGGTGCCGGCCACCCGGTCGGGCAGGTCGGCGGCGATGGTGATGGTCCGCACCGGGTGCGGGGCCGCGATGTCGGTGACCCCGGCCTCGGCGGTGCCGCCGGCGATCAGGACCAGCAGGTCGACGGCGCGCTGCGCGGCGGCGCGGGTGGCCTCCGGGTCGACGCCGCGCTCGAAGCGCTTGGACGCCTCGGAGGGCAGCTTGTGCCGCTTGGCGCTGCGGGCGATGGCGACCGCGTCGAAGTGCGCCGCCTCGATGATCACCTCGGTGGTGCCCGGGCCTGCGGCCGGGTCGAGGATCTCGGTGGAGGCGCCGCCCATCACGCCGGCCAGGCCGATCGGGCCGCTGTTGTCGCAGATCAGCAGGTCCTCGGCGGAGAGCTTGCGCTCGACCCCGTCGAGGGTGGTGAGGGTCTCGCCCTGCGCCGCCCGGCGGACCGTGATCGGGCCGTCCACGCGCTGCTTGTCGTAGGCGTGCAGCGGCTGGCCGACCTCCAGCATCACGTAGTTGGTGATGTCGACGGTCAGCGAGATCGGGCGGATGCCCGACTTCTGGAGCCGGCGCTGCAGCCAGATCGGGGACTTGGCGTTCGGGTCGACGCCGACGACCGTACGGGCCACGAAGCGGTCGCAGCCGGTCTGGTCGTTGACCTTCACCAGGTAGCCGAAGGAATTCGCCGGCGGCACGTCGAGCAGCGCCGGGTCGGCCAGCGGCAGCCCGTACGCGGCGGCGGCCTCGCGGGCCACACCGCGCATGGACAGGCAGTAGCCGCGGTCCGGGGTGACGGCGATGTCGAGCACCTCGTCGACGAGCTGGAGCAGCTCGATGGCGTCGGTGCCGGGCTCGTACTCCGGCGGGAGCACGATGATGCCGTTGTGGTCGTCGCCCATGCCCAGCTCGCGGGCGGAGCAGATCATGCCGGCCGAGGTGTGGCCGTAGGTCTTGCGGGCCGCGATCGGGAACGGGCCGGGCAGGACGGCGCCCGGGAGCACGACCACGACCTTGTCGCCGACGGCGAAGTTGGTCGCACCGCAGACGATCTCCTGCGGGTCACCGGTGCCGTTGGCGTCGCCGACGTTCACGAAGCAGTGCCGGATCGGCTTCTTGAAGCCGGACAGCTCCTCGATGGAGAGCACCTCGCCGACCACCAGCGGGCCCTTGAAGTCCGCGCCGATCTGCTCGACGGTCTCGACCTCCAGGCCGGCCCGGACCAGGCGCTCCGCGACGTCACGGCCGGTCTCGCCGGCCGGCAGGTCGACGTACTCGCGCAGCCAGGAAAGCGGGACGCGCATCAGATCTCCATCCCGAACGGGAGGGTGAAGCGGACGTCACCCTCGACCATGTCGCGCATGTCGGCGACGTTGTGACGATTCATCAGGATCCGCTCCAGGCCCAGGCCGAAGGCGAACCCGCTGTAGCGGTTCGGGTCGACACCGCAGGCGACCAGCACCCGCGGGTTGACCACGCCGCAGCCGCCGAGCTCGATCCAGCCCTCGGAGGAGCAGGTACGGCAGGGGCGGTCCGGGTTGCCGACGCTCTCGCCGCGGCACACGAAGCACTGGAGGTCGATCTCCGCGCTCGGCTCGGTGAACGGGAAGTACGACGGGCGCCAGCGCAGCTCCAGGCCGCCGCCGATCAGCTTCTCGACCAGCACCTCGATGGTGCCCTTGAGGTCCGCGAAGGTGATGCCCTCGTCCACCGCGAGGCCCTCGACCTGGCGGAAGACCGGGGTGTGGGTGGCGTCCAGCTCGTCCGTCCGGTAGACCCGGCCGGGGCAGACCACGTAGAGCGGGGGCTCGCGGTCGAGCATGGTGCGGGCCTGGACCGGGGAGGTCTGGGTGCGCAGCACCACGCCGGAGTCGGCGGAGCCGTCCGGGGCCTGGACCCAGAAGGTGTCCTGCATCGAGCGGGCCGGGTGGTCCGGGCCCAGGTTGAGGGCGTCGAAGTTGAGCCACTCGGCCTCGACCTCGGGGCCCTCCGCGACCTGGTAGCCCATCGCGACGAAGGTGTCCTCGATGCGCTCGGCCATGGTGGTCAGCGGGTGCCGGGCGCCGCGCGGGGCGCGGTCGTACGGCAGCGTGACGTCCACCGCCTCCTCGACCAGCACGCGGGCGTCCCGCTCCGCCTCCAGCTCGGCCTGCCGCTGGGCGAGGGCCTTGTTGACGGCCCCGCGGGCCTGACCGATCAGCTTTCCGGCGGCCGCCTTGGCGTGCGGGGGCAGGGCGCCGATCTCGCGATTGGCGAGCGAGAGCGCGGAGCGGTCGCCGGTGTGGGCGACCTTGGCCTGCTTCAGCTCGTCCAGGGAGCCGGCGGCGGCGAACGCGGCGACCGCCTCGTCCCGCGCCTGCTCCACCACCTCGGGCTTGAGGGCCTCGACCTCGACCGGGTCGTACGACTTGTTGGGTGCCGACATCTCTATCTTTCCCGTGCTCCTGCTCGTCCGTGCTCAAGGTCTTTGGGCCAACGCCAAAGGTCGAGTGTAGTCGCAGCGTGTATCACCGCTGCCGCGAAGCCCGTCCGGGGGGAACGACGTCCGACCTGCTCGGGATCCCGAAGCAGGCTGTGCTTGGCGTTCACGCACTTTCTCAGAGCATGAAGTCGGGCACCCCGGCGGGCAGGATAAATCGGAACCGGGCGCCGCCGCCGGGCGCGCGGTCGACGCGGATCGAGCCGCCGTGGGCCTCCACGATGCCCTTGACGATGTAGAGGCCCAGGCCCGTACCGCCGCGCTTGGAGCCGCGCCAGAAGCGGGTGAAGACGCGCGGCACCGCCTCCTCGGGGATGCCGCTGCCTTCGTCGCTCACGGTGACCGCCGTACCTTCCACGATGCGGGGCGGGGTGCCGTTGCGCTCCCAGACGGGCGCCTCGACGACCTCCTTGGCCGGTGCCACCTCGATCGTGACAGTTCCCTCACCGTGCCGCACCGCATTTTCCAGCAGGTTGGCCAGCACCTGGTCGACCTTGTCCGGGTCGGCCCACAGGACGGTCAGCGGCTCGCTGATCCGGATGTCGAAGCGGTCCTCGGGGATGCCGGTGGCGACCTTGCGCTCGACGTGCCGGCGCACCGCCGCCGCCAGGTCCACGACCTGCTTGCGCAGCTCCAGCCGGCCGGCGTCGATCCGGGAGATGTCCAGCAGCTCGGCGATCAGCCGGGTGACCCGGTCCGCGTCGGCGTCCACGGTCTCCAGCATCAGCCGCTTCTGCCCGTCGGTGAACCGCTCCCACTTGGCCAGCAGCGTCGCCGTGAAGCCCTTGACGCTCGTCAGCGGGGAGCGCAGCTCGTGCGCCACGGTGGCGATCAGCTCGGCGTGGCTGCGCTCGGTGCGGCGCCGGGCCTCGGTGCCGCGCAGCGCGATCACCAGGCGCTCCAGCGGCCCGCCCGGAGCGCCGCGCACGTACCGGGCGGAGACCAGCACCTCACGCCCGCCGGGCAGCAGCAGGTTGCGCTCCGGCTGGCCGGTGCGGATGGCCAGGCCGCCGTACGGGTCGGTCAGCTGCCACCAGCGGCGGCCGTCCAGGTCCTCCAGCGGGAGGGCGTCCTCCAGCCCGCTGCCGAGCGCGGCCTGCGGGAGCACGCCGGTGAGCCGGGCCGCGGCCCGGTTGAAGCAGACCACCCGGCCCAGCGCGTCGGCGACCACCAGGCCGTCCGGCAGGTCGTCCGGGTCGAGCTCTGGCCCGCTGCCGACCATGGGTTGCCTCCCCGATTACCCACCGTGCCGTTCCCCCCACAGAGGCAGACCCTAGCGTCTCCCAGGCGGGTGTAGTAGGGCTTGCAACGGGGAGATCCCGGTGCGCCCCCGGGTGCGTCAGGCGTTCGAGCGGCAGCCGCCGGGCGAACGCTGCGCCCGGGCCGAGGCGTACAGGCAGACGGCCGCGGCCGTGGCCAGGTTGAGGCTCTCGGCGTGGCCGTGGATCGGAACGCGCACGACCTCGTCGGTGAGCGCGCGGGTCTCCTCCGGAAGCCCCCACGCCTCGTTGCCGAACACCCATGCGCCGGGCGCGCCCAGCGTGCCCTCGTCCAGCTCCTGGTCCAGGTCCCGCTCCCCCGCGCCGTCCGCGGCGAGCACCCGGACACCGGCCTCGCGCAGCCTCCCGACGGCCTCCTCGACCGGCACGCCGACCGCCACCGGCAGGTGGAACAGGCTGCCCACGGAGGCCCGGACGGCCTTCGGGTTGTAGAGGTCCACCGAGGCGTCGGTGAGCACCACGGCGTCCGCGCCGGCCGCGTCGGCGGTGCGCAGCACCGTGCCGGCGTTCCCGGGGTCGCGCACGTGGGCGAGGACCGCGACCAGCTTGGGGCGGGCCCTGAGCACCTCGTCGAACGGGGTGTCGATGAAGCGGCAGAGCGCCACGATGCCCTGCGGGGTCACGGTGTCGCAGATGTCGGCGATCACCTCGTCGGTGGCGGTCAGCACCGGCAGCCCCTCCGCCAGGGCGGCCTCGACGATGCCGGCGTGCCGCTCGGCGGCCTCCTGGGTCGTGTAGACCTCGACCACGGCGTGCTCGCCGCTGCCCGGCAGCCTGCCGAAGGCGACGGCCTCCCGGACGGCCTGCGGGCCCTCGACCAGGAAGCGGCGCTCCTTGCCGCGCTGGCTTCGCTTGGCCAGCCGGCGGGCGGCGACGACGCGCGGCGAGCGCAGGGAGGTCAGCAGGGGGGTGTCGGTGCTCGGCATGGTCTCGATCTCTGAGGGCGCTGAAGGAGGGGGGCGAAAGCAGGACCGGACCCGCAGGCGAGCCTGCGGGTCCGGTCAGAGCTCAACCGATCTCGGAAGATCAGGCGGCGTCCGCGGCGGCCTTCGGGGCGTTCACGTCGGCCGGCAGCGCCTTCTGGGCGACCTCGACCAGGGAGGCGAACGCACCCGGGTCGTTGACGGCCAGGTCGGCCAGCATCTTGCGGTCGATCTCGACGCTGGCGGCCTTCAGGCCCTGCACGAAGCGGTTGTAGGTGATGCCGTTGGCACGGGCCGCAGCGTTGATGCGCTGGATCCACAGCTGACGGAAGTCGCCCTTGCGCTTCTTGCGGTCGTTGAAGTTGTAGACCAGCGAGTGGGTGACCTGCTCCTTGGCCTTGCGGTACAGGCGCGAACGCTGGCCACGGTAGCCGCTGGCGCGCTCCAGGATGACCCGGCGCTTCTTGTGGGCGTTGACTGCCCGCTTGACGCGTGCCACTTGATTACTCCTTGGGTTGGACCACGGACTACTTCACGTGGTCCGTCATTCGAATGGGTCGGGAAGGATCAGCTGCCCCGCTCACGGCTCGCGCCGGGCGGGAGGGCGATCACTTGCCGAGAAGCTTCTTGATCTTCTTGGCGTCAGCGGGGGCCAGCTCGACGGTCCCGGCCAGCTTGCGGGTCAGCGTCGAGGGCTTGTGCTCCAGGAGGTGGCGGCGGCCGGCGCGCTCGCGCAGCACCTTGCCAGAGCCACTGATCTTGAAGCGCTTGCTGGCGCCACTGTGCGTCTTCTGCTTCGGCATTTCGCCGTATCTCCTCGTCAGTCCCGTCCGCGCCCGCGCGACGTGCGCCGCGCGGGCGTGAACTGGATGGATCTGCGGTGACCGGGCGGGACGCCCCGTCACCCTGGGGGCCGGTCTCCCGGGCCTCCTGGCCGGTGAGGGCTCAGGCGCCCTGGGAGGCGGCCGGCTGCTCGACCGGAGCGTCGGCCTCGACGGCCGGCGCCTCGGCCGGGGCGTCCTCGGCCTCGGTCACGACGTCCTCGACGTCGGTCACGACGTCCTCGTCCTCGATGTCCGCAGCGGCGTCGGGGCCGCCGGTGCGGCCCTGACGCTCGGCCTTGCGGGCGTCCGCGAGGGCGCGGGCCTCGGCCATCGCCTCGGTCTTCTTCTTGTGCGGGCCAAGAACCATGATCATGTTACGGCCGTCCTGCTTGGGCGAGGACTCGACGAAGCCCAGGTCCTGGACGTCGTCGGCGAGCCGCTGGAGCAGACGGAAGCCCAGCTCGGGGCGGGACTGCTCACGACCGCGGAACATGATCGTGATCTTGACCTTGTCGCCCTGCTTGAGGAACCGGACGACGTGACCCTTCTTGGTGTCATAGTCGTGCGGGTCGATCTTCGGCCGGAGCTTCATCTCCTTGATGACCGTGTGCGCCTGGTTCTTGCGCGCCTCACGGGCCTTCATGGCCGACTCGTACTTGAACTTGCCGTAGTCCATGAGCTTGCACACCGGCGGCCGGGCGGTCGCCGCGACCTCGACCAGGTCGAGGTCGTACTCCTGCGCGAGCTCCAGCGCCTTGGCAAGCGGCACGATGCCGACCTGCTCGCCGCTGGGACCGACGAGTCGCACCTCGGGGACGCGAATCCGGTCGTTGATGCGGGGCTCGGTGCTGATGGGGCCTCCTCGGTTGCACCTTCTGCGATGCGGCCGTCGGACGGCGGTCGCACGTAGTGGACTCGACCACTGGGCGGGGCTTCATTCGTGCTGCGCTGTCCGGCTACGTACACCGCCACACGAAAAAAGCCCCGCTCGGTACAAGCGGGGCTCCACACAACCGGGGGCTGCGCCCGGTGAGGGGCGCTGCGGCGACTCGGCGCCAGGGGCGCCCGTCGCGGACCGGGACCCGTCGGCCGCGAGGCCGACAAGGTGGGAGACTTTCGCGGTTGCCCTCTCGGGCCTCCTCAGTGGAGCCTCCACTTGCTGGCCGAGTGCCCATACGGGATCCCGGCCGGTCAGTCTCGAAGCTTACAGCGTCACGCGGTCGAACGCTATTCCGCCCCGGCGCGGACCCCCTTGTACGCTCCACGTGTACCCACACGGCACAACGGAACGAGCCACCCTTGAGCAGCGAGCCCACCCAGAACCCCGGCGCGGACGACGACGCGATCGGCTTCGACGACCTCACCCGCGACATCGCCGAGGTCCCGGCCGTCGAGGTGATCACCACCGTCGCCGTGCACCTGATGAGCGCCGCCGCGGTCAAGTGCGGTCTCGCCGAGGGCGGCGACAAGGACAAGGACCTGGACGAGGCCCGCAAGCTGATCACCGCGCTCGCCGGGCTGGTCACCGCCGGCGCCCCGGAGATCAGCAACTTCCACGCCGCGCCGCTGCGCGACGGGCTGCGCTCGCTCCAGCTCGCGTTCCGCGAGGCGTCCGTCGTCCCGGACGCGCCGGGCGCGGGGCCGGGCGAGAAGTTCACCGGGCCGGTCTACTCCTGACGTCCGGACGGGGAAAGGAGCGGCACACGTGTGCCGCTCCTTTCTCACGTCTACCGCTTGTAGAGCGGCTCCCCCGGCAGCTCCGCGCCGGCCGGCAGCACCGCGAGGTCCAGCCCCCGGTCCAGCCGCACCCGCAGCACCGGGTCGGCGGCCACGGCCCGTCCGACCCGCTGGGCGGCCGCCTGCAGCCCGGCCTGGTCCAGCGCCGGGTCGAAGACCACCGCGAGCACCCCGTCCGAGTCCTCCGAGGCCGCCAGCAGCCCGGTGACCACCTGCGGCTCGGCCGCCAGCAGCCCGCGGACCGCCTCGCGCACCTCCGGGTCCCGGACCGGCGGCAGGAACGCGCGGTTCTCCGCCAGCGCCCGCAGCCGGGCACCGCTCAGCAGGAACGGCACCGGCCCGGCCGGGTCGATCAGCAGGGTGTCGGCGCGCTCCGAGAAGGCCACCATCGCGGCCTGCGGGGCCGCGGTCGGCGCCGGGCGGGCGTCGGCGCGCCAGCGGGCGAGCGAGTCGAGCGAGGTGAACGCCGGCAGCGCGCGGCGCCCGTCCGGGGCCTCCAGCACCGGGACGGCCATGTCGCTGGTCTTCTCGTGCCGGTGCCCGTTCGCGTCCACCTCGACCTCGCCGAGGATCGCGACGATCGGGACCATCAGCCGGGTGGGGGTCAGCGCCGCCAGCACCTCCGGCTCGGCCGCGCGGTCCTGCGACCAGCGGGCGAGGGCCTCGGTGAGCGCCTGGTCGGCGGTGCCGTCGTCGTCGGAGAAGCCGGGATTCGGGATGCTCTTGCCGACGAACGCCGGGTTGGAGAAGTCTTTGCGGTCCACCCGCCCGACCCTATGCCACCGCGCGCGAGCGGCCCCATTTCCCCGCACGCTCCCCGCGCACGGGGCCTACCCACCGGTAGCGCGGTGTGGCACCCTGCGGCCATGGTGATCCTCGACGCGCCCGCGACCGCACCCGCCCCGGTCTCCGACCGCCTCCGGTACGACCGCGCCACCGCCCACCTGGACGGGCCGGTGGCCGTCGTGGACCTCGCCGCGTTCGACGCGAACGCCGCCGACCTGGTCCGCCGGGCCGGCGGCAAGCCGATCCGGCTGGCCAGCAAGTCGATCCGCTGCCGGGCGCTGCTGGAACGGGCCCTGGCCGTGGACGGCTTCCTCGGGGTGATGAGCTTCACCCTGGACGAGTCGCTCTGGCTGGCCCGCACCGGCGTCCGCGACATCCTGCTCGCCTACCCCTCCGCCGACCGGGCCGGCTACGCCGAACTGACCGCCGACCCGGAGGCCGCCCGCGAGATCACCGTCGTCCTGGACGACCCGGCCCAGCTGGACCTGATCGACGCGGCCCGCGGCGGCGACGCCGAGGTACGGGTCTGCCTGGAACTGGACACCTCGCTGCAACTGCTCGGCGGCCGGGTCCGGGTCGGCGCCCGGCGCTCGCCGCTGCGCACCCCCGAGGACCTCGGCGCCTTCGCCGAACTCGTCCAGCGCCGCCGGGGCTTCCGGGTGGTCGGCCTGATGGCGTACGAGGGACACGTCGCCGGGGTGGGCGACCGGGTGCCCGGACGGCCGGTGCGCTCGCAGCTGATCCGGCTGATGCAGGCCAGGTCCCGGACCGAACTGGCCGAGCGGCGCGCGGCGGCGGTCCGACGGCTGCGGCAGGTGGCCGATCTGGAGTTCGTCAACGGCGGCGGCACCGGCAGCGTGGAGTCCACCGTGGCCGAACGCGCCGTCACCGAGGTGGCGGCCGGCTCCGGGCTGTACCAGCCGCGGCTGTTCGACAACTACCGCTCCTTCCGGGGCCGCCCGGCCGCGCTGTTCGGCCAGCCGGTGGTGCGCCGCCCCGGCCTCGGCGTGGTGACCGTGCTCGGCGGCGGCTACCCGGCCTCCGGCGCGGCCGGCCCGGACCGCTCGCCGGTGCCGTACCTGCCGGCCGGACTGCGCTACGACCCGATGGAGGGCGCCGGGGAGGTGCAGACCCCGCTGCTCGGCTCGGCCGCGGACGACCTGCTGATCGGCGACCGGGTCTGGTTCCGGCACGCCAAGGCGGGCGAGCTGTGCGAGCGCTTCGCCGAGCTGCACCTGGTCGAGGGCGACCGGGTCGTGCGGACGGTGCCGACGTACCGGGGCGAGGGGAAGACGTTCCTCTGACGCTTCGTCCGCCTTTGCCCTACCGTGGTGGCGACACTGCGAACGTGAAGGGGGCGGCATGGACGCCGAGCTCGTGCAGGAGATGGTGAGGTCCGGGGCGACCTCGGTGGCCGGACTGATGGCCACGGCCGCCTGGAACCAGGCCAGTTCGCGGATCGCCCGGCTGTTCGGGCGCGGCGAGCGGGACGAGGAGGCGAGCGCCGAGCTGGAGGTGATCCGCGCCGAGGTGCTGGAGGCCGACGGCGACGAGGAGGTCCTGGCCGACCAGGCCGCCGCCCTTCGCAACCGGCTGCGCGCGCTGTTCCGGACGAACCCGCAGGCGGCCGAGGAACTCTTCGACATCCTCCGGGAGTTCCTGCCCGGGCAGTTCGAGAAGGCGCCCGGCGGGACCTACATCATCAACACCATCAGCGGCAGCTCGACCGTCAACAGCGATCTCGTGATCCAGGCCGGCATCATCCACGACATGCGGCACTGACCTTTCCGGAGCCTTAACGGGGCCCGATGGAACGGCTAACCACGGCCGTCCGTCGGGCCTTTGTCCTGCTCCGGGGCCTACAGTCCGTCAACAAGCACAGTACGCGCGGCTATTGCCTTCTGGTCCAGACCAATCCTACGCTCTGGCCGGGAGCCGCGCGCCGGGCCGGCGGCTCCCGAACGGGCAGGCGTGCCCGTTCCCCCACGCACGCCCGGAACGACGGTCAAGGAGTCCCCACCCCATGTCCATCAAGCGAAGTGCCCTGTCCGTCGGCGTGATCGGCGCCGCGGTCGTCGCGGTGGCCGGTGCCACCGCCGGCACCGCCAGCGCCCACGGCACGATGACCAACCCCGTGAGCCGGGTCGCCGCCTGCTACGCCGAGGGCCCCGAGCACCCGGTGTCCCAGATCTGCAAGGACCTCGTCGCCGCGAGCGGCACCCAGCCGCTGTACGACTGGAACGAGGTCAACATCGCCAACGCCAACGGCAACCACCAGGCGCTGATCCCGGACGGCAAGCTCTGCTCGGCCAACCGCGACAAGTACGCGGCGCTGGACTGGCCGCGCACCGACTGGCCGGCCACCGCGGTGAAGTCCGGCGCCTTCACCTTCCAGTTCCGCACCACCGCGCCGCACGTCGGCACCCAGACCGTCTACATCACCAAGGCGGGCTACGACCCCACCAAGCCGCTGAAGTGGTCGGACCTCGACCCGACCCCGGTGGCCAAGGTGCAGGTCGACCGCAACGCCGTCAACGGCTCCTACAGCTACTCCGGCACCCTGCCGCAGCGCACCGGCCGCCAGGTCCTGTACACGGTGTGGCAGCGCAGCGACAGCCCGGAGGCCTTCTACGCCTGCTCCGACGTCGACTTCGGCGCCTCCGCCACCGCCGCGTCGGCGCTCACCGCCCAGGCCCCGGCCGCGCCCAGCGACGCCCAGATCGCGGCCGACGCCTCCAAGTCCACGGTCGCCCACCACGGCCACGGCGGGGACCCGGACTCCCCGGCCGGCCAGGTGATCCCGACCGCCTCGGCGGCCGTGGGCGGTACCTCGGCCACCGGTCCGCTGCTGCTCGCGGGTGCCGCCGCGATCAGCGTCGGCTGGGCCGGCATGGTGCTCCGGCGCCGTCGCGTCGAGGCTGTTCGACGCGACTCCTGACGCCGGGCGCGGGACCGGGCCGGCCACACCCCCGTCCGGCCCGGTTCCCGCGGCACCACCCCGCGTACGAGCGAACGGCGGCGGCCCACCCGGAGGGTTCCCTCCCGGGT
>NZ_JBHVVE010000042.1:0-45659 GCF_042883725.1 Kitasatospora sp. NPDC058184
CACGCTGTTGAGTTCTCAAGGAACGGACGCTTCCTTCGGACCGCCTTCCAGCGGACCCTCCGGGCTTCGTTCTTTCGTGTTTCCAGCTTACCAGACGTTTTCCGCTCCGTTTACCGGCGCTTCATTCATCCGATTCCCACTGGGGGGATTTCCTGCGAACTTCGTTCCGAAGCCTATCAAGGCTTTCGGAGTGATCCGTCCGTGGGATTTTGCTTCGTCAGAGGACGCGTATTCCGTGGAACACGCTCGCCTCGATTCGGCGGTGTCGTAGACACTAACGCCCGGGACCGACCGTTGTCCAGTCAGTCCCAACCGTTCAAACCTACTAGCCCACCCTCACCACGTCAATGGTTTTGGCCGGACGAGTAGAAGACTAGCAGGTCAGAGACCTGTCGATCACATCGGCTCAGGCCGCGACGGGCTGGAGGTCCGCCCGGTCGGCCGCGTCCAGATCGCCGAACTCCCCGTCCCCGGCGGCCCGCCGGCCCAGCACCAGGGCATAGAGGAGGAAGGCCGCCTCGGCCAGCACACCGATGGAGATGCGGGCCCAGGTCGGCAGGCCGGACGGGGTCACGAAGGCTTCGAGGACGCCGGAGACCGCCAGGACCGTCGCCAGGCCGATCGACATGCCGATGATCGCGCGGCCCTGTTCCGCCAGGGCCACCGAGCGGGTGCGCGGGCCGGGGTCGATGACGGTCCAGCCGAGGCGCAGCCCGAGGCCGCCGGCCACGAAGACCGCGGTCAGCTCCAGCAGGCCGTGCGGGATGAGCAGGCCGAGGAAGACGTCGAGGCGACCGGCGGAGGCCATCAGCCCGACGCCGATGCCGAGGTTGAGCACGTTGGTCCACATCACGTAGAGCACCGGAATGCCCAACGCGATCCCGAACAGCAGGCACTGCACGGCGATCCAGGCGTTGTTCGTCCAGACCTGTGCCGCGAAGGAGCTGGCCGGCCGGTCCGAGTAGTACGTCTCGTACTGGCCGCCGGGGCGGGTCAGCTCCTGGAGGTGTTCGGGCGCGACCAGGCTGTTGCGGACCTCGGGGTGGGTGGCCATCCACCAGGCGAGCAGTGCGGTGGCGACCATCGAGACCACCGCCACCGGCACCCACCAGCGGCGCGAGCGGTAGAGCGCGGCCGGGAAGCTCACCGTGTAGTAGCGGGCGACGTCCTGCCAGCCGTTGGTCCGGGCGCCGGTCACCGCGCTGCGGGCGCGGGAGACCAGGCCGGTCAGCCGGCTCACCAGGGCCGGGTCCGGCGCGGCGGCCTGGACCTTGGCGAGGTGTCCGGTGGCGCGCTGGTAGAGCGTGACCAGCTCGTCGGCCTCCTCCCCGCCGAGCCGGCGCCGGCGGGCGAGGGCGTCCAGTCGGGCCCACTCCCCCTGGTGGGTGGCGACGAAGACGTCCAGGTCCATTTCGGCGGCTCCATAGATCGGCGGCGTGCGCGGACGTGCGTGCACGGGCGGGTCCGCGGGCGGGCGGGTCCGGGCTGGCGGGTCCGGGCGGACACGCGCGGCCCAGCATGCCAGCAGCGGCCGCCGCCCCGGCCGTCGGGATCTCACTTCCCGTGCGCCCACCGGGCCCCGTATGTTTGCGGCTGCGGATCAGACTGCGGAGAGCGCGTCACGGGGAGCCGGTCCGGGGTGGTTCCCTCCCCCGGCACCGCCGCCCTCCCAGGCGCCGGATCCCCATGGGCGAGCCGTACCGGCTCCAAGAACGTGAACGGACAGGTGTCTTGAGCGACCTGGTGACGGGTGAGGCGGTCGTCCTCGGCCTGCAGACGGCGAAGCTTCCGAGCAGGGCCCTGGCGATCGTGATCGACCTGCTGGTGGAGTTCGCCGCCCTGCTGGTGTTCACGCTGCTGCTGAGCCTCGCGCTGATCGGGCTCGACGGCGCGGCCCTGGCCGCCACGATGATCGGCCTGATGGTGTTCTTCCTGGTCGCCGTGCCCGTGATGGTCGAGACCCTCACCCGCGGCCGCTCGCTCGGCAAGGCCGCGCTCGGCCTGCGCGTGGTGCGCACCGACGGCGGGCCGGTGCGCTTCCGGCACTCGCTGGTGCGCGGGCTGGTCGGCTTCTTCGAGATGATCGTGCTGACCGGCGCCCCGGCCGTGATCACCTCGGCGGTGCACTCGGACGGCAAGCGGCTCGGCGACATCTTCGCCGGGACGGTGGTCGTCCGCGAGCGCACCCCGGGTGCGGGCGGCTCCGCCACCCCGCTGCCGCCGGTGCACCCGCACCTGCTCCAGTCGATGGGCCACGAGCTGGTCGCGATGGACCTGTCCGCGGTGCCGGAGCCGCTCTGGCTGGCCGTCCGCCAACTGCTCGGCCGGACGAGCCAGTTGGACCCGGCGGTGATGCACCGGATGTCCACCCGGCTGGCCGAGGACCTGTCCGCCCTGATCGGCCACCCGATCGCGCCGGGGCTGCACCCGGCGGCGTACCTGGGCGCGGTGCTCACCGAGCGCCAGCGGCGGGAGTGGACCCGGGCCCAGCAGCAGCTGTGGGCGGCCGGGCCGATACCCGGCCGACCGGTACCCGCCCAGGTGCCCGCCCAGGTGCCCGCTCCCCGCCCGGCCTCCGGTCCGCTCCCCGCGCCGGCTCCGACCGGCCCGGCCGACGGACGGCCCGTCCGGGTCCTCGGCCTGCCGGCCCAGCAGCCCGCGCCCACGGCTCCCCCGGCCCCCGCCGCGGCCCCGGCAGCCGCACCGACCGCCCCGTCCTTCGACAAGCCCGCCGCCGGCAGCGGCTTCGCCCCGCCCGCCTGAGGCGAACCGCCCCGGCCGCAGCAGCCCTGCCGCACGGGCCCCGGCCGCGAAGGCCCGCTACTCCTCCTCCGCCCCCACCCGCCAGGCGTTCGGCGGCGACTCCAGCTCCTCCAGCTCGATCCCCTCCGCCGCCAGCACCACATCGCCCGCCAGGTGCACGACCTGCTGCTCACCCGTCTCCAGGTCCGCCACCTGGTACCGCTCGACCAGCAGCGGCCCCGAATCCGTCTCGTGGGTGTCGACGCCCTCCAGCAGCCACCCCTGGTCGAGGGTGCGCGGCGCCAGCACCGGCTCGGTGAAGGCCACCAACCGCACCCGCGCGCTCGCCCCCTCCCGCAGCCGCAGCAGCCGGGCGGTGGCGACCAGGAAGCCCGGCGAGCGGCCGGTGAAGGCGTGCGCCCGGTCGTGGCCCTCCGCCGCGTGCTCGCCGCCGGGGTCGGCCGCGTCGGTCCGGACCCAGGCCACCCCGTCCACCGCCCCGCCGCGCACCTGCCAGCCGCCGGCCCGCAGCTCCAGCCGCAGCGGCCGGGCGCGCGAGTCCAGCGTCAGGTCGGTGCTGCCGAGCACCCGGCCGTCCGGCGCGTAGGTCTTGGAGACGTACCTCCACCCGGCCGCCCCGGGGGCGCAACTGAAGCGCTCCTCCCCGAGCGGGACGTGGTCGTGCGGGTCGTGGAGCGAGTACCGGCCGTTGGGCATGCCGGAAAGCCTACGTGCGCGGTTCGCGTGCAACGTTCCGGCCGGTGCCCGCATTAGAGGGGCGGACGGCGCGCCGGTGCGCCGCCACCACGACGAGAGGGGGTGCGGATGGCGAAGCAGACGCGCGACGTGGAGTTCACGGAGTACGTGGCCTCCAGGAGCGGCTGGCTGCGCAAGGTCGCCTATCTGCTGTGCGGGGACTGGCACCGGGCCGACGACCTGGTGCAGGAGTGCGCGACCAAGCTGTACGTGAACTGGTCGCGGGCCGGCCGGGTGGAGAACCTGGACGGCTACGCCCGCAGGGTGCTGGTCAACACCTTCCTCGCCGAGCAGCGCTCGTCCTGGTGGCGGCGGACGTCACGGACCGCGGCGCCGGTGGACGTGGCGTCGGTGGCCGCCGACCTCGACGCCCGGCTCGACCTGCGCAAGGCGCTGGCCGCGCTGCCGCCCAAGCAGCGGGCCACCGTGGTGCTCCGGTACTACTGCGACCTCACGGTCGATCAGACCGCCGATGCGATGAGCTGCTCCTCGGGCAATGTGAAGAGCCAGACCTCACGGGCGCTCGCCACCCTCCGGACGACGCTCTCCCCCCGTCCCACCACCGCCGAGAGGACGTCATGAGGTCGCACGAGCAGCGTGATCTGACCGCCCGGCTGAGCGCCCTCGCCGAGGCCCCGGCACCGCCCGCCGCACTCGACACCTCGGCGGTGATCGCCCGCGGCCGGGTCCGGCTGCGCCGCCGCCGGCAGGCCCTGGTCGGTGTGGTGGCCGGGTCGACCGCCGCCGTCCTGGCCGGCGTCCTGCTGCTGCGCCCGGCCGGGGCGCCGCCCGCGCCGGCCGTCCCCGCGCCCACCGCCCCGGTCTCGCTCGCGCCGTCCCCGACGGCCGCGCCGACCCCGGCGGCGCGGACCGGTCCGCTGAGCGCCGAGGCCCGCTTCGGCTGGCTGCCGTCGTGGCTGGCCCGGCCGGCCGTCGGCTACGCGAACAGCGACAGCCGTTCCGTCGCCACCGCGGCCACCACCACCGCCGTCCTCAACGCGACCCCCGCCCTGAAGCTGGAGCTGCTGCGCGGCCCCGGCGAGTCCCTCGCCCCCGGACAGCACACCGCCCCCGCGCCCCCGGTCGCCGGCCGGGAGGCCCAGTGGCTGCTCACCGACGCGTCGGGGTCCCTGGGCGGGCTGCGCTGGCTGACCGCCTCCGGCCGCTGGGCCCAGCTGACCGCCACCCTGTGGTTGGACGCGAAGGTCCAGGACGACCTGCTCCGGGTCGCGGCCGGCGCCGAGTTCGGCAGTCGGGACGTCCCGTTCCCGGTGCGCCCGACCGGCCTGCCCGCCGACCTCGGGCTGCGGAACGCCGAGGTCCACCGGCCCACCAGGGACTCCGAGCCCCCGTGGAGCGCCATCCTGTCGTACACCGTCGGCGACAAGTGGCTGAGCGTCACGGTCCAGCCGGACGGCTTCGGGAAGTTCGCGGACGGCCGGCCGAACGGCGGCACCCCGGTGTGCCGGGTCGAGAAGGGCGTCCAGCTCTGCGCCAACGGCACCGCGGCGGGACTCCCGTCCGTCCAGGGGGCCGGCGGACTGGCGGGTCTGCTCGAGCGGTTCGAGGTGCTCGGCGCGGACGAGGCCTCCTGGACCCGCTGAACCGCCCCGGCGGAACGCCGACGGCCGGCGCCCCCGGAGGGGAGGGCGCCGGCCGTCGGATCCGCTGATCGGTCAGTAGCGGTACTGCTCCGACTTGAACGGGCCCTCGACCGGGACGCCGATGTAGTCGGCCTGCTCCTGGCTCAGGGTGGTCAGCTTCACGCCCAGCGCGTCGAGGTGCAGGCGGGCGACCTTCTCGTCCAGGTGCTTCGGCAGCACGTAGACGCCGATCGGGTACTGCTCGGTCTTCGTGAACAGCTCGATCTGGGCGATCGTCTGGTTGGCGAAGGAGTTGGACATCACGAAGGACGGGTGGCCGGTCGCGTTGCCCAGGTTCAGCAGGCGGCCCTCGGAGAGGACGATGATGGTGCGGCCGTCGGCCTTGCGCCACTCGTGGACCTGCGGCTTGACCTCGGTCTTCACGACGCCGTCGAGCTTGGCCAGGCCGGCCATGTCGATCTCGTTGTCGAAGTGGCCGATGTTGCCGACGATGGCCTGGTGCTTCATCCGGGCCATGTGCGAGGCCATGATGATGTCCTTGTTGCCGGTCGTGGTGATGAAGATGTCGGCGATCTCCACGACCTCCTCCAGGGTGGTGACCTGGTAGCCGTCCATCGCCGCCTGCAGCGCGCAGATCGGGTCGATCTCGGTGACGATCACGCGGGCGCCCTGGCCGCGCAGCGACTCGGCGCAGCCCTTGCCGACGTCGCCGTAGCCGCAGACGACCGCGACCTTGCCGCCGATCAGGACGTCGGTGGCGCGGTTGATGCCGTCGATCAGCGAGTGGCGGCAGCCGTACTTGTTGTCGAACTTCGACTTGGTGACCGAGTCGTTGACGTTGATGGCCGGGAACAGCAGCTGGCCGTCACGGTGCATCTCGTACAGGCGGTGGACACCGGTGGTGGTCTCCTCGGTCACGCCCTTGATCGTGGAGGCGACCTCGGTCCACTTGTTCGGGGTGTCCTTGAGGGTGCGGTTGAGCAGCTCCAGGATGATCCGGAACTCGTCGTTGTCCGCGGTGGACGGGTCCGGCGCGACGCCGGCCTTCTCGAACTCGACGCCCTTGTGGATCAGCAGGGTGGCGTCGCCGCCGTCGTCCAGGATCATGTTCGGGGTCTTGCCGTCAGGCCAGGTCAGGGCCTGCTCGGTGCACCACCAGTACTCCTCCAGGGTCTCGCCCTTCCAGGCGAAGACCGGCACGCCCTGCGGGTTCTCCGGGGTGCCCTCCGGGCCGACGGCGATGGCGGCGGCCGCGTGGTCCTGGGTGGAGAAGATGTTGCAGGAGCACCAGCGGACCTCGGCACCGAGCGCCGTCAGCGTCTCGATCAGCACGGCGGTCTGGATGGTCATGTGCAGCGAGCCGGTGATGCGGGCGCCGGCCAGCGGCTGCGCCTCGGCGTACTCGGCGCGGATCGCCATCAGACCGGGCATCTCGTGCTCGGCCAGCTGGATCTCCTTGCGGCCGAACGGCGCCAGGGAAAGGTCGGCGACCTTGAAGTCACCGGTGATGTCGGTCGACATGCGTCTGCTCCTCGCTGATGGGGGTGGGGCCATAGGTCCGGGCGTGCGTCGCGTGCGTCAGGCCGTACGGGTGCACGGCCACGCCGGGACCGCCGGGTCCGTGGTGGTGGACCGGCTTCCCGTTGCGCAGCACAAACCGTCGGAGGACCTCTCTCCCTCGACCGGCGCGCGCCCCGCGGGGTGCGGACCGCCGATCGACCGCCATCAGCAGCGACGTTCTGGCTCTGGTGACGAATCTACACCGATGGCCCCGTCGGCCGTCCGACGATGACCGATTTCGGCCCCCGGTCCGACCCGCTCTCAAGCCGGGCCCCAGGACGGGCCGGCGCGCGGAACGGGTCGGTCAGCGGGTCGGGGGCGCGGGAGGGGTCAGTGCGCGCCGCCCGGGCCGGGGCCGCCGGGCGTGGCGGCCGGGTCGTCGCCCGCCGCGGCCTTCTCGGCGCTGTACACGTCGGGCTCCAGGTAGATCGCCCGGGCGATCGGGACGACGGCGCGGACCCGCGCCTCGGCGGCGTCGATCGCCTCCGCGACCCGGGCGGCGCTGTCCTCCGCGTTGACGGCGATCTTGGCCGCGACCAGCAGCTCCTCCGGGCCGAGGTGCAGGGTGCGCATGTGGATCACCCGGGTGACCGCCTCGCCGTCCACCAGCGCCTCCCGGATCCGGCGCACCGAGTCCTTGTCGGCCGACTCGCCGAGCAGCAGCGACTTGGTCTCCAGGGCGAGCACCACGGCGATCACCACCAGCAGGAGGCCGATGCACAGGGTGCCGATGCCGTCCCAGACGCCGTCGCCGGTGATCACGGTGAGCCCGACGCCGAACAGCGCGAGCACCAGGCCGATCAGCGCGCCGGTGTCCTCCAGCAGCACCACCGGCAGCTCCGGCGCCTTGGCGGTGCGGATGAACTGGGTCCAGCTCTGCTTGCCCCTCGCCTTCTCCGACTCCCGCACCGCGGTGAGGAAGGACCAGCCCTCCATGCCGATGGCGAAGACCAGCACGCCGACCGCCCAGCCCCAGGAGTCCAGCGCCTCCGGATGGCTGATCTTGTGCCAGCCCTCGTAGACCGCGAACAGGCCACCGACGCTGAACAGCACGATGGCCACCAGGAAGCCGTACACGTAGCGCTCGCGGCCGTACCCGAAGGGGTGCTCCTCGTCGGCCGCCCGGCGCGCCCGCTTGCCGCCGACCAGCAGCAGCACCTGGTTGCCGGAGTCGGCCACCGAGTGCACGCCCTCGGCCAGCATCGAGGAGGAGCCGGTGAAGCCGAAGGCGGTGAACTTGGCCACGGCGATCGCCAGGTTCGCGGACAGCGCCGCGATCAGTGCCTTGGTACCGCCTTCGGTGCTCATGCTTCCAGGTCCTCACGGGTCGGTCGGCGTCGTCGAGCGCTTACCGTACCGGCCCCGGGGGCCCGACCGGCCGACCGTCTCAGGACTGCGCGGCGGCGAGCCCCAGGTAGACGGCGGCGAAGTCGGTCAGCGCGACCAGGTCGGCCAGCGCGTGCAGCGCGTCCGGCCGGGTGCTCGCGTACTCGGTCAGCCGGACGTCGTGCGCGGCGGCCAGCCGGTGCGCCCGGGAGACGCCGAAGCTGCGCGGCCCGGCGTCCTCCTCCGGGACCTCGGCCGGGCCGTCCTGCTCGTCCGGCGCCGCCGGGCCGGCCGCGCCGGGGGCGTGCCGCAGCAGCAGGACCTGGAGGTGCAGCGGGTCCGGCTCCTCGACCCGGTCGCGGAAGAAATCGTCCGGATCGGCGCCCGCGCCCAACTGCCCGGTGAACATGCCGCGGTGGGCGGTGAGCACCTGCGGCAGCGGCCCGGCCAGCGCCGGGCGCCCGGCCCGGTCGGCCAGCTGGGCGGCGAACCGGGTGGCGGCCGCCCCGGCGATCGGGCCCTCGGCCCACAGCAGCGGGACGGTCCCGGCCAGCCGGGCGGCCAGGCCCTTCGCCGGGTTGGTGTACGCGGCGGCGTCCGGGCGGCAGCGCACCGCGGCGGCGTCCAGCAGGTCGGCGAGGGCCGGCAGCGCGTCGTACGGGAGCTGGGTGAGGCCGATCTTCTGGGCGAGCGCCAGCAGCGGGGCGAGGTGGGACCAGAGCGCCGCCGGGTCCTCGGCCGGCAGGTCCGGCTCGACGGCCGTCACGGGCGCGAGGTCCTCGGGCAGCACCGAGGCCACGAAGGGCAGCGGCAGCGCGCGCACCTGCAGCGCGGCCCCGGCCAGCGCGCTGCCGGCCGGGGCGGTCACCACGATCGCGCAGCCGCGCGCGTACGCCTGCTCGGCGAGGGCGACCAGGCCCTGCTCGCCGCCGTCGGCGGAGCTGATCACCAGCAGGTCCAGCGGGCCGGCCCAGCCGGGCAGCTGCCAGCCGAGCCCGGCGGTGAAGGCGGGCGGGGCGCCGGCCCGGTCGGCGCGCGGGGCGGCCGCCTCGGTCGGCGGCAGCGGGGTGACCAGGGAGCCCGTGCCGGCCAGCGCCGAGAGCATCTCGGCGGCGGTCAGCGCGCTGCCGTGCCCGGCGACCAGGACGGCACGCGGGCGGCCGTCCGGACGCAGCCGGTCGAGGCCGGCCGCCTCGGCCTGCCGCAGTGCGGTGCGGACCCGCGCACCGGCACCGGCCAGGGCCAGCAGGGCGCGGTCGTGGTCGGCGCGCTGGAGCGCGGCCGGGTCGTCGAGCAGGGTGTCGTCGAGCATGCGGCGAACCTCCGGCTGCGGTCCTGGACGGTCGGTCGGGGCGGGCTGCGTCCCGGGGCTCATCCCGGGGCTTCGTCCCGGGCGTCGCCCCCAGGATCAGGCCGGGCGGCGGGCCTCGTCCACCAGGAGGACCGGAATGCCCTCGCGGACCGGGTACGCGAGGCCGCAGTCCGCACCGGTGCAGACCAGCTCGGGCTGCTCCTCGGTGCCGCCCTCGACGAGCGCGGCCCGGCACTGCGGGCAGACCAGGATCTCCAGCAGGAAGGATTCGAGCTTCATGGGGCTCTCCAAGGTTCGGGGGTGGCACGGAGGTGCCCCGGCCGATAGGAAACCCTACCGGCCGGGGCACCGGGGCCCGTGCTCAGGCGCTCCGCGCGGGCGGGGGCCCGGGCGGGGGCCAGGGCTCGGCGTCGGGCGAGGGGCTCAGCCGCGGACGACGGCGAGCACGCCGTCGCGCAGCTCGGCCATCTTCGCCGGGTCCTTGGCCTCGACGTTCAGGCGCAGCAGCGGCTCGGTGTTGGAGGCGCGCAGGTTGAACCACCAGTCCGGGCCGGCCACGGTCAGTCCGTCCAGCTCGTCCACCGTGGTGCCCTCCCCGCCCGCGAAGGCGGCGCGGACGGCGGCGGTGCTGGCGGCCTGGTCGGCCACGGTGCTGTTGATCTCGCCGGAGGCGGCGTAGCGGTCGTACTCGGCGGTGAGCCCGGACAGCGCGGACGGCTGCCCGCCGAGCGCGGCCAGCACGTGCAGCGCGGCCAGCATGCCGGTGTCGGCGCGCCAGAAGTCGCGGAAGTAGTAGTGCGCGGAGTGCTCGCCGCCGAAGACGGCGTCGGTCTCGGCCATCTCCTGCTTGATGAAGGAGTGGCCGACCCGGGTGCGCACCGGCTTGGCGCCGAGCTCGCGGACCACCTCGGGGACGGTCCAGGAGGTGATCAGGTTGTGGATGACGGTCGGCTCGGCCTCGCCGGCGGCCCGGGCGCGGGCGATCTCGCGGACGGCGACCAGGGCGGTGATCGCCGACGGGGAGACCGGCTCGCCGCGCTCGTCCACGACGAAGCAGCGGTCGGCGTCGCCGTCGAAGGCCAGGCCCACGTCGGCGCCGACCTCGCGGACCTTCGCCTGGAGGTCGACCAGGTTCTTCGGGTCGAGCGGGTTGGCCTCGTGGTTCGGGAAGGTGCCGTCCAGCTCGAAGTACATCGGGACGAGCTCGATCGGCAGGCCGTCGAAGACGGTCGGCACGGTGTGGCCGCCCATGCCGTTGCCGGCGTCCACCACGACCTTGAGCGGGCGGATCGCGGTGAGGTCGACCAGGCCCAGCAGGTGGTCGGCGTAGCCGCGCAGGGTGTCCTGGGCGGACAGCGCGCCCGGCTTCACGTCCCTGGCCGGGACGGTGACGGTGTCGTCCTCGGCGGTCCAGGACTCGACCAGCTCGCGGATCTCGGACAGGCCGGTGTCCTGGCCGACCGGGGCGGCGCCGGCCCGGCACAGCTTGATGCCGTTGTACTGGGCCGGGTTGTGGCTGGCGGTGAACATCGCGCCGGGCAGGTCGAGCTTGCCGCTGGCGTAGTACAGCTGGTCGGTGGAGCACAGCCCGATCTGCACCACGTCGGCGCCGTAGGCCGCGGCGCCCTCGGCGAAGGCCAGGCTCAGCGACGGCGAGGAGGGCCGCATGTCGTGCCCGACCACGATCGCGGTCGCGCCGGTGACCTGCACGAACGCGGCACCGAAGGCCCGGGACAGGCTCTCGTCCCACTGGTCCGGGACAACGCCTCGGACGTCGTACGCCTTCACGAGCTGCTTGAGGTCGCGCACTGCGGCTCCACCCTGGTTTTAGGACTGATCACGATTCGTCGCGGCCACCGCGCGTCGGTCGACGGGCGCGGTGACGGTAGACGGGCAGCGTACCCGGGCCGGACGAACGCCCCGTGCCGGGAAGGGTGTCAGTTGTCGGGCGAGCGCAGCACCCGGAGGTGGCCGCGACGGCCGCCCTCGGTGGACTCGCCCTCGAAGCCGCGGCCCTGACGGGGGGTCTGCGGGCGGGCGGCCTCGCGCACGGCGTTGGCCAGCGCCTCCAGGTCGTCGCTGCTGCGGCGCAGCGGCCCGGCCTCGGCGGCGAGCCGGACGACCTCCCAGCCGCGCGGGGCGGTGAGGCGCTCGGCGTGCTCGGCGCACAGGTCGTAGCAGTGCGGCTCGGCGTAGGTGGCGAGCGGCCCGAGGACGGCGGTGGAGTCCGCGTAGACGTACGTCAGCGTCGCGACGGCCGGCCGGCCGCACGCGGTCCGCGAACAACGACGTACAGAGCTCACGAGGGTGGACGGTACCGCACTCCCCGCCGGGGAGCGAAGACCGCCTGCCCGGAGGGGGTGCCGTGTCGCCCCGCGGGCGCCGGGTCCGCGTATCCGACGCCCCGTGCGATTCCCGGTCGGAGTGGTCCACTTCCGACCGTCCAAGGACTACCCTCGGCAGTGATATGGACAGCTCCGCACCGCAGTCATCGACAGGCCCGGCGCGCCGCCCCCGGCACCGCGACCGGCACGGGCGGGGCCTGCGCGGCCCGCTGGCGCCGCCCCAGGTGCCGATCTCGCTCACCCGCTCCGAACTGTTCGACGACTACGTGCGCGAGTCGGTGGAGCGCCTCGAACGGCGTTGGCCGCAGTTGATCGAGGTGGAGTTCGCCGTCCAGGAGGTGCCGCTGCACGAGCCGGACGGCGCCGACGCCGAGGACGGCGTGCCGCTGGGGCGGGTGTCGCCGGGCCAGCAGGGGCGCAAGAGCCAGATCGTGGTGTACCGGCGGCCGGTGGAGATCCGGGCGAAGACCCGGGAGGACCGCGCGGCGCTGGTGCACGAGATCCTGATCGAACAGGTCGCGGAGCTGCTCGGGCTGTCGCCGGACGCCATCGACCCGCGCTACGACGAGGACTGAGACGGGTCGGGGCCCGCGCCGGGTGTCCGGCGCGGGCCCCGCTCGGCGCGCTCAGCGCAGGACGACGCCCGGGTCCTGGCCGGCCTGCGGGACCTTGACGGTGCTGCGGTCGTCGCGCAGCGCCTGGACGGTGAACATCGGCACGTCCTTGGCCGGCAGGGAGAGCATCCGGGCGGCCACCACCGGGCCGCCGGAGACGGTCTCCACGGTGAGCGCGAAGACGCCGTTCAGCCCGGCGGGCTCGGGCGCCGGGAGGGCGACCGTGCCGCCGGCCGGCAGCTGGACCTCCTTGGTGGCCGGGGTGCCGCCGCCGCTGCCGGCCGAGGCGGTGACCCGGACGGTGGCGGCCTCGCCGCTGGAGGTCAGGTAGAGCGTGGAGGCGCCGGCCCGGTTGTCGGCGACGGTGGCGCGGGCGCCGACCGGGTCGCTGCCGGTCAGCCAGGCCGCGTCGGTCTTGCCGTTGGCCGCCGCCCGGTCGACCCGCAGCCCGGCCACGACCGGGGTGCGGTGCTTGTCGTCGCTGGGCGACAGCCGCAGCCCGGCGACCTCGTCCCGGGTGAGCTTGCCGAGGTCGACGGCGGCCACCATGCCCGCCTTGACGTGGATCGACTCGTTGCCGGCCGGGCTGAACCAGCCGTTCTTGCCGGACAGCTGGATCTTCAGGTCGGCGTCGTCCTCCGGCGGCGCCCAGACCACCAGGCGGGCGGAGGCGGTGTCGGCGGGCAGGCCGGGCATCACCTGGACCGGGGCCGGGGCGTCCGAGGCGGGGACCCAGTCGGCGCCCTTGCCGCCGTCGGCGGCGTGCAGCGCGGCGCCGACCCGCCCGGAGCGCACCACCACGTGCACCGCGAGGTCGGCGACCGCGCCCTTGGTGAGGGTCGACAGCAGGACGGCCTGGGAGCTGCCGGGCGAGACGGTGATCCCGTTGGCGGCGTCGTTGTCGATCAGGCCCTTGTCGCCGTACAGCTTGATGTCCACCACTGCGGCGGCGGACTCGGTGTTGACCAGGCTGAGGTAGTCGACCCGGTCGGCGGCGGTGCTGGCCCCGGCGAACCAGAAGCTGGTCGCGGCCGGGGTGCAGGTGAGGCCGGACAGGCCGAGGCCGCGCTGCTCGGTGACCACCGTGGTCTGGGTGACGGTGAAGCCGGGGGCGAGGGCGCCGGTGGCGACGGCCCCGGTGCCGGGCGCGGCGTCGCCGTTGGCGGCCGGGCCGGTGGCCGGGGTGCCGGGCTTGGGTACGGTCAGCCGGGCGTCGGCGGGCGCCGCGTTCTTGTCCTGGACCGGGGCGCCCGGGGCGCCCGAGCCGGTCGGGGCCGGGGTGGCGGCGGCCGGGGCCGCGGGGGCGGTGGTCGGCTGGGCGGCGGGCACGGCGGGCGCGGCCGCGTCGGAGAGCCAGCCGGCCCCGCCGGTGGCGGAGCCCGTCCCGGGCGGGGTGTAGGCGGTGAGCGTGGTCGAGCCGGTCAGGCCCTGGACCGGCTGCGGGCAGACCACCGAGGTCCGCTCGACCTGCGCGGTGGTCGCGGCGGCTCCGGTGCCGGCCTTGGCCGGGGCGGCCGGCGGGCGCACCTGGGCGATCCCGAACACCGCCGCGAGCACCACGGCCGCGGCGAGCAGGGACTGGGTGGTCTTCGCCGCCCCGCCGGACCCGGCTGCTCCGGCCCCCTCGGCTCCCCCTGCTCGCCCGGCTCCTCCGGCTCGCCCGGCGAGCGGGCCGCGGCCGCGGCCGGGGCGGGACGTCCGGGCCGGGCCGGACGGCTCCGCCGCGACGGCGGGCCCGGTCGGCTCGGCGGGCGAGCCGGCGCCGGACTTCTTCCTGAATGCGGGCTTCTTCATCGCGGGTCAGCTCCCCGATCCGTGCTGGTGCGGGTACCGGCCGGGGCCGTTGGGGTCGTTCGGGTCGTACGGGGCCTCGCCCTGCGACTGGCCGGGCAGCCAGGGCTGCTGCTGCTCGGGCTGCTGCCCGCCGTCGTAGCCGTGGACCTCGTAGTACGGCTGCTGCTCGGGCTGGTACGGCTGCTCGTAGCCCTGCTGCCGGCCGTACCCGTGGGCGTCGTACCCCTGGGTGTCGTAGCCCTGGCCGCCGTACGGCGCGGCGACCGGCTGCTGGGCCGCGTACTGGTCGTAGCTGTACGGGTCGGCCTGCTGGTACGCCTGGTACGGGTCCGTGTACTGCTCGGCGTCCTGGATGGCGGCGGCCGCCTGGACGGCGCCGGTCACCGGCTCGGAGCTCGGCTGGGCCGGGATCGCGCCCGGCCGGTCGTACACCCCGGACTCCTCGGCACCGCCCTCGGCGCCCTCCGCGCCCTCGCCGCGCTCGGCCATCCGGCGGGCCCGGCGGCTGCCGGGGGCGGGGGCCTGCGCCTGGGCGGCGGCGGCCAGCGCGGCGGTGGCGACGGCCTCCTCCGGCAGGTCGTCGTCCTTGTGGCTGCGGCGGCCGGGCAGGGCCAGCACCAGGATGGTGAGGCCGAGCAGCACCTGGGCCCAGATCCAGCCGGTGTGGGCGGCGCCGCCCTCGCGGGTGACGGCCAGCTTGCCGCCGGCGGCCGGGAGCTTGAAGCCCTGCGCCCAGCCGTCGACCGTGGTGGGCTCCAGCGCGGTGCCGTTGACGGTGGCCTTCCACTCCGGGGCGGCGGACTCGGCGAGCCGCAGCACCCGGCCGTCCGGGCCGGCCGCGACGGTGGCGGACAGGTCGCGGGCCCCGGACGGGACGACCACCGGGGTGGCCCCCGGGGCGGTGATCACCGCGCGGACCGCGGGGGTGCCGTTGACCTGCCAGAGCGCGGCGGCGCCGTCCTGGTTGGCCTTGACCAGGCCGGGGGTGGTGTCCAGGACGTCCTTGAAGGCGTCGATCACCGGCTGCTGGACCAGCACGTAGGCGATGCCGTAGCCGGCCAGGGCGCTCGCCTGGTCGGCGCCGGAGCCTGCCAGCAGGCTGCCGACCATCTTGTTCAGGCCGTCCTGGGTGCCGGTCGCCGGGTCGACGGTGGACTCGGCCTGGCCGAGCGTCAGACCGGCGCCGCGCAGCACGGTGTAGCGGACCGCGCCGCCGCCCTTCTCCCCGGTGACGACCAGGGTGCGGGCCCGGTCGGTGGTGCCGGCCTCCTCGGCGATGAACGCGGGGACCTGGTCGGCCTGGCCGCGGTGCAGCGGGCCGCCGGCGCCGGTCAGCGCCCACCACAGGCCGGTGCCCAGCGGGGCCAGCACGGCCGAGGCCACCACCAGGGCGGCCACCGGCTGGCGCCAGCCGAAGGCGATCCCGGCGACGCGGGCGTTGGCGCCGTCGGCGCCGATCGCGGCGGCGGCGAGCAGGGCGAGCCCGGCGATCAGGGTCGCCGGGCCGGTCCAGGCGGGCACCGCCGGACCGCCGGAGGCCGGGGTGACGGAGGTGCCCGCCACCACGACCGAGAAGACCAGGCCGGCGCCGGCCGCGCCCCAGGCGACGAGCACCGCACGGCGGCGGTCGGCGCGCAGCAGCGCGGCCAGCGCGGCCAGCACGACACCCGCCGAGAGCCAGACCGGCGGCACCCCGGCGCCGCCCGGGTTGACCAGCAGCAGGCCGGCCGCGCTCGCGCCGGTGCCGTGCAGACCGGGCAGCCCGGCCTCCAGCAGCAGCCACTGCGGGTGCGACAGCACCTTGAGCGACCACGGGGCCAGCACCGCGACCGGCACCGCCAGGATCACCAGGACGCGCAGGCCGAGCGGCCGCAGCGCCGCGCCGCCGGAGCCGAAGGCGCTGCCGCGCAGCACCCCGACGACCAGCATCGCCAGGCAGAGCGGCACCGCGAGCGCCCACGTTATCGGGACGAAGGCGGTGGCCAGGGTGAGCAGCAGGACGGTCATCCAGACCGGGCGCCAGCCCGGGCGGGCGCCCTTGGCGGCGCTCTCGGCGCGGATGCCGAGGCCGGCCGCGATGGCGGCGGCGCGGGCCAGCGGCGGCAGCAGCACGGCGAGCACGGCGGTGCCGATCCGGCCCTGGGCGAGCGCGCCGGTCGCGGCGGGCAGCAGCGCGTAGGTGGCGCTGGCCCAGGCGCGGACCAGCTTGGAGTCCAGCAGCGGCCGGGACACCAGGTAGGCGCTGACCGCGGACAGCGGGACGGAGAGCACCACGAGCAGGGTGAGCGCGAGGTCGGCGTGGTCGAACAGGATCCAGGAGAGCACCGCGAGCACGCCGAGGTACGGCGGTGCGGCGGCGGTGGACCCGGTGCCGACCGGGTGCCAGGCGTCCGCGTACATCGACCAGAGGCCGCCGGCCCCGTCGGCCGCCGGCAGCAGGGCGCCGCCGAACAGCTCGCCGCTGCCGAGCAGGCCGCGGCAGGCGATCAGGGCGAACACCAGCAGGGCCGCGAACAGCACCGGCGCCGGGCGCCGGGCGAGCTTCTTGAGCAGGGCGAACTGCTCGACGACCAGGTCCTCGGCGTCCTCGTCGCCGCCGGCCTCGGCCGAGCCGTGCCGGCCGGTGTCGTCGCCGCCCCCTATCCCGAGCGAGCCGACGACGCCCTCGACCGCCAGCCGGGTGGTGGCGCCGGGGGCCGGGAAGAGCGTGCGGTCGTCCAGGGCGTCCGCCGACCGGGACTTGGCGCGGCGTTTGCGCCCGGCCAACAGCCGTGGGAAGCGGACGAGTTCGTGGCCGAGGCCGGCGAGTTCGTCGAAGGCCTGGCGCGGGTCCTTGCCGAGCAGGTTGGTGACGGCCCGCAGCAGGGTGCCGAGCACCAGCCGCAGCAGGACGTAGGGGAAGAGCGCGCCCTTGCAGTTGGTGAGCAGGGTGTAGACGGCGCCGGCCTTGTCCATCCGGTGCGGGTGGGCGGGGCCGCAGTCGATCGCCCGGCGCTCGCGGGCGGCCGCCTCGGCGTGCCGCAGCACGGCGTCGGGGGCGACCACCACGCGGTGGCCGGCGGCGTTGACCCGCCAGCAGAAGTCGGTGTCGTCCCGCATCAGCGGGAGGGCCCGGTCGAAGCCGCCGAGCTCCTCGAAGACGTCCCGGCGCACCAGCATGCCGGCGCTGGAGACCGCGAGCACCGGGCGGACCTGGTCGTGCTGGCCCTGGTCCTGCTCGCGGCGGTCGAGGCCGGTCCAGCGGCGGCCGGAGCGGGCGATGGTGACGCCGACCTCGAGGAGCTGGCGGCGGTCGTACCAGCTGCGCAGCTTGGGGCCGACCACGGCGGCGCTGGGGGTGGAGTCGGCGACCTGGAGCAGTCGGCGCAGGGCGTCGGTCTGCGGCTCGCAGTCGTCGTGCAGCAGCCAGAGCCACTCGACCGGCCGGGTCTCGCGCGGGCCGCCGCGGCCGAGGTCGTCCTCCTGGGCGAGCGGGTCGCCGAAGTCGTCCCAGCCGCCGGTGACCGGGTCGTAGCCGGAGGGGTCGAGCCGGTACGGGAGGTCCTCCGGGCGCAGGGGCGCGCTGCCCGCCACGGCCTCGTGGACGGCGGTGCCGAAGCCGGCCCGGCGGCCGAGGACCAGCGGTCCGCTCTCGGGCAGCCAGTCGGCGAGGGTGTCCGCGAGCAGTTGCGGAGAGTTGTCGGTGGATCCGGTGTCGACCGCGAGGACGCGCTGGACCTGGCGGTCCTGACCGAGCAGGCCGGCCATGGCCCGCGGGAGCCAGCGGGCGCCGTCGTGCGAGACGATCACGGCGGTGACCAGGTGGCGCGGATAGGCGGGCGGCCGGGAAGCGGTGGAGCCGCTCTGGTGGCTGTAGACGGTCATCGCGTGCGCGGGCCCCAGTTCTCGGTGGACACAGCCGGTGAACGGCAACCGGATGGCGCACCACACTAACGGCTCCGGGTGGCCGCTTCGTCCGGGGTGTGCGTGCGGGGACGGTGAAGGGGCCCCGGGAACACGAAAGCGCCCCACCACCGCGGTGAGGCGCCCGTACAGCTGTGCGGTTGTCCGTCGCTGTCGAAGGGTCAGCGGGGGGCGGGGGCCGCCCGGTCAGACCGCGCTCTTCTTGAGCCGACGGCGCTCGCGCTCGGAGAGGCCGCCCCAGATGCCGAAACGCTCGTCATTGGCGAGGGCGTACTCCAGGCACTCGGAACGGACCTCGCAGGCGAGGCAGACCTTCTTGGCCTCGCGGGTCGAGCCGCCCTTCTCGGGGAAGAAGGACTCGGGGTCGGTCTGGGCGCACAACGCGCGCTCCTGCCAGCCGAGTTCCTCCTCGTCCTCCGCGATGCCGTCCCCGATCAACAGCTCAAAGAGCTCGCTCATGTGGCGCGCCTCCTCTGCCCCTACTTGGCGTCCCCGTGGTTGCCGTTGCCTCGTGCGGCTGACGACACGAGTGAAATTACAGTTGCGTCACTCTGGCCCAGTCAAGCCGAGCTCTGGTATTGGGGCTGGGATTCACTCCCTGGCACCAAGCCGTTACGAATAGTGTACATATCCGGACACATCGGACCTTCCACCTCAAGGTCCTGAACGGTGCCGAACCATCCGCAACCATTCACCGGGTGACGCTCGGTCACCGTCACAGGCCGGTCATCGGCCTGCCTTCCCGGCGATCTTCCCATCGAAACATAGAGAGTGATGAATCACCCCATCAGGGAAAGATCCGGACCTAACCCACTCGAATGCCGCATCCTTCGGTTTGACACCGCCCCTGCGGATGCGGTGTCCTTGCTCCTATGTCAGAGTTCGCCAGCCCCCGGAGCGGTTCCACGCTCCGCCGTGCCGTGAACTCTTGTTGTCGCCTCTGTTCCTGCTGTATCTAGGCGCCCGCGTCCCACCGCGCGCCGCCCCCAGGAAGCACAGAGGCCGCCCGCGATTCCCGTCCCAGGACATCCCGGATCCGGCCGATCCCGACGAACCGGCCGACCCTTCCGAGGACGACTCCCGTGCGCATGATCCGCATCCGCAAGCGGAACCGCGACCGCAACAAGCTCTCCCGCCGTGGCCCCGCCACCGTCCGCACCGGCACCCCCGCCGACGCCCGGACCCGCCAGTGGGCCGACGGCCTCAGCGACGTCTCCATCGCCGGCGACCCGCTCGCCTTCCCGCACCTGGCGCGCACCGACCTGCCCGCCCACCCCACCACCGTCGCCGAGTACGCCCGGCTGGTGCGCGAGATCGCCGCCGACCGCTCCCGCTGGGAGCCGCTGGTCCGCTACGACGCGCTGACCCGCTGGTACGCCCGGCTGGAGACCGGCCCCGGCTACGAGGTCTGGCTGCTCAGCTGGCTGCCCGGGCAGTCCAGCGGCTTCCACGACCACGGCGAGTCCTCCGGCGTGATGAGCGTCGTCCGGGGCGAGCTGATCGAGCGCTCCCTCACCCTCCCCCAGCCCTCGGCCGGGGGCGACCCCAGCGGCGCGATCGCCCGCACCCTGCGGCCCGGCGGGCAGCGGGTGTTCTCCTCCGGCTACCTGCACGAGGTCGTCAACGGCGCGCTCGAACCCGCCGTCTCCATCCACCTCTACGCCCCCGGCCTGACCGAGATGAACCAGTACGGCGCCACCGCCGTCCCCGAGCAGCACCAGGAGCAGCACACCGGGCGGCAGGCGCAGGCCGGGTCGCACTGATCACGGCTGACGGAAAGTCGGACCGTGGCAGGATGAACCCCATGCGCATCGTGGCACTGGCAGGCGGAATCGGCGGGGCGCGCTTCCTGCGCGGACTCCTCGCGGCGGTCGGACCGCAGGACGAGATCACCGTCATCGGCAACACCGGCGACGACATCCACCTCTACGGCCTCAAGGTCTGCCCCGACCTCGACACCGTGATGTACACCCTCGGCGGCGGCATCCACGAGGAACAGGGCTGGGGCCGGACCGACGAGACCTGGTCCATCAAGGCCGAGATGAAGGAGTACGGCGTCGGCCCCGAGTGGTTCGGGCTCGGCGACCGCGACTTCGCCACCCACCTCGTGCGCAGCCAGATGCTCACCGCCGGGTACAGCCTCAGCCAGGTCACCGAGGCGCTGTGCGTGCGCTGGAAGCCGGGCGTGCGGCTGCTGCCGATGAGCGACGACCGGGTCGAGACCCACGTGCGGATCACCGACGAGCAGGGCACCCGGGCGGTCCACTTCCAGGAGTACTGGGTCCGGCTGCACGCCGAGGTGGACGCCGAGGCGATCGTCCCGGTCGGCGCGGACACCGCCAAGCCCGCGCCCGGCGTGCTGGAGGCGACCGCCGAGGCGGACGTCATCCTCTTCCCGCCGTCCAACCCGGTGGTCTCGATCGGCACCATCCTCGCCGTCCCCGGCATCCGGGAGGCGGTCGCCGCCGCGCCCGCGCCGGTGGTCGGGCTCTCCCCGATCATCGGCGGGGCGCCGGTGCGCGGCATGGCCGACAAGGTGCTCGCCGCCGTCGGCGTCGAGGCCACGGCGGAGGCGGTCGCGCTCGACTACGGGCCGGCGCTCGTCGACGGGTGGCTGGTGGACACCGTGGACGAGGCCTCGGTGGCCGCCGTCGAGGCCGCCGGGATCGCCTGCCGGGCCGTCCCGCTGCTGATGACCGACGTCGAGGCCACCGCCGAGATGGCGCGGGCGGCGCTCGCGCTGGCCGAGCAGGTGCGCAAGTGACGCTGGAGGTCCTCGGCGTCGACGGGCTGCCCGAGGTCACGGCCGGGGCGGACCTCGGCGAGCTCATCGCCAAGGCGGGGACGTACCAGGACGGCGACATCCTGCTGGTCACCTCGAAGATCGTCAGCAAGGCCGAGGGCCGGCTGCTGCACGCCGCCGACCGCGAGGCCGCGATCGACGCCGAGACCGTCCGGGTGGTCGCCCGGCGCGGGCCGGTCCGGATCGTGGAGAACCGCAACGGCCTCGTCATGGCCGCCGCCGGGGTCGACGCCTCCAACACCGCCCCCGGCACCGTGCTGCTGCTGCCCGAGGACCCGGACGCCTCCGCCCGCGCGCTGCGGGCCCGGCTCCAGCGGCTGACCGGCCGCCGGCTCGCCGTCGTCGTGACCGACACCTTCGGCCGGCCCTGGCGCAACGGGCTGACCGACGTGGCGATCGGCGCCGCGGGCCTCTCCGTCCTGGAGGACCACCGCGGCCGCACCGACAGCCACGGCAACCGGCTGGAGATGACCGTCACCGCGACGGCCGACGAACTCGCCGCCGCCGCCGACCTGGTGAAGGGCAAGGCCAGCGGCGTCCCGGTCGCCGTCGTGCGCGGACTCGGACACCTCGTCACCGCCGAGGACGGCGACGGCGCCCGGCCGCTGGTCCGGCCCGCCGTCGACGACATGTTCCGGCTCGGCACCTCCGAGGCGCTGCGGCAGGCCGTCACCCTGCGGCGCACCGTCCGCTCCTTCACCACCGAGCCGGTCGACCCGGCCGCCGTCCGCCGCGCCGTCGCCGCCGCCGTCACCGCGCCCGCCCCGCACCACACCACGCCCTGGCGGTTCGTGCTGCTGGAGTCGGCGGACACCCGGGTCCGGCTGCTCGACGCGATGCTCGCCGCCTGGCAGCGAGACCTGCGCGAACTCGACGGCTGGGACGAGGCGAAGATCGCCCGGCGCACCGCCCGCGGCGACGTCCTGCGCGACGCCCCGTACCTGGTGGTGCCCTGCCTGGTGACGGACGGCTCGCACGACTACCCGGACCCGCGCCGGGCCACCGCCGAACGGGAGATGTTCACCGTCGCCGCCGGCGCCGCCGTGCAGAACCTGCTGGTCGCGCTCACCGGCGAGGGGTACGGCTCCGCCTGGGTCTCGTCCACCATGTTCTGCCGCGACACCGTGCGGGAGGCGCTGGACCTCCCGCAGGGGTGGGACCCGATGGGCGCCGTCGCCGTCGGCCGGCCCGCGGAGGCGCCGAAGGTCCGTCCGGAACGCGACGCGGGGGCCTTCATCACCGTCCGGTAGCGGCAGCCGCCGGGGTCAGCGGTGGCGGTGGTCGTTGGGAGTCAGCCGGGGGCCGTAGCGGGGGGCGTGGGCGGCCGTGGCCAGCAGGAGGCGGCAGACCCGGTGGCGCTGGGGGCGGTAGGGCTCCAGGAGCGCGAGCATCTGGGCGTCGTCGCTGCGGGGGCGGCCGGCCAGCGCCCAGCCGACCAGGTTGGGCAGGTGGAAGTCCCCGACCGAGACCGCGTCCGGGTCGCCGTTGCTGCGCTGCAGCGTCTCGGCGGCCGTCCAGGGCCCGATGCCGGGGACGGCGGTGAGGCGGGCGAAGGCCTCCTCGTGGCCCATGGCCGAGGCCTCCTCCAGCCGCGGCGCCAGGCGGACGGCGCGCACGACCGTGCCCGAGCGCTTCGGGTCCACGCCCGCCCGGTGCCACTCCCAGCTCGGCACCAGTGCCCACTCGCGGGCCGACGGCGCCACCCGCATGCCCTCGGCCGGGCCCGGCGCCGGGGTGCCGAAGTCCCGCAGCAGGAGGCGCCAGGCGCGGTAGGCCTCGTCGGTGGTGACCTTCTGCTCCAGGATCGCCGGGACCAGCGACTCCAGCACCAGGCCCGTCCTGGTCAGCCGGACCCCGGCGGTACGGCGCTGGGCGTCCCGCAGCGGGCCGGGCGGCAGGACCAGCGCCTCCGGGGCGTCCTCGGCACCGAGCAGGGCGGGGAGGCGGTCGAGGAGCCACTCCGCACCGGGGCCCCAGGCGCTCGCCTCGACCTCGCCGGCGGCCGGACGCGGCAGCACCCGCAGGGTGCCGATGCCGCCCGGAGTGCGGGAGGCGCGCCAGACGGCGCCGTCGCCGGTGCTGCGGTACGCCGGGTCGGCGGGGCCGCGGCGCAGCGGGAGCAGGGTGCGGGCGACGTCCAGCGGGAAGCCCGGGCGCCAGCGCCGTACCGCTTCCACCGCCGTCGCCTCCCGGGTCGCCTCCGGACATGAACGATACGCGGGGGGTCGGACAGCGCCGGCGGGACGGCGGAGGGCCCCGGGGTCAGCGGGTCTGGAGGCGGGCCGCCGCGGCGCGCAGGGCGGGGAGGCGGGCGTAGAGGGCGTTGCCGGGGCACTCGGTGTCGAAGGCGTCGCGGTGGCCGGAGACGGCGTCGAAGTCGACGGTGCTGCCCTTGGGGTAGCGGCTGGCGTCCGAGGAGGAGGTGAGGCGGGCGCGGCCGTCGGCGGGGCGGGCGGCGAGGCCGAGCTTCCAGGCGGCGAGGGCGGCGAGGCCGTCGAGGAGGGGGCGGGACGGCTGGTCGCCGGTGTAGGTGCCGAGGGCGGCGACGCCGGCGGAGTCGGTGTTGAAGCCGAGGGTGTGGGCGCCGTGGACGGGCTGGTCGACGCCGCCGGCCCGGCCCTCGTAGACGGTGCCGCAGCGGTCGACCAGGAAGTTGTAGCCGATGTCCCGCCAGCCGTTGGTCTTCACGTGGTACTGGTAGATCGCCCGGACCACCCGGGGCGCGTCGGCGCAGGCGTAGTCGGTGGTGGTGGCGGTGTGGTGGACGAAGACCTCGCGGACCGGGCCGGTGTATTCGAACTCCGGGTCGCGCAGCGACTCGTCGGCGCCCCAGCCGGCCCGGGTGACGATCCTCGGGCGCGGGGCCTGCCCCTTGGTCGGCCCGGCGGGCGGCGCGGTCGGCGGTTCCGCGGGCAGGGTCCGTACGGCGGCCGGGGCGGCGCCGTGTCCCGGGTCGACCAGGTCGAGCCGCAGTCCGGGCGGTGCTCCGGCGGGCCCGGGCCGGAACTCGACGGCGACGCCGTCGCTGCGGCCGGTCCAGAGCGGGGCGGTGGCGCCGTGCGCCGTGTGGTCGGGGCCGTCCTCGGCGTCGGCCTCCAGCCGGTGCCAGCCGCTCCAGCGGCCGGTGGCCGCGTCCCGGGTGCGGACCCGGAGCACCGCGCCGGCGAGGGCGTCCGCCGGGCCGTCCCAGCCGAGGCCGAGGAGTTCGAACGGTGCGGTGCCGCGCGGGGCGAGGCCGGTCCCGGCGGGCAGCGGGAGCGTGGTGGTGGAGCCGCCGCCGGCGAAGTCGTGGCGGCGCGGGGCGGACGAGGGGGTCGCACCGGCGGCGGGCTGGAGCAGGAGGGCGGCGGTGCAGCCGGCGAGCAGGGCGGCCGGAAGTGAGAGGCGCATAAACCGGATCGTCGCCGCAAACCGGACCGCCCGCCACGCCGCTCCGCGCCCGTTCGGCCGCCCCTCCCGACCTCCCACCCGAAGGCCGTAGGCTGGGGCGCACCATGACTGCGCCCTTCGCTGCCGACGCCCGCACCCCCGTCGAGCTGCTGCACGCATTCCTGCGCGGCGGCACGCCTTCGGTCGATCCCGCGGCCCCTCTGGTCACCTTCTACGACGACGCCACCGGCGAACGGGTGGAGCTGTCCGCCCGGACCTTCGACAACTGGGTGGCCAAGACGGCCAACCTCCTCCAGGACGAGCTGAACGCCGGCCCCGGCGACCGGGCGGCGCTGCTGCTGCCCGCCCACTGGCAGAGCGCCGTCTGGCTGCTGGCCTGCTGGTCGGTCGGGGTGACGGCGGTGCCGGGCGGCGACCCGGCCGCCGCCGACCTGGTGGTCAGCGGCCCGGACGGGCTGGAGGCCGCCCAGGCCTGCGAGGGCGAGCGGGTCGCGCTCGCCCTGCGTCCGCTCGGCGGCCGCTTCCCGCAGCGCCCGGACGGCTTCCTCGACTACGCCGCCGAGGTGCCCGGCCAGGGCGACCGCTTCGCCCCGTACTCCCCCGTCGCCCCGGAGGGGCCGGCGCTGGAGACCGCGGTGGACGGGCTGCCGCTGAAGCTGACGGGCGAGCAGACCGTGGCGCTGGCCCGGGAGGGGGCGGCACGGCTCGGCCTGAAGCCCGGCGACCGCGTGCTGTCCACCCTCTCGTACGACGACTGGACCGGTCTGGAGGCCGGTCTGCTGGCGCCGCTGGCGGCCGGCGCCTCGGTGGTGCTCTGCCGCAACTCGCAGACGCTGGACGCCGGGCAGTGGGAGAAGCGGACCGAATCCGAACGGGTGACACTGCGCCTCGGCTAACCCCCGGCCCGGGCCCGGCGGGTAGGGATCGCTGCCATGGCCGAGGACGACACCGAGCACCCCCCGACCGCCACTCCCCCGACGAACGGCGCGGCCCAGGACGGCCCGCCGACGGACACCCCTCCGGGCGGGAGCGGACGCCCGCGCAGGCGCCGGCGGTGGCTGATGATCACCGCCGGCGCCGTCGCGTTCCTGCTGGTCGCCACCGGGGTGCTGCTCTGGATCGCCTACCGCACGCTGGACGGCAACATCCGCGCGGACTCGGCCACCGACCGGCTGCTCGCCAAGCTGGAGGCCGAGCGGCCGAGCCGCACCGCCGGGGCGCGGGGCGCCGAGAACCTCCTGCTGATCGGCAGTGACGACCGCTCCGGCGCGAACGGCTCGTACGGCGGCGAGCCGGGCAGCCAGCGCTCGGACACCACGATCCTGCTGCACCTGGCCGCCGACCGCAGGCACGCGACGGCGGTCTCCGTGCCGCGGGACGTCATGGTCACCGTCCCGGCCTGCGAGAAGCCGGACGGCACCCGCAGCAGGCCCGCGCTGATGCAGTTCAACTGGGCCTTCGAGACGGGCGGTCCGGCCTGCTCGATCCGGGCCGTCGAGCAGTTGAGCGGCATCCGGATCGACCACTACGTGATCCTCGACTTCAGCGGCTTCAAGACGATGGTGGACGCGATCGGCGGGGTCGAGGTGTGCGTGCCGCAGCCGATCCACGACAAGGACGCCAAGCTCGACCTGGCCGCCGGCCGGCGGACCCTGCACGGCGAGCAGGCCCTCGGCTACGTCCGGGCCCGGGAGAGCCTGGGCGACGGCAGCGACACCCAGCGCATGGGCCGTCAGCAGCAGTTCCTGGCCGCGCTGATCCGCAAGGTGCAGTCGCAGGGCGTGCTGCTGAACCCGGCGAAGCTGTGGCCGGTGCTGGACGCCGCGACCTCCTCGGTCCGGGCGGACGGCGCGCTGTCCTCGCTCGGCGCGCTGTACGACCTCACCCAGGACCTGCGCGGCATCCCCTCGGCGGACGTGGTCTTCCTGACCGCGCCGCGCCGCCCGTACCGCTACGACTCGGACCGGGACGAGTTCGTGCAGCCGCAGACCGGCCAGCTGTTCGCGGCGCTGCGGGACGACCGGCCGGTCGCCGTCCGGCCGCCCGGGTCCACGCCGTCCCCGGGGCCGGTCCCGGGGGCGGGCCGCTCGCCGGCGGCGGGGCCGGGCGCCGGGACCCAGCCGACGGCCGAGGTGGCGGCGCTGGCGAACGCGTCACCCTCGGCGGGCGCCGCGCCCACCTTCGAGGGACGCACCGCCGACGTGGACGCCTGCGCCCAGCACTGAGCCGGGCACCCCCGGCCGCCCCGGCCGCCCCGGGCCGGCCGCGCCGACCGATCCGGACGCTTCCGCAATTGGTCGGCCACGTACGGTATTTACCTCCGCATTGCCGGAACATGGCGGAGATCACACCGGGAACGACTCCCGCGTTCGGCTCGTCTACTGTGTCCGGATCGGCCCGTCCGTACGGGCGGTCCACAGCCGTGACCGGTCGAAGGTAGGGAACCCCCGTGCACGAGGAGCAACCGGAAACCGGACGGTACCGGGTGGACCCGGCCCCCGGCGTCCCCCGGCAGCGCCGCGGGGCCGCCGCACCGACCGCCGAGGAGCCCGCCGCACCGGCCCCGGAGGGCCGCCGGGACACCCGTCGGCGGGCCGCCGCGCTCGCCAGGCGCAGCCGGCGCCGACGCGCCCTCAAGTGGACGGCCGGGGCGGGCGCCCTGGTGATGGTCGCGGGCTGTGGCGGGGCGTACTACCTGTACCGGCACTTCAACGACAACCTGACCTCGGTCAAGGTCCAGCTGGGCGACGAGTCCGAGCGCCCGCCGGCCGCCGGGGACGCGCTGAACGTCCTGGTGATCGGCACGGACAGCCGGGAGGGCCTCGGCCGGGAGTACGGCGACGAGGGCAGCACCGGGCACGCCGACACCACCCTGCTGTTCCACATCGCCAAGGACCGCACCAACGCGACGGTGATCAGCCTCCCGCGCGACCTGATGCTGCCGATCCCGGAGTGCCAGAGCACCCAGGGCAAGAAGATCCCCGGCTCGGCGCGGGAGGAGTTCAACAACAGCCTCGGCCAGGCCGGGCGCGACGCGGGCTGCACCTGGAAGACCGTCGAGAAGAACACCGGGATCCGGGTCGACCACTTCGTGCAGGTCAACTTCGAGGCGGTGAAGAGCCTGTCCACCGCCGTCGGCGGGGTCGAGGTCTGCGCGGCCAAGGACATCAACGACTCCGGCTCCCACCTCAAGATGACCAAGGGCCGGCACGTGGTCCAGGGCGAGGAGGCGCTGGCCTTCGTCCGCACCCGGCACGCGGTCGGCCAGGGCGGCGACCTCACCCGGATCCCGCTCCAGCAGCAGTTCATCAGCTCGATGATCCGCAAGATCAAGAGCGACGACACCCTGACCAGCCCGACCAAGCTCTACAAGCTCGCGGACGCCGCCACCAAGGCGCTCACCGTGGACTCCGGCATCGGCAGCGTGGACAAGCTCAAGGACCTCGCGCTGGACATCGGCAAGGTCGACACCAAGAACATCACCTTCACCACCGCGCCCGTCCTGGACGACCCCAAGGACGAGAACCGGGTGATCCTCAAGCAGCCGGACGCCGGGCAGCTGTTCGCGATGGTCGCGGCCGACCGCTCGCTGACCGAGACCGCCGCCCCGCCCGCCCCCGAGGCACCGGCCGCCGACGCCTCGGCGGCCCCGGCGGCCCCGGCCCCCACCACGCCGGCCGCCACCCTCCCGGCGATCCACCTCAAGACCGCCCAGCTGACGGTCCGCAACGGCAGCGGCAAGCGCGGACAGTCCGGGCCGACCGTGGAGAAGCTCCGGGCGAAGGGCTTCGACCGGGCCGCGGTGGGCAGCGACGCACCGCCCGCCGACACCACCACGGTGTCCTACCCGAGCGGCATGGAGGCCGAGGCCGGCGCCCTGGCCGCCGCCCTCGGCCTGCCCGGCGACGCCGTCCGGCCGGCCGAGAAGTCCGACCCGAAGAACGGGCTGCTGCTGGTGCTCGGCAAGGACGTGCTGACCGCCCCCGCCACCCCGGCGGTGCCCACCGAGGCGCCCGAGGACCTCCAGCGGGTGCAGGCGGACGACACCGACGTCTGCGCCAAGTAGCTACAGCGGTACGAGGGTTCCGCCCTGCTCGCGGTAGCGCTCGGCGGTCCGGGGGCACTGCCAGCCGCCGTCCCCGGCGGGCCGCAGCGGCTCGCCGGCCCGGCCCACCCAGCCGATCCGGCGGGCCGGGACACCGGCGACCAGGGCGAAGTCCGGGACGTCCCGGTGCACCACGGCGCCGGCCGCGACCAGGGCCCAGCGGCCGACCGTCACCCCGGCGACCAGCACCGCCCGGCCGCCGATCGAGCAGCCGTGACGGAGCGTCACCCCTTCGGCACACCAGTCGAGTTGGCCCTTGGGGCGGCCGTCTGGGGTGACCGCGCGCGGGTACCGGTCGTTGGTGAGGACGGCGGCCGGGCCGATGAACACCCCGTCCTCGACCACCGCCGGCTCGTACACCAGCGCGTGGTTCTGCACCTTGACCCGGTCCCCGATCCGGACGCCGGGGCCGACGTACGCGCCGCGGCCGATCACGCAGTCCGCGCCGACCACCGCGTCCTCGCGGACCTGGGCGAGGTGCCAGACCGTCGTCCCGGCGCCGATCGCGGCCCGTTCGTCGACGTCCGCGCTCGGCTCGATCCGGGCCGCGCCCGACCCGTCCTCAACTGTCGCCATGCGCACCGACGATAGCGGTGCCGAGAAGGGTGCCGGACGGGTTCCGGGTGGTGCCGCCGAGGAGGCGTCGAGAAGGCGCCGGGGCGGCTGCCGAAACGAATCGGCGGATCCGCGGATCAGCCGGTCTTCGAGAGCACGTCCTTGGCGGCCGGGCCGACGCTGGCGATCACTCGCCGGGCCAGCGAGCGCGGTGAGGTCAGGAAGCCGAAGCCCCAGCTGAGGTGCATGGTCGCGAAGGCCACCGGCAGCAGCGCCTTGGCCTTGAACGACAGGCCGCGCCCCTCGACCGCCGCGCCGCCGAGGATGCCCAGCAGGTACGCGCCGGGCACCGCGAGGAAGGCCGGGTGGACGGCGGCGCCGAGCCCCAGCCCGAGCAGGACCGCCGCCAGCGCGGCCGGCGGGGCGAGGTAGCGCAGGTTGACCGAGCCCCGGTGGTAGCGGGTGACCACCCGGCGCCAGCGGCCGTAGTCCTTGTACTGCTTGGCCAGCGCCCGCACCGAGGGGCGGGGCCGGTACGTCACCTTGAGCTGCGGGGTGAACCAGACCAGGCCGCCGTCCTGGCGGATCCGGTAGTTCAGCTCCCAGTCCTGGGCGCGGATGAACTCCTCGTTGTAGCCGCCGAGCTTCTCCAGCACCTCGCGCCGGAACACCCCGAGGTAGACGGTGTCCGCCGGGCCGGCCAGGCCGCCGGTGTGGAAGGCCGCGTTCCCGACGCCGATCTTGGAGGTCATCGCGGCGGCGACCGCGTTCTCCCACTCGGTCTCGCCCTCGGCGTGCATGATGCCGCCGACGTTGGCCGCGTCCATCTCGCCGAGCAGCCGGACCGCCGTGGTGATGTAGCCGGGGGTGAGCAGGCCGTGGCCGTCCACGCGCACGACTATCGGGTGCCGGGAGCCCCGGATCGCGGCGTTCAGCCCGGCCGGCGTCCGGCCGGTGGGGTTCGCCACCGTCCGCACCCGCGGGTCCTCGGCCACCAGCTCGGCCGCGATCTCCGCGGTGCGGTCGGTGGAGGGGCCGAGGGCGATCACCACCTCCATCGGCCCGGGGTACTCCTGGTCCAGGATGCGCCGGACCGCCGTGCGCAGGTGACGTTCCTCGTTGAGCACCGGCATGATCACGGAAACAGCCGGCAGCTCCTCAGCAGCCTTGGTGTTCATCGGGGCCAACCGTACCGGTGCGGACGTGTCCTCGTCTTGTCCCGGTCCGGGCTGCCGGGGACGCCTCGCGGTGCCGCGCCGGTGCTGTGATCAAGAACACCGTACTCCCCCTTACGCGCAGGCCGGAAGCGGTGTGGATCCGGTGGCGGTCCGGGGTGGGTTCAGAGTGCGTAGTGGGCGACGGTGAACACCGCGTAGCCGGTCAGCGCGAGCCGGTTCACCAGGTGCTGGGGGCCGCCCAGCCGGTCCGGCAGGGCCTGTGCCGGGCGCAGGTCGGGGCGGTGGGCGGCGGTGGCGACGGTCCGGGCCACCGCGCCCGGGTCGTACCGGCCGCCGAAGAGGGCGGCCAGCCAGACCGCCGGGCGGCTGAAGAAGGAGAACTCCCGCCCGCCGTGCAGCCGGATGGTGAGCAGGTTCCGGTGCGCCGCCGCCGCCGAGATCTCCGCCCACCGGTAGCAGCGGGTGCGCAGCGCGGTGGCCACCCGCAGGCCGTTGCGGTCGGCGACCAGCTGCCAGGACAGCGTCTGGGCGCAGGCCAGGATCGCCAGCGAGCCGATCCACAGCGGGCGCAGCAGCCCCTCCCACCAGCCGTCGTCGTCGAGCAGCACCACGGCGGCGGCGACCACCAGGGCCGCCACCGGTCCGGCGGCCGCGCGCAGCGGCAGCGGCATCTCCCAGCGGCGGGCGGCCAGCGGCTCGGCGTCCGGACCGGCCGCCGGGGCGGCGGCGACGGTCTCGGCGGTCAGCGCGGCGACGGCCAGGTCGCGCTCGCGGTAGCGCCCGGAGCGCCGGCCGACGCGCGGGGGCCGGGCGGCGGGGGCGACCACGGCCGCCACCCAGTGCGGGTCGCCGTCCAGCAGGCCGGGGCGGACCAGGAGCTGGTGGTCGGGCCCGTCCGGGCCGCCGTACAGCACGGCGGGCACGCTGCGGCCGGCCCGGGCCAGCCACTCGGCAGCCTCGGCCGGGGTCGCCCGGTCGAACAGCTCCCAGTGCTCCTCCTCGTCCTCGTCGTGGTCGAGCACCGGGTCGGGGTAGTCGGCGTCCTCGTCCTCGGTCTCCAGGTGTTCGGGCACCCAGGCCGGGGCCGCGCCGTCCGGGGCGGCGTTCCGGGCCCAGCGGTAGCGGTCGCGCTCGACCAGCCGCCAGAGCCCGGGGCCGTCCGGCGGGCCGTCCAGCGGCAGCACCAGCAGGTCGCCGCGGGCGTCGGCGCGCACCCGGACGGCCAGCGCGGGGCCGGCGCCGGCGAAGGCGGGCCTGCCCCGACGGGCGCTCGCGACGGCGGCCGAGCCGAGCAGCACCAGGCCGGGCAGGGCGATCAGGCCGCCGGCGGCCAGCTGGCCGGAGACGTCGTAGTCGTCGCCCAGGGCGCGCACCGAGTCGCCGTCCACCAGCAGCGGGACGGGCTCGCCGGGCTGGGGTCGGCGCTGCCACCAGACGTCCAGGGCGGCGGTGCGCTCGGGGCCGCCGCCGGGCGGCTGGAAGCGGACGGTCAGCGCGCCGTCCCGGTCGCTCCCGTCCGCGGTGCCGGTCACCCGGGTGGCCCGCTCGGCGGCGCCGTCCGCCCGGGCCTGCGCCCAGAGGCCGTACACCGGGAAGGCCGCGGCGACCACCAGCAGCAGGACGCCGAGGGCGCGGCGCAGCACGGGCGGGCCGTCCCGGTGGACGGGCGAGGGCCCGCCGGCGGCGCTCCAGGGATAGGGGACGGGCGGGGCCATCAGCTCGTCCAGCTGCTGGCGGGCGCGGCGGCGGCCGGACTCGGCGCCGAGCAGGACGGCGGTGAGCAGCACGTGCAGCAGCACCGCCGACCAGCGGGCGACCGGGGTGACCAGGCCCTCCGGGAGGTACCAGAGCAACGCCAGGACGACCGGCGGGACGAGCACCCGGACCCGGGCCCTGGTGGCCAGCAGGACGATCTCGGCCAGCACCGACCAGCCGGCCAGCCCCGAGCCCCAGGTGTCCCGGCAGACGTTCTGGACGTTGCACCGGCCCACGTCCGGCTCCACCGCGCCGGCCAGGACCACGAACGCGAGCGGCACCAGCGCGAGCCAGCGGCCGTCCAGCCGCCAGGCGGTCCGGGCGGCGCGCCAGCGGGCGGCGGCCGCGCTGGTGAGGGGCGCTGCGCTGGGCAGGGGCGGGGCGTCCGAGGGGAGCATCGGACGATCATCCCAGCACCCGGGAAGCGGACGGTACGCCCGCCGGACCGGCCCGGACCTGCGGGGGCGGGGCACGGCGCAGGGGCCGGGCGCTGTGCGCACCCGGCCCCTGTCCCCCGTGCCCCCCGGTCCCCCGTGGGTCCCCCCGTTCCCCCGTTCCCCGCGGGTCCCCCCGTGTCCCCCGTGGTCCGGGCCCGGCGCCCCCCGGCGCCGGGTCAGTCCGTCGCGATGGCCGCGAGGACGTTCATGCGTCCGGCCCGGAAGGCCGGGACGAGTGCGGCGAACAGGCCGATCAGCACCGAGGCGACCAGCGTGACCGCCACCGTGACGGTCGGGACGGAGAGCGTCCCGAGGCCCTGGTCCCGCAGCACCCGCTGGGCGGTGACGCCCCAGCCGAGGCCCAGTCCGGTGCCGAGGACGGCGCCGAACACCGCGATCACCACGGACTCCAGCCGGATCATCCGGCGCAGCTGGCGGCGGGAGAGCCCGATCGCCCGCAGCAGGCCGATCTCGCGGGTCCGCTCGACCACCGACAGCGCCAGGGTGTTGACCACGCCGAGCACCGCGACCGTGATCGAGAGGGCGACCAGCCCGTAGATCAGGTAGAGCAGGGTGTTGATCTGGGACTGGGCGAGCTCCTTGTAGCCGGCCCGGTCCTTGATGGTGAGCTGCGGGTACTCCTTCAGCCCGTCCTCCAGCGCGGTCAGCGTCCGGTCGACGTCGGCGCCCGGGGAGGCCTTGGCGAAGAAGGTCCACACCGGCGGCTGCTCGGCGGCCGGGACGACCTTCTCCATGGTGTCCATGGCCACGAAGGAGCCGTCGCCGAACAGCTCGCCCTTGCCGAAGACCGCGCCGACCGGCACCGTCTGGGTGCGGCCCTGGCCGTAGTCGACGGTGACCTGGTCGCCGACCTTCAGGCCGTGGTCCTTGGCGAAGGCGGCGCCGATCCCCAGCGAGCCGCGCTGGAGCGAGTCCACCGCACCGGAGTCGACGGTCGGCCGGAAGTCGGTGCCGAAGAAGGACGGCGGCACCGCGGTCAGCGGGGTCTTGGCCTTCTGCCCGTCCGGCAGCTGGACCTTGGCGGCGAAGAACCGCTGGGTGGTGACGTGGTCGATGCCCGGGGTCTTCCGGACCGCGTCCGTCATCTCGGGGGTGATCGCGGTACGGCCGCCGGAGACGATGTAGTCCGCGCCCACCGACTTGTCGATCTGCGCGCTGGTCGAGGTGACGGCCGAGGAGCTGAACACCGCGGAGGCGATCACCAGCGCCAGGCCGATCATCAGCGCGGCGGCGGTGGCGCCGGTGCGGCGCGGGTTGCGCATCGCGTTGCGCTGGGCGAGCCTGCCGGACGGGCCGAACAGCGCCGGCAGCAGCGCGCCGAGCACCCGGACGACGGCCGAGGCCAGCAGCGGGCCGAGCACCACGAAGCCGATCAGGGTGAGCACCACGCCCAGGCCCAGGTACCGGCCGCCGGTGGCCGCCTTCTCCGCCCCCGCGCCGAGCACCAGGACCGCGCCGCCGCCCGCCGTCAGCAGCAGGCCGAGGCCGGTGCGGACGAGGTTGGCCCGGGCCTCCGCCGGGGTGCCGTGGTCGCGCAGCGCGGCCATCGGCGAGATCCGGCTCGCCCGGCGGGCCGGGAACCAGGCCGCGACCAGGGTGACCACGATGCCCAGCGCGTACCCGGCGACGAACACGTCCGGCCCGATCTGCAGGTCGGCCGCCTCCAGGTCCATGCCGATCGCCGTCATCAGCTTGATCAGGCCGACCGCCACGCCCAGGCCGGCCGCGACCCCGAGGGTCGAGCCGAGCACGCCCAGGATCAGCGCCTCGACCAGCACCGAGCGGTTGACCTGCCGCCGGCTGCCGCCGATGGCGCGCAGCAGGCCGATCTCCCGGGTGCGCTGGGCGACCAGCATCGAGAAGGTGTTGACGATCAGGAAGGCGCCGACGATCGCCGAGACGAAGGCGAAGCCGAGCATCGCGTACTTCATGAAGCCGAGGCCCTTGCCGACCTGCTCGCTGCGGTCGGCCTTCTGCTCGGCCGCCGTCTTCACCTGGTACCCGCCGCCGAGCTGGGCCAGCGCGTCGGCCTTGAGCCGGTCGTCGCCGCGGCTGCCGTCGCCGTACGCCTCGACGGTGCTGAAGGCCGGCCCGCCGAGCAGTGCCTGCTGGGCGGTCGGGGTGTCCAGGAAGCCGAGCGCCGCGCCCGGGTTGGTGGTGGTGAAGGTGCCGATGCCGACGATGGTGAAGTCGTGCCGGCCGAGGGGGTTCTCGACCCTGAGCGTGTCGCCGAGGGCGAGCTTGGCCTTCTTCACGGTGTCCGCGTCCAGCAGCAGCTCGGTCGGGCCGCGCGGCGTGTGGCCGGAGGTGACCTTCAGCGGGTTGCCCGGGGTGTCGGTCCAGTTGCCGAGCAGGGTGGGCGCGCCGGTGGTCGGGCCGACCAGCTTGTTGGTGGCCGGGTTGATCATGACGGCGTTCTCGACCAGGACCTGGCCGACGGCGCTCTTCACCCCGGGCAGCGCGGCGACCTGCCGCTCCAGCGCGACCGGGACGGTCGGCGGCTTGACGGCGGCCTGCTGCTCCTCGTCCTCGGCCGGCTTGGGCGGCTGGACCGAGACGTCGGAGGAGGTCGCGGCGAAGAGCTTGTCGAAGGTGCCGGTGGCGGTGTTGGAGAACACCAGGGTGCCGGAGACGAAGGCCACCGACAGCACGACGGCGATGAGCGAGAGCGCCATCCGGCCCTTGTGGGCGAGGAAGCTCCGCAGTGAGGTCTTGAGCAGCATGATGGTGTCGTCCCGCCGCTCAGCTGGTGCGCTTGCCGTCGAAACGGCGCATGCGTTCGAGGACGGAGTCGGCGGTGGGCGCGTACATCTCGTCCACGATCACGCCGTCGGCGAGGAAGAGCACGCGGTCCGCGTAGCCGGCGGCGACCGGGTCGTGGGTGACCATCACGATGGTCTGGCCCAGCTCGTCCACCGAGCGGCGCAGGAAGGTCAGCACCTCGGCACCGGACCGGGAGTCCAGGTTCCCGGTGGGCTCGTCGCCGAAGATGATCTCGGGGCGGGCGGCCAGTGCCCGGGCCACCGCGACGCGCTGCTGCTGGCCGCCGGAGAGCTGGGCGGGGCGGTGCTTGAGCCGGCCGGACAGGCCGACCGTCTCCACCACCTGGTCCAGCCAGGCCTGGTCGGGCCTGCGCCCGGCGATGTCCATCGGGAGCGTGATGTTCTCCAGCGCGTTCAGCGTCGGGAGCAGGTTGAAGGCCTGGAAGATGAAGCCGATCTTGTCGCGCCGGAGCCTGGTGAGCTGCTTGTCCTTCAGGCCGGTGATCTCGGTGTCGCCGATCCGGATCTGCCCGGAGGTGACCGTGTCGAGGCCCGCCAGGCAGTGCATCAGGGTGGACTTGCCGGAGCCCGACGGCCCCATGATCGCGGTGAACCGGCCGCGCTGGATGTCGACGTCGACCGCGTCGAGCGCGGTCACCCTGGTCTCGCCCGAGCCGTACGCCTTGGTGACCTGACGGGCCGACGCGGCGACGGCGGGCGCCCCGCCGGGAAGCTGGGGGTCGTACACGGCTGCTGCTGCCGTCGTCACTGGGACACTCCTAAGGAAGATGCGCTCACCCGTTGGCCCCCAGCCTCACGGGCCCGCCCGCCGCGCGACATGGCGCGGGCGGTAGTCCTCGACCGGGAGTTGTCTCCACCCTCCCGGTGGACCTGGCCACCGGACCCGGCGCAACCGGGCCGCTTCCTGGCGGGTGGGGATGTGTGAACCACGTTAGGAGTCGGCGGCGGAGCGCTCGTCATCCGCCGGAATGAAGCCTCTCAACCAAGGTTCTACGGGCCACGGAGCGGCTCCCCCTAGGGGTCGCCGCGGCCCGTCTCGGGGACGCCCCGTACGGGCCGGCGGCGACGGTCCGTCAGCTCGTCAGCGCGGGTGCGGCCAGCCGCTCCAGGGCCGTGGCGAAGCCGTCCACGACCGGGGCCAGCAGCGTCTCGGTCTCGCGCTCCACCAGGGTCGTCCCGTCCTCCCGGGCGGTGATGTGGCGGTCGAGCACGAACCAGCCCTGGGTGATGTGGCCGGCGCCCATCGAGCTGAGCACCGGGCGCAGCGCGTAGTCCACCGCGAGGACGTGCGCGGGCGAGCCGCCGGTGGCGAGCGGCAGGACGGCCTTGCCGGCCAGGGCGTACTGCGGGAGCACGTCCAGCAGGGCCTTCAGCAGGCCCGAGTAGGCGGCCTTGTAGACGGGGGTGCCGACGACCACGCCGTCGGCGCGGGCGAACAGCTCGGTGACGGCGACGATCTCGGGGTGGTCGAAGTCGCCCGACAGCAGCGCGTGCGCGGGCAGGCTGCGGGCCTCGAAGGGGACGACGTGGTGGCCGCGCTCCGCCAGCCGCGCGTCGACGTGGCGCAGCAGGCGGGTGGTGCGGGAGGTGGCGGACGGGGAGCCGGAAACGGACAGGACGACGGCCATGGGTTTCACCTCTGGCTGGAAGCGGGGCGGCGCGGTGCGGCGGAGTGCGGCGGCGGGGGAAGGCGCCGCGGTGGGGGCCGGTACCGGGGGCGGTGCGGGAACGGTGCGGGGGGGGCGTTGCGGGGCACCGGGGCGCTACGTCGGCGGACGTGCGGGGCCTGCGGGGAGTACGGGGACCCGACGGGCGCGTGTCAGCCGCGACAGAGCGAACAGGCCACACCGCGCCGCAGGTCGACGTGCCGCCGACGCGTGAGTGCCCAACGCTGATCCATGCCTGGAATGCAAACACGCTGTGTTCGAGCTGGTCAAGAAACGTTTCAGCCGCTGGAACGGCGGGTGTCCGGATGTTTCGGCGGAACGATTCGGGGCGTGCATCAAAACTGCTACAAGAGGCCTGGTGGGCCCCCCGGGGGGAGTCAGCCCGACCGGGGTCGGGCATCCTCGTCGGCATGAACACGTGGCAGGAGGGCCGCCCGGGGGGCGGCGGGAACCCGTACGGCGGCAGCGGTGGAGGCGGCTCGGCCGAGCCGCCGCTGCCGTCCTCGCTGAACCCGCGCGGGCCGGGGGCGGCCGCGCCACGGCAGCCGCGACAGCCCGGGGGGCAGCCGGGGCAACCGGGGCAGTCCCGGCTGGGCGGCGTCCCGCCGCAGGGGGCCGGCGCACCCGGCGCCCGTCCCGGCGGCCCGGGGCGCCCCGGTGGTCCCGGCGGCCCGGGCGGGCCCGGCGGTCCCGGTGGCCAGGGTGGCCAGGGTGGTCAGGGCCGCCCCGGCGGTCCCGGCGGCCCGGGCGGCACCCGCCCGCCCGGTGCCCAGGCCCGGCGCTGGCCGCGGCGGCGGATCGTGAAGTGGTCCGTCTTCGGCCTGCTGATCGCCGTCATGGTGACCGCCGTCTCCACCTGGTTCTGGGCGGACTCCAAGCTCAACCACGAGAACGTGCTCGCCGACTACCCCGGCCGCCCCGCTGCGGGCAAGGGCACCAACTGGCTGATCGTCGGCTCCGACAGCCGCCAGGGCCTCACCGACTCCGAGCAGGACGACCTGCACACCGGGCACGACACCGAGGGCAAGCGCAGCGACTCGATGATGATCCTGCACGTCGGGGACAACGGGAACACCCTGATGAGCATCCCGCGCGACTCCTGGGTGCCGATCCCCGAGCACCCGGGCAGCAACGGCAAGCCGGTCAAGGGCACCACCGCGAAGATCAACTCGGCCTTCGGCAACGGCGGCGGCCGCCTCCTGGTCCAGACCGTCGAGCAGAACACCGGCATACGGATCGACCACTACGCCGAGATCGGCTTCGGCGGTTTCGTCGGCATCGTCGACTCGATCGGCGGCGTCGAGATGAAGATCGACCAGGACGTCAAGGACAAGGACTCCGGGCTCGACCTCAAGGCCGGCGACCAGACCCTCACCGGCAAGCAGGCCCTGGCCTTCGTCCGCCAGCGCCACCAGATGGCCGACCAGGACCTCGGCCGGATGCGCAACCAGCAGAAGTTCCTCGGCGCCCTCGCCCACCAGGCCGCCTCCCCGGGCAACCTGATGAACCCGTTCACCTTCTATCCGCTGGTCGACTCCGCGCTCGGCACCCTGATCGTCGACGAGGACTGCGGGCTGACCGACCTCGGCTCGCTCTTCCTCGCCATGAAGGACGTCAACGGCGGCAGCGGCAAGTCGCTGACCGTGCCGATCGGCAACCCGGACTACCGGACCAAGACCGGCGAGTCCGCCGTGCTCTGGGACGCCGGCAAGTCCAAGCAGGTCTTCGACGCCTTCAAGAACGACACCGCGGTGCCGGAGTTCAAGTAGTCGGCCACTTCGCGTGACCGCTCCACCACAATGAGTGGATGCCACTCGTCACCGCACTGATCCGCCGCCGTCGCCACCGCCTCCTGGGCCGCCTGGTCCAGGAGGCGCTCGCGTTGTACGGGATGGAGGTGCCCGCCGCCTGCGAGATCGGGCCCGGGCTGATGGTCTTCCACCGCGGCTTCGGCACCGTGCTGCACCCGTACACCACCCTCGGCGCCGGCGTGACGCTCTACAACGGCGTGACCATCGGCCGGGCCGACCCGTGGGTGCCGCAGGAGGAGAGCGCGATGCGGCGGGTGGTGGTCGAGGACGGGGCGGTGCTGTGCGCGGGCGCCAAGGTGGTGTGCAAGGAGGGCGTGCTGACCGTCGGCGCGGGCACCGTCGTCGGGGCCAACGCGGTGCTCACCCGCTCGACCGGCCCCGGCGAGATCTGGGCCGGCGCACCGGCGCGCAAGGTGGGGACGCGGGCGGGCGACTGGGGGCCCGCGGCGGCACCGGCCCGGCCCGCTCCGAGCCCCGCCTGAACCCGCGGGGGTACGGGACGTGCCATGCGGCCTATACGTACGGCAGCAGGCCGGTGCCGCACTCCGGGAAGCGGACCAGCCACTCCCCCTCGCCGCCGGCCGCCTCCTCGGTCGCGCCCGAGAAGCCGTAGTGGATCGGCTGCCCGTCGCCGCCCAGCCACCGCGCGTGGGTCAGCTGCACCGACAGCGAGGCCGGGCGGTGCGCGGCGGCGGCCGCCGATACGGGCGGCGCGGGCTGCTCCAGCACCAGCTCGTGCTCGGTCTCGCCCGGCCGGAAGGTCACCACGGTCTCGGTGCCCGGGCGGCGCGGGAAGGCGCCAGCCGGGTCCGTCCAGTACGCGGCGACCATCACCGCGAGGGTGCCCTCCAGGCTGCCGGTGTCCGGCCGCACGTACTCCTCGTCCGCGATCCAGCGGGAGTGGTGGCGGACCTCCTCCGGACCCCACCGCTCGTCCCAGCGCACCCAGTAGCCCGCCACCCGCTTGACGGTCATGCCCTCGCGGGCGACCCGGACGGCGAACCGCGCCGGGCCGACCGGCTCACAGCCGGCCAGGGAGACCACCGTCACCTGTTCGTAGGTCACCTCGCCGTCGTCGGCGCCCTGCTCCATCATCGGTCAACCACCTTGCCGCAGAGTCGAGTTCGGCCGCGGCTGGGGCCGCGTCCGAATCGAGCGTAGGGCTCCGGCGCAGGCAGGCCGCACGATTGCCCGGTTCCGGCCCGGACGGCCGCGCTCCGGGCTACCCTGCCCGCCGCACGGCGGCGCCCGGCGCGAAAGGGGGCGGGAACCGGGCGGCGTCCGGGCGCGGGCGCGGGTACGGGGGCGGACGCGAAACCGCCCCGGAGCGGGAGATCGGAAGATCCGACGTCCCGCTCCGGGGCGGTGCGTGCCAGGTGGCGGCGGTGCTTAGGCGACCACGCCGGACTTGGCGATGGTGATCTTGGCCGAGGTGCGGCCGCTCTGCGAGCCGAGGCCCTCGATCTTCTTGACCAGGTCCATGCCCTCGAGGACCTCGCCGAAGACGACGTGCTTGCCGTCCAGCCAGTCGGTGACGATGGTGGTGATGAAGAACTGCGAGCCGTTGGTGTTGCGGCCGGCGTTGGCCATCGACAGCAGACCCGGGCGGTCGTGCTTGATCTTGAAGTTCTCGTCGGCGAACTTCTCGCCGTAGATGCTCTTGCCGCCGGTGCCGTTGTGGTTGGTGAAGTCACCACCCTGGAGCATGAAGGCCGGGATCACGCGGTGGAAGCCGGAGCCCTCGTAGCCGAAGCCGTTCTGGCCGGTGGCCAGCTCGCGGAAGTTCTGGGCGGTCTTGGGGACGACGTCGTCGTAGAGCTTGAAGACGATCCGGCCGGCCGCCTCGCCGTTGATCTCGATGTCGAAGAAAACGTTGGAAGACATGCAGGGATCATGGCACGATCGCCTGTTCCTCGCGCGTCACCCCCGGTCGGGCCGGGCCGGACACCGCTGTGTTATCCGGTTCCGCCCCCCGCGCCGGGACCGGGAAGCTACCATCGATGTCAGGTTTCCGGGCGGCCCGATCCGCGACGGCGGGCGGGGCCGGTGAACGGCGACGGCGGACGGCGACGGCGGCACGGGACGGGACGGGGTGGACGGCATGCGGATCGGCGAACTGGCCCGGCGGACGGGTGTGAGCGAGCGCTCGCTGCGCTACTACGAGCAGCAGGGCCTGCTGGCCGCCCGCCGCACCGAGGGCGGCCACCGGGAGTACCCGGAGGCCGCCGTCGACCGGGTGGTGCACATCCAGGAGCTGTTCGCGGCCGGACTGCACAGCCGGACCATCTACAAGATCCTCCCCTGCATGCGGGACTCCGACGGCAGCCCGAACGAGATCGCCACCCCGCTCCTGGTCGAGGAGCTCACCGCGGAGCGCCAGCGGATCGACCGGACGATCGACGACCTGCTCCGCTCCCGCGAGGTGCTGGACGAGGTGATCGCGACCGCCTCCGGGCAGCCGTCGGCCCCGGCCGCCTGACCTCCATACCCTCGGCGCGGCCTCCGATTCAGCCCCCGGCCACCGGCTTGCGGGCCAGCAGGTAGGCCTGCGGGGTCCTCTCGTCGCCCTCCGGCTCCCGGACCGTACGGGAGGTGACCGGCAGGCCGGCCTCCCGGGCCAGCTCCTCGACGTGCTCCGGCCGCAGCCGGCGGAAGTCCAGCGACACCGGCTGCCCGAACGGCCGCTCCAGGTACAGGGGCCGGTCGCCGACCTGGAAGGCGAGCATCAGGTGGCCGCCGGGGGCGAGCACCCGGGCGAACTCGGCGAACACCTCGGGGAGCCGCTCCGCCGGGGTGTGGATGATCGAGTACCAGGCCACCACGCCGGTCAACTCCCCGTCCCGGAAGGGGAGGTCGAACATCGAGCCGACGCTGAACGGCACCTCCGGGTGGGCCTTCCGGGCCAGCTCGACCATCCGCGGCGAGAGGTCGATCCCGTGCACGTCCACGCCGAGGCCGTGCAGGGGCCCGGTCATCCGGCCCGGGCCGCAGCCGACTTCGGCCGTCCTGCCGTCCGGCCGCTCGGCGCGGACCAGGTCGGCGAAGAGCGCCAGCATCGCCCGGTCCATCGGCATGCGGTCCAGCGCGTCCCGGAAGAGATCGGTGTACTCGGTGGCGACGGCGTCGTAGAACGCCCTGGTCTCGGTGAGGAAGCCCGGCTCGGTCATGGCCCCGGACCCTACCCGGCGGCCGCCGGACCGCGGCAGGCCGTGGCGGTCCTACAACTCCCGTTCGGCGACGGCCTGGTCGCCGCTGAGCTCACCGGTCGGGCGGAAGCCGAGGCGGGCGTAGAACTCCGCCGGGCCGTCCGGGCCCGGGTGGTAGGTGACGGTGGCGCGGATGCCGCCGCGGCGGCGGATCTCGGCGCAGACCTGCTCGACGGCGAAGCGGCCGTACCCGCCGCGCTGCTGCCCGGCGTCGACCAGCAGCCGCCACAGGCCGGAGCGGGGGCGGTCGCCGGGGTGGTCGGGGTGGAAGACGATGTCGAAGAAGGCCATCACGAAGCCGACCGGCCGCCCGTCCTCCAGGATCAGCCGGGGCCAGGCCGTCTCCCCGTACGCGTACGCCTCGGCCAGCGACTTCACCACCGGCGCCACCAGGTGCTCCTGGTCGGGGCGGACCCGCAGGGCGAGGGCGGCGTCGATGTTCCCGGGGGTGATCGGGGCCAGGCTGAGCGTGGCGGGCGGTGCGGACGGCGTGGTCGTCGCGGCGGGCGTGGAGGACATGGCGGGCAGCCTACGGAGCACGGCCGCCCGCCGTCGCACGGTTTTCCGGCCCCCGACCGCGGACGGGCGGTCGGGGGCCGTGGCTGTACGCCGGTGCGTGCCGGTGCGTGTGTGTGCGCGTTACGGGAGGTTGCGGGCCATCACGATCCGCTGGACCTGGTTGGTCCCCTCGTAGATCTGCGTGATCTTCGCGTCCCGCATCATCCGCTCCACCGGGTAGTCCCGCGTGTACCCGTACCCGCCCAGCAACTGCACCGCGTCCGTCGTGATCTCCATCGCCGCGTCCGACGCGAAGCACTTCGCCGCCGCACCGAAGAACGTCAGATCCGCGTCCCCCCGCTGCGACTTCGCCGCCGCCGCATACGTCAACTGCCGCGCCGCCTCCAGCTTCATCGCCATGTCCGCCAGCATGAACTGCACACCCTGGAACTCCGCGATCGCCTTCCCGAACTGCCGGCGCTCCCGCACATACCCGTTCGCGTAGTCCAGCGCACCCTGCGCGATCCCGATCGCCTGCGCGGCGATGGTGACGCGGGTGTGGTCCAGGGTCTTCATCGCCGTCGCGAAACCCGTGCCCTCCGCACCGATCATCCGGTCCGCCGGGATCCGCACGTTGTCGAAGTACACCTCACGCGTCGGCGACCCCTTGATACCCAGCTTCTTCTCCGGCGCACCGAAGGACACCCCCTCGTCGCCCTTCTCCACCACGAACGCCGAGATGCCCTTCGACCGCTTCTCCGGATCCGTCACCGCCATCACCGTGTAGAACTCGGACACCCCCGCGTTGGTGATCCAGCGCTTCACACCGTTCAGCACCCAGAAGTCCCCGTCACGCACCGCCCGGGTCTTCATCCCCGCCGCGTCCGAACCCGCCTCCGGCTCCGACAGGCAGTACGAGAACATCCCCTCGCCCCGCGCCAGCGCCCCCAGGTACTTCGCCTTCAACTCCTCCGAACCCGACAGCTGCACCGGCAGCGACCCCAGCTTGTTCACCGCCGGGATCAACGAGGACGACGCGCACACCCGCGCCACCTCCTCGATCACGATCACCGTCGCCAGCGCGTCCGCCCCCGCACCGCCGTACTCCTCCGGCACGTGCACCGCGTGCAGGTCGTTGCCCCGCAGCGCGTCCAACGCCTCCTGCGGGAACCGCCCCTGCTCGTCCACCTCCGCCGCGAACGGAGCGATCTTCGCCTCGGCCAGCGAACGCACCGCCTCACGGAGCATCCCGTGCTCCTCGGAGATCCGGAAGAGATCGAAGTCAGCCGCCCCTGCGCTGCCCGCCATGATGCCTGCCTCGTCGTTCAGTGACCGACGCCCGGGCGAGGCCCGATCGAGGTCCGATCGACGCCCGGTGCGAGTCGAATCCGCGGTTAACTACCGTTCAGTAGAGATCCTAGGGCGCCGACCTGCGGCTGCCTAGCGTCCAGCGGCCGCCCGGTCGTTCATGTCCGCGCCCCGGGGGCGACCGGCGGGGCGGCCCCTCCGGCGTGCAGGTGATCCCGGGGCGCCCCCGGCGGGCGGATAGCATCAGGGCATCCGTACTGGTCGCGTCCGCATCCAAGGAGAACCCGTGACCCTCCGCATCTCCGTGATCGGCACCGGCTACCTCGGCGCCACGCACGCCGCCGCGATGGCCGAGTTCGGCTTCGAGGTGCTGGGCCTGGACATCGACCCGGACAAGATCGCCATGCTGACCGCAGGGCGGGTCCCGATGTACGAGCCCGGGCTGTCCGAACTGCTGCTCAAGCACGTGGCAGGGCACGAGGGTTCGACCGGACGGCTGCGCTTCACCACCTCCGCCCGGGAGGCCGCCGAGTTCGGCGACGTGCACTTCATCTGCGTCAACACCCCGCAGCGCAAGGGCGAGTTCGCCGCCGACATGTCGTACGTCGACACCGCGCTGGACGAGCTCGCGCCGCACCTGACCCGCCCCGCCCTGGTGGTCGGCAAGTCGACCGTCCCGGTCGGCTCGGCGGCCCGGCTGGCCGAGCGGCTGGCCGCGCTGGCGCCGATCGGCGAGGGCGCCGAACTCGCCTGGAACCCGGAGTTCCTGCGCGAGGGCTTCGCCGTGCAGGACACCCTGCGGCCGGACCGGATCGTGGTCGGCGCCCACAGCGAGCGGGCCGAGCGGCTGCTGCGCGAGGTGTACGCGGAGCCGATCGCGGCCGGGGTGCCGTTCATGGTCACCGACTACGCGACCGCCGAACTGGTCAAGGCGGCCGCCAACTCCTTCCTGGCCACCAAGATCTCCTTCATCAACGCGATGGCCGAGGTCTGCGAGGCGGCCGGCGCGGACGTCACCCAGCTCAGCAAGGCGCTCGCCTACGACGAGCGGATCGGCGGCAAGTTTCTCAACTCCGGCCTCGGCTTCGGCGGCGGCTGCCTGCCCAAGGACATCCGCGCGTTCATGGCCCGGGCCGGCGAACTCGGCGCCGACCAGGCGCTGACCTTCCTGCGCGAGGTCGACTCGATCAACATGCGGCGCCGCTCCCGGATGGTCGAGCTGGCCCGCGAGCAGTGCGGCGGCGGCTTCCTGGGCCGCCGGGTCGCCGTCCTCGGCGCCGCCTTCAAGCCCAACTCGGACGACATCCGGGACTCCCCCGCCCTCAACGTGGCCGCCCAGATCCAGCTCCAGGGCGCCCAGGTCACCGTCTACGACCCCAAGGCCGTGGACAACGCCCGCAAGATGTTCCCCTCCCTCGCCTACGCCCATTCCGCCCTGGAGGCAGCCGAGGGCGCCCACGTCGTCCTCCACCTCACCGAGTGGTCCGAGTTCCGCGAGCTGGACCCGGCCGTCCTCGGCGCCGTGGTCGCCGAACGCCGCCTCCTCGACGGCCGCAACGTCCTGGACGCCGAGGCCTGGCGCGCCGCCGGCTGGACCTACCGCGCCCTGGGCCGCCCGAGCTGACCGGGCAGGAATCCCGCACCGCCGCCCGGCGTTCCCACCGGCATGACGAGCTACGGCGACGACGCGGCGGTCCGCGAGATCCTCACCCGCACCGGTGACACCTGGGCGGTGGTGGGCCTGTCCACCAACACCGCCCGGGCCGCGTACGGGGTGGCCCGGGTGCTCCAGGAGTACGGCAAGCGGATCGTGCCCGTGCACCCGAAGGCCGAGACGGTCCTCGGCGAGCGGGGCTACGCCTCGCTCGCCGAGATCCCGTTCCCGGTCGACGTGGTGGACGTGTTCGTGAACAGCGCGCTGGCCGGGGAGGTGGCCGACCAGGCGGTCGCCGCCGGGGCGAAGGCGGTCTGGTTCCAGCTGGGCGTGGTGGACGAGGCCGCCTACGGGCGGACCCGGGAGGCCGGGCTGGCCATGGTGATGGACAGGTGCCCGGCCATCGAGATCCCGCGCCTCGGTTAGGGCCTGTCCGTCTAGGGCCTGTGTGATGTTGTGATCAATCTTCGGGTTCTGCCCCGCTCTGGGGCAGAACCCGGTAGGACTGTTGGATGTGACGCGCAGGCAACTC
>NZ_JBHVVE010000043.1:0-18066 GCF_042883725.1 Kitasatospora sp. NPDC058184
GCTACCTCGCAGGCCTCCACCTCCGCGCCTCAATGATCTGGATAGACGACCTCGTGCGACCACCCAACTGATCACAACATCACACAGGCCCTAGCGGACCGTATGCGCAGGTCAGCGGCAGTTCAGTCTTGGGCTGGATGGGCGACCGGGTTGCTTCGGGACGAAGCGGCCACGTCTGATCTGTAGTGTTCGGTCATGATGAGTGAGATGGAGTCGGACGGGCCGTTGAGCGACGCTGAGGCCGAGCGGCTCCGGTTGCTGCTGAAGCGGTATCTGTCCCACGAGCTTGATCAGTGGGAGACCTGGAAGAGCGAAACGCCCTATGGGCCGGCCTATGTACTCCTGAGCCGTGCACTGCCCGACGGAGGGTTGCCGGAGTACTTCCCCGACTTGTGAGTGCCGCGGGCAGACCAGAACGGGTGGTACGTGACAGTGAGTTGCGGGCACCGGCGGTGGCCGGGGAACGGGCAGGTCGAGCGCGGTGCAGATCGGGGCGGGTGGGGTAGGCCAAGCCTTACAAAGCAGATGTCGGCGGTTCGAAACTGTCCGCGCCCACAGCAGGGAGCCCGGTGCCCCCGACCGGGATGGTCGGGGGCACCGGGCTCTCGTGGTGTCGGCGCCGGGGCCGGGTCAGACCTCGAGGACCCGCAGGGCGGGGTGGTCGACCGTGTTGAGGTAGAGCTTCTCCTTGGTGCCCTCCTGCTCCAGCTCGACGACCAGCCGGTAGCGGTACAGGCCGGGCTTGGCGGTGCTGAGCACGGTGCCGGCCCAGTAGTAGTAGACCGGGGTCAGCGGGGAGCGCATGCGGTCGGGCATGCCGTAGATCTTGAGCTCGGTGAAGAGCTTCCGCTCGGCCACGTCCTCCTCGTCACCCAGTTCGGTGTCGAGGACCACGATGTTGTTGATCTTGGGCATGGGCGGCCAGGTGCCGTCCAGCCGCCGCTCCATGTCGAGCGGGCGGATGATCCAGTTGATCACCTGGCCCTGCTTGCAGACCGTCTCCAGCTGCCGGGTGCCCTGGCCGGACCCGCCGACGCTGTTGTCCATCATGTACATCGCGTCGCCCAGCGAGCGGTTGGCCGTGGCCCGCTCCATGTTCACGAGCGTGACGACGTTGAGCTGGACCGAGTTCAGCTGCCCGGGGTTCTGCTTCCCCTCGGTGGCGCTGCTTGCCGTGGTTGTCAAGGTTCCTCCTTCGAGCGCGCCGCTCCGGGCGGTCCACCCGCCCGGAGCCGTCCGTTGCGCGGAGCGGTCAGGTGGCCCGGCCGACCAGGACGGGCGACACGGTGGTGGTGATCGGCTCGGCCTGGGTGCCCAGCCGGAACCGGATCCGGTACGGCACGGGGGACGCGGCGTCCTTCTTCACCGTCCCGGTCCAGTAGGCGACGTCGGTGCCCGGGTACACCTTCCGGACCGGCTCGCACACCTCGTGGTCGATCTCGATCCCGTCGATGGCCACGTAGGCCTCGCACTCGAGCGCCAGCACGTTCCAGAGCAGCTGGTCGCCGGCCTTGACCTTGGTCCGCAGCTCCTCGGTGCCGAAGTCGGCGGACCCGCCGGCCTTGTTGGTGTCGTACAGGTACAGGTGGCCGTGGGTGCTCTGGGACGCCAGCATGCCCACGCAGTCCACCACCGCGGTGATCGAGATCGGGCGCTTCGGCGTGGTCTTCAGCCGTGGCTTGGTGGTCATCTACTCCTCCTCGTCCTTACGGGGACTTCCTGGGACAGCGGTTCAGCCGAAGGCGGCCGGGGCGATCGGCAGGTAGCCCACGCCCGCCCCGGTGAAGCCGTTCCGCTTGGGCTCCGCGGTGATCCGGAGCTTCGACTCGCAGGTGAGGTTGACCGGCTCCCAGGTCCACTCGCCCGCCCGCTGGATCAGCTCGTGGAGCTGGATCCGCATCTTGTAGCTGTACGTCCCGGGCCGGGAGGTGTCGATCGTCGCCGACCAGTACCAGCCGTCGGTGACCAGGTCCGGGGAGCCGTACTCGGCCGGGTAGATGATCTTCTCGTCCACCGCCTCGCCGAAGATGTCGGTGATCACCGGCGCCGGGTAGCTGTGGGTGTCCTGGCCGTGGTCGGAGACCACCCGGCCGGTGACGTCCAGGACCCGCTGCCCGGAGAGGGCCGCGGTGCGCGAGGCGCCGTTGACCCTGGTGCCGACGGTCTGCCGGATCCGGGTGAGCGCGGCCTCGGTGTCGCCGTTCGCGACCCCGGCCTTCTCGCTCAGGTTCGCGAGCTCCGCCAGCGCCTCCTTCTCGGCCGCCCGCGCCCGGGTGGTGTGGTAGCCGCGGGGCACCGTCGGGGGGATCGAACCGAGGCTGTACGGCAGCCAGTTGAGCACCTGCTCGCCGGCCTGCGAACCGTCGCTCCAGTAGCTGCCGTTGATCGCGGTGACCAGCTCGCCGGTGCCCTGGTTCAGGGAGCCGTGGAGCTTCATGTTGTCGAACAGATAGGTGTTGCCGGTCAGCGTCCGGGACTCCAGCGCGTTGCCGACGTCCACGAGCACGATGATCGCCAGTTGTTGGGCCATGCGCCCACCCTCCTTGTCGGTGTTCCGCCTACAGGCACATCAGTGCGGGCGAGTCGATGTGCAGCACGCTGTGCTCGCCCTCGTACATCTGGAGCTCCAGCCGGTACCGGTACGGCACCCCGGGCACCAGGTACGGCGGGACCACGCCGGACCAGACGTTGAGGTCCAGCTGGCCGGCCGACACCCGGTGGTCGGTGGGCGCAGCGCCGTCCGCCGCACCGGCGTCCACGCCCTCGACCGCGGAGCCGACCGCGGCGGCGGGGTCGACGCCGTACGCGGCCGCGTCCGCGGCCCCGTCCGCCGGCACGAAGCTGATGCTCCGGATCTCGACGGGCGTCTGCAGGTCCACCGCCAGGGCGGACCACTGGACCACCTGGCCGGGGACCACCACGGTGACCAGGTCGGGCGTCCCCTGGTTCTTGCTGTCGAACGACCCGTCGTCGATCAGGCAGAGGTTGCCGTTGAGCAGCGACTTGTCCGAGAGCGCGCCGATCACGTCCACCACGACGGCGATGTTCACTTGCGGTTTCATCCTCACTCCATTCCTCGAACCAACGTTCCGGAGCGGCGGTCGTACCGCCCCGCCGGCTTGGTCAGTCCCGGTCAGCCCCGGTCGCGCACCAGCGGCACCTTGCCGACCGACGTCCGCTCGATCTCCGTGGACGCCCGGGGCACGAACTTGACCAGGAACCGGTAACCGGTCTTCTCGATCGAGGCGGGGTTCGCCTCGCCCTGGTTGAACAGCGAGAGCGAGCGGGGCAGCGCGTTGACGAAGACGTGCTGGACCCCGTACGGGCCGAGCGCGGCGTCCATCCGGTACGTCAGACCGGCGACGTCGTCGACCGAGGCCAGCAGCGTGATCGTCTTGCCCTCGCGGTGGTTCACGAACTGGATCTCGTGGGCCACCACGTCCAGGTCCATCGCGGTGGCCTTGAGCAGGTCGTCCCGCACCGCCTCGTACGCGCGCGGGGCCGAGTACTGGCTGTCGTTCAGGTGCAGGATGTCCCCGGTGCGGCCGGCGAACTCGAACTGGCCGGTCTTCAGCCCGGGCCCGTCCAGCCGCGGGCGGCGGATCATCCGGTCGCCCAGCTTCAGCCGCAGCAGCGGGGCCTCGTGCCCGTGCAGCCGGGTGACGACCAGCTCGCCCTCCTCGCCCTCGGCGACCCAGCGGCCCTTCTCGTCGACGATCTCCACCAGGTGCAGCCCGGGCACGGCCGCCAGGCAGGGGGACTCCTCCGTCAGCTGCAGCCCGATGGTCTCGGCCTGGGTGGCGGCGAAGTAGCTGAGGATCGACAGGTTCGGGTACATCGCCTTGAGCTCCGCCCGCTTGCGCTGCGGCAGCACCCCGCTCCCGTACAGCGCCACCCGGAAGCTCTCCTTGGCCTCCTGGCTCATGCCCGCGCCGAGCTCGCTGAGGATCGCGATGCCGGCGGTGATCCCCATCAGCGCCTTCGGGCCGGGGTAGGAGAACATGTGCTCCAGCACCGGGGCGGTGACCGGTCCCGCGCCGATGTAGTTGACCCCCGGCACCTGGGCCAGCACGCCGCCCACCATGGTGCCGCTGCTCCACATCTGGTAGTCGGCCAGCGTGGTGTACAGCCACTTGGGGTCGGTGCCGGGCAGGTACTTGGCGAGCTGGTAGGTGCCCATGAAGCGGCCGGCCACCTCGTAGGTGTCCCGCAGCTCCCGCAGCGAGTACACCGACTCCAGGGGCTTCCCGCCGCTGGTGCCGCCGCTGGCCACGATCTCGAAGCCGCCGCGCGCCAGCGGCACCACCATGCCCGGGCGCGAACCCATGAAGAACTCGCGCTGGGTCTCCTTGTCCGACAGCGGGATCCGCTGCCAGTCCTCGTACGTCTGCGGGGCGGCGTCGACGCCGGCGCCCGACAGGCGGCTGCGCCAGAGCGGGTTGAGCCGCACCGTGTTGACCATCTGCTGCAGGCGGCGCAGCACCAGGGCGTCCTGGAGCTCGTGCGACACCTCGCTGTACGGCGCCTGGCAGACCCGCTCGCACTCGCGGAGCTTGCTCGCGAACGAGGGGAGCTTCTCCACCGCGTCGACCGACTCCGGATTCAGCTCCCACTCGGGGATCAGCCAGCTCGCCAGTTCGTCGATGCCGCCGGGTGCCGCCGGCCGGTCGGGCGCGACACTCACTGCACTCATCGTCAATTCCCCGTCCTTCTGTTGTTCACGTGTTCAGGTGCCGTCGTTCGTTCGGCAGGGATTGTTCGGGCACGGCTCTTCGGCGGCCCTCAGCGGGCGTCGGCCAGGAGGTCGGTACCGACCCGCCTGATCTCGCCGAGCAGCATCCGGAAGTGTTCGGCGGTGATCTGGTGGTTCATCATCACCACGCGCAGGGCGGCGACCCCGTCGATGTTCACCTTGGAGATGAAGAAATTCCCCCGGATTTTGATCCGGTTCCTGATCGCCACCTGGAGGCGGTGCACGCCGTCGTCCGGAAGTTCTGCCGGTCGGTAGCGGAAGCACAGGATGTTGGCCTCCGGGCGGTGCAGCGTCTCGAAATCCGGTTCGTCCAGGAGAATCCGGTGGATTTCCCCGGTCAGGTCGCAGAGGTACTCGATCTTCTCGGCGAACAGGGCCGGGCCGTAGACGGACCAGAGGGTCCACAGCGGCATGATCATGGGCCGCTTGGTGCACTCGAAGTTCCGGGCTCCGCTGTCGAGCTCGGTGTAGCGGTCCGGCTCCTCGTCGAAGACGTAGCTGGCGCGCTGCTGGAAGGCCCCGAGGCTGTCCTCCTTGTTCCGGTAGAACAGCAGCGTGCAGGGCGCCGGGACGAACATCATCTTGTGCGCGTCCCAGGCCACCGAGTCGACCTTCTCGATGCCCCGCAGCTTGTGCCGGAGCCGGTCGGAGACCAGCAGGCTGGCGCCGTGGGCGCCGTCCACGTGCAGCCAGATGCCGGCTTCCCGGGCGATGTCGGCGAGTCCGTCGAGCGGGTCGAAGGCGCCGACCGAGGTGGTGCCGGCCGAGGCGACCAGGGCGAACACCTTCAGCCCCCGCTGCTCGGCCGCCGCCAGGGCGGGCCGCACCTGCTCCAGGCAGATCTGCTGCTCCGCGTTGATCGGCAGGCGGACGATCTGCGACTCGCCGATCCCCAGGATCCCGGCCGCCCGCGAGACGCTGTAGTGCACGTCCGCGCCGACCGCGATGGCCGGGCGGGGCAGGCCGTCCCCCGACGGACTGCCGTCCGACCAGAAGCCGGGGAACATCTTGTTCCTGGCCGCCAGCAGCGCGGTCAGATTGGCCAGCGACCCGCCCGAGGTGGTCACCATGGCGAAGGAGTCCGGTTCCCACCCGATGAAACGGTTCAGCTCCTCGGCCATGATGCGCTCCGCCACGCTGGGCAGCTGGCCGGCCTCGTAGAACGAGGACGGCTGGTTGACCACCGAGCTGACGAAGTCGACGACCCCGCCCAGCGGCACCACGCCCGAGAACTGCCGGCCCATGTACCCCGGCGAGTGGACCTGGATCCCCGTCCTGATGTACAGGTCGGTGATCGCGTCCAGCCGCTTCTCGTCGAAGGCCGCGATCTTCTCGCGCTCGGAGGTCATCAGGGCCCTGGCGGCCAGCGTCAGCGTTTCGGGGTCGATGAGTTCGAGCCCTCTGATCGAGGAATCGGCCAGATGGCTTTCGAGCCGGTTCAGTACCGTCTCGGAATTCTCCCGGAACAGCTCGGGGTCGAACGTGTCCGCCGGCATTCCGCCGTCGCACGGTTTTCCGACCCCGGGAGTTGCGGAGCGACTCGGCTTCTGAGCGCCGAGCAGCGATCCGACTCCGCTTTTTTGCTCGATCGTCTTCTGATTCGAGCGAGATTCCACCATAGGAGCCCCCCAATGGCCCTTGTTGAGGACATCGAGACTTTCCCTTTCCGGAACGGTGCATGTCCAGCTGGGTCACTCCAACGGGTGAATCTTCGTTTTTTATCGGCGTTCGATTGCGGCCCGTTGCTGGACGACTCCGGTGTGTGACATTCGGCGTCGCCGCTGGCCAGGGCGGTAGGGCGGCTTGTCACATTTCGAACATTGCAATCGAACGTCGAGGTTGTTATTCGAACGCCAGCCGGGAATGTGCCGTTTTGGCCCCCGGGTCCGCCCGACGGGCCGATTCCGCCCCTTCTGGCCGGTAACGGACCAGGACCGTCGCCCGGTCCTCGTGCCGCACCCGCTACGGGGGCCGGTGATCCCGGGTGATAGGGAGGTGGGATGGCTGAGGTGGCGTTCGACGCGGTGCTGTGCGATGTGGACGGCGTGATCCGGTTCTTCGACGGGAGCCGGGTGGCCGCGCTGGAGCGGGCGGCGGGACTGGCGGAGGGGAGCACGGCGGAGGTCGGGTTCGCGCCGGAGAACGACCTCCCGCTGCTGCTCGGGCGGATCGGGAAGGCGCAGTGGGTGGACTCGATCGCGCGGGGCCTGGCCAGCCGGGTGACGGACGCACAGGCGCGCGCCCTGGCGCAGGCGTTCGCGGACTCGCCGTTCCGGGCGGACGAGGCGGTGGTGGGGCTGCTGCGGCGGGCCCGGGAGCACTGCCGGGTGGTGCTGGTGACCAACGCGACGGCGTGGCTGGACGAGGACCTGGCGCTGCTGGGGCTGACGGACCTGGCGGACGAGGTGGTGAACAGCTCCCGGGTGGGCAGTGCCAAGCCGGACCGGCGGATCTACGAGATCGCCGCCGAGCGGGCCGGGGCGGCGCCCGAGCGGTGCCTGTTCGTCGACGACCGCCAGGAGAACGTGGACGCGGCGGTGGCGCTGGGCATGACCGGGGTGCGCTACCGGGGGCCGGAGGACCTGCGGCGGGCGCTGGCGGCGGTGCTGGACGGGCGGGGGGTGTTGGGCTAGCGGGGTGCTGGGCTGAGGGGGCTCGGGCCGGCGGGCGGGGCTCGGGCTGAGGGGGCTCGGGTCGGCGGGCGGGGCTCGGGCTGAGGGGGCTCGGGCCGGCGGGCGGTGTACGGGCTGAGGGGGCTCGGGCCGGCGGGCCGTGCTCGGTGGCGGGTGGCGGGTGGCGGGTGGCGGGTGGCGGGGCCGGGGGCGCCGGGCGAGGATCGGGGGGACCGGTCGGACCCTGGGAGCGGTGGGCGGATGGCTGAGCAGGTCGGGGAGCAGGTCGGAGCGCAGGCCGGGGGGTCGCGGGCGGAGCTGTCCTCGCGCCTGAACTGGCTGCGTGCGGCCGTGCTGGGGGCCAACGACGGCGTGGTGTCGACGGCGGGCATCCTGACCGGCGTGGCGGGTGCGGCGGGCTCCCGGACGGCGCTGCTCGCGGCCGGGGTGGCCGGGCTGCTGGCCGGGGCGATGTCGATGGCGGCCGGCGAGTACGTCTCGGTCAGCACCCAACGGGACACCGAGCGGGCCGCGTTGGCGCGGGAGCGGCGGGAGCTCGCGGAGGACCCGGAGGGGGAGCTCGACGAGCTGACCGACTACTACCGGGGCAGCGGGCTGGCGGACGGCCTGGCCCGGGAGGTGGCGACGGCGCTGACCGAGCGGGACGCGCTGGCCGCCCACGCGCAGACCGAACTCGGCATCGACCCCGACGTGTTGACCAACCCCTGGGAGGCGGCACTGGCCAGCGCGGCGGCGTTCACGCTGGGCGCGCTGGTGCCGCTGCTGGCGGTGCTGCTGCCGCCGGAGTCGTGGCGGCTGGTGGTGACGGTGGTGGCGGTGGTGGCCGCGCTGACCCTGTCGGGCTGGGCGAGCGCCCGGCTGGGGGGTGCCGGTCCGGCCCGGGCGGTCCTGCGCAACGTCGTGGGCGGGTTGCTGGCGATGGCGGTGACGTACAGCGGCGGCGTGCTGCTGGACCAGGTCACCGGGTGATCGCGCCCCCGGCGGTACGGGCGTACGGGCGTACGGGCGGACCGTGGCGGCGGGGCCGGACACGCCGGGTGACGGCCCCGGTCGGCTCGACGGGCGGGCCGGTCCGGCCTGTGTTTGTGTGGCTGCAAACCGCTTGGGAGAGGTGACTTGCCGTGACCATGCCCCCGTTCGGATCGAACGATCCGTTCTCCGACCTGCTCAGCCGGTTCTTCGGGATGAGCCCGATGGCCTCCCCGCCCGCCGTGCAGCGGGTGCCGATCGGGCGGCTGCTCAGCGAGTCCTCGCAGGAGCTGCTCGCGCTGGCCGCGCAGCGGGCGGCCGAGGACGGCTCCAGCGACCTCGACACCGCGCACCTGGCCTGGGCGGCCACCCGGGTGGACCCCTCGCGCCGGATGCTGGAACGGGCCGGCATCGACCCGGACCGGCTCTCCGGCGACCTGGAGCACGCCCTGCCGTCCGGCAACCCCGAGACGGTGGACGGCCGGCCGGCGCTCACCCCCTCGGCCAAGCGCGCGCTGCTCGCCGCGCACGCCCGCTCGCAGGAGGCCGGGGCCTCGTACATCGGCCCGGAGCACATCCTCGGCGCGCTGCTCGACCAGGAGCGCTCGGGCGCCGGGGTGGCGCTGCGCAACGCGGCGCCCTCGCAGGAGGCGCTGAAGTCGGTGCTGGAGGGCCGCGGCACCGGCGGCGAGCGCAGCAGTACGGGCGCCCACCCGAGCGAGACGCCGACGCTGGACGAGTACGGGCGCGACCTCACCGAGGAGGCGCGCTCGGGCCGGCTGGACCCGGTGGTGGGCCGGGCCGAGGAGATCGAGCAGACCGTCGAGATCCTCTCCCGGCGGACCAAGAACAACCCGGTGCTGATCGGTGAGCCGGGCGTCGGCAAGACCGCGATCGTCGAGGGCCTGGCCCAGCGGATCGTCTCCGGGGACGTGCCGCAGAGCCTCAGGGAGAAGCGGGTGGTCACCCTCGACCTGACCGCGCTGGTGGCCGGCTCCAAGTACCGGGGCGAGTTCGAGGAGCGGCTGAAGAACGTGATCGACGAGGTCACCGCGGCCGAGAAGAGCGTGATCCTGTTCCTGGACGAGCTGCACACCGTGGTCGGCGCGGGCGGTGGCGGCGAGGGGTCGATGGACGCCGGCAACATCCTCAAACCGGCGCTCGCGCGCGGTGAGTTGAGCGTGGTCGGCGCGACCACGTTGGACGAGTACCGCAAGCACGTGGAGAAGGACGCCGCGCTGGAGCGCCGCTTCCAGCCGGTGCTGGTGCCCGAGCCGAGCGTCGAGGAGACGATCGAGATCCTCCAGGGGCTGCGCGACGCGTACGAGGCGCACCACCAGGTGCGGTTCACCGACGAGGCGCTGGACGCCGCGGCGACGCTCTCCGACCGGTACGTCAGCGACCGCTTCCTGCCCGACAAGGCGATCGACCTGCTGGACCAGGCGGGTGCGCGGGTCCGGCTGCGCAGCCTGAGCGGCTCCACCGAGGCGACCGGGGTGCGGGACCGGATCACCAAGCTGAAGCGGGAGCTGGACGAGGCCGTCGCGGACGAGGAGTTCGTCCGGGCCGCCAACCTGAAGACCGAGCTGCGGCAGACCGAGGACGAGCTGGCGGCGGTCGCCGAGTCCCGCGAGGAGGTCGTCGACGTGACGGCCGACGACATCGCGCAGGTGCTCTCCTCCCGGACCGGCATCCCGGTCGCGGAGCTGAACGCGACGGAGAAGGAGCGGCTGCTCAAGCTGGAGGACCACCTGCACCAGAAGGTGATCGGCCAGGACGAGGCGGTCACCGCCGTCTCCCAGGCGGTGCGCCGCGGCCGGGCCGGGATGGGCGACCCGGAGCGCCCGACCGGCTCCTTCCTCTTCCTCGGGCCGACCGGCGTCGGCAAGACCGAGCTGGCGAAGGCGCTGGCGGCACTGCTGTTCGGCGACCCGGACCGGATGATCCGCTTCGACATGAGCGAGTTCCAGGAGAAGCACACCGTCTCCCGGCTGGTCGGCTCCCCGCCCGGGTACGTCGGCTACGAGGAGGCCGGGCAGCTGACCGAGGCGGTGCGCCGCAAGCCGTACAGCGTGCTGCTCTTCGACGAGGTGGAGAAGGCCCACCCGGACGTCTTCAACCTGCTGCTCCAGGTGCTGGACGACGGGCGGCTGACCGACTCCCAGGGGCGTACGGTCGACTTCCGCAACACCGTGGTGATCATGACCAGCAACATCGGCTCGCAGCGGATCCTCGACCACGCGGGCAACGTGGACGAGATCCGAGACGACCTGATGCGGGACCTGCGGCAGCACTTCCGGCCGGAGTTCCTCAACCGGATCGACGAGGTGATCGTCTTCCACGCGCTCACCCGGAAGGACCTGCTGTCGGTGGTGGACCTGCTACTGGAGCGCAGCCGGCGGCGGCTGCGGGCCCAGGACATCCGGCTGGAGGTCACCGAGGCGGCCAAGGAGTACCTGGTCAACCGGGGCTACCAGCCGGAGTTCGGGGCCCGGCCGCTGCGCCGGACGATCCAGTCGGAGCTGGACAACCGGATCTCCAACCTGCTGCTGGACGGTTCGGTGCGGGAGGGGGACACCCTGATCGCGGAGGTGAGCGACGGGGAGCTGGTGGTCACGCTGGCGCGGCCGGAGGCCTCGGCGACCTTCGAGGAGGCGGAGGCGAAGGCCGCTGCCGCCGCTGCCGCCGAGGGCTGATCCGGTCGAGGCGGGCCTGGTTCGGGCGTACTCCAGGGGGAGTACGCCCGAACGCCACTGCTGGAGGACGCGTACGGGCGCGGCACGGGTCTAGCTTGTGGGCATGATGCCGCCCACCTCCCCGCCGACCGAGCCGCCCGTGGCGGAGCAGCCGCCGGGGGAGCCGTCCGAGCCGCCGCGCCCGCCGTGGGCGCGCGCGGCCGCGGTGGGCCACGCCCTGGGGCCGGCCGTGGCGGTCGCGGCGATCCAGGTGGTCGGCTCGACCGTCGCCGCGCACGGCCAGCACGGGCGGGTCCCGCTGGACGCCCTCGGCTACCTCCTGCTGCTGCTCGGGCCGGCCCTGCTGGTGCTGCGCGGCCGCCGGCCGGTCGCGGTGGCGGCCGGCACCTCGGTGGTCACCGCCGGGTACCTGGCCGCCGGGTACCCGTACGGGCCGGTCTTCGTGAGCTGGCTGATCGCCTGCTGCGCGGCGATCGGCTCCGGGCACCGCCGGGCGGCCTGGACGGGCGCGGCCGGGGTCTACCTGGTGCACCTGCTGGGCGCCTTCGTGCTGCCGGCGAGCTGGCAGCGCGCCGCCCCGCCCTCCGGCAGCGTCTGGCCGCAGGAGCTCGGGCTGCTGGCCTGGCTGCTGCTGGTGATGGCGGGCGGCGAGCTGGTCCGGTTCCGGCGCGAGCGGATCGCCGCCCACCGGGCCTACCGGCAGCAGCTGGAGGAGCGCCGGGCCAACGAGGAACGGCTCAAGATGGCCCGGGAGTTGCACGACATCCTGGCGCACAGCCTGTCGCTGATCAACATCCAGGCCGGGGTCGCGCTCGCGCTGCTCGACCGGCGGCCGGAGGAGGCGCGCGGGGCGTTGGTCACCATCAAGTCGACCAGCAAGGAGGCGCTCGGCGAGGTCCGCCAGGTGCTCGCGACGCTGCGCGGGCCCGGCGCGCCGCCGCGCGGGCCGGCCCCGGGGCTGGACCGGCTGGACGAACTCACCGAGCAGGCGGACCGGGTGGGCCTGGAGGCGGAGGTGCAGGAGCGCGGCGAGCGGCGCGCGCTGTCCGCCGCCGTCGACCTCACCGCCTTCCGGATCGTCCAGGAGGCGCTCACCAACGTGGTCCGGCACTCGGCGGCCCGGCAGGCGGTCGTGGTGCTGGACTGGACGGACCGGGCCGTGCTGGTGGTCCGGGTGGAGGACCCGGGGCCCGCGGTGCCCGGTGACGCGGGCGGGTCGGGCAGCGGGCTGGTCGGGATGCGGGAACGCGCGGCGGCGTTCGGTGGCACCATCACGGCGGGGCCGCTGCCCGACGGCGGCTTCCGGGTCCGGGCGGAGCTGCCGACACCGAAGGCGGAGAGCGATTGATTCGGGTACTGCTGGCGGATGACCAACTGCTGGTCAGGGCGGGCTTCCGGGCCCTGCTGGACCTCCAGGACGACCTCACGGTGGTCGGCGAGGCGGACGACGGCGAGGCCGCGGTCCGGCTCGCCCGCGAACTCGTGCCGGACGTCGTGCTGATGGACATCCGGATGCCGCGGATGGACGGGCTGGAGGCGACCAGGAGGATCGCCGAGGACCCGGCGCTGTCCTCCGTGCGGGTGGTCGTGCTGACCACCTTCGAGCTGGACGAGTACGTCTTCGAGGCGCTGCGCTCCGGGGCGGCGGGCTTCCTGGTCAAGGACACCGAGCCGGCCGACCTGCTGCGGGCGGTCCGGGTCGCCGTCGCGGGGGACGCGCTGCTCTCACCGGGGGTCACCCGGCGGCTGATCGGCGAGTTCGCCGCCCGGTCGAAGCGGCCCGAGGCCGTGCCGCAGGGGCTCTCGGACATCTCGATGCTGACCGAGCGGGAGCGCGAGGTGCTGGCGCTGGTCGGGATGGGGCTGTCCAACGAGGAGATCGCCCGGCGGCTGGTGGTCAGCCCGCTGACGGCGAAGACCCACGTATCACGTGCGATGACGAAGCTGGGAGCACGCGATCGAGCACAGCTTGTGGTCCTCGCGTACGAGTCGGGCCTTGTGCGGCCCGGCTGGTTGGGCTGAAGGGCCCTTCCCCGGCGCACCTAGGGAACCTTCGTCTAGGTCGCGCGAACATCCTGCTGTCACGGGACGCGTAACGCGCCTAGGCGACCAACCTAGGAGCACCACCCGTGAAGACCGTCATCATCTACGTCCGAGTAAGCCACGCCGACCAAGCGTCGGTATCCGCAGAGGCGCAGGAGCGCGAGTGCGCGGAGTTCTGCGCGCGGAACGGCTGGCACGTCGCCGGGGTCTTCGTGGACAAGAACGTGTCCGGTTGGATCGCCCCTGAGAAGCGCCAAGGCATGTCCGAGGCGCTCGCGGTTCTCCCCACCGTGGACTACCTGGTCACGACCAAGCACGACCGGTTGGGCCGCCGGAACTCCGATCTCGCGAGGCTCAAGGAAGACCACTTCGAGGCGCACGGCGCGGCTCCGGTCACGGTGGACGGCCAGATGAACCCGACCACGTGGCGGAGCATGTTCGGGCTCTTCGCCTGGATGGCCGAGCAGGAGCGCGAGCGCATCCGCGAGCGGACCATGTCCACCCGCGCCGAGATCCTCGCTCAGGGCCGCGTGCGGACCATCGCGCCCTTCGGGTACCGGATCGTCCGGCGGGGTGGAGGGGCGTTCCTGGAGATCGACCCCGACGCCGCCGAGCTGGTGTCGGAACTCGCCTCGCGGGTGATCGCAGGGGCGACCGTGGAGGAGGTCGTTCGGTGGCTCAACCGCCACGGCATTGACACACCCCGGATGCACGCCGCGAAGCGTGCGGGCCGGGTGCCGAAGGCCGCGAAGTGGGCCGGATCGGTCGTCCGGAAGATGCTCGTCTCCCCGGCCCTCCGGGGCATCCGTACCCGATGGGACCAGTCCAACAACGTCCCGGTCGAGTGTTTCCGGCCGGATGGTTCCGTGGACGTGATCGCCCCCGAGATTCTGGATGCGTCCACGTGGCACAAGGTGCGGGCCGCCATCGCGGAGCGGAGGAACCCGCTCGGCTTCGTAGCGAAGACTGACAGCCCCCTATCCGGGGCCGTGTGGTGCGGCTCGTGCGGCTCGCACATGGTGCACGGCATGTCCCGTCGGAAGGGCCGCAAGGATGCCCGCTCGTACCGCTGCAAGGCACGGAGCTGCGTCACCATCAACGCAGACCACTTGGACGCCTTCGCGGGCGAGTGGTTCGCCGAGGCTCTCGGCGGGCTCAAGGTCCACCGGACCGAGGTCGAGCAGGGCCACGACGTGACGGCTGAGCTTGCCGACGTTGAGCGGGCCCTGTCGGGCCTCACAGCCGCGATTGAGGCGAACCCGGGGGCTGCTGCGGCTCTCGGCGCGCGGGTGGCTGAGCTGGACGCCAAGCGGACCGCCCTGGGGGCCGAGCAGGCCCGCCCGCGAGTCATCCGCCAGGTGGCCACGGGGGAGACGTACGCGGACGTGTGGGGACGGCTTGACGGCATGGGCCGCCGGGGGATGCTCAAGGCTGCTGGGGTCCGCTTCGAGATCTCGCCCGGTGTGAGGGGCCGAAAGGGCTTCGACCCCGCGAGGGTGGCGGTCGAGATATCCGACCTCGCGCACGCCGAAGCCGCCGAGCGGTTCGCCTTCCTCGCTCACGAGCTGGCCGCCTGACCGACCCCCCGAGGCCCGGTCCTTCCCTTCGGGGAGGGGCCGGGCCTTTCGTTGTCTCTGGGGGCGGAGTGTCGAAGTGCTGTTTCGGGCCCCTGCGACCCGGGGCTTCTAGCTGTAGTCCTGGAAGACCTTGCTATTACTGATGTTCTTGATGATTAACCTCTCTCACCAGGGGTTTCACCTCGGGCACGGCCCGGCTTTCTTGCCTGAAAGTTGCTCTCTGGTTGCTGTCCTCGGGCTTCGCCCTGCGGTTCGCGGGGATGCAATGGGTTCTCAACTCTTGAGCAGCGCTGCTCATCTGTGATGCGCGCCGCAAGCGCGAACACCTGTGCCGATCCGGACGCGGAACAAGGGGGTCACCAACCGACCCCCCGAAGGGCACCGACATGAGCAACTCCACCACGCCGTTCACGATCGCTGAGCGGCTCAAGGGCACGACCTTCCCGATGGCCTACGGCTTCGACACGGACGCCGAACGCTGGGCTCGCCGGGGGCCGTCAGGGCCGCTTCCCGCGAGGCTGCACGAGCTTCACGGCGGGATCATCGAGAACATCCGGCGCACCTGCGAGACGCCGGACGGCGGTCTCCACGGCGGGCACGTTGAGAGGTTCCTTCTTCCGGCCGAGCGGATGGACCCGCGCCGGATTCTTCAGGCGTGCTCGACCATGCGGGAGTTCTGGTTCGCGCAGACGGCGGCCCCGGTGTCGGCTGCTGAGTTCGTCGCTGGCCTCCCGCGAGTCCCGAAGGCCCGTGCCAACCGGGGCAAGCTCTGGGACGCCTTCGAGGCGGTGCAGCCGCCGGGCGTGGCTCCGCAGGAGTCGAAGCGTGAGCTGTTCAAGCTGCTGACTCTGACGTTCGGTAAGCCGGTCCGCTCCGGCGTGGACGGCCGCGAGGGCTTCTGCTTCAAGGGCGTCGCCTTGCTGGGCTGAGGCCCGCGAACGTGCGGACGCGAAACAGAGTCAGCGAGCGGTCTCACTCTGGCTTGCATCAAAGACCACCGCCTCAGGCGGCAGGCCCCAGCACGGCGAGGACGTACCGGCATGAGACCCCGGTGCGTGCTCCCTGTGCTGGGGCCTTTCTTCGTTTCCAGCGCCCTCCGTGTGGCGCACACCGAGAGGGCACAGCAATGACTGAGCACGTCCCTGACGCGCCTCCGGCCGCCCCGGAGGGCGAGACCCCGGAGGCCACCGAGTCGGCCGCTGAGCCGACCGTCACCGAGCTTCTGGCCGCGCTCCGCGCTGAGCTGACGGCGGAGCACGCGGCGGCCCTGGTGGCTCTCCGCGAGGAGCTCTCGGTTCCTCCGGCCGTCCCGCTTCACCCTGGCACTTCCCCGCGTGACGGGGCGGGTGCCGCTAAGGCCGAGGAGCCCCGCGAGTGGACTCCCGGCGACGCTCTGAAGTCGGCCTTCGAGGCCGCTCACAACACTGAGAGGCCGTAACCATGGCTGACCCGAAGACCCGCAAGAACTACGACAACATGACCCCCGAGCAGCGGTTCTCGGACATCCTTCACGACGAGATCGTGAGTGCGTCCAAGTTCCTCGGGGCGTTCAACTCCCGCACCACCAACCGCGAGAAGTGCGTCCTCCTGATCGGCAACGCTCAGCCTCGCGTCGGTGTGGTCGCCGAGGGCAAGTCGATCCCGACCGTGGACGTGGACGACCTGACCCCGATCACCGTTTACCCCGTGAAGTGGGCCGGGATGGACATTCTGACCAACGAGGTCATCGCTGACTCTGACCCGTCCGTTATGGCGCGCAACACCGCGAAGCTGTCCGGCGCGGTCGCGAAGGGCTTCGATGACGACTTCCTGAACGCCCCGAAGCCGGGTGCTGGCAAGGACCAGGACCAGGCCCCGGCGGGCATCCTGACGGGCCTTACGGCTTCGGGTGAGATCGCCGCGACCGGCGAGAAGGCGAACCTTGACGCGGTGCACACCGCGAAGGCCGAGATCGAGGACGCGGACGGCTCGGCGAGCCTGTTCGTGGTTCACCCGATGGACGCCGCCGAGCTGAAGAAGATCAAGGTCAACCTTGGCAACACCAAGGACACCAATCAGTACCTGCTCGATGACTCCGGCTCGATCGCCGGACTGACCGTCATCACCCACAAGGCGATGCCCAAGGGCAAGGCCCTGATCGCCGACCGTGGCGCGGTCGAGGTCATCGTTCGCGAGGGCACCGAGGTGAAGCTTCTGACCGAGCGTTACGCGGACCTGGACTCGACCGGCGTCCGGACGAAGTTCCGCGCGACCTACAAGGTCACCGCCCCGAAGAAGCTCCGGCTACTCACGGTCCCGACCGCGAAGGCTGACGAGAAGTAAGTCCCCATGCCGTGAGGCCGGTTGGCTCCCCCTGGGGGTCAGCCGGCCTCGGTGGCATGGGTCACACCCCTGAGGACCCGTCATGACTACTTACGTGACCTTCGCCGAGTTCTGCACTCGGCACCCCGGCGGGCTGGGCGACGCCGACCGCGAGCGGGCCGAGGCTGTTCTCTCGGACGCCTCCGGCCTGGTGGCCGACAACTACCCCGCCGAGATCGACCCGGCGGACATCCCGGGCGTCGTGAAGCGCTTGACCCTGCGCGTCGCGATGCGCGTCTTCACCAACCCCCTGGCGATGACCGGGGAGACGATCGGCGACTACCAGTGGCAGCGCTCGCCTGCCGATGGCCTGGGGCTCCGCCTCTCCGCGATGGAGCGGCGGGAGCTGCGAAGGGCCGCCCAGGGCGGTTCAGGCACCCGGGTCGTGTTCGTTACCCCCGGCTGATCTCGGGGCACCCGCGAGGCTCTGGAGGGCCGAGGAATGGCATGGACCAACAGCAACAGGCTTGAGCGTCTGCCGCGTGACTGGCAGACGCGACGCCTCTCGGTGCTGCGCCGCGCTGGCTACCAGTGCGAGCACATCAGGCACGACACCGAGCAGCGATGCACTGAGCTGGCGACGGATGTGGATCACATCCAGCGTGGCGACGACCACGAGCTGAGCAACCTTCAGGCTCTCTGCCGCTGGCATCACGGCAAGAAGTCAGCCGAGGAAGGCTCGACAGCACGTCGAAAGCCGCGAGCGAGGCGCGAACGTGATCCTGAAGTGCATCCGAACGATCTTCGCAACCTGAAACGTGCTCAGGCGAGCGCAGCGAATCTGACGGAGCGCTGACCTACCCCGCGTCGATCCGCTCTCCGCGAGCCGCGACGGCGCTGGGCGACTGAGCCCCGGTGACTCCCCCACCCCCCGCTCTTGGCTCTCGACAGCGGAATGAGATCGCCGCGTTTGGAGTAACGGAAATCCCATGATCAACGACTAGGGCCTGTGTGATGTTGTGATCAGTTGGGTGGTCGCACGAGGTCGTCTATCCAGATCATTGAGGCGCGGAGGTGGAGGCCTGCGAGGTAGC
>NZ_JBHVVE010000044.1:0-15474 GCF_042883725.1 Kitasatospora sp. NPDC058184
CTAGGGCCTGTCTTCAAACTCCCGTCTGCGGGGCGACGCCGGGGCACGCACCTCGCCGCGTTGTCGTCGGTCGCCAATGCTCCGCAGTGGCTCCCTCCTCCGCCTTGCGATGCACGCACCCCAACGCCGCCCCGCCCGCCCTGCGGGCGGACGACGGGAGTTTGAAGACAGGCCCTAGCCGCGCTGCACCAGCTCGTCGTAGGTGCTGAGCACCTGGGCGACGGTGGCGGCCTCGTCCGGCCAGGTGTCGGCCTGCTGCCGGCCGGCCGCCACCTGCCGCTCGCGGCGGGCCGGGTCGACCAGCAGGGCGCGCACCGCGCGGCCGAGCGCCGCCGGGTCGCCGGGGGGCACCAGCTCGGCGGCGTCCCCGACCAGTTCGGGGATGCCGCCGACGGCGGTGGCGACCACCGGCACGCCGGCCCGCATCGCCTCCTGCACCACCAGCGAGCGGGCCTCCCAGCGGCTGGGGACCACCACCACGTCGGCGGCGGCCAGCAGGTCGGGCACGTCCGTCCGGTAGCCGAGCAGCCGCACCGGCAGCTTCTCCGCGGCCGCCCGCTCGCGCAGCGCGCCCGCCTCCGGGCCGTCCCCGGCGAGCAGCACGAGCGGCTCCGGGTCCAGCGCGGACAGCTCCCGGGTGGCGTCCAGCAGCAGCCCGAAGGCCTTCTGCGGGACGAGCCGGCCGACCGCCAGCACCAGCGGACGGTCCGGGCCGTCGCCGAGCAGCGCGGCGCGCGCCTCGGCGCGGCCGAGCAGGCCCTCGGGCATCGGCGGCGCCGCGACCGGGCCCAGCCGGGCGTCGGTGGCGCCCAGTTCGCGGGCCCGGGCGACCAGGTCGGAGGAGGCGCCGAGGACCAGGTCGGCGGCGCGCGCCACCCGGCGCTCCATCAGCCGCTGCAGCCGGCGCTCCATGCCGGTGGCCAGCAGCGCGTGGTGCGAGGTGACCACCAGCGGGGTCTCGGGGCGCAGGCCCGGGAAGCGGCCCGCGGTGCGCAGCGCCAGGTCGGACAGCAGCCCGGCGCGCAGCCCGTGGGCGTGCACCACGTCGGCGCCGGTGAAGGCCCGGCGCAGCTCGCCGATCGCGGTGGCGTCGCTGCGGGCTCCCGCGGTGGGGGTGATGTCGACGGTGTGGAACCTGGCGCCCGTACGGGAGAAGCCGAACAGCGCGTCCGTGCCGGCCGGCGCGCAGACCGTGACGTTCACCCCGTGTGCGACCAGGCCCTGGGCCAGGGAGCGCACGTGCGCACCGATGCCGCCGGTGCTGGCGGCCAGGACGAGTACCACGTGCAGCTGCCCCGGTTCGGGGACGGCCGCGGTGGCCCGGGCGGCGGAATGGTCCACGTCGTCTCGCATCCGACTCGATCAGGTTCGCGCGCCGCTTCGCGAGGATTGCCCGCCCGGCGGCGCTCGGGGCTGGGAAGCCAGTGTCCAGCCGCCACGATGCCAGGTCGGCGGCCCTCTTGGACAGTCGGCGCCACGGGGGCGCGTCGCCGACGTCCGGGGGGCCGCCGGCCCCGGCTAGCGGCGGCGCGGGGCCCGGGCCGCGGCCAGCAGTTCCTCGGCGTGGGCGCGGCCCAGTTCCGAGTCCTCCAGGCCGGCCAGCATCCGGGAGAGTTCGCGCACCCGCTCCTCGTCGTTCAGCACCTTGACACCGCTGCGGGTCACGGTGCCGTCGTTGGTCTTCTCCACCACCAGGTGCCGGTCGGCGAACGCGGCGACCTGCGGGAGGTGGGTGACGACCACGACCTGGGCGGACTCGGCGAGCTTGGCCAGCCGGCGGCCGATCTCGACCGCGGCCTTGCCGCCGACGCCCGCGTCCACCTCGTCGAACAGGTAGGTGGGGACGGGGTCGGCGCCCGCGAAGACCACCTCGACGGCGAGCATCACGCGCGACAGCTCACCGCCGGAGGCGCCCTTGGCGATCGGGCGCGGCTGGGCGCCGGGGTGCGGGGCGAGCAGCACCTCGACCTCGTCCACGCCGTGCGGTCCGTACGCGACGGTGCGCCCGCCGACCTCGATCCCGGCCAGGTCGTCGACCTGGCCGATCGCGAAGGTCACCCGGGCGTGCGGCATGGCCAGTTCGGCGAGTTCGGCGGAGACCGCGTCGGCGAACCGCCCGGCCGCGGCGTACCGGGCCTGCGACACCTCGGCGGCCAGCTCGGCCAGCTCGGCCCGCAGCTCGCTCTCCCGGGCGCCGAGCTCGTCGATCCGGTCGTCGTCGCCGTCGAGCTCGGCGAGCCGCACCGCGCTGGCCTCGGCCCAGGCGATCACCTCGGCGAGCGAGTTCTCCTCGCCGCCGTACTTGCGCAGCAGCTGGGCCAGGACGGCCCGGCGGTCCTCGACGGCGGCCAGGCGCACCGGGTCGGCGTCCAGGTCGTCCGCGTAGCCGGCCAGGTCGCCGGCCACGTCGGCGAGCAGGTAGCCGACCTCGTTGAGGCGGTCGGCCAGGGCGGCCAGCCGCTCGTCGTGGTGGCGCACCGCGTCCAGGGCCCGGCGGGACTGGGCGAGCAGGGTGCCCGCGTCCAGCGCCTCCGGGTCGACCGGGTCGCCGGCCAGGGCGGCGTGGGCGAGGGTCGCGGCGGAGGACAGCGCGTCGGCGTGGCCGAGCCGCTCGGCCTCGGCGGCCAGCTCGGCGTCCTCGCCGGCCACCGGCTCGGCGGCGGCGATCTCGTCCAGGCCGAAGCGCAGCAGGTCGGCCTCCTGGGCGCGCTCGCGGGCCCGGGTGGTCAGCTCCTCCAGGGTCGCGGAGACCTCGCGCAGGACGCGGTAGGTCTCCCGGTAGCGGGCCAGCGGCCCGGCCACCGAGGCGCCCGCGTACCGGTCCAGCGCGCCGCGCTGGCGGGCCGGGCGCAGCAGGCGCTGCTGGTCGGTCTGGCCGTGCACGGCGATCAGGTCCTCGCCGAGTTCGGCGAGCAGCCCGACCGGGACGGACCGGCCGCCGACGTGCGCCCGGGAGCGGCCCTCGGCGGAGACGGTCCGGCTGATCAGCAACGCGCCGTCGTCCAGTTCGGCCCCGGCCTCGAGCGCGCGGACCGCCGCCGGGGAGCCGGGGGGCAGCTCCAGGCGGCCCTCCACGACGGCGCGTCCGGTGCCGTTGCGCACCAGGCCCGGGTCGGCGCGTCCCCCCAGCAGCAGGCCGAGGCTGGTCACGACCATGGTCTTCCCGGCGCCGGTCTCACCGGTCACGGCGGTGAAGCCGGGGGCGAGTTCGACCACCGCGTCGTCGATGACCCCAAGATCCCGTATCCGCATCTCGTCCAACACGGAGACGACCTTACGAGGTTCCGCCCCCGGCGCGCGACGAGCGACAACGGCGCGCGGCAACTCCGTGCCCGGAAGTTCATCCCTTCCGGGCGTCCTCGGCGGGCACCGGGACGGTGCACCAGGGCAGCAGGAGCTGCACCAGCGGGCCGATGGCCAGCGCGTACGCGACGGTGCCGGCCCCGGCGGTGCCGCCGAGCAGCAGCCCGGCGGTGAGGACCGTCACCTCGATGCCGGTGCGGATCAGCCGCAGCGAGCGGCCGGTGCGCCGGTGCAGGCCGGTCATCAGGCCGTCGCGCGGGCCGGGGCCGAGCCGGGCGCCGATGTAGAGGCCGCTGGCCAGGCCGTTGAGGGCGATCGCCGCGGCCGTCAGCGCGATCCTGGCGGGCAGGGCGCCGGGGCCGTCGACGACCCGCAGGGTGAGGTCCATGGCCGCGCCGATCACCAGCACGTTGGCGACGGTGCCCAGGCCCGGGCGCTGGCGCAGCGGGATCCACAGCAGCAGGACGAGGGCGCCGCAGATCGTCACCCAGGTGCCGACCGAGAGGCCGATGGTGCGCTGCAGGCCCTGGTGCAGGACGTCCCAGGGGTCGAGGCCGAGGCCGGCGCGGAGCATCAGCGCCATGCTCACGCCGTACAGGGCGAGGCCGACGAACAGCTGCGGTATCCGGCGGCCGAGGGCGTGGGTGTCGCCGAACACCCGGACGGCGAGCGTCCGCCCGGCGGCCGGTCCGGGTCTGGTGGGGGTGGCTGATCCTGGTGTGGTCGTGGTGGCCAAGGCCTGCTCCTGCGGTGGTGCTGCACCACCGGGGCGCCCGGTGGTGGCGGCCGGCATGGCCGCCCTGCCATGATGGCCAGTCCAAAGCTGCCCGCTCCAGGGCCAATCCCGAGCAAGTGGACTTTTCAGCCATGGTCGACTGGCACACCACCGTCACCCCGCCCGCACTCGCGCGGCTGCTCACCACCGCCCGGCTCCCCGAGCCGGCCGCCGCCCGCCGCCCCGCCTACCGCACCCTGGCCGGACAGATCCGGCTGCTGGTCACCGAGGGCCGGCTGCCGGTCGGCGCCCGGCTGCCCGCCGAACGCGAGCTGGCCACCGCACTGGCGATGAGCCGCACCACCGTCGCCACCGCGTACGAGACCCTGCGCGGCGACGGCTACCTGCGCAGCCGGCGCGGCGCGGGCAGCTGGACCGCCCTGCCCGAGGGCGCGCCGCCGCCCGGCGAGGCCCTGCACCCCGTCCCGCCGGACGAGCAGGGCCGCATCCTCGACCTCGGCGTCGCCGCCCCGCCCGCCCCCCAGCCCTGGGTCGGCCAGGCCGCCGCCCGGGCCGTCGAACAGCTGCCGTACTACGCCGCCGGGCATGGCCACTACCCCACCGGCGTCCCGGTGCTGCGCGAGGCCGTCGCCCGCCGCTTCACCGAGCGCGGACTGCCCACCACCCCCGACCAGATCCTGATCACCACCGGCGCGATGGGCGGCCTGCACCTGCTCCAGCGGGCGCTGGTCGGCCGCGGCGACCGGGTCGCCGTCGAGGCGCCCAGCTACGCCCACACCCTCCAGGCGCTGCGGCTGGCCGGCGCCCGCCTGGTCCCGGTGCCGTACACCTGGACGCCGCGGCCCACCTGGGACCTCGACGAGTGGCGGCGGGTGCTGCGCGGGGCCGGCCCCCGGGTCGCGTACGTGATCCCGGACTTCCACAACCCGACCGGCGCGCTGATCGACGAGGAGCAGCGCCGCGAACTGCTGGCCGCCGCCAGGGCCGCCGGGAGCATCGTGCTGGCCGACGAGACCACCGCCGAACTCGGCTGGGGCGTACCGCCGTCCACGCCGCTGCCGCGCCCGACGGCGGCCCTGGACCGCGCCGCCCAGGTGGTCACCGTCGGCTCGGCGGGCAAGCTGCTCTGGGGCGGCCTGCGGATCGGCTGGGTCCGGGCCGCGCCCGCGCTGGTACGCCGGCTGGCCACCGAGCGGGTCTACAGCGACGTCGGCACCCCGGTGCTGGACCAGCTGATCGCCGCCGAGCTGCTGGGCGATCCGCTGCCCGACGTGCGGGAGCATCAGCTGACCCGGCTGCGGGCCACCGCGCGGGCCTTCGCCGCCGCCCTGCCCGAACGGCTGCCCGGGTGGAGCTTCACCATGCCGTCGGGCGGGCTCTCACTGTGGGTCTCCACCGACGGCCTGTCCGGCGCGGCGCTGGCCCGGGCCGGGGAGCGCAGCGGGGTGCGGATCGCCTCCGGCAACCGCTTCGGTTCGGACGGCGCCTTCGAGCACCACATCCGCCTCCCGGTCACCGTGCCCGCCGCGACCGTCCCCGCCGCCGTCGAACGCCTCGCCGACCTGGCCGCCCAGGCAGCGGCCGGCGGACGCCTCGAACCGGCGGACGAGTCCCAGCCGCTGGCGGTCTGACGGCCGCGCGGCGGGGCAAGTCCCTTGGCGCGCGGGAACTTTGGCGCGTTCGCGCGGGCCGCGGCCGGACGAACCGCGTCTGTACGGGCCGCGGTCGGCCGTGCCGCGGCCGACCGCGGCTACTGGTGGTCGGCCCGGCCGCGCCAACCCGTCACCGGCAGCGCGAACTTGGCCACCAGCCGGTCGGTGAACGGCGCCCGGTGCAGTCTGGCCAGCCGCACCGGCGTCCGGCCCCGGCGGACCTCCACCCGCGCCCCGGCGGGCAGTTCGACCGAACGCCGCCCGTCGCACCAGAGCACCCCGTGCGGGGTCTTGGGCTGCACCTCGACCGCCAGCACCGACTCCGGCGAGGTCACCAGCGGGCGGGCGAACAGCGCGTGCGCGGAGATCGGCACCATCAGCAGCGCCTCCACCTCCGGCCACACCACCGGCCCGCCGCCGGAGAACGCGTACGCGGTGGACCCGGTCGGCGTCGCGCACACCACGCCGTCGCAGCCGAAGTTGGAGACCGGACGGCCGTCCACCTCGGTCACCACCTCCAGCATCCGCTCCCGGGACGCCTTCTCGATCGAGGCCTCGTTCAGCGCCCAGTCCTCGTGCACCACGTCGCCGTTGGTGCGGACGATGACGTCGATCGTCATCCGCTCCTCGACCTCGTAGTCGGCGTCGACCACCCGCTCGACGACCACGGCCAGGTCGTCCCGCTCGGCCTCGGCGAGGAAGCCCACCCGGCCCAGGTTGATCCCGAGCATCGGCAGCCCGTGGGAGCGCGCCAGCTCCGCCCCGCGCAGCAGCGTCCCGTCCCCGCCGGCCACCAGGATCAGCTCGCAGCCGTCCGCCGCCCCGGGGCCCTCGGTGACCTTCTCGACGCCCTCCGGCAGGTCCAGGTCCACCGCCTCGGCTTCCAGCAGTCTGATCCGGAGCCCCACCTTCAGCAGCCCGTGCACCAGGGCCTCGACGCTGCGCAGCGCCGTCTCCCGGCCGGTGTGCGCGATCAGGAAGACCGTACGTTCTTCATCGCTCATGCCGCTGCCCTCTCCCTAACGCCTGCCGGGTCGCCCTTGGTCCCGGGGCGGCCGCGCCATACGACATGACGGGCCGGACGCTCGCAAGGCACCCTACCGGGGCCCCTCCGCCACGGCCCGGTCCGCGTCCGCGGGGTCCAGCCGCGGAGCGTCACGGCGCAGCCAGAGGAAGTACTCGACGTTGCCGGACGGCCCCGGCAGGGGGCTCGCGGTGACCGCGCGCACGCCCAGCCCGAGCTCCCACGCCTGCCCCGCGACCTGGCGCACCATCTCGGCGCGCAGCTGCGGGCTGCGCACCACCCCGCCGCTGCCCAGCCGCTCCTTGCCGATCTCGAACTGGGGCTTGACCATCAGCACCAGGTCCGCGTCCTCGGCCGCGCAGGAGGCGAGGGCCGGGAGCACCAGGCCGAGCGAGATGAACGACAGGTCGCCCACCACCAGGTCGACCCGGGTGCCGCCGATCAGCTCCGGCGTCAGCTCGCGCACATTGGTGCGGTCCATCACGGTGACCCGCTCGTCGCTCTGCAGCGACCAGGCGAGCTGCCCGTAGCCGACGTCCACCGCCAGCACGTGCGCGGCCCCGGCCCGCAGCAGCACGTCGGTGAACCCGCCGGTGGACGCGCCCGCGTCCAGCGCCCGGCGGCCCTCGACGACCAGGCCCTGCGGCACGAAGGCCGCGAACGCGCCGGCGAGCTTGTGGCCGCCGCGCGAGACGTAGTCGGGGTCGTTCTCGTCCTTCGCCACCACGACCGCCGCCGAGGTCTCCACCTGGGTGGCCGGCTTGGTCGCGGTGGCGCCGCCGACCGTCACCCGGCCGGCGGCGATCAGCTCGGACGCGTGCTCACGCGATCGGGCCAGCTTGCGGCGGACCAATTCCGCGTCGAGTCGACGTCGTGCCACTGCCACTGGTGTTTCAGCTCCTACGGATCCTGCGGGTCATTCCTGGTCGAGCGCGGCCAGTGTGTCGACGAGCCGCTGGTGAACATCTTCGTACACCGCGACGTGTGCCTCGGCGGGGACCCCGTCCAGGGCCTCCAGCCGGGCCAGTCCGGCGTCCACCCCGGGGTGGCCGGTGGGGAGCAGCTCGACGCCGAGCGGCTCGGCGGGGAGCACCGCGTCGAGCGGTGCTGGCGGCCCGGCGTGCCGGACGGACCGGGGCGGTTCACTCGTCTCGGGCATCGGGCTTCTTCGCGTCGTCGGACTTCTTCGGGTCGCCGGGCTTCTTCGTGCTGGTGGCCTTGCGGACGGTGGTCTTCCTGGTCGCCGCACGCTTCGCGGGCGTCCCGGGCTCGGTTCCGGCCTCGGCCTGCCGGGGGGTGGCGGACTTCTTGACGGTCGTCGTCCGCTTCGCGGCGGCCTTCCCGGCCTGCGTCGTCTTGGCCGACGTCTTCTTCGCCGGGGTGGCCTTCTTCACCTCGGTGGGCTTCTTCGCCGTGCTCTTCTCGGCGGCGGCCTTCCCGGCAGAGCTCTTCCCGGCGGTGCTCTCCTCCGCCGCGGGCTCCTCCCGCGGGGCCGGGGCGACCGCGGACACCCGCGGGACGGACGAAACGGGCGGGACCGGCGGGTCGACCTCGACCGGCTCGTCCACCTCCACCCGCTCGGCGACTATCGGCTCACCCACCGTCCGGGCGGCCGACCGCTCCTCCTCGGCCTCCCACCCGCGCCCGAAGAGGTCGCCGGCCCGCGGCGCCGGCACCGGCTCCTCGGCCCCGTACGCCCCCGGCCCGGCCGCGGCCGCCGGCGCCTCCTCCTCGACCTCGCGCAGCTTGGTCTCCAGGTACGCCAGCACCACGCCGACCTTGGTCACCTGGTCGCCGACCCTCTCGAAGACCTTCTCCGCCTCGTTGCGCGCCACGCCGACGGCCAGGTCCACCCCGGCCCGCCCGGCGGTGACCGCCTCCCCGGCGAGGGTCTGCAGGGTCTCCACCGACGGCGGGAACTGGCCGCCCAGCCTGCGCTCGACCCTGGCGACGTCGACCCCGGCCTTCTCCAGGATCGAGCTCGCCGTCCCGACGACCAGCTTGCCGACCTCCTCGACCACGCCGGCGGCGGTCTCCACCACTCCCCGAACCGTCCTCGGCAGCATCCGGGTGCCTCCCAATCGCCTCTGGGCGTCGCTCCGTCGCCCTCAGTACCCGGGCGCCGTTCCGGGCACCCCACCGACGACGCTACCGCCAAAACCCGCCTGAGGTACCGTGGCCCGCAGTCAGCACCGTAGCGACCGGGGGAGGGAGCCGGCCCGTGGCGAACGCCGAGGAGTGCCGGGAGGCGCTGGAGCAGCTCAGCCGGAACATGACGAAGTCCACCGGCGACGTCCGCAAGGCCGCGGCCCTCGACCGCTCGCTCAGCTGCCGGATCACCGACCTCGACCTGACCTTCACCGGGCGGCTGCGCGACGGCCGGATCCAGGACGTGGTGGTGGCCCCCGGCGCCCCGGCCGGGAAGGCGGAGATCCGGCTCACCATGAGCAGCGACGACCTGGTCGCGCTGGTCGGCGGGCGGCTCAACTTCGCCTCCGCATGGGCGAGCGGCCGGGTCAGGCTGGAGGCGGGCTTCCGCGACCTGCTGCGGCTGCGCACCCTGCTCTGACCCCGGCCGCCGTACCCGCCGACCGCCGGGCCGTCCTCAGAACCCCAGGTCGGCCAGCGCCTTCCGGCCGTCCACCGGCGCGCCGCCCGCGTCCAGCACCGTCCACGCGGCCGCGCACAGCGCCCGCAGGCCGTCCCAGCGGTCCCCGGCCCCGGACAGCCGCAGCACCCCGGCCTCGACGCCCGCGACCCAGCCGCCGCACCCGAAGCCGCCGTCCACCGGCGTCACCGCCGGGTGCGGGACGAGCAGTCCGCGCAGGTCCGCCGCCAGGTAGGTCGGCCGGTGCTCGACCGGGGCCGCCAGCAGCAGCTCCGGGGTGGTCACGCCGGTGAACACCAGCAGGCTGTCCACCCCGCCGTTGAACGCGCCCTCGATGTCGGTGTCCAGCCGGTCCCCGACCACCAGCGGCCGCTCCGCGCCGGTGCGCAGCACGGTCTCCCGGTGCATCGGCGGCAGCGGCTTGCCCGCCACCTCCGGCTCCACCCCGGTCGCCGCCCGCACGGCCGCCACCAGGGTGCCGTTGCCGGGCGCGATGCCGCGGGCCCTCGGCACCGTCAGGTCCAGGTTGGACGCCACCCAGGGCAGGCCGCTCTGCACCGCGTACGCGGCCTCCGCGAGGTCCGTCCACCCCACCGAGGGGTCGAAGCCCTGGACCACCGCGAGCGGCCCGTCGGCCAGCGAGCGGACCGCGACCAGCCCCAGCTCGGCCAGCGCCTCCTCCAGCCCGAGACCGCCCACCACCAGCACCTTCGAGCCGGCCGGCACCTTCTCGGCGACCAGCCGGGCGGCGGCCTGGGCCGAGTTGATCACGTCGGCCGGCTCGGCCGGGACGCCCAGCTCGGTCAGGTGCTCGGCGACCACCCGCGGCGGGCGGGAGGCGTTGTTGGTCACGTACGCGAGCCGCATTCCGGCCGTCCGGGCCGCGTCCAGGGCGTCCACCGCGTGCTCGATCGCGTGCGCGCCGGCGTAGACCACGCCGTCCAGGTCGAGCAGCGCGGTGTCGTACGCGTCGGTCAGCGGCCGCTCGCTGCCTCCGGGGGCGGTCCGTCGCACGGGGGTGGCCGTCTCGGTCATGGCTGCGCTACCTCATTCACTGCGTCGTCGTTCACTGCGTCGTCCGTGTCGCACGTCCTCGTGCGTCAGGGTGTCAGGGCGTCCGGTACGGCCTCCGGCCCGGCGCCTCGTACCGCGTCCGGCCGGGTCGCGGCGCCCACCGGTCAGGCGCCGCCGTCGGCACCGGCGGTGCCCGCCGTTCCGCCGGCCGGGCCCTCGGCGCCCGCCGGGGGCTCCACGTACCCGGGGGCTCCCGGCAGCAGCGGGCCGTACGCCCCGGCGCGGGCCGCCAGGGTCGCCCTGGTCTGCCGCAACGCCTGCCGGTAGTGGTCGGACTCCGGCCGCATCGCCACGGCCAGCGCCAGGTGCTCGGCGGAGGTCTCGAAGTCGCCCAGCCGGGCCGCCGAGACGCCCCATCCGAACTGAGCGTAGTCGTCCGCCGGATCCGCGAGCGCCACGGCACGGAAGTTCGCCAGCGCCGCCGCGTACGAGCCCGCGTCGAACTGGGCCCGCGCCAGCGCCTCCCGGATGCTGCGCGAGTGCGGCTCGGCCGCCACCGCCCGGGCGAGCAGCTGCTCGGCGGCCGCCGGATGCCCCTGCGCCAGCAGCTGGGCGCCCCGGCGGAACCAGTCGTAGACGTCCCCGGTGGGCTCCCCGGAGCGGCTCTGCCGCGGCACCCCGCCGGTCTCCGTACCCGCCTCCGAGCCGCCCTCCGAACCGACCGGCACCGCACCGGCCGTCGAACCGTCGCCCGGCACGCGGCCCGGCACGCCGTCGGCCGGAGCGTCCCCGCGGGTGGCACCGACCGGCCCGCCCGACTCGGCCGGGCCGCCGCCGTCCACCCGTTCCTGCCCGTCGTCCATGCCGTACCTCGCCCTCGGTCGCACACCCGCCCCACAGATCGGCACGGGTATTCCGATCTCTCAACAACGCGTACCCGGTTACGATGCCCAGAATGAGCACACCCAGTGCAGAAGACGGAGTCGAGACTCCCGAGGGCGGCCCCGGCGATCCCGGGCACGTCGCCACCGCCGGCCTGTCCCTGTCCCCCTTCCGCGGCCTGCGCTACGTCCCCGACCGGGTCGGCACCCTGGCCGCCGTGACGTCCCCGCCGTACGACGTCGTGGACCCGGGCCGCCGGCTCGACCTGGAGACCGCCGACCCGCACAACGTGGTCCGGCTGATCCTGCCCAGGCCCGAGCCCGAGGACGCCGGCGACCGCCCCGACCGCGACACCCGCTACCGGCACGCCGCCCGGCTGCTGGCCGCCTGGCAGCGCGAGGGCGTCCTGGCCGCCGACCCCGAGCCCGCGATCTACGTCTACGAGCAGCGGCTCCCGGCCACCGCCGACTCCCCCGAGCTGCTCCAGCGCGGCCTGATCGGCGCCCTCGCGGTGAGCGGCCGCGAGGGCGGCGTGGTGCTCCCGCACGAGGACGTGATGCCCCGGCCGGTCGCCGACCGGGTCGGCCTGATGCGCACCACCCGGGCCAACCTGGAACCGCTGCTGCTCACCTACCGGGGCGGCGGCGGCGCCTCCGGCGTGATCGAGCGGACGGTCGAACGCGAGCCGCTGCTCTCCACCGCCACCAGCGACGGCACCCACCACCGCCTGTGGGCGGTCACCGCCCCGGCCGAGATCGCCGAGATCAGCCGCGACCTGGCCACCTGCCGGGCGCTGATCGCCGACGGCCACCACCGCTGGGAGATGTACCTCCGCCTCCAGCGCGAGCACCGCCACCTGCCGCGCAGCCCCTGGGACCGCGGCATGGTGCTCCTGGTGGACACCGCCCGCTACCCGCTGCGGGTCCGTGCCATCCATCGCGTGCTGTACCGGCTGCCGGTGGCCGAGGCGCTGGAGCGGCTCGGCGACCAGTGGAAGGTCAAGGAGGTCCCCGGGCCGCTGTCCGCCGCGCTCCAGGCCCTCGCCGAGCAGAAGCGGCACGGCGGCAACGGCTTCGTCCTGACCGGCGGCGACGGCGTCTACTGGCTGCTCGGCGAGCCCGAGGAGTCCCTGCTCGACGCCACCGTGCCGCACGGCCGGCCCGAGGAGTGGCGCCACCTGGACGCCACCGTCCTGCACGCCACCCTGCTGGACCGCACCTGGCACGTCCCCGACGGCCCGGACGACATCGGCTACCTGCACACCGCCGTGGCCGCCGAACAGGAGGCCGCGCGCACCGGCGGCACCGCCGTCCTGCTGCACCCGGTCCGGGAGTCCGTGGTACGACGGCTGGCCGAGCAGGGCGTCACCATGCCGCGCAAGTCCACCTCCTTCGGGCCGAAGCCGGCCACCGGGCTGGTGCTGCGCAACCTCGCGCTGGGCTGACACCGCCCGGGGCTGACACCTCGGCCGGACCGAACACGGGCCGGAACGCCGTGAGGCCCTGCCGTTCCCGGAGTTTCCCGGGGAACGGCAGGGCCTCACGGCGTTTGCCTGGGAGCTGCTCAGCTCTTGTCGGCGTCGGCGTCGGCCTTGGCGGCCTTCGACTCCTCGGCCTCGGCGGCCTCGGCCTGCTGGGCGCGCTCGGGGACGACGCCGTCGAAGTCGTCGTCGATCTCGAGGTCGTCCTCGTCGTAGAACTCCTCGACGTCCTCCTCGTCCTCGAAGATCACGCGGTCCTCGGAGTGGTCGCCGCCACCGCGCTTCTTCTGCACCGGGGCGTCCGTCGACTCGGCCTCGTCCTCGGCCAGCTCCGGGTCGAGCGTGTCGGTGAACTCCACGCCGTCGATCTCGGCCAGCCGCTCCGAGGCGTTGGTGGTGCCGTCGGTGTCGGCCTCGGCGGCCTTGGCGAACCAGTCACGGGCCTCGTCGGCCCGGCCGGCCGCGATCAGGGCCTCGGCGTAGGCGTACCGCAGGCGCGCGGTCCACGGCTGAACGGAGTTGGAGGCAAGCTCCGGGCTCTGCAGCGTCACCACGGCGGCGTCGAACTGCTCCATGTCGGCGCGGGCACCGGCCGCCACCAGGCGCATCTCGACCTGGCCGGCCTTGTCCAGCTGCTTCACCTCGGGCTCGCCGGCCATCGCCAGCGCCCGCTCCGGACGGCCCAGACCGCGCTCGCAGTCGGCCATCACGGGCCACAGGTCCGCCCGGCCGGTCATCCGACGGGCGGCGCGGAACTCGGTCAGCGCCTCGGAGTAGCGCTGCGTCATGTACGAGGCGAAACCGGCCGCCTCACGGACGGCCGCCACGCGGGAGGCCAGACGGAGCGCGATGCGCGAGTACTGGTAGGCCTCCTCCGCCTCGCCGTCGAGCAGGCGGGCCACCATCACCAGGTTGCGGGCGACGTCGTCCGCGAGGGTCTTGGGCAGGCTCTTGAGCTCCTGGCGCACGTCCGCGTCCAGCTCGTAGCCGGTGACGTCCTCCGGGATCGGCAGACGCTTGACGGGCTCGTAGTTGCCCCGGCGGTCGTCGTACTCCCGGCGGTCGCCGCCGCGCTCGTCCCGGTCACGGCGGTAGCCGCCACCCGACGGGCGGTCGTCACGGCGGAAGCCGCCGCGGTCGCCACCACGGTCGTCGCGGCGGAAGCCGCCACGGTCGCCACCGCGGTCATCGCGGTTGAAGCCACCGGAGGGGCGGTCGTCACGGCGGAAGCCACCGCCGGCCGGACGGTCGCCACGGTCGCGGTTGAAACCGCCACCCGACGGACGGTCGTCACGACGCGGACGGTCGTCACGGTCGTCACGACGGAAACCACTCGGGCGGTCGTCACGGCGGAAACCACCGCGGTCGCCGCCGCGGTCATCGCGGTTGAAGCCGCCGGACGGGCGGTCGTCACGGCGGAAGCCGCCACGGTCGCCGCCGCGGTCGTCACGGTTGAAGCCACCCGAGGGGCGGTCATCGCGGCGGAAGCCACCGCCGGCCGGACGGTCACCACGGTCGCGGTTGAAACCGCCACCCGACGGACGGTCGTCACGACGCGGACGGTCGTCACGGTCGTCACGACGGAAACCGCTCGGGCGGTCGTCACGACGGAAGCCACCGCGGTCGCCACCGCGGTCGTCACGGTTGAAGCCACCCGAGGGGCGGTCGTCACGGCGGAAGCCACCGCCGGCCGGACGGTCACCACGGTCGCGGTTGAAACCGCCACCCGACGGACGGTCATCGCGACGGAAACCGCCACGGTCGCCGCCACGGTCATCGCGGTTGAAACCGCCGGAGGGGCGGTCGTCACGACGCGGACGGTCGTCACGGTCGTCCCGACGGAAACCACCGGACGGGCGGTCATCGCGGCGGAAGCCGCCACCGGAGGGGCGGTCGTCACGGCGGAAACCGCCGCCGGAGGGGCGGTCGTCACGGCGGAAGCCACCGCCGGCCGGACGGTCACCACGGTCGCGGTTGAAACCGCCACCCGACGGACGGTCGTCACGACGGAAACCGCCACGGTCGCCACCACGGTCGTCACGGTTGAAACCACCCGAGGGGCGGTCGTCACGGCGGAAGCCACCGCCGGCCGGACGGTCGCCACGGTCGCGGTTGAAACCGCCACCCGACGGACGGTCATCGCGACGGAAACCACCGCGCTCGCCGCCACGGTCGTCACGGTTGAAACCGCCCGACGGACGGTCGCCGCGGTCGCGGTTGTACCCGCCGGTGGGGCGGTCGTCACGGCGGAAGCCGCCACGGTCGCCACCGCGGTCGTCGCGGTCGCGGCCGTACCCGCCGCCCGACGGACGGTCGTCACGACGCGGACGGTCGTCACGGTCGTCGCGACGGTAGCCGCCGGAGGGGCGGTCATCGCGGCGGAAGCCACCGCGGTCGCCGCCACGGTCGTTGGACCAGCCCCCGCGGGACCGGGGCTCGTAGCCTCGGCCGTCGTCCGATCGACGCTCGGGACGGTCCTGGGGCTGGTTCGACATCGTGGTGACTCCTTCTGCTGCTTCAGCTACACCGCGGGCGGAGCATACGACTCCACCACCGCCACGCGGCTTCGACGCCGGCCTGCTGGCCCGCGTACCTTCTCCATTGTCCGACATGCCGGGACCCTCCGCGTCTGGGCGGAAGTCCCGCTTTTGCCGATCTTCTTCACGTTCGCAAAACACAAAAAGGCCGCGGCCCCAGCGAGTCGCTGGGGCCGCGGCCTTGAATAATTGTTCGGCGGCGTCCTACTCTCCCACAGGGTCCCCCCTGCAGTACCAT
>NZ_JBHVVE010000045.1:0-11865 GCF_042883725.1 Kitasatospora sp. NPDC058184
GCGTTGACTTTTGGCACGCTGTTGAGTTCTCAAGGAACGGACGCTTCCTTCGGACCGCCTTCCAGCGGACCCTCCGGGCTTCGTTCTTTCGTGTTACCAGCTTATCAGACGTTTTCCGCTCCGTTTTCCGGAGTTTCATTCATCCGATTTCCCGAACTGGCCGGGTCCGCTTTTCGCGACGTCCACCACATTACCGCATTCCGAGTGTCACTCGAAATTCACACTCACCCGTAGACGGCAATGCCGACGAACCCATTTTCATGGGAATCAGAGTGGGAGTGGGTCTTGCTGAGTGGGGTGGCCGCTCCAGCGACTCGTTCAACACTAGGCCACCTGGACGACATCGTCAAACGTCGAAGGCCGGATCTGTCCAGATCCGGCCCTCGGGGCTCGAAGCCGCAGCTCAGAGCAGGTGTGCTTTCAGCCAAGCCTCAACCGGCAGCCTCCGCCGGCCCGGCTGGCGACCGGCCGTCAGCCGGCGGCGACCAGCTCCGCCGCCGCCAGGTTCCGCTTGCCGCGCCGCAGCACCAGCCAGCGGCCGTGCAGCAGGTCGGCCTCGGTCGGCACCGCCTCCTCGTCCGTCACCTTGACGTTGTTGAGGTAGGCACCGCCCTCCTTGATCGTCCGGCGGGCGGCCGAACGGCTGGGCGACAGCCCGACGGCGACCAGCAGGTCGACCACCGTCTGGAGTTCGGACACCTCGGCCTTCGGGACCTCGGCCAGGGCGGCGGCCAGGGTGGGGGCCTCCAGGTCGGCGAGGTCACCCTGGCCGAACAGCGCCTTGGACGCGGCGACCGCGCGCTCGTACTGCTCCGCGCCGTGCACCAGCGTGGTGAGCTCCTCGGCGAGGGCGCGCTGGGCAAGGCGGGCGGCCGGGCGCTCGATGGTCTCGCGCTCCAGCTCCTCGACCTCCTCCTTCGAGCGGAAGCTGAAGATCCGCAGGAAGGTGGGGACGTCCCGGTCGTCCGCGTTCAGCCAGAACTGGTAGAAGGCGTACGGGGTGGTCAGCTCGGGGTCGAGCCAGACCGTGCCGGACTCGGTCTTGCCGAACTTGGTGCCGTCGGCCTTGACGATCAGCGGCGTGGCCAGCGCGTGGACGGACTTGCCGTCGGCCTTGCGGATCAGGTCCGTGCCGGCGGTCAGGTTGCCCCACTGGTCGCTGCCGCCGGTCTGCAGGGCGCAGCCGTAGCGGCGGTTCAGCTCCAGGTAGTCCATGCCCTGGAGGATCTGGTAGCTGAACTCGGTGTAGCTGATGCCCGCGTCGGAGTTGAGCCGTCGGGCGACGGCCTCCTTGGCGATCATGTTGTTGACCCGGAAGTACTTGCCCACGTCACGCAGCAGGCTGATCGCCGACATCCCGGACGTCCAGTCCAGGTTGTTGACCATGCGCGCCGCGTACGGGCCCTCGAAGTCGAGGAAGCGCGAGATCTGGCCGCGCAGGCGCTCGACCCAGCCGGCCACCGTCTCGGGGTCGTTGAGCACGCGCTCGGCGGTGGGCTTCGGGTCGCCGATCAGGCCCGTGGCGCCGCCGACCAGCCCGAGCGGGAGGTTCCCCGCCTGCTGGATGCGGCGCATGGTGAGGATCTGCACCAGGTTGCCGAGGTGCAGGCTGGGGGCCGTCGGGTCGAAGCCGCAATAGAACGTGACCGGGCCGTCCGCGAACGCCTTGCGCAGTGCGTCCTCGTCAGTGGAAAGGGCGATCAGCCCGCGCCACTGCAGCTCGTCGACGATGTCCGTCACGGTCACGCTTCTCCTTCGATCGGGCGTCCGACCAGTGCTGGCCCGGTTCGGTCGGGCTCCGGGTCGGTACGACTCCAGCCTGATAGAGCCTACGCGGTTCCGGCCAGCGAGTTTCCCCGAGGCACCCCTCCCGGTCGGCCGGTCCGCCGTCCCGGGCCCCTCCCCGATACCGGAAATTCCGTTGTTCGACGGCTACGGGCCCATTCAGAGTGGTTCCACCGCCGTGCGGCGGCAGTGACGTGTGTGGAGACGGTCGTGCCGCCGTGGCACGCCCGCGGGAAGGGTGTGCCGAGTGCGCAACACGCTGGTTCTGAACGCGAGCTACGAGCCCCTGACGACGGTGTCGCTCCAGCGCGCCGTCGTCCTGGTGCTCCAGGACAAGGCCGTGGTGGAGCAGGCGCATCCGCTGCGCTCGATCCGGGGGACGGGCATTGCCGTCCCGGTGCCGCGGGTGATCAGACTGCAACGGTACGTACGGGTGCCGTTCCGACAACAGGCTCCGTGGTCGCGGCGCGGCGTCCTGGCGCGGGACCGGCACCTGTGCGCGTACTGCGGCCGGCGGGCCACCACGGTGGACCACCTCCAGCCCAGGTCGCGCGGAGGTGCCGACAGCTGGATGAACACCGTGGCCGCGTGCGCGGAGGACAACCAGCACAAGGCGGACCGCACGCCGGAGCAGGCCGGGATGAAGCTGCTGCGCCGCCCGTTCGAGCCGACGCCGCAGGCCAGCCTGATGCTGGCGCTCGGTCTGCGCGGCTCGGAGGTCCGGGACCTCGCCGACTGGCTGCCGGCCGTACCGGGCCGGCCCGTCTCCGCGGCGTAAGGCGGCACGAGGAGGCGCAAGGAGGCCGGAAACCCGGGCGGAGGGCCTCAGTCCTTCGCCCGGTACCCCGCCGCCGTACCGTAGTTCGTCGAGTGCTCGGGCACCACGACCACCTGCCCGCCGCCGATGAGCACCCGTCCGGAGATCAGCAGCGAGCCGGTGCCGGCCGGGAAGTTGCCCCCGGTCGCCTCCCGGCCGCCCGCCAGCGGGAACCGGCTGAGGCGGGCGGGCTGGTCGCGGCGTTCGTCGGCGGCGAGCACCAGCGACCCGCCGTCGATGCCGACCGCCCGGACGGCGCCCTTGGCGGCGGTCGGCGTCTTCCAGCGCTGCTTGCCGGTGTCCAGGTCGTAGCCGACCGCGGCCACCGGCCCGCCGCCGTTCGGCGGGGCCAGCGTGGTGACCATCGTGCGGCCCTCGAAGTACACCTCGGGAGTGGCCGAAAACGTACCGTGGGCGACGTCCAGCCGGCCGCCGTCAACGGCCACCGGGATCTCGGCGGCCGGGTCGCCGCCCGCGCCCCAGGCGAACACCCGGTCCTCCTCGGGCTTCCCGCCGGTGGTGAGGACCACGGACGGCTCGGCCGACAGCACGGTCACCGTCTTCGGCTGGTTGTTCAGGCCCCGCCACCAGCCGACCTTGCCGTCCGCGGTGTTCAGCGCGACGGCCTGGTCGGCGGGGGTCGAGTCGGCGCAGGAGGAGGCGACGAGCACGGTCTTGCCGCTGACGCCGCCGGACAGGGTGCAGAACTTGCCCTGCCCGGTGTACTGCCAGACGTCCTTCCCGTCGGCGGACTCCCAGGCCAGCACCCGGTCGTCGCCGACGGCGATCACCTTGTCCTCGGTGACACCGACCCGGGCCGAGTAGGCGCCCTTGGCGTCCGAGAGGCTCTTGGTCCAGACGGTCTTGCCGGTCTTGGTGTCCACGGCGGCCACCAGCGTGCAGGGGCTCTTCGGATCGGCCTGCGGACGGAACAGGGCCGCGCCCAGGCCCGCCGGGTTCACCCCCGCCGACAGCCCGCACGGGACGGCCCCGGCGGCCGGCGGCTCCACCGACCAGGTCGCCTTGCCGCCCGCCCGGTCGTACGCGTGCACCCCGGAGCCGTCGGCCCGGACCACCGCGTCGGCCAGCAGCCAGCCGCCGATCAGCGTGTCGTCGCCCCCGGACGGACCGGCCGCGGCCGGCTGCGCGGCCCACACCCGGTCGTGCGCCACCGCGAAGCCCGGCTCGCCGCCGCTGCTCGCCGCCGCGCTGCCGCCGCCCTCGGCGCCGACCGTCAGCCCGGCCGCCACCAGCACTCCCAGCGCGGCCACCCCGGCGCCGGTCCGCACCAGCAGGGCCTTGCGGCTGGGCATGTGCTCCCCGGTCAGCACCGCGTCGGCGGCCTTCCGGGCCTTGGCGGAGAGCGAGGAGCCGGAGCCCTCACCCGCGCCGGAACCGCCGCCGCCCCCTCGACGGGCCGCGGCCCTCGACCGCGGGGCCGGCTCGGCCTGCGGCTCGGGGGCCCGCACCGGAGTGGTCGCCGCGGGCTCCTCGGGGACGGGCGCCGGCCCGGCCTCCTCGATGTGCACGTAGCCGTCCGCCGAGTACTCCGCCCCCGCCGGGACGTACAGCCCCTCGTCGGCGGGCTGCTGCGGGGTGGCGTACGGCGCGTAGGGCTGGTGCGGCTGCGCGTGGTCCGGGTACTGCGGGTACGGCTGGTACTGCTCCTGGCCGCCGTACGGGCCCTGGACGTAACCGCCCTGGACGTAGTCGCCCTCGACGTAGCCGGTCGGGCCGACACCGCTCTGCTCGTAACCGGCCTGGTCGTACCCGCTCCGGCCGTAGCCGGCCTGGTCGTACCCGCTCTGGTCGTAGCCGGTGGGCCCGTAACCGCCCTGGCCGGACTGCGGCTGCTGCTGCCCGTACTCGGCCGAGCCGTAGCCCTGCTGCGGCGGCCACTGCGACGGCTGCTGAGCTGTCTGCTGCTGCTCGGCGTACCCGCCGTACCCGCCGCTCTGCCAGTCCGGGTGGCCCTGGGGCGGCCACGGCTGCCGGTCGTGGGCGTCTCCGAAGGGCTCCTGCGCCATCCGTTCCGTCCCTCCCGAGCCCCGCCCGCCTGCCGATGCGGCAGTCAGCATCTCACGCCCGCCCGGGGGCGCGGCCCGGGCCCTCGCCCGTACCGTCCCGGGCCGGCCGGTCCTGCGGCGGCGTCAGGAGGCCGACTCGGCGCGCAGGGCCTCGTCGATCCGGGCGGCGAGGGTGAAGTCCAGACCGGTGAGGCCGCCGGCGCTGTGGGTGGACAGGACGAAGCGCAGGGTGCGCCAGCGGATGTCGATGTCGGGGTGGTGGTCGAGCGACTCGGCCTGCTCGGCGACGGCGACGACCACCCGGACCGCCGCCGGGAAGTCCGGGGCGTCGGCGGTACGGGCGATGCTGTCGCCCTCCCGCGTCCACCGGGGCAGCGCCGCCAGGGCCGCCGTGATCTCGTCCTCGTTCAGCCGTGCCCTGCTGCTCATCGCCGCGCTCCTGCTGGATGGTCGGTCCGGGGTGCCGGATTTCCGGTACGTCCGCAGTTCCGGGACGTCCGGGGTTCCGGTGTCAGGCGGCCTTCCGGCGCGGACGGGTCACCAGCTCGCCGCCGCAGTTGGGGCAGCCGCCGGCCATGGCCTCGGTGCAGTCCGGGCAGAAGGTGCACTCGTAGGAACATATCGAGGCGCCGCCGTCCGCGGTCAGCGACACCGCGCAGCGCTCGCAGCTCTCACGCATCTCCAGGGCCATGGCGTACTCCTCCGACGTTCCGATGTTCCGACGTTTCGATGCCCCGACACCCTGCCGGGCCCGACGGCCTGACGGCCCTTCAGCTCAACAGCAGCTTGGCGACGGCCACGAGGCCGACCACCACGATGACCCCGCGCAGCGCCGTCGGCGGGAGGCGGCGGCCGACCTTGGCGCCGACCAGGCCGCCGACCAGCGAGCCCGCCGCGATCAGACCGGCGGCGGTCCAGTTCACCGTCGAGGTGAAGAGGAAGAAGAGCGCGGCGACGGCGTTGACGATCATCGCCAGGGCGTTCTTCACCGCGTTGATCCGCTGGAGGTCCTCCTGGAGCAGCATGCCCATCAGGGCCATCAGCAGCACGCCCTGCGCGGCGCCGAAGTAGCCGCCGTAGATGCCGGTCAGGAACACCCCGACCAGCAGGACCGGGCTGCCGTCCGGATCGCCGCCGGGGCGGCGGCGGGCGGCGACGGCCTTGGCCACCCGGGGCTGGATCACCACCAGCACGAGCGCGAGCAGGATCAGCACCGGGACGATCGCGTCGAAGGCCCCGCTCGGCAGCCTGGTCAGCAGCAGCGCGCCGACCAGCCCGCCGAGCAGCGAGGCGGTGCCCAGGCGCAGCACCCGGCGGCCCTGGTCGGCCAGTTCGCGGCGGTACCCGATCACGCCGCTGAGCGAACCGGGGACCAGGCCGAAGGTGTTGGAGACGTTGGCGGTGACCGGCGGGAGGCCCACGGCGAGCAGGACCGGGAAGGTGATCAGGGTGCCGGAGCCGACGATGACGTTGATCATCCCGGCGCCGACGCCGGCCACCAGGACGGCGATCGACTCCCAGAGCGTCATGGGTCACCTCTCCTCTCGGTCCTGTCCGAGGGGATCATGCCGGACGGCCCCGCGGCTCTACCAGACCCGCCCACGATTCGGGACGCACCTCACAACGTGCGCGCGCCCCACCGCCGCCGCACAAGGCCGAGGGCCCGCCGCCTCTCGGCAGCGGGCCCTCGACGGAACTCGGTCCGACCGGCCACTCCGGCTCGGTCACTCCGATCCGGTCATTCCGGGTCGGTCACTCCGGGTCGGTCACTCCGGGTCGGTCACTCCGGGTCGATCTTCGGGTACTCCCGGGCCGGGTCCACCCGGGGACGGGCGGCGCCCTTCTCGGTGTCCACCGGCCGCGGGCCGGAGGCCGGGTCCAGCGGCACCTGGGTGGCCGCCGGGGCCGCCGGGGCCACCTGCGGAACGGTGGGCGCCGCGACCGCGCCGCCGTTCATCCCCCCGGTCAGGCCGCCGAAGGCGCCGCCGAGGCCCTTGAGCGCGTCGCCGACCTCGCTGGGGATGATCCAGAGCTTGTTGGAGTCGCCCTTGGCCAGCTCGGGCAGCGTCTGGAGGTACTGGTAGGCGAGCAGCTTCTGGTCGGCGTCGCCGTCGTGGATGGCCTCGAAGACCGTCCGGATCGCGGCCGCCTCACCGTCGGCGCGCAGGACCGCGGCCTGCGCCTCACCCTCGGCGCGGAGCACGTCGGCCTGCTTCTCACCCTCGGCCTTGAGGATCTGGGCCTGGCGCTGGCCTTCGGCGGTGAGGATCGCGGCGCGCTTGTCACGGTCGGCGCGCATCTGCTTCTCCATCGAGTCCTGGATGGAGGTCGGCGGCTCGATCGCCTTCAGCTCGACGCGGTTGACCCGGATGCCCCACTTGCCGGTGGCCTCGTCCAGGACGCCGCGCAGACCGGCGTTGATGACCTCGCGCGAGGTCAGGGTGGACTCCAGGTCCATCGAGCCGATGATGTTGCGCAGCGTGGTGACGGTCAGCTGCTCGATCGCCTGGATGTAGCTGGCGACCTCGTACGTCGCGGCCCGGGGGTCGGTCACCTGGTAGTAGATGACGGTGTCGATGTTGACGACCAGGTTGTCCTGGGTGATCACCGGCTGCGGCGGGAACGGCACGACCTGCTCGCGCAGGTCGATCCGGTTGCGGACCCGGTCGATGAACGGGACGACGATGTTCAGCCCTGCGTTGAGCGTCCGGGTGTAGCGGCCGAAGCGCTCCACGATCGCGGCGCTGGCCTGCGGGATGACCTGGATCGTCTTGATCAGCGCGATGAAGGCCACCACGACCAGGACGACCAAAACGATAAGGACGGGTTCCACGGACTCTCCCCTAGACGACCAGGGCGGTCGCGCCCTGGATTTCGACGACGTCGACCTGTTGTCCAGGCTGGTACACCTGGCCCGGGTGGAGCGCGCGGGCCGACCAGATCTCGCCGTTCAGCTTGATCCTCCCGCCCTCCCCGTCGACGGTTTCCGCGACGACCGCGGTGGCGCCCTGGAGCGCCTCGATGCCCATCTTGACCTGCGGCCCGCTACGGAGCTGCCGGTAGGCGATCGGGCGGACGAAGACCACCAGGGCGACCGAGACGGCGACGAAGGTCACGGTCTCGAGGACCACTCCCCCGCCCAGCGCGGCCACGCCGGAGGCGGCCAGCGCCCCGACCGCGAACATGGCGAACTCCGGCATCGCGGTGAGCACCAGCGGTATGCCGAGCCCTGCGGCGGCCAGGAGCCACCAGATCCAGCTGTCCACATGTCCATCCTAGGGAGCGAAGGCCTTCGAAGCGGACAGTTCCCGCAGGTCGAGGGGCGGAAACCGGTCGCGCGTGCGACCGGTTTCCGACGGCCGTCCGGATGAACGACAGGAACGGGCGGACGGGGCCTCAGCCCAGCGGCAGACCCTGCGCCGACCAGCGGTCTCCGTGCCGCTCCAGGGTCAGCGGCAGGCCGAAGCACTTGGAGAGGTTGCGGGCGGTCAGCTCGGTGTCGATCGGGCCGGCCGTGAGCACCTTCCCCTGACGGATCATCAGGACGTGGGTGAAGCCGGGCGCGATCTCCTCGACGTGGTGGGTGACCATCGCCATCGCCGGGGCGAACTCGTCCTGGGCGAGCGCGCCGAGCCGGCGGACCAGGTCCTCGCGGCCGCCGAGGTCCAGGCCGGCGGCGGGCTCGTCGAGCAGCAGCAGCTCGGGGTCGGTCATCAGGGCGCGGGCGATCAGGGTGCGCTTGCGCTCGCCCTCGGAGAGGGTGCCGAACTTCCGGTCGGTGAGGTTGGCCATGCCGAGGCGGTCGAGCAGGGCCAGGGCGCGGGACTCGTCCGACTGCTCGTAGGTCTCCTGCCAGGTGACCGTCATGCCGTACGCGGCGGTGAGGACGGTCTGCAGCACGGTCTGCTCGGCCGGCAGCTTGTCGAACATGGCGGCGCCGGCCAGACCGATCCGGGAGCGCAGCTCGAAGACGTCGATCTCGCCGAGCTTCTCGCCCAGCACCGTGACCTTGCCCGAGGTCGGGAACAGGTACGAGGAGGCGATCTGCAACAGCGTGGTCTTGCCGGCGCCGTTCGGTCCCAGGATGACCCAGCGCTCGCCCTCGGAGATGGACCACGAGACCTGGTCGACCAGCGCGCGCCCCTCCCGGACCACGGATACGTCAACCAGCTCCAGCACGTCGCTCATGCCTATGCCTTCCCCAAAAAACAAGATTCTCGGCCGTCGGTGCGGGCGGCGAGCCTACTCCGGCAGCCGGTGGGCACGGGGTGGGTGCGCCGCACACGCATGGGCAAACCTACGCCACGCGGATGACCGGCGATTCCGTAGGCTGGCCGGATGCTCGTGACTCCAGCCGACAATCCGTACGAAGAGCCCCGTTCGGGGCGGCTCACCGCATGGGGCAACGCCCAGCTGGCGGGCCTGGTGCCGCCGGACGACGCCGCCGCGGCCGTCCTGGGCGCCGACGAGCGCCACCGGGTCACCGGCCTGCCCGGCGACGGGCCCGGCGAGCAGCACGGGCTGACCTGGGCGCTGGGGCGGCTGCGGGTGCTCGGCGTGAAGGGCCTGCGCCTCGCGCTGCCCTCGGCCGGGCACCCGCTCGGACTGACCGGCCCGAAGGCCTTCAACGAGCAGGCCATGCGGGCCGGCGAGGCCGTCCTGGCCGTCGGCGCACCGCTCGGGCTGGTGCCGGAGGTGGAGGAGTACGGGCCGGCCGGCGACCGCTCGGCCACCGTGCTGTGGCGCTGCCATGAGGTCAACGACACACCTCCGGCGGACGTCCCGTCGCTCCACGAGGCCGAGCGCGAGCTGGCGGAGGGGCTGCGGGAGGCGACCGTCCTGCTCACCCGCCTCGACGTGGCCGGTGCCGGGCCCGAGGCCCTGCGCGCCCTCGACGCCTACCGCCGGCGCGGCCACAGCGAGCCGCTGGCCCCCGGCTACCCGCCCCGGGCCGTCCGCGTCCTGGAGTCGGCCCGTCAGGTGTCCGCCCTGCTCGCCATCGCCTCGGGCGGGCACGGCGCCGCCGTCAGCGCCTCCGAGATGGCGGCCCGGCAGTCCGCCCTGGCCCCGCTGCGGCGCACCGCCCGGCGCGCCCAGGTGGCCGCCTACAACGCCCTCGTCGACGAGCGGGACGACCGCTGAGCGGAGGGGCACCCCCGGCGCGCTACGCCTCGCGGGTCTCGCCGTGGCGGACGGCCCAGAGTGCCGCCTGGGTGCGGTCGGCCAGGTCCAGCTTCATGAGGATGTTGGACACGTGGGTCTTCACGGTCTTCTCCGACAGGTGGAGGCTGCGGGCGATCTCCCGGTTGGAGCGGCCGTCGGCGATGTGGCCGAGCACCTCGCGCTCGCGCTCGGTGAGCGTGCCGCCGCGGCCCTGGGGGGCGCGCGGGCTGTCGTCGGAGAGCAGGGCGGCGGCCAGTTCGGGCTGGAGCAGGACGTGGCCGGCGTGCACCGAGCGGATCGCGCCGGCCAGCGCCTCCGGGTCGACGTCCTTGTAGACGTACCCGGCGGCGCCGGCCCGCAGCGCGGGGACCATCGTGCGGTGCTCGGTGAAGCTGGTGACGATCAGGATCCGGGCCCGGCTGCCCTCCCCCTTGAGGGTGCGCAGCGCCTCGATGCCGTCGACGCCGGGCATCTTGAGGTCCATCAGGACGACGTCGGGGTCGAGTTCACGGGCCCGTTCGACGCCCTCCGCCCCGTCGGCGGCCTCCCCGACCACCTCGATGTCGTCCTGGACCTCCAGGAAGGTGCGCAGCCCGCGCCGGACGACCTGGTGGTCGTCGACCAGCAGGACGCGGATCGACGGTGTGCTCTCAGGCACCGGGGACCTCCATCTCGACGAGCGTCCCCCGACCGGGGGCCGACTCCAGGGTGAGCGTGCCGCCGACGGCGGCCGCGCGGTCGCGCATCGAGGCCAGGCCGAGGTGGCGGCCGGCCCGTCGGACGGACTCCGGGTCGAAGCCGCGCCCGTCGTCGTGCACCCGCAGCACGGCGCCGCGCGCGGGCGTCCCGGCCAGGGTGACGGTGACCCGGCGGGCGCCGGAGTGGCGCAGCGCGTTGTGCAGCGCCTCCTGGGCGACCCTCAGCAGCGCGGCCTCCTGGGCGGGCGGCAGCGCCCGGACGCCGTCGGCGGCGAAGGCGACGTCGGCGGTGTGCGCCCGGTCGAGGACCTGCACCTGGGAGGCGAGGGTGGCGCTGAGCCCGTCCTCCTCCAGGGCGGCGGGGCGCAGCTCCACGACGACGGCGCGCAGTTCGTCGGCGGCCTCGGCGGCCAGCCGGGCGACCTCGGCGAGTTCGGCGCGGGCCCGGGCCGGGTCGCGGTCGACGAGCTTGGCGGCCGCCTTGGCCGTGAGACGGAGCGAGAAGAGCTTCTGCGAGACGGCGTCGTGCAGGTCGTGGGCGATCCGGGCCCGCTCGCCGGCCAGCGTGAGCTCGCGGCTGCGCTCGTACAGCCGGGCGTTGGACAGGGCGAGGCCGGCGTGCGCGGCGAGGATCCGCAGCAGTTCCTCGTCGTGGTCGGTGAACTGGCCGCCGCCGCGCTTGTTGGCGAGGAAGATGACGCCCATCACCTGCGGCTCGTCCTCGGCCGCGTCGGTGTCCAGGATCGGCATGCCGAGGAAGGCGTCCATGTCGGGGTGGGCCTCGGGCCACCCCTCGAAGGCGGGCGCCTTGCGGACGTCCACCAGCCGGGTGGGGCCGGTCTCGTGCAGCATCGCGGCGAGCACGCCGTGCTGCCGGGGCAGCGGGCCGATCGCCCGCCACTGCTCGTCGGTGACGCCGTCGACGACGAACTGGGCGAAGCCGCCGTGGTCGTCGGGCACGCCGAGGGCGGCGTACTCGGCGCCGAGCAGGCCGCGGGCGGAGGCGGTGATGCGGCGCAGCACCTCGCGGACCTCCAGGTGCCGGCTCATGGCGAGCAGCGCCTGGCTGACGGCCTCGATCCCGGCCAGGCACGGTTCGCAGGCGGGCAGCGGGCCGTGGTGGGCCGCGTGGTCTCCGGAGGTGCTGGGCATACGGCCAAACTACCGCCGCCGTGACGGCCGCCGCGTCCGTCCCCGGCCGCCCCGGGCCCGGGTCCGGGGACCTAGGACCCGCGCCCCGGGAGGGCCCGCCCGGAAACGCGGAGGGGCGGCCCTCCCGGGGGCGGTTTCTGGTGGTCGTCGCAACACGTGGTCGGTTGTCTAGGCCGCGATGAGTTTATGCAGACGCTCGGCTGGGGTTTCCCAGCCGAGCGTC
>NZ_JBHVVE010000046.1:0-10762 GCF_042883725.1 Kitasatospora sp. NPDC058184
GGGGGGACCCTGTGGGAGAGTAGGACGCCGCCGAACAATTCTTCAGAAGAACCCCCATCCGGGTCCCGGATGGGGGTTCTTCGCGTTTTCCGGGCTTTTGAGCGCGTTCTCAGAGCTTGAGCTTGAACCCGACGTGCGAGGCCACGAATCCCAGCCGCTCGTAGAAGCGGTGTGCGTCCGTGCGCGTCGCGTCGGAGGTCAGCTGGACGAGGTCGGCGCCGAGTTCGCGGGAGCGGTCGACGGCCCACCGGATCAGTTCGGTGCCCAGGCCGCTGCCGCGTTCGTCGGCGTGGATGCGGACGCCCTCGATGATCGTGCGGGTGGCGCCGGCCCGGGAGAGGCCGGGGACGACGGTGAGTTGGAGGGTGCCGACGGTGCGGCCGGCCCGGTCGGCGACGATCAGGTGCTGGTGCGGGTCGCCGTCGATGCTGGCGAAGGCGGTGCGGTAGGGGGTGAGGTCGTCGGGGCTCTCGCGGGTGGCGCCCAGGGGGTCGTCGGCGAGCATGGCCACGATCGCCGGCAGGTCGTCGGCGGTGGCCCGCCGAATCGTCAGAACAGCCGTTTCAGTCATGATCAGAGACTAGAGGCCCCTGTGTGACGCACCGCGCCTTGTCTACGCCCGTAGCACCCCTTCCCGGGCCTTCTGAAGGGCCGTGGGACCCTCTCGGCGTCAGTCCCCGGGCTTGGCACTGGTGATGACGGCGAAGACGGCGCCGTGCGGGTCGACCAGCTGGGCCAGGCGGCCGACGCCGTGCACGTCCATGGCCGGGATCCGTACGGTCGCGCCGAGGGTGTCGGCGATGGCGAGGCTGGCGTCGGCGTTGGGGACCTCGAAGTAGGGGAGCCAGTGCGAAGTGGTGCCGCGCGCGGTGTGTTCGGGGCCGAGCTGCATGATCCCGCCGTGGGCGTCGTCGCTGCCGCCGCCGGCCGGGGTGAGGACGGTGTACATCACCTCGCCGAGCGGGACGTCCTGCTCCTGCCAGTCGAAGACGGAGCGGTAGAAGGACTTGTCGAGTTCGGCGTCGACGCTGTAGCACTCGGCCCAGCAGAGGCTGCCCTCCTCGGTGACGACGTCCAGGCCGCGGGTGCCGTGCGGCTGCCAGACGGCGAAGTCGGCGCCGGTCGGGTCGGTGTAGGCGGCCATCCGGCCCGCGGTGAAGACGTCGAAGGGGGCGAACCGGACGCGGCCGCCGGCCTGTTCGACCAGCGCGGTGGTGCGGTCGGCGTCCTCGGTGGCGAAGTAGAGCGTCCAGCCGGGCGGGGTGCCCTCCTCGGCGAGCGGGCCCAGGGCGGCGACGGTCCGGCCGTCGAGCTGGAAGAAGCCGTAGCCGCCGGCCTCGGGGCCGGCCGAGTCGAAGGTCCAGCCGAACAGCGCGGTGTAGAAGTCGACGGACGCGCGGGTGTCGGGGCTGCTCAGGTCGAGCCAGTCCGGGGAACCGGGGCGGAAGTCGGTGTTGAGCATGGCGGCACTGCTCCTCGGACGGGGCCCGGGCGGGCGCGGTCGACGGCGGTCCCCCTCGGTCCCTCCCAGCCTGGCACCTCGGCCGGGGCGGTGCACGGCAGCGGCCGCCGCACCGGCGGGGGCGGGGTGTCGGGGCGGGGCGGTACGGTGCGTAGCGGAATCGTCCACCCGTACCGGTCGAAGGGGGTCCGGTGAGCAAGCAGGCGGCGCAGTCCGGGCAGCAGGTGCCGCGCCAGCTCGCGCAGGTCGAGGGCGTGCTGGAGCGGATCACCTACGCCAACGAGGAGACCGGCTACACGGTGGCCCGGGTGGACACCGGCCGGGGCGCGAACGACCTGCTGACGGTGGTGGGCGCGCTGCTGGGGGCGCAGGTCGGCGAGTCGCTGCGGCTGCACGGGCGGTGGGGCTCGCACCCGCAGTACGGGCGGCAGTTCACGGTGGAGAACTACACCACGGTGCTGCCCGCCACGATCCAGGGGATCCAGCGGTACCTGGGCTCGGGGCTGATCAAGGGGATCGGGCCGCGGTTCGCCGAGCGGATCGTGGAGCGCTTCGGGGCGGACACCCTGGAGGTGATCGAGAACGAGCCGGGCCGGCTGATCGAGGTGCCGGGGCTGGGGCCCAAGCGGACGAAGAAGATCGCCGCGGCCTGGGAGGAGCAGAAGGCCATCAAGGAGGTGATGGTCTTCCTGCAGGGGGTCGGGGTGTCCACCTCGTTGGCTGTGCGAATCTACAAGCAGTACGGCGACGGTTCGATCGGTGTGGTGCGGAACGAGCCGTACCGGCTGGCCTCGGACGTGTGGGGCATCGGCTTCCTGACGGCGGACCGGATCGCCCAGGCGGTGGGGATCCCGCACGACAGCCCGGAGCGGGTGAAGGCCGGCCTGCAGTACGCGCTGTCGCAGAGCACCGACCAGGGGCACTGCTTCCTGCCGGAGGAGCGGCTGATCGCGGACGGCGTGAAGCTGTTGCAGGTGGACGTCGGGCTGGTGATCGACTGCCTGGCGGAGCTGGTGGCGGCCGAGGGCGTGGTGCGCGAGGCGGTCCCGGGGGAGGGCGGCGAGCCGGTCACCGCGGTGTACCTGGTGCCGTTCCACCGGGCGGAGATCTCGCTGGCCAACCAGCTGGTGCGGCTGCTGCGTTCGGACGCGGACCGGATGCCGTGGTTCGGGAACGTGGACTGGCCGGTGGCCCTGGACTGGCTGGCGAAGCGGACCGGGGCCGAACTGGCGCCGGAGCAGGAGGAGTCGGTCCGGCTGGCGCTGACCGAGAAGGTCGCGGTGCTGACGGGCGGTCCGGGCTGCGGCAAGTCGTTCACGGTGAAGTCGATCGTGACGCTGGCGCTGGCGAAGCGGGCCAAGGTGGTGCTGGCGGCGCCGACCGGCCGGGCGGCGAAGCGGCTGGCGGAGCTGACCGGGGTGGAGGCCTCGACGGTGCACCGGCTGCTGGAGCTGAAGCCGGGCGGGGACGCCGCGTACGACCGGGACCGGCCGCTGGACGCGGACCTGGTGGTCGTCGACGAGGCCTCGATGCTGGACCTGATCCTGGCGAACAAGCTGGTCAAGGCGGTGCCGCCGGGCGCTCACCTGCTGTTCGTGGGGGACGTGGACCAGCTGCCCTCGGTGGGCGCCGGGGAGGTGCTGCGGGACCTGCTGGCGGAGGGCGGGCCGATCCCGTCGGTGCGGCTGACCAGGATCTTCCGGCAGGCGCAGCAGTCCGGCGTGGTGACCAACGCGCACCGGATCAACGAGGGCAGGCCGCCGCTGACGGACGGGCTGGCGGACTTCTTCCTGTTCGCCGAGGACGACGCGGAGCGGGCGGCCGGGCTCACGGTGGACGTGGTGGCGCGCCGGATCCCGCAGAAGTTCGGCTTCGACCCGCGCCGGGACGTGCAGGTGCTGGCGCCGATGCACCGCGGCCCGGCCGGCGCGGGGAACCTGAACACCCTGCTCCAGGCGGCGGTGACGCCGGCCCGGGAGGGGCTGGCCGAACGCCGGTTCGGCGGCCGGACGTTCCGGGTGGGGGACAAGGTCACCCAGATCCGCAACAACTACGACAAGGGGCGGAACGGCGTCTTCAACGGCACAGTGGGAGTGGTGACCGCGCTGAGCGTGGACGACCAGCGGCTGACGGTGCTCACCGACGAGGACGAGGAGGTGGCGTACGACTTCGACGAACTGGACGAGCTGGCCCACGCGTACGCGGTGACGATCCACCGCTCGCAGGGGAGCGAGTACCCGGTCGTGGTGATTCCGGTCACCATGTCCGCTTGGACGATGCTCCAGCGGAACCTGCTCTACACCGCTGTGACCAGGGCACGGAAACTCGTGGTGCTGGTGGGGTCACGCAAGGCGATCGGACAGGCCGTCCGGGCCGTCAGTGCAGGTCGGAGGCATACCGGACTCGACCATCGGCTCGCAGCTGGATGATTATCCAACGGGATGGTTGCCTCTAATGTTCTCTTGACGTGAAGAGATTTACGGCAGAGCCTAGGGTGGTGCCGATCTTGTCCGGTTCGTACCGGCTGCGGCAGCAGGTTTTGTAGGGGCGGGCCCTTTCGGGCCACCCCGGGTGCGCGACTGTCCTCCGGATGGGGGATGGTAGAGACAGTCAGGGCACCTTGGAAGAGGATTCATTTCGTCGGTGAGGAAGACGTGAGCGACAACTCGGTAGTACTGCGGTACCAGGACGGCGAGTACGAGTACCCCGTCGTCGAGAGCACTGCGGGCAACGCCGGCTTCGACATCTCGAAGCTGCTCCCGCAGACCGGCCTGGTCACCCTGGACAACGGCTTCGGTAACACCGCCGCGTACAAGTCCGCGATCACCTTCGTGGACGGCGACAACGGCATCCTGCGGTACCGCGGCTACCCGATCGAGCAGCTCGCCTCCGATGGCGGGTTCATCGAGACCGCGTACCTCCTGATCAACGGCGAGCTGCCCAACGCGGACCAGCTGGCCGAGTTCAACCGCGAGATCACCCAGCACACCCTGCTGCACGAGGACGTCAAGCGCTTCTTCCAGGGCTTCCCGCGGGACGCCCACCCGATGGCCATGCTGTCCTCGGTCGTCGGCGCGCTGTCCACGTTCTACCCGGAGAGCCACAACCCGTTCGACGCGGCCCAGCGCCACCTGTCGACGGTCCGCCTGCTCGCCAAGCTGCCGACGATCGCCGCGTACGCGTACAAGAAGGCGATGGGCCAGCCCTTCGTCTACCCGCGCAACGACCTGAGCTACGTCGAGAACTTCCTGCGGATGACCTTCGCCGTCCCCGCCGAGGACTACGAGCTCAACCCGGTCGTCGTCAACGCGCTGGACAAGCTGCTCATCCTGCACGCGGACCACGAGCAGAACTGCTCGACCTCCACCGTGCGCCTGGTCGGCTCCAGCCACGCCAACCTGTTCGCCTCGATCTCGGCCGGCATCTCGGCCCTGTGGGGCCCGCTGCACGGCGGCGCCAACCAGGCCGTGCTGGAGATGCTGGAGAGCATCCAGAAGGACGGCGGCGACGTCGACGCCTTCATCACGAAGGTGAAGAACAAGGAAGCCGGCGTCAAGCTGATGGGCTTCGGCCACCGGGTCTACAAGGCGTTCGACCCGCGTGCCGCCCAGGTCAAGCTGCTCGCGCACGAGGTCCTCGGCCAGCTCGGCAAGAGCGACGAGCTGCTGGACATCGCGCTCAAGCTGGAGGAGCACGCCCTCAAGGACGACTTCTTCATCTCGCGCAAGCTGTACCCGAACGTGGACTTCTACACCGGCCTGATCTACCGCGCCATGGGCTTCCCGACCAGCATGTTCACCGTGCTGTTCGCCCTCGGCCGGCTGCCGGGCTGGATCGCCCACTGGCACGAGATGATCAACGACCCGACCAGCCGGATCGGCCGTCCGCGCCAGATCTACACCGGCACCGCGATCCGCGACTACGTCCCGCTGGACGCCCGCTGACCGCAGCGGCGCCGACCACCGGCCCGCACGGAAGCTGAGAGGGGCCCGACCGCGAGAGCGGCCGGGCCCCTTCGCGTCCCGGTGGCGCGCCCGAGGGCCCGCGCGGGGACGGAACCGTACGGCGCACGACTCCGGGGTCGGCCGCAGCCGGGGACGGCCGCTCAAAGCGTCCCAGGCCCGCCAGAACCCCGGCGTCGTGCGCGAAGGCCGTCAGGGTCGACGACCGTCCCGGGGCCCGCCGGAGCCCCGTCGGCGACAGCCCGCTGGAAGCGCGGGGACACGTTGCCGTTCAGCGTGTCCCCGCCCACCGGAAAAACTGCCGCACTACCAACCTAAGACGTATCAGGGTGCGAGAAGTTACGCCCGGGGGGTGTGAGCTGCCTCTCGCCACGCTCCGTGTGCGCGTCGTACCACGCTCATATCACACCTTCGCTCGCGCCGGACGTCACCCTCCCCGCAGTCACGGCAACCGAGCGTGATAGGAATCGTGGCATTCCGGTACGGACCGTCGCGCACATTCGCCGCGCGACGGCGGAACTGGGGAGGGAGTGCGCAGATGGCCAGGAACGTCGTCGTCACCGGCGGTGGCACGGGAATCGGGTACGAGGTCGCGCGGCGGTTCGTCGAGGCCGGCGACCACGTGGTGATCGTGGGCCGCCGCCGGGAGGTCCTGGAGAAGGCCGCGGCCGGACTCGGGCCGAACGTCACCCCGCTGGTGTGCGACCTCGCCGACCCGGACGCCGTCGAGGCCGCGCTCGCCGACCTGCCCGAGCGGATCGACGTCCTGGTCAACAACGCCGGCAGCCGGGAGACCGTGGTCGGCGGCGGGCCGCACGCCCTGCTGGCGCGCTGGCGCGGCGACTTCGAGCGCAACGTGCTGACCGTGGTGCTGCTCACCGAGTCGGTCCGCGACCGGCTCACCCCGGGCTCCGGCCGGGTGGTCACCATCAGCTCCATCGCCGCCCTGCGCGGGGCCGGCTCGTTCGGCGCGGCGAAGGCCTCGCTGCACGCCTGGAACCACTTCCTGGCCGCCCAGTTGGGCACCTCGGGCATCACCGCCAACATCGTCGCGCCGGGCACCGTCGCGGGCACCGAGTTCTTCGGGCCGCGGCTGGACGAGGCCGAGGTCGCCCGCCGGGCCGCCCGCACCCTGCTCGGGCGGATCGGCGAGACCGGCGAGGTGGCGGCGGCGGTGTACTTCCTGGCCTCGCCCGAGGCCGGGTTCATCACCGGCGAGATCCTGCACTGCAACGGCGGCGAGCTGCTGGGGCGTTGAGCCCCGGCCCCGAACGCCCCGGGACGCCCCGTACGCGCGAAGGCCCCGGACCGACACCGGTCCGGGGCCTTCGCGCGGGCCGGCTCAGGCGGGCCGGAAGCGGCGCAGCCGCAGGCTGTTGGTGACCACGAAGACCGAGGAGAAGGCCATCGCGGCCCCCGCGACCATCGGGTTGAGCAGGCCGGCGGCGGCCAGCGGGATCGCCGCCACGTTGTAGCCGAGGGCCCAGAACAGGTTGCCCTTGATGATGGCCAGGGTGCGGCGGGAGAGCCGGATCGCGTCGGCCGCCGAGCGGAGGTCGCCGCGGACCAGGGTGAGGTCGCCGGCCTCGATGGCGGCGTCGGTGCCGGTGCCCATGGCGAGGCCCAGGTCGGCCTGGGCGAGCGCGGCCGCGTCGTTGACGCCGTCGCCGACCATCGCGACGACCTTGCCCTCGGCCTGCAGCCGCTTGACGGTGGCGACCTTGTCCTCGGGGAGCACCTCGGCGAGCACGTGCTCCGGTGCGATGCCGACCTCGGCGGCGACGGCCTCGGCCACCGCCCGGTTGTCGCCGGTGAGCAGCACCGGGGTCAGGCCGAGCGCGCGCAGCCTGCCGACGGCCTCGGCGCTGGTCGGCCTGACCGCGTCGGCGACCTCCAGCACGGCCCGGGCCTCGCCGTCCCAGCCGACCGCGATCGCGGTGCGGCCAGCCGCCTCGGCGGCGGCCTTGGCACGGGCCAGGGAGGGCGGCAGGTGCTGCGCGCGGTCGGCCAGCAGGGCCTCGCGCCCGGCGACCACCGCGCGCCCCGCCACGACCCCCTCCACGCCCCGCCCGGGCACGCTGCGGAAGTCCGCGACGGCGGGCAGGGCGCCGGCCTCGGCGGCGGCCTCGGCGACTGCCCGGGCGACCGGGTGCTCGGAGGCGTGCTCGACGGCGCCCGCCAGGCGCAGCGCCTCGGCCCGGTCCACGCCCTCCGCTGTGTGCACGGCGACCAGGGCCATCCGGCCGGTGGTGACGGTGCCGGTCTTGTCCAGGACGACGGTGTCCACCGTGCGGGTGGTCTCCAGCACCTCGGGGCCCTTGATCAGGATGCCCAGCTGGGCGCCGCGGCCGGTGCCGACCATGAGCGCGGTCGGGGTGGCCAGGCCCAGGGCGCACGGGCAGGCGATGATCAGCACGGCGACGGCCGCGGTGAAGGCCTCGGTGGAGCTGTCGGTGGCCAGCAGCCAGACCACCAGGGTGGCCAGGGCGATCAGGATGACGGCCGGGACGAAGACCGCGGAGATCCGGTCGGCCAGCCGCTGGGCGGCGGCCTTGCCGTTCTGGGCCTCCTCGACCAGCCGGGCCATCCGGGCCAGCCGGGTGTCCGCGCCGACCCGGGTGGCCTCGACCACCAGCCGGCCGCCCGCGTTGACGGTGGCGCCGGTGACGGCGTCGCCGACGGTGACCTCGACCGGGACGGACTCGCCGGTCAGCATCGAGGCGTCCACCGCCGAGGCGCCCTCGACCACCGTGCCGTCGGTGGCGATCTTCTCGCCGGGGCGGACCACGAAGCGGGTGCCGACCGTCAGCCGGTCCACCGGCAGCCGTACCTCGCGTCCCCCCTCCAGGACCGCGACGTCCTTGGCGCCGAGGTCGAGCAGGGCGTGCAGTGCGGCGCCGGCCCGGCGCTTGGAGCGGGCCTCCAGGTAGCGGCCGAGCAGGATCAGTACGGTGACGGCGGCGGCGGTCTCCAGGTAGAGCGTGGCCGAGGCGTCGGTGTCGCCGACCGAGAGCGAGAAGTCGTGGTGCGTCCCGGGCCGGCCGGCGTGGCCGCCGAACAGCGCCCAGCAGGACCAGCCGAAGGCGGCCAGGGTGCCGAGCGAGACCAGGGTGTCCATGGTCGCGGCGCCGTGCCGGAGGTTGGTCCAGGCGGCGCGGTGGAAGGGCAGGCCACCGTAGACCACGACCGGGCCGGTGAGCGCGAAGGCCAGCCACTGCCAGTCGGTGAACTGGAGGGCCGGGACCATCGACAGCAGCACCACCGGGACGGCGAGGACGGCGCTGGTCAGCAGCCGGTCGCGCAGGGGGTCGGCGGGCTCGGGCCGGGTGGAGCGTTCGGGGGCGGCCGGGGGCGGGGGGAGCTCGGCGGTGTAGCCGGTGCGCTCGACGGTGGCGATCAGGTCCTTGACCGTGGTGCCGGGGCCGAAGTCGACCCGGGCCTTCTCGGTGGCGAAGTTGACGGTGGCCTCGACGCCGTCCATCCGGTTGAGCTTCTTCTCGATCCGGGCCGCGCAGGAGGCGCAGGTCATCCCGCCGATCGACAGCTCGACCCGGTCCCGGGCCCCGAGGTCCGGGGTGGACGTGCTCATGCGGATCAGCTCCTCGGTGCGGGTGGCCGGCGGGGCGCCGCGGCGCCCCGCCGTGCCGGGTGGTTCAGGCGCTGCGGCCGACCAGCTCGTAGCCGGCCTCGTCGATCGCGGCGCGCACCTGCTCGTCGTCCAACGGGGCGGCGGAGGAGATCGTCACGGTCCCGGCCGTGGCGTCGGCGGCGACCCCGGTGACCCCGGCCAGGGCGGAGACCTCCTCGCTGATCGCCTTCTCGCAGTGGCCGCAGCTCATGCCGGACACGGTGTAGGTGATGGTGCTGGACATCGGGGGCCTCCGGGAGGTCCGGGCGGCCCGGGGTTCGCCCGGGGCGCGGCGCTGGCAACGACTCTTGTGACAACACCATACCCCTCCAGGGTATTCCGGGAGTGGTGGGGGTGGGGCGCCCGGATCGCTCGGGAACGCCGGGGGCCAGGGCCGGTCGGGCTTCCGCGGTGATCGTCCCTTATGTTCGGTATGTGTTTCCGCTCCGCCGCGCCCAGTCTCCCTCGGCTCCCACGGCAGCCGGACTGCCGCCGGACCGGCAGCGCGGCGCCCTGCTCGCCGCCGACCTCCAGGACGTGCCCTTCTGGCGGCGCGCCACCCCGGCGCTGATCGCCGTCCTGCTCGTCGGGCTCGCGGACTTCCTCTCCGGCAAGGACCGCTACCTGGCCCCGCTGATGACCGTGGTGCCGACCGTCGCGGCACTGACCCTGAAGCCCCGCGAACTGCTGCTGGTCTGCTCGCTCGGGCTGCTCACGGTGTTCGGGCTCAGCCACCACGACGAGGTCGACAACATCAACGACGCCCGCTTCCTGTACGGGGCGATGGTCAGCTACGTCGTCCTGACGCTGTTCTCGGCCTGGGTCGCCAAGATCCGGATGCGGCGCGCGGCGGCCTTCGCGGCCGTCAGCTCCGTCGCCGAAGCCGCCCAGCGGGCGCTGCTGCAGCTGCCCGGGCCGACCGTCGGGCCGCTGCGGCTCGCGGTGCGGTACGTCTCGGCGGCGGACGCCTCACGGATCGGCGGGGACCTGTACTCCGTACTGGAGACGCCGCACGGCACCCGGGTCGCGGTCGGGGACGTCCGGGGCAAGGGACTGGCCGCCGTCCAGACCGCGGCCGTGGTCCTGGGCGCCTTCCGCGAGGCGGCGTACGACGAGGCCGGACTGCGGGGCGTCGCGGCGCGGATCGAGGCCAGCGTCGAACGGCACGTGCCGGACGGGGAGTTCACCACGGCGCTGTTCGCGGAGTTCCGAACGCCCGGGGCGATGGAGCTGCTGCAGTACGGGCACGTGCCGCCGATCCGGGTGGACCACGAGGGGCGGGCGCACGTGCTGGACGCGCCCGACCCGTGGGTGCCGCTGGGGCTCGGCCGGCTGGCGGCGGGGGAGCCGACCACCTGGGCCCAGCCGTTCGGGGCGGAGGACGTGCTGGTGCTCTGCACGGACGGGGTGATCGAGGCGCGGCACCGGACGAGCGGGGAGTTCTACCCGCTGGCGGAGCGGGTCGGGCCGCTGGTGCGGGGGGCCGCGCGCTCGGAGGGGGAGCTGGAGACGGCGGTCGGGCGGGTGTACGCGGACCTGCTGGCGCATACGGGTGGGGAGTTGCGGGACGACGCGTTGTTGCTGCTGATCGTGCGGACGGATGGGTGAGGGGGCCCTGCGGGGGTCTTCTGTGGGGGTGGGCTTTCGGGAGGGTGGGGGGCCGGGGGTGGCTCCGGGGGTGGCCGCTCCGGGGGCTGGATGATTTTCAGA
>NZ_JBHVVE010000047.1:2500-6184 GCF_042883725.1 Kitasatospora sp. NPDC058184
TCAGATCAACGTATTTAGATAAGCTTCCAAGCGGGCTCGAACCGCTGACCTCTTCCTTACCATGGAAGTGCTCTACCTGCTGAGCTATGGAAGCAATGGCTCCGCAGGTAGGATTCGAACCTACGACCGATCGGTTAACAGCCGATAGCTCTACCACTGAGCTACTGCGGAATATTATAAGCTTCATAAACAAAAACATGGTAGATAAAATAAAAAAGCTTGGCGGCGTCCTACTCTCACAGGGGGAAACCCCCGACTACCATCGGCGCTGAAGAGCTTAACTTCCGTGTTCGGCATGGGAACGGGTGTGACCTCTTCGCTATCGCCACCAAACCATTGAGAGTGTTCTCTCAAAACTAGATAACAGTAAGCATACATTCAAATTGGTTAAGTCCTCGATCGATTAGTATCTGTCAGCTCCATGTGTCGCCACACTTCCACCTCAGACCTATCAACCTGATCATCTTTCAGGGATCTTACTTCCTTGCGGAATGGGAAATCTCATCTTGAGGGGGGCTTCATGCTTAGATGCTTTCAGCACTTATCCCGTCCGCACATAGCTACCCAGCGATGCCTTTGGCAAGACAACTGGTACACCAGCGGTGCGTCCATCCCGGTCCTCTCGTACTAAGGACAGCTCCTCTCAAATTTCCTGCGCCCGCGACGGATAGGGACCGAACTGTCTCACGACGTTCTGAACCCAGCTCGCGTACCGCTTTAATGGGCGAACAGCCCAACCCTTGGGACCGACTACAGCCCCAGGATGCGATGAGCCGACATCGAGGTGCCAAACCTCCCCGTCGATGTGGACTCTTGGGGGAGATAAGCCTGTTATCCCCGGGGTAGCTTTTATCCGTTGAGCGATGGCCCTTCCATGCGGAACCACCGGATCACTAAGCCCGACTTTCGTCCCTGCTCGACTTGTAGGTCTCGCAGTCAAGCTCCCTTGTGCCTTTACACTCTACGAATGATTTCCAACCATTCTGAGGGAACCTTTGGGCGCCTCCGTTACCTTTTAGGAGGCGACCGCCCCAGTCAAACTGCCCACCTGACACTGTCTCCCCGCCCGATAAGGGCGGCGGGTTAGAAGGTCAATACAGCCAGGGTAGTATCCCACCGATGCCTCCACCGAAGCTGGCGCTCCGGTTTCCAAGGCTCCTACCTATCCTGTACAAGCTGTACCAACATTCAATATCAGGCTGCAGTAAAGCTCCACGGGGTCTTTCCGTCCTGTCGCGGGTAACCTGCATCTTCACAGGTACTATAATTTCACCGAGTCTCTCGTTGAGACAGTGCCCAGATCGTTGCGCCTTTCGTGCGGGTCGGAACTTACCCGACAAGGAATTTCGCTACCTTAGGACCGTTATAGTTACGGCCGCCGTTTACTGGGGCTTCAATTCGCACCTTCGCTTACGCTAAGCGCTCCTCTTAACCTTCCAGCACCGGGCAGGCGTCAGCCCCTATACTTCGCCTTACGGCTTCGCAGAGACCTGTGTTTTTGCTAAACAGTCGCCTGGGCCTATTCACTGCGGCTCTCTCGGGCTTGCACCCTAACAGAGCACCCCTTCTCCCGAAGTTACGGGGTCATTTTGCCGAGTTCCTTAACGAGAGTTCTCTCGATCACCTTAGGATTCTCTCCTCGCCTACCTGTGTCGGTTTGCGGTACGGGCACCTCTCACCTCGCTAGAGGCTTTTCTTGGCAGTGTGGAATCAGGAACTTCGCTACTATAATTCGCTCGCCATCACAGCTCAGCCTTCACGGGAAACGGATTTGCCTATTTCCCAGCCTAACTGCTTGGACGCGGATATCCAATACCGCGCTTACCCTATCCTCCTGCGTCCCCCCATTGCTCAAATGGTGAGGAGGTGGTACAGGAATATCAACCTGTTGTCCATCGCCTACGCCTTTCGGCCTCGGCTTAGGTCCCGACTAACCCTGAGCGGACGAGCCTTCCTCAGGAAACCTTAGGCATTCGGTGGAGGGGATTCTCACCCCTCTTTCGCTACTCATACCGGCATTCTCACTTCTAAGCGCTCCACAAGTCCTTCCGGTCTTGCTTCACAGCCCTTAGAACGCTCTCCTACCACTGTTCGAAGAACAGTCCGCAGCTTCGGTGATACGTTTAGCCCCGGTACATTTTCGGCGCAGAGTCACTCGACCAGTGAGCTATTACGCACTCTTTAAATGGTGGCTGCTTCTAAGCCAACATCCTGGTTGTCTAAGCAACTCCACATCCTTTTCCACTTAACGTATACTTTGGGACCTTAGCTGGCGGTCTGGGCTGTTTCCCTTTCGACTACGGATCTTATCACTCGCAGTCTGACTCCCAAGGATAAGTCATTGGCATTCGGAGTTTGACTGAATTCGGTAACCCGGTAGGGGCCCCTAGTCCAATCAGTGCTCTACCTCCAAGACTCTTACCTTGAGGCTAGCCCTAAAGCTATTTCGGAGAGAACCAGCTATCTCCAGGTTCGATTGGCATTTCACCCCTACCCACACCTCATCCCCGCACTTTTCAACGTGCGTGGGTTCGGGCCTCCATTCAGTGTTACCTGAACTTCACCCTGGACATGGGTAGATCACCTGGTTTCGGGTCTACGACCACGTACTCAATTCGCCCTATTCAGACTCGCTTTCGCTGCGGCTCCGCATCTTCTGCTTAACCTTGCACGGGATCGTAACTCGCCGGTTCATTCTACAAAAGGCACGCCATCACCCGTTAACGGGCTCTGACTACTTGTAGGCACACGGTTTCAGGATCTCTTTCACTCCCCTTCCGGGGTGCTTTTCACCTTTCCCTCACGGTACTGGTTCACTATCGGTCACTAGGGAGTATTTAGCCTTGGGAGATGGTCCTCCCGGATTCCGACGGAATTTCACGTGTTCCGCCGTACTCAGGATCCACTCAGGAGAGAACGAAGTTTTGACTACAGGGCTGTTACCTCCTATGGCGGGCCTTTCCAGACCTCTTCATCTACCTCGTTCTTTTGTAACTCCGTACAGAGTGTCCTACAACCCCAAGAGGCAAGCCTCTTGGTTTGGGCTGGTCCCGTTTCGCTCGCCGCTACTCAGGGAATCGCATTTGCTTTCTCTTCCTCCGGGTACTTAGATGTTTCAGTTCCCCGGGTCTGCCTTCTCATATCCTATGTATTCAGATATGGATACCACTCCATTACGAGTGGTGGGTTTCCCCATTCGGAAATCTCCGGATCAAAGCTTGCTTACAGCTCCCCGAAGCATATCGGTGTTCGTCCCGTCCTTCATCGGCTCCTAGTGCCAAGGCATCCACCGTGCGCCCTTTCTAACTTAACCGTTAAAAAGAATCACTACGTGATATCTTGCATTACTAATTGAATGTGAATTACTTCTGTTATCTAGTTTTCAAAGAACAACATCTCGAAGAATCGAATGATCCTTCAAAACTAAACAAGACAGGGAACGTTCTGTTTATAAGACCCAAGGTCTTATATTCCGTTAAAATCCTTAGAAAGGAGGTGATCCAGCCGCACCTTCCGATACGGCTACCTTGTTACGACTTCACCCCAATCATCTGTCCCACCTTCGGCGGCTGGCTCCAAAAGGTTACCTCACCGACTTCGGGTGTTACAAACTCTCGTGGTGTGACGGGCGGTGTGTACAAGGCCCGGGAACGTATTCACCGCGGCATGCTGATCCGCGATTAC
>NZ_JBHVVE010000048.1:0-4363 GCF_042883725.1 Kitasatospora sp. NPDC058184
TGTTCGGGTGTTGGTGGGGGGGGGGGGGGGGGGGGCCCCCCCCCCCCCACCAGGGGGGTAGGTCACTCGCGCAACCGGCGGGCACTCACCATGGGCCTCCGGCGGGTACTCACCACGGGCCTCCGGCCGGCACGGGCACTCACCACGCGGTGTGTGGTGAGTGCGCCGATCAGGGTCGGCAGGCAGTAGGCGAGGGAGACGGCGAGGGCTCCGACGGCGGCCACGGCCAGGACCAGGAGCCCGGCGGAGAGAGGCATCCCGCCCTCACTCACCAGACCGGCCAGCCCGGCGGCCACCAGGAGCGCGGCCAACTCAGGGGTGCGGGCCACGGTCACCACCAGCCCTTGCGCTTGCCGGGCACGATCATTCCGGCGTGGCCGTTGCGCATGTGGTCCACGCAGGCCGGGCAGTCCTCGCGCGGAGCGAGGTGCGCGTGCTGGGCCCGGCTGTCGTACGCGTGGAGCCAGCACTGGCGGCACTCACCAGGCGGCGGGTTCACCGCCTTCTCGCTCGGCATCAGAACCAGCCGCCCTTCTTCTTCTCGCGGCGGGCGGCGGCCTGGTCGGTGAGCTGCTGCTGGCGCTCGGCCTCCAGGACTCGGACGTCGGCGGCGGCCTCCTCCTCGGCCCGGGACCAGATGCGCCCGGCGGCCCGTTCGGCGGCCGGAGCCGTCTTGCCCCGCACCGCCTTGGCGATGCCGACCGCCTGGAGGCCAGCGAACTTCGCCTGGTCCCCGGGGCGGAGCGAGGACTGCTCCTGGTTGCGGATGCCGGACAGTCGGCTCTTCGCCGCCGCGATCTCGCGGTCGATCTTGCGGGTGTTCGCCACGGCGATCAGCCCTTCCTCGGGTAGGTGTGACCAGCGGGCGGGTATGGCTCGCCGGAGAGGGTCACGGAGGCGTCGATGACGACCTCCTCGAACTGGGTGAGCGGGAGGTCGAGGCCCTGGCGGCGGGACTCGTACGCGGTCTCCAGGCCCTCCAGGAGGCGGCCGGTCCGGGCGTTGTCGTCTGCCGCGCTCTCGCGGCGGCGGAAGATGCCCATCAGCAGGCCCCGCAGGAGCCACGGTTCGTGTCCGCGACGTACCAGGCCCCGCAGCCGGAGCACTGCCACATGTGCCGTAACGCGGCGATCAGCGCGGCCATCAGGCGGCCCGCCTGGAGGTTGCAGCGCTCGGAAGGCCGCGCTTCACGGCCCGGTCGTTCGCGGTGTTAGCCACGCAGCACTCGCGGCACGTCTCACCGAGGCGGAGGTGATGGCGGTACGCGCGGGGCGTGCCGCACACGTAGTCCCCGAGCGGGGCGACCACCAGCTCGGGGAACCAGCGGCGGATGCGCTCCGCCGGCACACGGAGCTGGGCGGAGATGGTGGTGGCGCTGCCGCCGTGGGCGACGAGGATGCGCGCGGCCTCGTGGAGCTCCAGGCCGGTCATGCCCTCGGGAGCCCGGCCGTTCACGGCGCGCTCGATGGCGATGAGGTCCAGCTGACCGCGCATGGTCGCGGTCCGCACGACGGGGATGAACGTCGTCTTACGATCAGACACAGGATCGGTCCCTTCTGTCTGGCAGTTGGGTCGGTCTCAGGCCCTGACCTGTGCTGAAGACACAGGTCAGGGCTGATTTGTGCGATCGAAGAAACTTCCCATAGGAAGTAGCTTCCTGTAGGAAGTTAGGGCAAGATCTGGGGTACCGTCAAGAACATCCGATAGGAAGTACCCAAGGAGGCGAAGATGGCAGGGACCGTGGCTGGCATGGCTGCATACCTGAAGGCCCGAATCGATCTGGGAACGCTGGCTGCGGGCGACAAGCTGCCTCCGACGTCAGCCCTGATGAAGCAGTTCGAGCTGAGCGACAACGCGGTCTACCGAGCCATCGCGCTGCTCAAGGCAGAGGGCTACGTCGAGTCGCAGCAGGGAAAGGGCGTTTTCGTCTCTGACCGGCGGAAGCTGATCGCAGGGGCTATGCGAATCAAGGGCATTACCTCCCCCGGCGAGACCATCCACCACAAGCTAAGCGCCCGCGTCCAGGCTCCTGGCTGGGTGGCCGCTGACCTTGGCGAGGGCGAGTGCGTGAACCGGGTTCGCACAGTGAACAAGGGCGACGTCGTGCTCCAGGCGTCCCAGTCCTGGGTCCACGTGGACGTTGCAGAGGTCGTTCCCGAAGTCGATCTCCCCGAGGCATGCAACCCCACGTGGCAAGCCGTCTACGAAGAGCGCTCTGGTCACCCTGTGACTGCTGCCTCGAAGACAGTCGATGCCCGGATCACCACTGCTGCGGACCGAGAAGCCCTGGGGTTGGATGCAGACTTCGCGGTCCTCGTCATGCGCAGCGTGTACGTGACCGGAGACAAGGTCATCGGCGTGGGCGAGGGCATCTACGCACCCGGTCACCCTCTGGCGATCTCCTGACCGGATGTGGTGTCCCTACTGCGTGTAGGGGTGTCCACTCCGGCGCGTAAGCTGCCGAACCACAACTAAAGATCCAAAACAGAAAGCCGCGCCTTCCCAAATCCAAGGGGGCTCCATCAGGGGTCGAAGCCTGATGGAGTTCGAAGCCTCAGAAGAGGGATGACGCGGCTGAGCAAAGCAGGCTCACCGCGAGTGTAAGGCAGGGGCGGGGAGATTTCTCCCCCACCTCGGCCGACGTCACCTTCTGTGGTGGGCCGTGATGAGAGGCGACGTCGCGTGACCCACCAGACGCAGACCGAAGAGTCTGCCGACGTCCCCCCGCAGAAGCGGGGCGGGACAGTATCGAACCTCCAGCGGGAGGGGAGCCCGGTCGGGGCTCGGCCGATCGCGGGCCTGAAGGCGGGCTGGTTCTTCCGGCCCGTGGACCGGATGCTGCTGCACCAGGCTTCCAAGGATGCACCGACGCTGCCCGTGGGCGCGGTGCCGCTGGTCCTGGGCCGGATCACCTACCGCATGTCCGACCGGAAGCACACGAAGATCGCGTACCAGCTCCACAGCGAGGAAGGGCCCCGGATCGTCTCGGCCGAAGAGGTGCTGGACGGCACCTGGGCCGACCGGCTCGGCCTGCGCCGCCCGACGACTCCCGACGAGCGGCACGCGTACGCCCGGATCTTCGGTGAGGACGTAATGGAGGCCGGGGAGGTCCCGGCCCTGCCGGTGAAGGACTCTGACGGCGGGCTGGTCCTGCCCGACGCGGACGCCCAGGAGTACGGCTATCTGCGGGTGCGCGAGGTGGACCAGGAGGCCGCCCGCAAGGGCTGGGCCCGGATCATGGCCCTGGCCACGCAGGCACCACGGACCACGCTGGTCATGTCCGCGATGTTCTCCGGCCCGCTGATCTCCAGCCTGCACGGCGTGCCCGCGCACATCCTGAACCTGACCGGCGGCGGGCAGATCGGCAAGAGCAGCGTGCAGCAGGTCATGTGCGCGCTGATGGGCGACCCGTCCCCGGACACGGGCGAGCTGTTCGGCTCGATGAACAGCACGGGCCTGGCCCTGCCGGAGGTGCTGATCCAGGCGCGTTACCTGCCGATGTGCCGCGAGGAGACGTCCTCCTCGGCCCTGTCGCTGCCAGAGCTGGAGAAGCTGTTCCAGCGGATCGTTGCCGGGGCCAAGCGCGGACGGCTCGGCAAGGGCAACACCGTGGTGAAGTCGGTCGGGACCTGGCACTCCATCTTCATCACGTCGTCGAACGAGTCGCTCCACCGTCAAGGACAGGTCGAGTCGCTGGCCTCCCGGCTCCTCCAGCTCAACGGCCCGTTCTTCACCGCAGCCTCGGCCACGGCCGAGGCGTTCGACCTGGCCCAGCGGTTCCACGGCTGGCCGCTGGTCTGGGCGCGGGACGCAGAGTTCTTCAGCGCGGAGCGGGTGACGACCTGGCGAACGCTGCACACGGAGATCGTGGACCGGCTGGCGACCGAGGAGACCCGCGAGTCGGGCGGAATCCCGCTGACCCTGGCCCGCATCCTGTCCGCGTGGTGCGTGGGCGCGTACATGCTCGGGGAGCTCCTGGCGATGCCCGAGCTGGGCGCGATGGCCGAGGAGGACGCCCGCCGAGAGCTCCCGCGCATCCTCGGGGAGGCGATCGAGCACCACCTGACACCGGGCCAGATCCTCTGGGAGAAGGTGGCCGGCGCCATCGTCCAGGAGCCCGCCGCGTGGGTGCAGTCCACGGTCCTCAACCCGCAGGCGTGGGGGGCCATGGAGGTCAAGCCGCGGCGCGTGCTCGGCTACGTCCACCAGGGCCAGGTGTACGTCTACGTCGCGACGATGGCCGAGCTGGTGAAGGCGGGCGGGATCGACTCCCCAGTGCCGGGCCTCCAGGAGCTGAAGCGGCGCGGGGTGCTGTAGTAGAAAGAGAAGGCGAAGTTGGCGTCGATTTAGGGATTGTTGTTGT
>NZ_JBHVVE010000048.1:4373-5413 GCF_042883725.1 Kitasatospora sp. NPDC058184
GGCGCGGGGTGCTGAAGACGACCGAGAAGGCGAAGTTGGCGTCCAAGCACGCCACCCGGGAGCTGCGCGACGCGCTGCCGGGCCGGGCGTACATCTTCGACCCCACGGCCGCCCAGGAGGCGTTCGCGGACCGCGAGACACCGCCGCAGGTGACCCCGGATCAGGCTCCGGTACCGGACGACGACTCGGCCACCGTGGCGGCCGAGAGCCGGGCCCTGGAGGCATTCCGCAAGAGGGAAACAGCAGTACAGGACACGTCCGATGACGTCGCCGCGTCGCGGCGTCATGACGTCACCAGTCCCGTGCAGGCCCCGCCTCGGCCGACGTCCCCGCCGCGCGTGGTGTTCCCGGCCCCCGAGGAGCGGGTGACGGACCGGCCGTTCGCGTCGCTGTCCGCGCGGGCGACCGGCCGCACGCTGTCCGCGACCCGGTTCGGGGTGCTGGGCAACGGGGTGCTGCACCTGCCGAACTGCGAGCCGGTGAAGGTGCCCGTGCCCTCCTCGGTGGACGACGTGCCCGCCCTGGTGGCCGCGTACGGGCTGAAGACGCTCTGGGTCCACCAGGAGGCGATGGAGGCCATGGGCCTGCCGACGTTCGAGGAGCGGCGCGAGCTGGGCATGGCCCAGACCCGGGCGGCCAAGGGCCTGGCCGAGGACCAGCCGGTGAAGCCGCCCGGGGCGATGAACCCCGTGGCGCACGCCTGGGCAATTCCGGGGGCCGGGTCGCCGGTGGCCGAGCTGCACCCGGCCGGGCTCACCGCATGGATGACGCTGGTCCTGGCCGACGAGAACGCGCGGGACTCCCGGGTCACCGTGGCGGTGCCCGCCTATGAGCACCGGTTCGACAAGGCCAAGCAGCCCGGCCGGGGAGGATGGGGCGGAGCCGAGACCCCGGAAGTCCTGCTGGACGCGCTGATGGTCTACCTCATGTCCACGCTGCACGGCACCCAGGCCCGGCCCAAGGTCGTGCCCTATTTCCAGGGGCCGAACCAGACGGGCGAGGACATGGCCGGCGGGAAGGGCCGGACCGAGGTGCTGTGC
>NZ_JBHVVE010000049.1:0-5158 GCF_042883725.1 Kitasatospora sp. NPDC058184
CCGCGACGACGATCTTCGCGGAGGTGGTGGCGCGGGTGGGGGCGGCCGCGTTAGAGCTTGCGAAGTCCACTGAGGACCCTTTCGAGCAGCGTGACGTCGGGCTGGTTTCCGGTTTCGCCGCCGGAAGCGGGCTGGTGGATGGCGACCAGGCCGGCCTCGGCCAGGTCGGCCACGAGGATGCGGGCCACTCCCAGGGGAAGGGAGAGCAGCGCCGACACCTCCGCGACGGATTTGACCTCCGTGCACAGCGTGCAGATCCGCTGGTGCTCGGGGAGCAGGGTGGCCATGCGCTGCGGGTCGACGTCGGCGGAGACCAGGGCCTCCAGCGCGAGTTCGTAGCGCGGCCTGGTCCTGCCACCGGTCATCGCGAACGGGCGGATCAGCGGGCCGGAGTCGGGTTCGTCCTCGAACTCCTCGACGTGGCCGGGCTCCTGGGCGGGCAGGTAGCCGGGGTCCGGCTCGGGCGCCGGGGCCGGGTAGCCGGGCGCCGGGGCGCCGTACGAGGGCTGCCGGGCGTACTGGTCGTACTGGCCGTACTGCTCTTCGGGCCGGGGGTACGGCTGCCGGGGCTGTCCGTACTGGTGCCGGCCGTACTGCTGACCGTGGCCGACGCCGGGTGCTCCGAAGGCGTCATGGCCTGTGCCAGGGTACGGAACACCGTATTGGCCGCTGCGGTCGTCGGGCGGTGTCACGGTTCCTCTCCTCACAGGGTGCGGCGGTGCGGTGCGAGCTTCGGCGCAGGTCCGGAGCCGGTGGTGCGAAGGCCGTACAACGTCCGAACCCGAGCCCGCCGAAGCGGGCCCGGGAAGGACGCGGAGGTACTTCGAATACCTGGACGGTATCCGACGAACCGTCAGTGCAGGAGACTGCCCTGGAGTTCCGCGCGGAGTGCGGGGGTGAGGACGGCGCCGGCGCGGTCGACGAGCAGGGCCATCTCGTAGCCGACGAGGCCGATGTCGGAGTCCGGCGCGGCCAGGACGGCGAGTGCGGAGCCGTCGCTGACGGCCATCAGGAACAGGAAGCCCCGTTCCATCTCGACGACGGTCTGGTTGACCTCGCCGCCCTCGAAGATCCGGCTGGCGCCGGAGGTGAGGGAGGTGAGGCCGGAGGCGACGGCGGCGAGCTGGTCGGCGCGGTCCCGGGGGAAGCCCTCGGACATGCACAGCAGGAGGCCGTCCGCGGAGACCACCACGGTGTGGGACACCCCGGGGGTGTTGTCCACGAAATTGGTGATCAGCCAGTTCAGGTTCTGTGCGGCCTGGCTCATCTGAGTCAACTCAACGCTCCTGGTGGTTCGAGCCGCCGAAGAGATCGGTGCTCCGGTTCTGTCCGTTGCCGGACTGGTCTACCTGATCGGGGTCGATCCGGAAGCTTCCGGTGTTACCGGCGCTGCGGCCCTGCTCCACACCGCGGCGCAGGTTGGTGAGGCGGCCACGGACCTCCTCCGGGCTGCGGGAGACCTGCGGCCCGTCCTGCGGGGTGGACTTGGCGTTGCCGGGCACCAGGTTCTGCTTGGGCACGCGCCGCGGCAGACCGGCACCGGTGGTGCCGCTGGAGGAGGGCTCGCGCAGCTGCTCGGCCCGCTGCCAGTCGCCGTCGTTCGGCGACTGCCAGGCGGCGCGGGCGGTCGGGCCGGTCGGGCCGTAACCGCCGAGCGAGGACACGTCGTGGCCGCGCTGGGTCTCGGGCGCCGAGGTGTCCTTGGCGCCGGCGAACCAGTTCGGGCTGTCGCCGGACTGGCCGCCGCCGGCCGGCGCGGCGGGGAGGCCGCCGCCCGCCAGCTGCTCGCCGGGACGGCGCTGCGGCAGCCCGGACGGCAGGGTGGCGTGCGGCTCGGCGGCGGGCAGCGCGGGCGGCTCGGGGGCGTACGGGTGGCCGGCCGGGGAGTCCTGGGCCGGGCGGCCGTACTGGTCGTCGGCGTACCCGTCCTGCTGGTAGCCGCCCTGGTCGTAGCCGTACCGGTCGTCGGCGTACTGCCCGCCGGCCTGGCCCTGCTGCTGCTCGTAGCCCTGGGGGGCGTACTGGTCGTAGCCGTCCTGGGCGTACCCGTCCTGCTGGTACTCGTCCTGCTGGTAGCCGCCCTGGTCGTAGCCGTACCGGTCGTCGGCGTACTGCTCGCCGGCCTGGCCCTGCTGCTGGTCGTAGCCCTGCGGGGCGTACTGGTCGTAGCCCTGCTGGTAGTCCTCCTCGACCTCGGCGTCGACCACCGGCGCCTGCGGGGCGCTCTCCAGGGCCGCGCGGCGGACCTGGTCGAGGCGCTGCGAGCGCTGGACGGCCTCCAGGGCGGGGCTGAACCCGCTGGAGCCGGCGTTGCCGGTGCCGGTGAGGTGGTCGTCGAAGCCGAGCTCGGCCGCGCTGCGGGCGCGGGTGTCCGGCGCCCACTCGGCGGCCGGCTCCTGCTCGGCGAAGATCCGGGAGACGGTGAACTGCTCGTCCGGCTCCGGCGCCGCACCGGACTGGGTGACGAACGGCGGGAGCATGACCAGCGAGGTGGTGCCGGCGGACTCGCCGGACGGGCGGAGCTGGACGCGGATGTCGTGCCGCTGGGACAGCCGGCCGACCACGAACAGGCCCATGCGGCGGGAGATGGTGGCGTCCACCGTGGGCGGCTCGGCCAGCTTCTCGTTGATCTCCGCGAAGTCCTCGGCGGTGAGGCCGATGCCCTTGTCGTGGATCTCGACCAGCACGCGGCCGTCCGGCAGGCGGGTCGCGTTGACCAGCACCCGGGTCTGCGGGCTGGAGAACGAGGTGGCGTTCTCCAGCAGCTCGGCGAGCAGGTGGACGAGGTCGGTCACGGCGGCGCCGACGACGTCGACCTCCGGGATGCCGGAGAGCTCGACGCGCTCGTACTGCTCCACCTCGGACGCGGCGGCGCGGAGCACGTCGACCAGCGGGACCGGGGTGTTCCAGCGGCGGCCGGCCTCCTCGCCCGCGAGGACGAGCAGGTTCTCACCGTTGCGGCGCATACGGGTGGCCAGGTGGTCCAGCTTGAAGAGGTTCTCCAGCTGGTCCGGGTCGGCCTCGTTGTTCTCCAGGTCGGTGATCAGCGCCAGCTGGCGCTGGATCAGGCTCTGGCTGCGGCGCGACAGGTTGGTGAAGATCGCGTTGACGTTGCCCCGCAGCAGGGCCTGCTCGGCGGCGAGCGCCACGGCCTGCTGGTGGACCTGGTCGAACGCCCGGGCGACCTCGCCGATCTCGTCCTTGCCGTGCAGCGGGATCGGGGTCACCGAGGTGTCGACCCGGTCGGGGTCGGTCTTGGAGAGCTTCTCGACCAGGTCCGGCAGGCGGTGGTCGGCGATCTCCAGGGCGGCGCTGCGCAGGGTGCGCATGCCGAGGATCATCGAGCGGGCCACGTAACCGGTCAGCAGGCCGGCCAGGATGAGCGCCGCGACGACGATGACCGTGTTGAGGATGGCGTCGTAGAGCGCGTTGTCCTTCAGGTTGCGGGAGTCGGTGAGGACCTCGTCCAGCAGCGCGAGCTCGGTGTTCCGCAGGGCCTGGATGTGGGTGTCGGTGGCCTGGTTCCAGTTCTCCTGGGTCAGGCCGGCGTTCTTCGCCTCGGTGTACGCGGCGTCGGCGACCGCCTTGCCCTTCTGCTGGCCCTCCGCGGCGGCCTGGCTGTACGAGGCGCCGAGCTGGAGCAGGCCCTGCATGGTGGGCGGCGCGCCGTTGGGCATCTTGTACGCCGAGCGGTCCTGGGCCGCGGTCTGCGCGATCTGCGCGGCCGCGTACTTGGCGGCGTCCTCGGGGGCGCTGCCGGTGTTGAACTCGTTGATGGAGACCTGTTCCAGCTTCTCCGAGATCAGGATCTGCTGGATCACGTCCTGGTTCTCGTAGCGCGTGGTGACGTTCGCCGAGATGCCGACCAGCAGGTTGAGCATCAGCGCGCGCTGGGTCGACGCCGCGGCCTTGGCCAGCGACATCGCGTAGATCGCGCGGCCCTTGCTGGTGGCGTTGGCGGAGCCCAGGCCGACCGAGTTGTCGAAGGCCAGCAGCGGGTCGAGCATCACCGAGTACGCGTTGGCCGTGGCGCTGATGAACAGCTCCGGGTTGTACGCGTTGGCCCGCAGGTGCGGCAGGTCGACCACCAGGGTCTGGAAGGCCTCGTGACGCCGGGGGAGCTCACCGGACTTGTCGGAGGCCGCGTAGGCGGCGTTGTACGCCTTCAGCGCGGCGTCGGTGGCGCCGCGGCGCTTGGCCACCTCGTTGTTCGGGTCCTGCTTGGTGAGCAGGGGTATGAGCGTCTTGTCGCGCTCGTTCTCCAGCGCCTCGGCGAGTTCGGTCGCCGCCTTGGCCAGCTCCGCGGTCTTCTCGGCGCGGGAGGCCTTGATGAAGCCGTCGACCGAGGTGTTCACGCGCAGACCACCGAAGACGAGACTGATGGTCACGGGGATCAGCAGGATCGCGATCAGACGGGTCGGCACGCGCCAGTTGCGCGGGCGGAGGAAGTCGTACCGGCTCGAGCCGCCGTCGCCCGACGAGCCGCCGCCGCGGGGTGTCGCGGCCGGGGGCTCGGGAGCCGGGACGGTGCTCTGGGAGCGTTCCTCGGTGGGAGCGAACGCGGAGAATCCGGCCGGGTCCCCCGGGGTACCGTTCGGCTCGCTCTGGCGGGGCTCGGAGCGCCGCTGCGGGGCGGGTTGCTGCTTACGCCTCACTCGACAACTACCTCTCGGCCGACTGCCGGCCATGGATCAATCCAGCGCTACCCCTGGGCCCTGAACCGCCGCCGTAGGGGCCGGCGCAGGAGAAACCAGGGGTAGCTGGAATTTCAGCACGTGCGGGGATGGGGGACAAACAGCCGCCGTCCGGCACCCGCCTCGGTACATTCTGGACATTCACCGACATGACGGAGCAAAACCGTGGTCACCTGGCGCTGAGTGACGCTGTTTCGCCACGCTGAGTCATTGTTGATCACAAAATGCCTACCGAACTGTTATCCGCTGCTTATACACGGGTCTTGCGCGCGGCCCCCGGAGGTCACCCGCGGGTAGGCACCGCGGTCCCGACGGCCCGTCGCGGGGGACGGACCGTCGGGGCCGTGCGGTTCCCCCCTCGCTCAGCGGAGCCGGGCGAGCAGGGCGTGTTCGACGAGGGTGATGAGGGCGCTCTTGGCGCTGTCGCGGCGGCGGGCGTCGAGGGTGATGACGGGGGTGTCGGC
>NZ_JBHVVE010000050.1:0-2691 GCF_042883725.1 Kitasatospora sp. NPDC058184
GCTCCGCAGACATGACGCGCCGTCACTAGCGTGACGGAGCGTTGCGGCGCCCCTCCGGGGCGCAGTAGCGGAGAGTGACGTCGGCTCCGCCGCCGTCGGGTCGGCGGGGGCTCGGCCTGGTGGTCGAGCTCCCCTTGGCTGGAGGTGCCGGCGCTCCGCACCGGCGGGCTCCGTGACACCCCGTCCGGGCCCGGCCTGGGCCGTATTTCTGCTGGTCAGTGGGGGTTTTAGCGCACTCCGTGCGCCTCGCTGACCGGGAGGAGGGGGTGGGCCTCGACTCCGTCCCCGACGACCAGGCCGACCGGGACCAGAGGCCGGCACCCCGACCACCTGACCGCATAGTGTCACGACACCACCCCCCGACGCAACACCCACCCTCCCTCAGGCCCCACCCACAGTGACAGGTTCAGACCACACACAGTGGTCTGGACCATTGACACCAGACAAGCCCACCAGCGGCCCCAAACAATGCCCGCGACCCCGTATCAGAATGCCGCCGCCAGCGAATCCTGCCGCAGACGGCCTCCCCATCCAGCCGCACCCCGCAGAATGCATCACACCGAACCCTGTGTAGACCCAGGAATCCCACCCCACACCCCCTCAGAAAACCACCCCCAATCGCCGTTGACGATGTGACGCGAAATTCCAGTACAACCACAAACCCCACCCCCGAATCCCCATGCAAAAACTCCATCAAAACTCGCCATGCAAATACCCCATAACCCGGGGACGGCACCCCCGCCTCGCCGGGCCGGAGGCCCGACGGGGGGCGCAGCGCGCCGCGGCGAGGCTGGACCTGGACGGCAACGAGCAGGCCCCCCGGACGGCGGCCCGGCGCAGCCGACGCGGTCAGCGGGCAGCGGCCGGACAGCGAGCACCAGGACGACGCGGCCTCGGCGGCAAGCAGGGCCGGCCCGGACGGTACAGCAGGGCTCGCCCGCAGCCCGCCGGGCAGCCGCCGACGAGCGGCTCCCGGACGACCGCCCGGCCGACGCGCTGGCGAGCAGGACGGCGACGAGCGGGGCCCCGCGGGCAGGCGCGCTACCACCCGGCGGTGACCCTGCTGGTAGACGGCCTGCGGCAGGTGGACTACCCCCAAGCCGTCCCCAACCACCTAGTCCACCGCACCGGACGACAACAAACAGCAGCCCCGTCCGGGCACAGCACCCTCCCCCGTCGCCAGCTCCGACCAGGCCCCGGACAGCCCCACCACCGCAAAATCTCCCGCCGACCCGGCGGAGCTCCCGCCCCACCACCGCAAAAACTCCCGCCACCACCAGCCGACGCCCGGACAGCGGCACGGCGCAGCCCGGCGGGAACAGCGGCCGACGAGCAGGTCCTGGACGACGGTCCGGTGCGCAGCCGGGCGGCGAGCAAGCCGGGGCCGCGGCGCGGTCGGTTGGTGAGCACAAGGGGTCACCGGCCGACGGAGCCCGACGCCGGCCGGGACGGGCACCGGGGTAGTCGGCGACGTCCGCCAGGACGACGGGCTCGTTCTCCTGGCAGCCGGGCGGGGGCGTCGCCGGTCGCATGCGTGTGCGACCTACGATGGGCCGGTGTCCGACACCGATTTCCCCGATGACCTGCTGGAACTCCAGCGCCGCTGGTACGAGGCCGAGGCCGCCTGGGCCGCCGACCCGAGCGAGGAGAAGCGGGTCGGGTTCGCCGAGGTCGGCGCCGAGCTGTACTTCCACCCGTTCTGGGCGACGGCGGGCAACCGGCACAAGGCCGAGATGGCGCTCAAGGCCGCCGTCCGCCCGGGCGCCGCGCAGGAACCGGCCGTCTGACCTGCCTGCGACCGGGTTCCGGCGTCCGCCTCGGGGAAGGGGTCGGGTATGGGCGGCGTGCGGCACCAGGAGCCCGTCGGCCCGGCTTCGGAGGCCGAGGCGCGGCGGCTGACCGGGGAGCTGCGCGCCGCGATCGAGGAGGTCCGCTCCGCTGTCCTGGTCCTGGCGGCTCGGGTGCGTGCCGCGCACCGGGCGCGGGTGTGGACGGTGCTCGGGTACGGCGGCTGGGCCGCGTACGCGGGCGCCGAGTTCGGGGTGAGCCGCTCGACCGCGTACCGGTTGCTGGACCTGGCGGCCGCGGCCGAGGCGATCGAGGCCACGGTCCGGCGGGAAGCCGGCCTAGAGCTGTCCCACGCGTGGGACACCGGTCTGGTGCTGCCGGTGCGGGCGGTCGTCGACCTCAAGGGCAGGATCGCGGAGCTCACCGACCTGATCGCCGAGCGCCTGGCCGACGCCGGCACCGAGAACGGCCGGCCGCCCGAGGCCGCGGTCGTCGCCGAGATCGTCGCGCGTTCGGTCGCCGATGTCCGTTCCCGGCCCGACGTTGCGGCCGCCGAGCTCGCCGTCGTCCACGGCCCCGACGGCTGGGACACCGAGCAGTGGCGCTCCCACGTCGCCCGGGGCCGCGACCTGGCCCGCCAGCGACTCGACGTCCGCCGCGAGCTCGGCCTGCTCGCCCTTCAGGTCGCCCCCGGCTACCTCGCCGACCGCGAAGCCGAGGAAGCCCTGGGCATCCTCGGCGAGGAGATCGGCAGCACCACCGAGCAGCTCCTCGCCGCCCGCCGCTACGCGCTGACCGGCGACCCGAGGGCCGTCGAAGCACCCTAGACAGCGGGCGGGACGGCGCGCAGCCGCTGGTGCCAGCCGCCGGGCCGAACGGGCCCGGACCGCCTGGCTCAGGCGT
>NZ_JBHVVE010000051.1:0-2288 GCF_042883725.1 Kitasatospora sp. NPDC058184
GAACGGATGTACCGGACGGGCGACTTGGGTCGTTGGCGTGCGGACGGGGTGTTGGAGTATGTGGGGCGTGCGGACGACCAGGTGAAGATCCGGGGTTTCCGGGTCGAGCCGGGTGAGGTCGCGGCGGTGCTGTTGGCGCACGAGGCGGTGGCGCAGGCCGCGGTCGTGGCGCGCGAGGACCGGCCGGGCGACAAGCGCCTGGTCGGCTACGTCGTCCCGGTGAACGGTCGGAACGTGGACGCGGCGGAACTGCGTCACTTCCTGGTCAAGCGGCTTCCGCGTCACATGGTGCCGTCGGTGGTGGTGGTGCTGGAGGCGTTGCCGATCACGCCGAACGGCAAGCTGGACCAGCGCGCGTTGCCCGCACCTGCCGCCACCGCCGTCGAGCCGGGCGGACGCGCACCGCGCTCGGTGCAGGAGGAACTGCTCTGCGGCATCTTCGCGGAGCTGCTGGGCCTGCCGTCGGTGGGGATCGACGACGACTTCTTCGCGCTGGGCGGGCACTCGCTCCTCGCGGCCCGGCTGATCAGCCGCATCCGCGGCACCTTCGGTGCCGAACTCGGGATCCGCGACCTGTTCGACGCCTCCACGGTCGTCGGCGTCGCCGAGAAGCTCAAGGACGGCCGCCCGGCGCGTCCGGCGCTGGTGGCGGGGGAGCGGCCGGAGGTGCTGCCGCTGTCGTTCGCCCAGCAGCGGCTGTGGTTCCTCGACCAGCTGGAGGGCGCTTCCGCGACCTACAACAGCCCGTTCGCGTTCCGTCTCCACGGCGCGGTGGACGTCGAGGCGCTCCGTGCGGCGATCGGTGACGTGGTCGGCCGGCACGAGGCCCTGCGGACGGTCTATCCCGCGGTCGACGGACAGCCCCGCCAGCTGGTGCTGCCCGCCCAGGACGTCCAGGTGCCCTTCACGGTCGTGGAGTACGGGAGCGACACGCTGGACGAGGCGGTGCGCGGGGCCGCGTTCACCCCGTTCGACCTGTCCACCGACCTGCCCGTACGGGTGGTGTTGTTCAGGCTCGGCGAGGGCGAGTCGGTGCTGGTGGTGACCTTGCACCACATCGCGAGTGACGGTTGGTCGATGGAGCCGCTGTGGGAGGGCGTGGCGTCGGCCTACCGCGCGCGCCTGGCCGGGGTTGCTCCGGAGTGGTCGCCGTTGCCGGTGCAGTACGCGGATTACACGCTGTGGCAGCAGGGTCTGTTGGGTGGGGTCCTGGATCAGCAACTTGCCTACTGGTCGGGGGTGTTGCGGGATGCGCCGCAGGAGGTGGCGCTGCCGTTGGATCGGCCGCGGTCGGGGGTGGCTTCGCGTGCGGGTGGTCTGGTGGAGTTCGGGCTGGATGCCGGGCTGCATGCGGAGTTGGAGGGCCTGGCGCGTCGGCATGGCGTGACGCTGTTCATGGTGCTGCACGCGGGCCTGGCGGCTCTGTTGTCGCGGTTGGGCGCGGGGACGGACATCCCCATCGGCACGGTGGTGGCGGGGCGTTCGGATGAGGCGTTGGACAAGCTGGTCGGGTTCTTCGTGAACACGCTGGTGCTGCGGACGGATGTGTCGGGTGCGCCGACCTTCGGTGAGTTGCTGGGGCGGGTCCGGGACACGGATCTGGCGGCGTTCACCCACCAGGACCTGCCGTTCGAGCGCCTGGTGGAGGAGCTGAACCCCGTCCGCTCCGCCTCGGTGCACCCGTTGTTCCAGGTGATGCTGGTCCTGCAGAACAACAGCGCGGTCAGCCTCCAACTCCCGGGCATCACCCTGGAATCGGAGACCTTCGACACGGCGCCGGCCCGGTTCGACCTCAACTTCGCCTTCACCGAGGCCTGGGCTGCCGATGGCACGCCCGGTGGGATCCAGGTGGAGCTGCAGTACGCCGTGGACCTCTTCGACCACGGCACGGTGGAGGTGCTGGGCCGCCGTCTCGGTTCGCTGTTGACCGCCATGGTCGCGGATCCGGAGCAGTTGGTCGGGTCGGTTGAGGTGTTGGTGGGTGGCGAGCGTGAGTTGGTCGTGTCGGGGTGGGGTGGTGGTGGGGGTCCGGTGCCGGCGGGGACGGTGCCGGGGCTGTTTGCGGAGCAGGTGGTGCGGGCTCCGGGTGCGGTGGCGGTGGCGGATGGTGATCGCCGGTTGTCGTACGGGGAGTTGGATGTTCTGTCGGATCGGATGGCCGCGCGGTTGGTGGAGTCCGGTCTGGAGCGGGGCGGGTTGGTGGGGGTCTGCCTGGGGCGTGGGGCGGATCTCGTGGTGGCGTTGTTGGGTGTGTTGAAGGCGGGTGGTGGTTACACGCTGTTGGATCC
>NZ_JBHVVE010000052.1:0-2284 GCF_042883725.1 Kitasatospora sp. NPDC058184
AGGGCAAAGTATTGCTCGGATGCTTGTCGGGCGGCAGCGAGCCGCGAACGCGCGCGCCAGCGCCACGCCCAGGAGGTCGAAGCCGCACGTCTCCAGGCCGCACTCGATCTGAAAACCCCGCAAGAAACCTTGGCCGAGATCGTCCAGGAGCTGGAGGCCACCACCCGGATCATCCGCGATCGAGGGGACGTGCCAGCCTCGCTGCGCCCGCTGGTTAATGCCGCATCCGCCCTGGTGAACGCGGCTCAACAAGGCGCTGCCCCGGCATCGTCTTCCAATCGGAAAACCCGTCGAGCAGTTAAACGCTCCTTCGCTCCCAAGACACGATAAGCTGCACCAATACCTGAAAAATGTTGAACGCCCCGACAGCTGTAACTGTCGAGGCGTCGGCTAACCCCCAGTCATCAGCTGGGAGAAAGCACTCAAAAATGACCTTAGCGGATTCGCCAGGCACATACACAGCAGATGCGTGGAATTACTCCACGGATCTGTTCGACACCCACCCTGAGCTGGCTTTACGCTCCCGGGGTTGGAACCACCAAGACGCCACCGAGTTCCTGGCCCACCTGGACCGCAGCATGTTTCACGGGTGCCCCACCCGGGACTTCTCCGCGGCCTGGGTCAAAGACCCCGAGACCGGAGAAACCCGCCCCAAGCTGCACCGAGTCGGCACCCGGTCGCTTTCCCGGTGCCAGTACGTCGCCCTGACCCACCCGCAGCGCTCCGCGGTGCTGGTCTTAGACATCGACATCCCCAGCCACCAGGCCGGCGGGAACATCGAGCACCTTCACCCGCAGGTCTACGCCACCTTGGAGCGCTGGGCACTGGTGGAGAAAGCGCCGGCCTGGATCGGGGTGAACCCGTTGTCGGGAAAGTGCCAGCTCATCTGGTGCATTGACCCGGTGTTCGCCGCCGAGGGCACCACCAGTCCGAACACCCGCCTGCTAGCGGCCACCACCGAGGAAATGACCCGTGTGTTCGGCGCTGACCAGGCATTTTCCCACCGGTTGAGCCGGTGGCCGCTGCATGTCTCTGATGATCCGACCGCGTACTCCTGGCACTGCCAGCACAATCGAGTCGATACGCTTGCTGAGCTGATGGAGGTAGCCCGCACGATGACCGGATCAAAAAAGCCAGATAGCACTGCTCACCAGGAGTTTTCCAGCGGTCGGGCACGGATCGAAGCCGCGAGGAAAGCCACCGCAGAGGCCAAAGCGCTTGCCGCCTTGGACGCCACGCTGCCTACGGCGCTGGAGGCAGCAGGTGATCTCATTGACGGGGTGCGGGTGTTGTGGGCCGCAGAGGGGCGTGCAGCGCGTGATGAGACGGCGTTTCGCCATGCGTTGACCGTGGGGTATCAGCTTAAAGCCGCAGGTGAACGCCTGAAAGACACCAAGATCATCGATGCGTATGAGCGTGCCTACAACGTCGCCCAGGCGGTGGGGGCTGATGGGCGTGAGCCGGATCTGCCTGCCATGCGTGATCGTCAGACGATGGCCCGTCGTGTGCGCGCCTACGTCGCTAAAGGCCAGCCCACGGTGAGCGCCAGGAGCACACAGACCCAGAGCAGCCGGGGCAGGAAAGCCCTGGCCACCATGGGACGCAGAGGCGCAGCCACCTCGAATGCACGCAGATGGGCGGACCCAGAAAGCGACTACGCTCGCCAGACTCGGGAGCGTTTAGCCCGAGCAAACGAGCTACGTACATTCAGCACAGACGAGAACAAAGGCCGGGTCCTGGCTTACGTTTCCGAGTGCAAGCGCCACGGTTATGACCCCACAAGCAAAGAAGTCGCAACGGAGCTAGGCCTGTCAGTAAGGCGCGTCAATGAGCTGAGAAAAGCTCTAGGAATCTCCCGGAAACGTGGCCGACCAAGTGCCTGAAAATTAATTGGCGGAGCCGTCAGCAGATAACGGTTCCCACCCCGTAGGGGTAGCGGTCGGTCCCTGAAGCTCTACTCATCTTCTTCCTTGCGTATGAACTTTCTCCATGAACTCACCGTTCGCTCTGGGTCTGCAACGAACGCTCCCAGGAACCCACTCAGGGTTGCAACTGCTACTCCAGCTACTGCCTCAAATAAATAACTCATAGCGGGAGTCTGACTTAAAGTGCCTGGCGGTCAGGGCGGACAGCTGCAACTGTGGAACTCTCCGCCACTGACGGCTGGCTACTCGTCCTCGTCCCTGCGGAGGAACGCTCGCCACGATTCAATCGTTCGCTCTGGGTCAGCCCAGAGGCTACCCAAGAATCCGCCCGCGCCAGCCAGTAAAAGATCACTTACTGC
>NZ_JBHVVE010000053.1:0-246 GCF_042883725.1 Kitasatospora sp. NPDC058184
GCTGAGGGAACGGCAAACGCGGGATACAGCGTACCATTAAGCCGGACAACACCGCCCAGAGAGTCATCCACGCCCATGACCAGCAAAAGCTGAAGCTGGCGGGTTTCCCGGTCGACAGAACTCATTACCGGCATCAGCGTCGGTAGCAGACGTCCCTGCGTAAAATCCACCTTCCTTGCTGCCAGTGATGGCATGGCTGGCTGGCGGTCTTCTCCAAGACAGAAAGACTCCGGCCATGTCTTCGGC
>NZ_JBHVVE010000053.1:256-2202 GCF_042883725.1 Kitasatospora sp. NPDC058184
AGTTGCTCAAAGGTCGCAGAGGAATAAACACGTTGCAGTGGTGGATGTTGACCGATTTCGCTTCGGTCACAGATATAACCACTCCTGTCACGCATTAAATCAACACGCTCAAAGATTCTGGTGCGGTATTTCTCCAGCTCGTTCCCCCAGAGCGTGTATTCTCCGTTCCGGTTGTGAAGCAGAAGGTAACAGGTCATTTCCCCGTTACCAGGCATGGGGGCCTCGCCATACCCCGTAACGACTGCGCTCAGTACCCCTGAATCCATAACGGCATTGTCATTTTTCCTGAGCTGTTCCGCTCGTCGCTCCGCGCGACTACGTTCTGTATCCTCCTGCTCCTTCCGGCGCAATTCCTCTTCACGTTTAAGCAACTGGACTCTGAGAGCTGCAAGGCCGGATGCCCCCCACTGCTGCCACTGTTTTTCAAATGCCGTCTGACTCGCGGGAATGTCCTGTTTCTCCACCTTCCGGTAATGCTGTCGCAATTTTTCCATTTGCTGGCTCAGCGACTGGATTTTTCCCTGTTCGCTACGGTATTCCGGTGCCGCCCATTGCATCAGGGGAATACGGGAAAAACCGGACGAAAACGGCGATGATTTTTTCAGGCTGGCAGCATGGCTCATCGCTTCCTTTCGTTCGGTGTTCAGCTCTTCCCAGCGTCTGCGCGTCGCCTGCATATCTGCCATCATCGACATGGCATTACTGGTGAGTTTCCATGCCGCATTACTGTCCTTCGGCAACGCTTCGATGATGTCACGTAGTGTGTACGAAGTTGCGTTGTCAGGAAGCACGATATTCAGAAGGTCAGCCACACGGCGGGCAGGCTCTGTCAGCCCGCTGTTTCTGAGTTCGGTACGGGAAATCTGTATTTCCAGGTTAAGTCTGTTAATCAGACGATTCTGTTCGCCGCGTTCTGTTTCGATACCGCGTGTTTCCATCGCACAGGCAGACTTTCCGAGGTGAATACCAGGCGTTTTCTCAAGCCCCTGTCGCTCGTATGAACGATGGTCTATCTCTTCCTGATAACCGGCGTTCGCCAGTGCTCTGTTTGCATGGTCAGCCCATGATGCACGCCACGTCTCGGCATGTGTCCGGTCGTTCCAGTCCCTGACCTTTCCACCGAATCCAGCAGGTCCGACAGCTCTCGTGGTCAGCATGATGTGCGCATGGGGATTTGTTTTATCCATGTGATGGAACGCCACATCAGCAATCATGCCCTGACTGACAAAGTTTTCTCTGACAAAGGCGAGAACGGTTTCCCGTGCGGCATCCTGCGGTAGTTCGCGGGGGATGGCGAGTTCAATTTCCCGCGCAAGTTGTGAGTTCTTCCGGCGTTCGGCCTTCTCAACGGCATTCCAGAGTTCGGCACGGTTCGTACACCAGGCAGGGGCTGTCGCGGGAGTCAGAATCACAGCTTCAGCCACACCGCTTTTGCGGGTGTAGTCGTGAGTCAGTCCGGTACGCTCATCAAGCATCAGTGAACCGGAACGATAGGCAGCAGAAGCAACGGCGCTGTAGCCGCTGTTTCTGGAGATGATTTTCATGCTGAGATGATAAATCGCCATTTCTGCCGTAATGCCTTTTTGTGGTTTTCTTTCAGCCCCGCAGGGCGCACACAATCGAAACGGAGTGGAGATTGTATAAGTGCGCACTTCGTGATTTTCCGTGCATTATGCCAGCTCAGTTTTTAAACTACCAGTGACGCGCTAAAATGCGATTTTTCATCGCGCACGGAGTTACATCATGAGCAGAACACTCGAACAGAAGATTGCTGATGCTGAGGCCAGATTACAGCGCCTGAAGGCGAAGAGCAGGAGTCTGGACACAGCGCAGAAGGTCATTGTGGGTGCAGCATTGCTGGCAAAGGTCAGAAAGCCGGAGGAGGTGCAGTTGCGTGCCTGGTTACTCCAGTTCCTGAAGGCAGAGGTGACACGACAGGCTGATGT
>NZ_JBHVVE010000054.1:0-1866 GCF_042883725.1 Kitasatospora sp. NPDC058184
TCTAAAAACATCATGGCTGGAGCGTCTAACAAACAGACCGTTGTTTAACTTTTCCCTCAGTCAGACTTCCGGAGCTTGCTGGCTTCGTCCATCAGCTGCTGGGTGATCTCCTCGAACGCATCCTTGATCGCTAGCTCCTCGAAATCGGCGGCAGCTTGCTCCCAGTGGATCCGTTCCAGCTCCGGCAGCGCCGCCCACAGCGCCATGCGGAGATAGGTTCCACGTGATCGCTTGGTGCGCTCGGCGAGCGCGTCCAGGCGCTCGATCAGCTCCGGCTCCAGGCGCACGGAGACCACGGGGCCGCGTCCGGCGGGGTTCTTCTGGTTGGTGGCCATGAAAAGTTTCCTCTCGCTTCGGTAGATGTAAACAATGTTTACACCGTGTCGGGGAGAGGGGTTTTTATTTTTCTCCCGGCGACTTTCGAGACGGGTCATGCCGTAAGCGAGGCGCGTGGCCACACCGCGCTCGGCGACGCAGGTGTCACTTGCTCCCCGCCCGTCAGTCGGGAAGGGGGCGCGCATAGCGCCCAGGAGCGCCGTAGGGCGCTTGAGACGGTTCGTGTGGGGACTTGGTCGCCTCCCGGGGCTTTAATCGCTTAAAAACGCGCACAGCGCATTTCTTGCCACGGGCTAGCGCGTGACCGCTGCGCGCTCACTTGCTCAGGAAGGAAAATCATCCATCGCCTAAAGCGCTTCGCGCGCTCGCCCTCTCCGAGGGGAAAACTAACCACACACCTCATGCACTAAAGTGCTGCTTCGCAGGTCAGCGCGTTTTAGCGTGCAAAAATAGTGCGGAAAACGGCGAAAACGGGGGCGCGACAATCCCCTCAGCGGCTCCCCAAAATTCACATATTCATATTTGCTACCGGCTGACTTCTTTCCCGACAGGTGGCCCCGCGAGGGCGCAGGTTGAGCCACTTTTGCGTCCCGGAGATCCTTCTAGGGCGCATTCGAGATGCGCTGCGTGACGCGCTTCGGCGGAGTGGAAGTGGTCGAAAGTCCGACATTTATAACGAACGTTCGTTATAATGGGGGCATGACTCACGGACCTTTGACCTCAGAAACCGGCGCAATCCTGAACGATCTTGGCGCAGCAGACCCTCTCGATGTGGCTGTCCGGGCACGGGAGAGTGCGCATGTTCTCTCTCAAGTCGTGGAGTTTTTAGAGCAGATCGGCCGGTCTGGGGATAGCGATTTAGACGCGGTGCATGAGCGTGATTGGCAGCTCGATGCAGACACGTTGACCTTCATTGCCCAGACGTTGGAGGGGCTGGCAGACCAGGCCGAGGCGAAGGATGCCGTGAACGAATGACGGATACGTGTGCCCAATGCGGGGGGAAAATCCCGCCCCGGCCTGACCCGCGCGGACGCAGGGCGAAGTATTGCTCGGATGCTTGTCGGGCGGCAGCTAGCCGAGAACGTGCTCGCCAGCGCCACGCCCAGGAGGTCGAAGCCGCGCGTCTCCAGGCTGAGCTGGATCTGAAAACCCCGCAGGAGACCCTGGCAGAGGTAGTCCAGGAGCTTGAGGCCACCACCCGGATCATCCAGGAGCGAGGGGAAGTACCTGCCTCACTACGCCCGATTGTTGAGGCCGCATTTGATTTGATCCATGCGTCCCAGAACCCTGTAACCGTTTCGTCGACGCCACGACGTAAAACTCGGAGAGCAGTAAGACGTAGCTTTTTATAGTTATCTGATTTAGTCGTTGTGATTGGAGGGCTAATTGGTATAAAAAACTTCATTAAAAGTCAAATGAAGAAGGGTTTTTTATTTCCTCTTCTAGACCAATTAGCTCTATTCCAAGCAGATCTCCTGCTTCAGAAACATCTACCGCCCCCGCCAGTTCCCCGTTCGCCCAAGCTAGGGG
>NZ_JBHVVE010000055.1:0-1695 GCF_042883725.1 Kitasatospora sp. NPDC058184
TCCTGGAATACAGCGATGATGTGGACGTTCACTTCTCGGCCGAGGCGGAGAATTGATGCGACGTCGCGCCATACAGGATCGGCCGCCGACTCTCCGGTTTTCTTGTCCGCCGAGTGCTGTTCCTTGAGGACGTCTGCGAGGTGGTTCGATTCCTCCAGGAAGACGTAAAGCGGCGGGAAAGCGGTACGGATACCGTTCTTCTTCTCGAAATTCCGGGCGTCGAGAACATCCGCGACCCATTCGAGGCTGGCTCGCATGTCCAGGGGTGCGCGGGGGTTGATGTAGTCGTGAACGCCTTCAATGCCGATGAGCGGCGTCAGAGAGACCATCTTCGGGTCGATGACGACGATGGTTCCGCGCTTCATGAGCATCTGTACGGCGAGCCACTGGAGGAATGCAGACTTTCCACCACCGGACCCGATGGAAAGCGCCCAGGAGTTCTGTTCGTCGGCCATCTTCTGGATGACGGGCCGGTCGAAAGTGTCCTGGCCGAGGTAGAACTCGTCGGGGCCGAGGGCGGCAAGGATCTCCTGGACCTTGGGATCCCAGATGTTCACGGCGGCCGGGGGCTCGGGTGCCGGCGGCGTCGGCTTGGGCGGGGGCTTGTGGGTGTAGACGGCGGTGGCGTGGTCGCCCCGGAAGCTGTAGCGGCCGACCCACTCCCCCGGCAGGCGGGAGTTCATCAGCGCGGTGATGCTCTCCTTCTCCATGTCGGAGCCGCGGAACGTCCAGGGCAGGCGCAGGGCGATGCGGGCGTCGTCGGCGTCCAGGCGGGCAGGGAGCTGGAGCCAGCCCGCGGCTTCCTCCTCATCGGGGAGCTTCAGGGCCTCGCGGAGGACGCCCCAGAGGCGGGGGCCATAGACGACGTCGTCGCCGGGCCGGATGGGGGCCATGCGGGGCAGGAGCGCGCCCAGGGCGGCGGTGGCCAGGACCGCGACCAGGACGGCCCAGACGTCCCAGGCCGGGACCAGGGCGAACACCAGGAGGGCCGTCAGGATCACGCGGACGAGGCCCCGGGCGGCGTAGGGCCAGCACGGCCAGTTGCCCAGGATCGGGGCGGTGGTGCGGTACGCGGCGGTCAGGCCACGCCAGACGGCGCGGTCGAGAGCCGAGGCCCGGTCGGCGGCGCGGAAGGTCCAGCGCAGGGCGGCGACGGCCCGGTCGAGGGTGTGCGAGCCCTTGCCGGAGTAGGTCCGGAGCCAGGCGGCAGCCTTGCGGGCCCAGGGGCTCGGCTGGCGGCGGGGCTGCTTCACCAGGCTGATGCGGGGCGGGGCCCAGGCAACGGAGCCCATGGCGGCGGCGTCCTCCTGGTCCTCGCGCTGCACCCGGGTGCCGGCGGACCAGGCCGTCGCGGTCGAGCGGGCGGGGCCCCGGAGCTCCCGGCCGCCGTAGAAGCGGGCGGTGCTGCGGGCGGCACGGTAGAGGAACTTCGCGAGGCTCCAGGCCGCGAGGAACGGGGCCTTCCAGCTCACGTGAACGGTGGGCCGGGCGGTGACGGCGCGGGCCTTCTTACGCTTGCGGGACTGGTCAGCCATCCAGCCGAGGAGGAAGAGGCCGCCCAGGAGGCCGAGGTCTCCGCCGGGGACGATGCTCGCGGCGGCGTCCCAGAGGAACGTGAACGCGTCCGCGAGCCAGCCGCCCTCCTGGGCGTCCGGCTCGGGTGGTGGGGCCGCGAGTGCGGCAGTCATGCTGTGC
>NZ_JBHVVE010000057.1:0-1539 GCF_042883725.1 Kitasatospora sp. NPDC058184
CTGTTCCTGCAGATGCCACTAAGGTTTTATAAACATATTCGGCAGCGTATCCGATTTTTTGTGAAACGGAAAGACCGTCTGCGGGCTGTCCCCCTTCTGTTTTGTAACCTAATAGCTCATAGGGAATGTTTTGTTGCTCAATGATACGGACAGCATTTGTTTTCACTGTTTTTTTCGCCATGGTTTTCCTCCGTTTTCTGTATTTCTATCTGCTTTATTTTCAACTTCGATTTTAATAAAATGACCGCTCAGTTGCGTGCTTTGTAATACTCAAGTGCAAACTGTTTAAAACGCTCAGCAGCGTGAGAGAGATTGGTTTTTCAGCTGGGATAACGCTATGGTGCGTTCGAATTGTTAATCTGCAACCGTAATAAACACGACCGGAAAGTATGAATGCTCCGCGGTTTTCGGCAGCACTGCAGCCCCCAGACCCGCGGCGGTCAGCCCTAATATGGTTGACACTTCCTCTCCTTCAAATGCGAGATGCGGGTGTATATTCAAATCCCGGCACATCAGATCAAACATATACCTCAGTCCGTATCCCGGTTTAAATCCGACAAAATCCTCGTCCTGCATCTCTTTCATTTGAATGCTTTTATTTCCTGCAAGCGGGTGGTTCTCAGGTAGCACCGCATAAAGAGGTTCTTTCTCCAGCACTGTCCATTGTAAAAGCTCGCTGGGAAGCGGCGGGGAGCTGAGACAGATATCCGCATCTCCCGTTTCCACCATTTTGCGAAGCGTTTCATTTGCGCCTTGATAAAGCCGGAAGGTCACGTTTGGGTATAGCTTTTTAAATTCGGCAATCAGCTGAGGCATTAAACGCAGCCCGAGCGTATGAAGAAAAGATACAGATATTTCGCCGTGTTCCAGGCTCATATTCTTTTTCACTTGTTCAACGCCTTCATTTAAAGCTCGTCTCGCTTGTTTTGCTTTTATTAAGAACTGCTCTCCGTGCCTTGTCAGCCGGACTGCTTTTGTCTCTCTGTAAAATAACGGCGCGCCTAATTCTTCTTCGAGCCTGATAATCGATCGGCTTAATGCCGGCTGAGAAATCATTCTTTCTTTTGCCGCATTTGTGAAATGCTGATGAGTTGCCGCCGCAATGAAGTTGTCAATTTGATGAAGCTCCATTTTCTCCTTCTCCCCTTTCTTCATAACCTTCACGCATTAATTCTATAGTTATTATAAATTAGACACATTGAAATGAAAAGCGTACGATACATATATAACCAACAGTGAGAAAAGAGGGACATTCATGACGTTTATTCAGCCTCATACAAAGGCTTACAGAAAGGCCAGCTTGGCTCTGTTTATCAGCGGCTTTGTGACCTTCGCCACGCTTTACACGACACAGCCGCTTATGCCTTTGTTTTCGGAAGAGTTTCATATTTCCGCTGCGGCTGCCAGTTTAACTTTATCCATCTCAACAGCCGTTTTGGCATTTTCATTATTGGCCGCCGCTTCGTTGTCTGACGGATTCGGCAGAAAAAAATTAATGGTGCTGTCGTTAACAGCTACATCTGTTTTAGGTCTATTAAC
>NZ_JBHVVE010000058.1:0-1505 GCF_042883725.1 Kitasatospora sp. NPDC058184
GTGGGAAGTCGGCTGGATGACTCTGCTGGCGAAGTATTTGATCTAGGTCAGGTTGCTGTTGGGATGCCGTGTTGGGTGCAGAGTGTGTGGATGCGGGTGGGACGGCGGCTTGGTCTGGTGGTGGTGTCGTAGTGGGCGCCGAGTCGGCGGATGTTGATCGCGATGCCGATGAGGACGTTCTGGAGGTGGGTTTTGGCGAGGCCCCGGTAGCGGGATCGTCGCAGGCCAGGGCCTCGGACCGCTTGTGAGACGGTGCCTTCGATCCCGGCGCGGGCCCGGTAGGCCTCGCGCCATTCGGGGCTGTCCTGTTCGGTCTGCATCCGCATCCGGGCCGTGTGGATCGGTTCGGGGTGGATCTCCAGGCTGCGGCCGAGGTGCGGGGCCGCGGTGGTGCACCGGGCGCGGATGGGGCAGGGCCTGCAGTCCGTGCGGGAGAAGGCGACGCGGATCAGGCCGTTCTTCTTCGGCCGCATGGAGATGCTGGTGGCCCCGGCGGGGCAGTGGGTGACGCCGCTGTGCCGGTCGACGTGGAAGTCCTTGGGGGTGAAGGTGCCGTCGCGGGCGCCTCGGCCGGTGTTCACGGTGACGGGGGCGATGAGGGTGATGCCGCGTTCCAGGGACGCGCCGATGTTCGCCCCGCTGGGGTAGCCGGAGTCTGTCAGGTGCTCGCCGGGTTTCAGGTCCCGGTCGATGAGTCTGTCCTGGACGGGGGTGACGGCTGTGACGTCGGGTTCGGTGGCGGGGGTGGTGTGGACGTCGGTGACCAGGTTGGGCAGGTCCTCGTCGCAGGACTCGGTCAGGTGGCCCTTGGAACCGGTCCACTCCACGCTGCCGGCGCCGGTGCCTTTGGTGCTGTAACGGGCGTCGGGGTCGTGGGGCGAGCGTACGCGCTCGGCCGAAGGCGGCAGTTCCGGGGTGTCCCGGTAGCGCGGCCGGCCGGTGGCGGTGGCCTCGAAGTGCCGGGCCCACAGCTCGCGCAGGACCCTGACCTGCGGGAGGTCGTTCATCCACACGGCGTCGGGGTCCGTGTCGATGGCGTCGGTCAGGCTCTGGCCGTCGGCGCCGATCTGCTCGGCGAGCCTGGTCGCCGAGGCGTTCTTGCGGCGCAGGAGCCTGCCGGTCTCGACCTTGCGGCCGTAGCGCTCGTCCCAGCCCGGCCCCAGCAGCGGCACGATGAAGCCTGGGCTGGTGCGGGCGATCTCCTCCAGGGCCGCGCGCAGGGCCTCGCCCAGGCACTCGATCCGGTTCAGTGCGCGCACACAGGCCAGCACGTGGGTGGAGTCCGTGCGCTGACGCCCGCCCGGGCGCACCAGGCCGGCGGCCTTCAGACGTTCCAGCATTACCGTCAGCAGGGCATCCGCCCGGTTCCCGGCTGCCAGACGGGCCCGGAACTCGCACAGCACGCTCGCGTCGAAACCGGTGTACTCCAGCTCCAGTCCCAGCGCGTACTTCCAGGAGATCCGGTCGGCCACCGCCACCGCGGCGTCCCGGTCGGAGAGGTTGTG
>NZ_JBHVVE010000059.1:0-1461 GCF_042883725.1 Kitasatospora sp. NPDC058184
CGTCTCCATGACGCAGGCCTTCGCCCAGTCCTGCAACACCACCCAGGGTTTCATCTCCCAGGATCTGGAGCCGGACGACATGAGGAACACGGCGGCGCGCCTCGGGCTGGGCGTGGACTTCACCGCGCCCGGCATGACCACGGTGACCGGCTCCGTCCCCGTCACCGAGCCCGGCGCGGCCCGGGTGGAGGCCGCCATCGGCCAGGGCGAGGTCCTCTCCTCCCCCTTCGGGCTGGCCGTCATGGAGGCCTCCCTGGGCAACAACGGCCGGATGGTGCTGCCGACCCTGATCCAGGGTGAGGAGACCACCGCCGACCAGGACCCCGAGCCGCTCGACCCGGCGACAGTGCGGGCCCTGCGCGCGATGATGGTGGAGACGGTGGACTCCGGGACCGCCGCCAGCCTGAGCGACATCGACGGTCTCGGCGGCAAGACCGGGACCGCGGAGGTCGGGGGCAACCGGCCCGCCCACGGCTGGTTCGCCGGCATCAAGGGTGACCTGGCGTTCTGCACCTTCGTCGCCGGGGCGGAGTCCTCGGGACCGGCGGTGGCGGCCACGGGCCGTTTCCTGCGCGATGACGCGATGTCGGAGTGGCGCTGAGCGGACCCCATCACCCGGGCCGACGCTCACGTCGATCCCCCAAAAGTAGTATTAGTGCAGGTCAGCCCCATTCAGGGGGGCGGAAGAGGACGTTCCGGACAAAAGTCCGCGATACCTCGGGTGGTCACGTCAACTTCTGGGTTAAAAATGAGGGGTCGTTCACTGTCGGTCAACATATTCGAGAAGGTAACCCGGTGTTTTCACGGGAAGCGGGCTGACACGTGGTGAAGATACAAGGAAAGTGACCCTTGACCAGGTAAATTAGTAGTTTCTCACACCGCTAATTGCCTGCTCGAAAGGATCACCTTCAGGGTGAAGACTACCAGCTTCCATATCGGCACCCCCGCACCTTCCCAACTGTGTTCGAACGCCGGACTCATGCTACTGGCCACCACCGCTGATCAGGTCGGGGTGGCCGCTGCGATCGACACTGAACTCGGGGACCGGCAGAACCCGAACCTGGTCCACACCACCGGCCACACCATGACCACTCTCGCCCTGGCACTTGCCCTCGGTGGGGACGACGCAAATGACGTGGACCTCCTGGATCCGCTGGTGGCCACCGGCCTGATCGACCAGGTGCCCTCAGACTCCACGGTGCATCGCCGCCACGCAGAACTCGCCGGCCTGGGTTCTGACGGCACCACGGCGATCCTGGCGGGGATGAAATCGGCCCGTCGAGCCGCCTGGGCCGCCTGCGGCACCCGCAACCCCGCAGCCCGGGCCACCACCGACAATCCACTGGTCATCGACCTGGACGCCACCGAAATCCTCTCCCACTCCGACAAAGAGCATGCCACCCCGACGTGGAAGAAACACTTCGGATTCCACCCCCCTGGCAGCGATCATCGACCACGGCG
>NZ_JBHVVE010000060.1:0-1365 GCF_042883725.1 Kitasatospora sp. NPDC058184
AACTTGTATTGATTCGCCAGAGCAGTCGCCTGCTCAAGCGTGTCCCCCGCCTCCATGCGCTGACGGATGAACTCGTCACGCACCCTCTGTCCGGCAGCCTCGACGGCAGCGGCCGTATCGAACGTATTTAGCTTCTGCTCTTGCGCAGACTGGGCGGCAGAGGCACCCGCCATGTCGAACGCAGTAGCAACCGACTGCATTTGGCTGTGCAGGCCAGCGCCCGCTGCAGTAGTCAGATCGAGTTCACCCGACGCCGTGCGTGCAGTGCCACCCGCGGTTGCGGCTGCTTGAGCAAACTGGCTCAAAGCCAGCGTGACCTTCGCCTGAGATTCCTCAGCAGTCATGAGGTCGCCGCGCCAAGTCGACATCGCACTCGTCAGGCCATCGATTCCAGCGGAGGCGCCGACCGCACCGGAAGCAATGTCCTTCAGTGCGTCATTGACCTTGCTGGCAGATGTCTGAGATGCGACGAACTCCTCGCGCATCTTCGTGTATTTCGCAGTCAGCTCCGCGCCAGCCTCACCCGACTGGTCGATCCGGAACTTCAACCGATCCCATTCGGCCTGGGAACCCGTGATCCCCTTGTTTACGTCGGCAGTTTCGACACCGAGCGCTGCATAAGCTTCCTGTGCTTCCTTTGCGGCAGAAGCGACTTCCCTGACTGAGTTGACTTCGCCGATGCCCTCGAGAGTCAGGTGGCCGACAATCGTGTCCCAAGCGCTCGGCATACTCTTGGCGGCCGAGTCCAGATCTCCTTGAATGGAATCGATCTGGCTCTTCACGGCAGCCTTCACGCCACCATTGACATTGCCGCCCGACGAGGCGAAAGCTTCGTCCAAGCTCGCGCGGTACTCCCTGAAGGAATCCGCCGATCGAGAAGCGGAGGTTCGTATGGAGTCGAGCGCGGCCTCGGTCTTGTTGCTTGACGAGTTGACTGCCCACAGGGCAGCCCCGGCCGCCACCGCGGCCGCTACAAACGGGCCGCCGATCATCGCTGATGCCGCAGAAACCCCGGACTTCAAGCCCGACATTGCCGCGCCACCCAGTGCCCCGACGCGCGCACCGGCCATGGCCGTCGACGCTGCGGTTTGCCGCAATCCGCCGACAAACACTCCAGACGATGCCGCGGCCGCACGCTGAGCAGCTGCATAAGCAGCGAGTGAGGACGTAGCCGAAACTGTTGCTGCGTTGCTGACACTTGTCGCTGCAGCCCTGATCCGCTGAGCCGCAGCACCACGGAGGGTCGTGGCCGTAGCTGCCGTATCCACGCCCGTATGCCGACCGAGCGCAGCAGTATGCGCCACCAGCGCCGCAGTAAGTTGGCGCTGAACCAACATCTGCGCTGGCATCATGATTGCGTTTGCA
>NZ_JBHVVE010000061.1:0-1327 GCF_042883725.1 Kitasatospora sp. NPDC058184
CCGAGGTGCTGTGCCAGGCCGTGCGCAAGGGGGCCGTGCCCCCGGCCGCTCAAGGGCTGCGGATGGTGCCGCTGATGGTCCCCCAGCAGTGGCACCGCGACCCGACCGAGGCCGAGCGGGCGGCCGGGTGGCTGCACCGGTACGACAAGACGGCGGCCTGGCTCGGCGCGTACGGGCCGACGAAGCTGGGCATCGGGGAGCCGACCCACGGCGGTGAAGGCACCCCGTTCGACAAGGCGATGGCCGGGTACTGGCGGCTGGCCGACGTCCCCGGCACCGGCCTGCCGGGGCTGCCCCGGTTCCAGTTCCGCGAGATGCCCGAGGGCGGTTACTGGCTGCCGACTCCGAGCGTAGATCTCCTGATGGAGCAGTACCCGGAGTGGTCCCCGAAGGTGCTGGAGTCCTGGCACTGGGAGAACTCCCGCGCGGCCCTGTCCGGCATGTACAAGCTGCTGTCCACCAGCCGCAACCGGATCGTGGCCGCGATGCAGGACGGGCGGCCGGGCGCGAAGTGGGCCAAGCAGGTGCACGGCCGGATCTACCAGTCGTTCCGTGGTTACCTCTCCCGGAGCGAGCACAAGACCGACCACGCGACCGGCGGCGACTGGGCCAAGGACGTCTACTTCCGCCCCGACTGGGCGCACATGCTGATCGCGGCGGCGACCGCCAACCTGTACCGGGGCCTGGTGAGGTTCGCGAAGGAGGACGGCCGCCTGCCCCTGAGCGTCTACGTGGACGCGGCCACCTACGTCAGCGACGCCGCCGACCCGATGGCCGCCAAGCCCGCCTCCATGGGCATCGGAACCGGCGGCCGGGAGTGGAGCATCGAGGGCCAGGCCCCGATGCCCGAAATCCTGGAGATCCTGGACGCACCCGAGCACAAGACCGGCGCGCACGGCGCGCTGGACCAGCACCTGTCCGAGCGGGGGGAGTGACCCATGGCGAAGTGGTGGAAGCTCGGGTTCGGCAAGGACGGCCAGGAGCAGCAGCCCGAGCCCGTACAGCCGGAGCCGTCTCCGGAGCCCGCACCGCAGGAAGCAGCCCCGGCCGAGAAGCCGAAGAAGCGCGGGGGCGGCCTGCTGGGTCGGCTGTTCGGGCGGAAGAAGAAGGAGCAGAAGGAAGAGCCTCCGGCTCCGCCTGTTGAGCCTTCGGCTCCGGCCGAGAAGACCGGCCCTGCCGCGCCGGAGCCCTCGGGCGAACAGCCCGTCGCTGGGGAGGCCGGGGGAGAGAGCCACGAGGGCGAGGGCGGAGGGGAAGGCCCGGCCACGCCGGAACGGACGTACCCGCCGTTCCTCCATGTCTCTGCCGAGGGCGACTGGGTCATCTC
>NZ_JBHVVE010000062.1:0-1316 GCF_042883725.1 Kitasatospora sp. NPDC058184
GGGCCATGCTCTGCAGTTCCGTGGCGTCCCGGACCAGAATCCGGGCCTGCGGGAGCAGGGACCGGCCCGCCTCGGTGAGGGTGGCACCGGTGGCGGAGCGGCGGATCAGGTCGAGGCCGAGATTCGACTCCAGACGTTTCAGCCCCTGGGACACGGGGGACTGGGTCAGCCCCAGCCGCTCCGCGGCACCGGTGACGCTGCCCTCCTCGGCCACGGCGACGAAGTACTCCCAATGCCGGAGGGAATCCGGTCGAGTTGTCATGTGCCCCGAGTCTAGTGGCGGGGACTCTGCCGAGCTGAGCGAGGTACGGGGGACACCCCCAGGGGTCAGGTCCAGCGGCAGAAACAGCGACTGGACATGCTGTGGGCCACCGATGACGACTACGTGGCCCTGGAGGTGACGTGGATGCTCTCACAGGACGTGATCCAGGCGTACGGGCATCCGAAGAACTCGGAGGGCAAGAAGTTGATGGACCGGATCATCAACACCCTGCGCACAGGCTTGCCGAAAGGTCTGGAGGAGCTGGCTCAACTCGGGAGAACCCTGTGGCGTCGGCGGGAAGATGTGCTCGCCTACTTCGACATCGGGGCGTCCAACGGCCCGGTCGAGGCGATCAACGGCCGGCTCGAGCACCTACGCGGCATCGCCCTGGGTTTCCGGAACCTCAACCACTACATCTTGCGGATCCCTGATCCACTCCGGCCAGCTGCACACCCGGATCAACGCACTCTAAATCGTGAAGAGCCAGTAAATGCTGTCCAGCGCGACTACGTAGAAAGGCCAGAAGATAGTACCGGTCCGATAGATCCTCTACCCGAATTCTAATCATGTCGTGCGAGAGCGCGGATTGGGTCAGATAAGAGTCCGCGATGGTTACCGGGCCCAAATTCCGACCAGAGCAGGTCTGGAGGATGTCGCCTTCTTGGATCAGGTAATCCTCAAGCCTCGCGGTGCGCGTGACTGAGAGTCGGTCTGCCTCAGGTGGGAGATATTCAAAGACGTCGTAAGGCCGGAGGTACGGCACGAAGTCTTCTCCATCAACCGCGTAAGTTCGCTTAAACCTGCTTGGCGCATATGCACTACCAAGGCTGCGGATGTCCACGAGGGTGTGCCCGATTCCAGCACGGAGTAACTCACGAATCGGTCCTGCACTGCCGAGAAAGTAGTCGGCATTGAGGCGTCCCTCAGTGTAGAGACCCCTAGCCCGGATTTTTCACGGGTCTTGTCTCCAGTCCTCAGCACGGGGGTGACCGGCTGCAGGGTCGGCGGAGTCCCGGCGGGTACTGGGCCGGGAAACCAGGGTCCGGTATGAGAT
>NZ_JBHVVE010000063.1:0-1308 GCF_042883725.1 Kitasatospora sp. NPDC058184
GGGCGGTTTCTGGTGGTCGTCGCAACACGTGGTCGGTTGTCTAGGCCGCGATGAGTTTATGCAGACGCTCGGCTGGGGTTTCCCAGCCGAGCGTCTTGCGTGGGCGGCCGTTGAGTTCGGCGGCGACCGCTACAAGGTGTTCCGGGCCGTGAACGGACAGATCGGTGCCCTTGGGGAAGTACTGCCGCAGCAGGCCGTTGGTGTTCTCATTGGAGCCGCGCTGCCAGGGACTGGCCGGGTCGCAGAAGTAGACCGGGACGTCGGTGGCCAGGGTGAACAGGCCGTGCTCGGCCATTTCCGAGCCCTGGTCCCAGGTCAGCGACCGCACCAGGTGGGTGGGCAGGGTCCGCACCGTCTCCACGAGGGCATCGCGGACCTGCTCGGCGGTGCGGCCGTGCGGCAGGTGCAGGAGCACCACGTAGCGGGTGGCGCGCTCGACCAGCGTGCCGATCGCCGACGCGCCGTCCTTGCCGATGATGAGGTCGCCCTCCCAGTGCCCGGGAACCGCCCGGTCCTCCACCTCGGCGGGACGCTCACTGATCATGACCATCGGGTGGGTGAACCTGGGCCTGCGCGCGGCGGCCTGGCGGTGGGGGATCCGGCGGGCGCGTCCGGTGCGCGGGGAGCCGGCCAGCTCGCGGCGCAACTCGCCACGACCCTGGACATAGAGGGCCTGGTAGACGGTTTCGTGAGCCACGTGCATCTCCGGCCGCTCGGGAAAGGTGTCCCGTAGAGCCTGGCAGATCTGCTCCGGGCTCCACCGCTTGTCCAGGTGGTGCTGGATGAACTCCCGCAGCTCCCGGTGCGGGCGATCTTGGCGGGCTTGGGGCGCGGTCGGCGGGCATCGGCGCGGGCCTGCGCGGCATGAGGCCGGTAACTGCCGCTGCCCGGGTGGCGGTTGCGCCGGATCTCCCGGCTGACCGTGGAGGGGTTGCGGCCCAGCTCGGCTGCGATCGCCCGCACGGTGGCCTTCTCCCGCAGCCGGTCGGCGATGTGGATGCGCTCGTCCTCGCGCAGGTACCGGGACGGGCCGGACGGCTCTGCCACCGCTCGAAGCGGTGGCAGAGCCGTCCTCTGCGTCCCGGTGGGCTTGCGCCCGTTACGCCACTTCTGGCCGGTCCGAACGTCGATACCGACGATCCGGCAAGCCTCTTTGTTGCTGTAGCCCTGCTGCATGAGCCGGGAGTATGCCGCCCGCTCCCGAGTCAGCTTCCTCGGGCCCTGAGGCGTCCGGTCCTCACGGATCTCGAAGTCCAATGCATCCCCTGAACTGGGGTGTTGCAACGACTCCTAGAACCCAAGGCGTGG
>NZ_JBHVVE010000064.1:0-1302 GCF_042883725.1 Kitasatospora sp. NPDC058184
CTACCTCGCAGGCCTCCACCTCCGCGCCTCAATGATCTGGATAGACGACCTCGTGCGACCACCCAACTGATCACAACATCACACAGGCCCTAGCCCGCCGATCGATGACGCGGTCCACTCCCGCTTCTCGACCAGGCCGCCGTTCGCGCTCCGCATGCTCACGATGATCGATGCCGCGCTATGCCCCGCCGCCGTGAGTCACCTCCAGATCATCGGCAGCCTCCTCCTTGAGCGCTACGTTCACATCCGTGTGAGGCACCCACGCCGGACCTGCGGCAAGGCCACCCGGACGAGTGGCGGCAGGTGCCAGCGATTCTCAACCCCGTGTCAGTTCGGCCAGCCACATGACATCGCGACTGAGAAAGTGACACGGGATCCGCGAACGGCACATGCGCACGGCGATCGAACGGCGCAGTGTCATACGCCCTCAGTAGCCTTGGCGGATGACCCCGATCACGCGCCGACCAGCCGCTGAACTCCCCGGCGATCCAGCCTACTTGCGTTTCGTCTACCACCACGCGCACCCGGCGGACCCGTACGACGACGAGGACACTCTCGAGCAGTGGCACGTCTCCGTCCTCGCACCGCTCGACGACGAGGACGACGAGGAGGGGTCCGGCGACGGCCAAGACCCGGACCTGGCCCCGGTGATCGGCAGGGTCCGCCTCTACCGCCTGCGCGATTACACCGACGGCGACCGCTGGAGCGCAGCCGACGCCGAGTCAGGAGATCTGGAAGCCATCGCCAGCACCGTGCTGCGCGGAGTCAAGAGCGGTCAGTCGGGCTACTGCAAGGCATTTGAGCGGCAGATCGAAAGCCCGGTCGGGGACCTGCTGGTCCTCGACCGCGTCTATCTCGACAAGCAGTGGCGCGGATTCGGCCTGGGACCGGTCATCGCGGCCGAGGCCGTCCGCAGACTGTCCCCCGGGTGCTGCGCTGTTGCCACCTACCCGGCGATGGGCGAGTACTCGAAGGGCCGGGATGAGACCACCGAGACGGACCACAGGCGCGCGAAGAAGAAGATCGCCGCTCTCTGGGAGAGCATCGGCTTCGAACGGTTCCGCGAGGGAGTGTGGCTGCTCGACACGGCCCAGCAGACACCGATCGACCTCCACCAGCAACACCGCGCACACCTGAAGGCACTCTCACACGCCTACCGGACCGCGTGACGCAGCTGAACACACGACTGACGGCACTGGTCAGGGCACCTAGGGCCTGTGTGATGTTGTGATCAATCTTCGGGTTCTGCCCCGCTCTGGGGCAGAACCCGGTAGGACTGTTGGATGTGACGCGCAGGCAACT
>NZ_JBHVVE010000065.1:0-1301 GCF_042883725.1 Kitasatospora sp. NPDC058184
CGGGCAATTCGGCTGCCACGTAGGCGAATCCCGCACGGAAGCGGACCGTGATGGCGTTCACGTGCGGCCAGCGTTCGCGGGCGTGGTGGTCCAGGCGCTGGCGCAGGTGGTGCTGCATCGATTCCGGGGGGTTCTTGGGCACGGGCCCCATCCTGCCGGGTGCGGTGGCGGCCCGCCATGATCGGCTGTCGTGACGGGTGGGCAGGGGGCGGTCGCGGTGGTGTTGGAGGCGAAAGCCCGTGAGGGGCTGGTGCGGACGGTGGCTTCGGCGAAGTCCGAGGTGCGGGCGGTGTTGCGGGCCCGGATCGTGCTCGCGGCGGCGGACGGGCTCGCCAACGGCGCCATCGCGCGGGAGCTGGACGTCAGCGTGAACACGGTGCGCAAGTGGCGCGGGCGGTTCGCGGGCCGGGGTGTGGAGGGACTGCGCGATGCCCGGCGGTCGGGACGGCCGAGATCGTACGGGCCCGAGGTGCGGGTGGCGATCGTGGCCACGGCGACGAGCATGGCGCCGTGGCCGGAGGCGACCTGGTCACATCGGGCCATCGCCCGGCGGGTGGCCGGCACGTGCTTCGCGCCGGTCTCCGCCTCCCAGGTCGGGCGGATCCTGGCGGATCTGGATCTCAAGCCGCACAAGGTCCGTGGCTGGCTCACCCGCCGGGACACCCCCGACTTCTGGCGGCGGGCCGCCGATGTGTGTGCCCTCTACCTCGACCCGCCCGAGGGCGCGGTGGTCCTCTCCATCGACGAGAAGACCGCGATCGCCGCCCGCTCGCGCCGCCATCCCGGGCGTTCGGCCCGTCCGGGCGAGCCCGGCCGGCGGGAGTTCGAGTACCGGCGCCACGGCACCGCCTCCCTTGTCGCGGCCCTCGACGTCTGCACCGGCGAGGTACTCACCGAGGTCGTCCGCCGCAACGATGCGGCGACCTTCACCGCATTCCTGGAACAGCTCGACCGGGCGATCGCCCCTGGCAAGGAGATCCACGCCGTCCTCGACAACGGCTCCTCGCACACGGCCAGGCACACCAGGACCTGGCTGGCCGCGCACCCGCGCTGGCACGTCCGCTGGACCCCGCCGCACGCCTCCTGGCTCAACCAGGTCGAGTTGTTCTTCTCCGCCCTGACCCGCCGGGTCCTGCGACACGGCGACTTCGCCAGCCGCGACGACCTGATCGACAAGCTGGAGGCTTACGCGATCACGCACAACGCGACCGCGAAGCCCTACCGCTGGACCTACGAAGGCACCCCACTCAAGGCAGCCTGATCAACACCCCTCAACGAACTTCTGCGGGGCAGCACTAGCA
>NZ_JBHVVE010000066.1:0-1255 GCF_042883725.1 Kitasatospora sp. NPDC058184
ACAAGTTGTAATTGGAAATAAGGTCACCTTACAAGCTAATTCTTTCAAATATAAAGAGATTGCAGAGGCAGATGTAGCCGATCAAAGATTTGTAGGGCGAATCGAAGCCATCGAAAAGATTGGCACTCAAACAGTAACCGGGAAACCTGGTTATGTGGGCGGAATGCTTGATTTAGTCGTTATCAGAGTAGAACAAAACTAATAATCATAACTTGGAGGTTAATTAATGAAACAAGATCTTGTGAAATTGGGTATTGATTTATATAAAAACAGAGTTACGGATTACTCAAATAATCAGGCAAATGATGTTATCCGTAAAGCATTTGTAGAGATTATCGGTACTGACAAACCAAACTTTAGTCAATTTAGACGCTATAAGAATGATATCTTCGAAATTATTGAAGAGGTACTTGATCAAACAATTACCGATGGTATGATTGCCAGCCCTTTCTTCGAACAATTCGTGGATTACCGTGATTTAGCTCTTGGTGATACCAATGAATTTTATGTTGAAGATAGAACAATGCTGGTAGCAGCGCGCCATTCAGGTAACCATTGGAGCATCAGACGGCAAAAATTGAATATTGGGGATACCTTTACTGTACAAACTGAGCCGTATGCTATTGCAATTTACACTGACTTCAAACGGTTCTTAGCCGGTCGCATTGATTGGGACGCTTTCATCAAAAAAGTAAGTGAAGCATTCACTCAGGAGTTGAATTCACGTATCTATACTGAATTCATGGCTTCTATGGCATACTTACCTGCCGAGTTCAAACAGACTGGCACCTATAATGACGCAACACTAATTGAGCAGGCAGAGCATGTTCAAGCAGCAAACCAAGGATCTCAAATCATTATTGCTGGAACACGCACAGCATTGTCTAAACTATCCGGTGCTACTACTCTCATGAGTGAAAATATGAAAGATCAAATTAACAAAAACGGTGTTCTCTCCGTTTGGAACGGATACTCCCTCCTTCCTATCCCTCAAAGCCACAAACCAAACACTTTTGAATTCCAAATTGCAAATGATCGTTTGATGGTTCTACCAGCCAACGCCAAACCTATTAAGGTTGTCAAAGAAGGAACTCCTTTTATTAAAGAAGTATCCGATGGTACAACCAACCAAGATATGTCTATGGAGTACAAATTCATTACTCAATACGGAGTGGACACAGTATTTAACGTAATGTACGGTATGTATCAATTTGCATAATATGAGGGCTAAATAGCCCTCATATATTTTTGATGA
>NZ_JBHVVE010000067.1:0-1199 GCF_042883725.1 Kitasatospora sp. NPDC058184
GCCGGCAACGAGTACCCGATCGTCGGCGGCGAGCGCCAGGACCCCAAGACCGCATCGGCCGAAGACTGGGGTGGCAAGTTCTACATCACCGACCAGGCGAAGAGTCGAAACGATGTCGTGTACTTCGACAACCAGGTGACTCAGCTCGCCAACACGGTTGTGCGGAAGGTCAACGCGCGCGCAGTCGCAACTCTCGAGTCCGCCATCGCCGGTCTCAACGGCGCGGGCGTGGTCCCTGGCCACGACTGGTCGAACGTCACCCTCTCGGGCAACGCACCGACCCCCAACGCGGAGCGTCCCGGCGCCGACTTCGCCAAGGTCCAGCTTGCCGCCGACCGCGAGGAACTCGGCGTGGTCTACGACCTCTGGATCGTGAACCCGCAGGAGAAGGCGAACCTGGTCATCGCTTACGGCGAGGACTATGAAGCCATCCTCCGGGCATCCGGGATCGAGATCTTCGATTCCAATCGCGTGACCGCCGGCACCGCCTACGCCGTCGCGCGCGGTCAGGTCGGTTTCCTCGACTACGAAGTCGGCCTGACGACCGAGACGTGGCGAGAAGAGAAGACGCGCAAGAACTGGGTCCAGTCCTACGTCCAGCCGATCTTCGGAGTTACGAACCCGTACTCCATCAAGAAGGTCACCGGATTGGCGGGCTGACATGACCGAGAAGACGATACGAGTTGCGGTATGGGAGTACCTCAATCACGAAGGTAAGCGACGGTTCGCCTACTTCGGTGACGTTGTCGATCTGCCCGATTCGGAGATCGAGCGCGGTGAGCAGGTCGAGGCGTTCGGCGCAGATCTGACACTCTCGGATCTCGCTGATCAGCCTGATCCGTCGACCAAAGCGGAAGTGCCTGCAGAACAGCCTGCCACTCCGGCGGAGCCTGGCGCGACAACCTCGGACACTCCACCGGCTGCCGACGTCAAGCTCGAGCGCCCGAAGAATGCGGCGCCGAAGCCTGAATGGGTCGAGTACGCAGCCTGGCGCGGTATCGACGGTGTCGAGGACATGAGCAAGGACGAGCTCGTCGCCGCAGTCAACGCGCTCGACGCACAGTGAGATGAGGGGGCTTCATGGCATTCGCAACACCTGACGAGCTTGCGGCGCAATGGGGCCCCCTCGATTCGATCCAACGGGCGCGGGCGACCGCACTGTTGGACATGGCCGAGCGCATGCTGCGAAAGCACGTCGA
>NZ_JBHVVE010000068.1:0-1194 GCF_042883725.1 Kitasatospora sp. NPDC058184
GCATTAAATGCGCCCGTGAATAATAACGGGTATCTATTCGTCCACAACTACGGAACGTATGCATATCAGGAATATACGTCCTATAGCAGCAGCGACTCAACGTCGTCAGGCCGCCGAAAGTTTATGCGTAATAAAATCTCAGGCTCGGATTCTTGGACGTCATGGCGTGAGTTTGAGTCAGTGGAAGGGGCGCAGTCAAAAGACGATGTTCATGCCGATAAAACGGACATTCACGTAACAAAAACTGAAAAAGACAAGTGGAATGGCGGCCAGATGACGAAGTTGACAAAGGATGACGGAAAACGAACACAATTAGTAAATGAGACAGACGTTCTAGCGTTAAGTTCAGGTTATTATTATGCGAATGGCACATCAGTTAAAAACAATCCTGTTGTGAATGATAGCTCATGGTTTAACTATGATGTTATCGAAGGCGATTCCGGGAGAAAGTCCATCATAGCGTGGCGTAGCCATGATAACACTTTGTGGCATACCACGGTTCATACTGACGGCGTTTTTAAAGGGTGGAAACGGCTCATTACAAATAATGATTTTGAAAATCCTGTGTGGCAAAATATTACGCTGAAAAACGGTGCTACCGTGGGGACACGCACGCCAATATATGCAAAATCGGGTTCTTTGTTGTTATTACGAGGTCACGTAAGGGTAGATGCTGAAATTATTTTTGGGTCAATACCAGTTGAGTACACGCCGATAGGAGGGGCTGTCGTTTCGGTTGCTCTAAGCGGAACAGGGGGAACGGCAAATTTGATTGTATACGATGATGGTGACTTAAAGATTAAATATCCAACGCCACTTGATTCAAATAGATTAGATGGTTTTTATATAGATGTATCTGTGCCGCTACAAACAGGAGGAACTGCAACATGATTCAAGCATACAAGTATGGAGAAGATTTTATTTTTATCGGACCTTCTATTATTAGCGAAGTAGATGAGCAAGGAAATTATATTATTCCTGAAAATTGCACGCTAATTCAACCACCTTCATTTTTTAAGGCGAAATTCGATCCTAGCAAACAGGTATGGATAGAATCGGCTACACGAGAAGAAAAGAATTCTATATTAGAGCACGCAAAAAATGTTCAGGGGCCAACGCCTGTTGATATTTTAAAACAACAGAATGCTGTCATTATGAAGCAGTTGGCAGAAGCTCAAAGCGCAGCCGAGGAAC
>NZ_JBHVVE010000069.1:0-1192 GCF_042883725.1 Kitasatospora sp. NPDC058184
CGGCGCTCGACTTCAACGCGCCCAAGTACCCCTGGGGCCTGCGCACGATGCCAGCAGCGCGCATCGCAAAGATTCGCGAAGGGCTTCGACTGTTCGAGGGCACCATCTTCTGGGGTGCCGACTGGGGCCGCGCCGACGAAATGCACTACCAGATCGGCTACCGCGAGGGTGACGCCCGGATCGCGAACTTCGCCGACAAGCTCAATCGGGGTCACCTCGACATCTTCGGCCCGCCTCAGCCCGCGCCCGCACCTGTCGCGAACGAGATCGACATCGAGGCGAAAGCCGCGGCGGCGTGGATCGGTAAGCGACTACACGACGGCGAGCGGCCAGGCAAGGACGGCGTCGGTCGTTACGCCGACTTCGAGAACGGCTCGATCTACTGGCACCCCGCGGTCGCGGACGGCAAGGCGATCGCCGTGCCGACGGCGATCTACGAAACGTGGAAGGACACGCGGTGGGAACAGGGCCCGCTCGGCTACCCGGCTCAGCGGCACGAGGTCCTGCCGGGCGGTGACGTGCAGGCCTTCCAGGGCGGCGTCATCTACCGCAAGGGCGGTCAGCCGGGCCGCATCGTGCACGGCGCAATCCTCAAGTACTGGGCGTCGCTCGGCTACGAGAACAGCCAATACGGCTGGCCGACCTCGAATGAATTCGACGGGGGCGACGGCGTCCGCGCGCAGAACTTCGAGCGCGGCAGTCTCCGCTGGCACCCGAGCGGCGTGATCGGCCTACTCGACGCTTGACCGGTTCTATCCCTCACCCGCTCGGTTCATAAGTACCGAGCGGGTGCCGATCCCTGAAAGGCGCACAATGTCCACACTCGATACCCTCCGTGACCGCATCCCCGCGGCCGCTCGCGAGCAGCTCTACACCTACGTCGCCGCCGGCGTGCTCCTCATCGCCGGACTCGGCTACCTCTCCGACGTCGTGGCCGCCCTATGGGCCGCGGTCGGCGTGGCGTCGGTAACGCTGCTCTTCGCGCTCCTCCACGCTGCATCTCCCTGGCGCACCGCGCTGTACGGCCTCCTCGCCGCCCTCGCGCCTCTCGCGCTCTGGTACTCGATCGGCACCGAGACCGGCTGGGCTGCGGTACTCACGTTCGCTGCGACCGTCTTCGGACTCACGAAGGCCGCGGGCAAGTGGCCTGTCGCTGTACGGGCGCAAGCTGTGGGAGACGATGAGCTCCTAC
>NZ_JBHVVE010000070.1:0-1189 GCF_042883725.1 Kitasatospora sp. NPDC058184
GGCTGCTGTAACGTGCGGAATCCAGCGCGCCCGGAGCAGCCAGGCGAGTGCCGCCGCGGCTGAAATCACAATGACGATGGCTGCATACGGCCATAGCTGTGCCGCGGTTTTGTTGCGGATCACAGGCTGCGGTGCCGCGCTGTGATCCCGCTTTTTCGGCTTTTCCTCTTTTTCCGGCTTTGATTCCTGACGCTGCTTGTCAGACGGTGCATCCGAGTTCCCCGCTGAGCCTCCGCTGTCTTTTGCCGCGGTATGATTTTGCTCTGACGTAAACTCCGTCGGATTGGTGAAGCCTTTCGTCGGCTCAAACGTCACCCAGCCCTGATCGGGAAAATACACTTCTACCCACGAATGGGCGTTGTTGTTTGTGACTTCATAAATGTGGCCGTTATGGTCGCCTGCCCCTTTATACTCGCCGGATGTATAACCCTTCACCCAACGGGCGGGAATACCCGCAGATCGGAGCAGCACGGCCATTGCCGATGAAAAGTTATCACAATATCCTCTTTTCGTTTCAAACAGAAATTGATCGACATAATCCTGATTGTGCTCCGGAACCGCGACATCCTGTGTATGATACGAAAATGCGGAAGATCCGAGATAATCCTCGATCGCCTTCGCTTTATCGAACATATTATGATGATCCCGCGTCAGTCTGTCCGCAAGCTGTCTCACTCTTTTCGGAAGGCTGTCGGGGACCTGTAAATACCGGTCATTGAATTGATTCTGCTCACGGTATCGTTTTACTTTCACTTTTCTGAGATCATTCAGCTTAAAGACGGGCGCCTGAAAAGTCACCGTGTACCGTCCCATATTGCGGATGTTGCCTACTTGTTCACTGACCGGCGTAATTTGCTCGGTGTTTCCGTTCATTTCAAGCTGAATCGAGTGCTTCGGTTTAATATTGGAGACGCCGATCGGATACATGACGTGATTATAGAGATAATTCTCATCAATGGACACCTGTGCCGTATACCGTCTCGTCTGCACACTCCGGTCAAACCATATATCTTCAACGTTGCCGCCGTTCAGTTTATAGGACATGCCCTGATCGGTCTCCACCCAGCCTTTCCCCGTGTATGTATCCTTCGTTTCCACCCGGAAGTACGCCCGTTCTTTTCCCTTCCATGTAAAAACCGGCGTATCATCCTCCTGAAAAGGGCCGCCCAATGTTTCATCATGATTGCCG
>NZ_JBHVVE010000071.1:0-1169 GCF_042883725.1 Kitasatospora sp. NPDC058184
GGGCCGAAGATATTGTGGCAGCTGAACCGGTTAGATGATATCAGTATGGGGATTTTCATATGGCACATGGTGATCATCAACATCTTCTTATACACTGGAATTAATAAAACATTGTCTGATTACCCGCTGATCATAGCCCTAATTGCTGTTACTACTGCATCCGCATTTCTTTCGTACAGAATAGTGCAAAAACCCCCTCTTAAATTACGTAATAACAAGAAAAACAAACAAGTCAAAACAAGGATTGCGAGCTAACTGCAAGGGCTGTTCTCATGTGAGCAGCCCGAATCCCGTTGATGTTTTGTTCACCAATTCCAATCTCCAGTTGGCTTATACATAAGCTCAATATCAATATAGGTTTTATAATTACCCTTAGGAAATTTAACCAGAACAATCTCACCCTTTTTAGGAACAAAATCTACATCGTTCCTCCAAAATTTAATTGATTTAGCTACTTCCTTAGTAATTGGTGTTGTGTGATAACCATAGCTTTCGGCTTGACTACTAGAGATCACGTTGCCTCTATAAACATATTCGTCTTGTCCATTACGTGATTGAATTTCCCTAGTTGTTAAATCATATGCGTAAATGTCATATTCCTTATTCTCTTCTCGGTTTAAATATTTGTCATTAAGCGCTTCACTTTCTTGACTTGAATCATTGTCATAATAACTTTTTCTTTCATTTTCATCATCGTGATTTCCCTCTAATTGAGTATCCACATAAACTTCTGTATTGTTGTTAAATTTACTACACTGAACTATAAGAAATACCCCGATAATACCCAAACATAAAATTATTAACTTTTTCATCACTTCTCCTTTAGTTTCTTCGTCATCCCTCATGCTGTTGTACATATTTTAAAGTAACTTAAATGATTTGTTTATCGATACAATACATATCGAATCCTTGTTTTATAATTCTTGCCTTTCCATTAGCTGCAGACCAACTTTCACTTATCTTTTCAATAAAAGAAAAAAGTTTGTGCTCTAATTTTCCGGGCGTAATCTTCATAACATTGCGAAAGATTTTCCTATAGCGTAAACTCTCTTCAAACTCAATCATAAATTCATTTAATTCCTTATTCCATGTATCCAACTTTTGATCATTGAGACTGTAGGAAGATCGCTTAAATGAGTAAGGCGGATCTATAGAATAGAGTGTTACTG
>NZ_JBHVVE010000072.1:0-773 GCF_042883725.1 Kitasatospora sp. NPDC058184
TAAATGGACTGATTACAGATAAATACGGTGATGCAATGTATAGAAGTGGTTTTTGTATAACCATTGAAGAGAATTCAAATTCTAATATGATAACGGCCGATTTCACATTGAATAAAAGTCACCTTCCGTTTTTAAAAGATATTGTAAAAGACTTAGAGGAGGGTACAGAGTGAGTGAGCCAAAATTTAAGGGATTTGTGGTCTATCGTAAACGTAAGACGGATGGAAAGTTAATACCGTTTTACAGTTTCAAATATGACGATATTGAAAGCATTACTGACATAGAAGACGGGTGCAAAGTATCGTTCAAAAATGGCGATTCATTCGTTACGAAAGGTACGGCAGTAGAGTATAAGAAAAAGATCGGATGGGAGGGTTCGGAGTGATGAACATGAAAAGGAAGCCAGCACGTGTTTTTGATACAAGAAACAACGTCACATTTTTCACAGGGACAGAATGGGAATGTATGGAGTTTGCATTAAAAAATTATCCTCGTGAAGAATTTCCTCATGTTTTAGTCGGTGTAAATGATGAAGATGAAGGGGAGGGTACGGAGTGACTGATATAGCACCATGTATCCAATGCGGAAAGATGACGAGTGTAGATATAACCATGTGCTGTGATGGCTACATGTGCGGATGTAAGGGGCTTCCCATTCACCCGCCCTTATGTGAAGAGTGTGAGAAGACATTTTTTAAGCACGGAATGAAGGAATTTCACTTACACAAATATCCTGTGACATCAGTTGAAGGTAATGAGTATGCCGTTAGCATT
>NZ_JBHVVE010000072.1:814-1139 GCF_042883725.1 Kitasatospora sp. NPDC058184
AGTGGGATTACAATTACATACAGATGGCAATCAATGAAGAAGTCATTATCTATGAAAATTCCCATACAGGAGCAAATTAATCATGAAAATAAACAAAAGGCAGCCATAGAGAAATTTGAAGCATGGAGTGAACAAGAATAACCTTATAAGTTTAACCGGTTAAAAGATGCATTTTAAAGTGTTTCAAGGGGAGTGATGAAATTGGAAAAAGGATGATTTGAAAAAAGCACTTGAATACAAATTAACGGGAGGTAAAACGATGAAAATTATTAACGTTTACGGAGACGGAGATTGTGCAGCGTTGTTTATTGAGGATGAGTATGGG
>NZ_JBHVVE010000073.1:0-1112 GCF_042883725.1 Kitasatospora sp. NPDC058184
CTGAAGGACCGCTTGGAAAAAGGCGATGTGAAATACCGGGAGGCCGGTGAAAATATTGCCTACAACTATGTGGACGGTCCTGCCGCCGTGGAGGGCTGGCTTAACAGCGAAGGCCACAGAAAGGCGCTGTTAAGCCCGGATTATACGCACCTCGGTGTCGGCGTGGACCGGAAGTATTATACGCAAAACTTCATTAAGCCTTGGCAGTAAAAACCGCAGAGGGGCGCGTCCCCCGCGGTTTTTTTATGTTTTTTCGCGAGCGGCGCTCCTGCTGAAAAAAATATACCTGCTTTTTTTCGCAATTTAGGCGAACATTAAGGCGCATGAACCGATACATTATAGCAGGCAAAACTTTTCGGAGGGGGTGAGAATTGTGGCGAATCAGCAATCACGGCAATCAATCGATGATTTTAAACAATTCGTAAAAAAGCATCCCAAACTGATCCAAAATGTTCGCAAGGAACAAAGGAGCTGGCAGGAAGTCTATGAAAATTGGGTTCTTCTGGGCGGGGATGATCCGATATGGGACCCTTTTAAAGACGAGGCCGTTCAGCCTTCTTCCGACGCGGAAACCAAACAGGAACCAGCTGAAAAGAACGATTTCGTTTCAAAAATGGTCACTGCCGTTAAAAAGATGGATATCAACCAAATGAATGAGCAGATCAATAAAATGAGCCAGTCCATTTCATCATTGCAAAGCCTTTTAAGCCAATTTTCGGGGAGCAGCACGAAGCAGCCCCGGCAAGGCTCCGGACAACATCCTTTTTCGTTCAGAAAGGATTAAAGAAGGGGATCGTGTATGCGAAAAGAGGTTCAGGAATTCATATCCGCAGATGAGGAACGGAAACGGTTTATACGGCAGCGTCCCGTCTGGTACCGCAGACTTGCGAGAAAACCGGACGATCTCAATTCCTTTCAGCTTGACATGATGAATTTTTATGAAAAGACGATACCGCATCGGGTAAGCCAATTCTCAAACGGGATTCAAATGGCGCAGATGATGATGCAGATGGTTCACGCCATGCGTTCACAGGATTAAAAAGCGTTTAAACGCCGCATTTTCCAATTGGGTGGTTTCATGGTAAACTAGCAACTGGAGGTGCGTATTTATG
>NZ_JBHVVE010000074.1:0-1099 GCF_042883725.1 Kitasatospora sp. NPDC058184
GGAGTCTTTTCATCGATGGCCAAATGTGCGGCGACATCTTGAGACGGAAACTGCATTTCAAACCGGATGACCTTGCTCTTGATATCTTTGCCTTTTAACAAATTGCTCAAGCCGAGAATTTCGTTGCTGACTACGTGAACGTGCTCATCCTGCATGGCTGATTGAATGATAAACGTGCCGTGCCCTCTTTTTCTGAAAAGCATCCCTTCAGCCGCAAGTGTATCAAGCGCCCGCTTCATCGTCATCCGGCTGCACCCGAACTCCGCAGCGAGCGTCTTTTCATCCGGGATCGGCTGATCTATGTCATATACACTGCTTTTAATCCTCTTTCTCATTTCGTTGGCGATTTTTTCGTACTTATTCATCGGTTTCCTCCGGCTGTATAATGTTTGATCTGTATAGACTCCTTACGGTTATCATAAATTTTTTTCCCTGCTTCATCAATGACGTTACAGGCGCCGATATTGAAATTTGAAAGGATTTCCTCGAATTTTCTATGGAATCTCCCTCACTATTATGGTAGAATTTTTTGCAGAAACGGACACAACCGAATATTGCATACATTGTATAACCTCAATGATATGGTTTGAGGGTGTCTACCAGGAACCGTAAAATCCTGATTACAAAAATTGTCCCGTACACTTTTTGTAATCAGGATTTTTTATTTTCTAAAAAATAAAAAAAGGAGTATCTGTACATGAATTTCAAAGTATTTCTGCTTGCAGCATCTACCATCGCAGTCGGATTGGTTGAATTAATTGTGGGCGGTATTCTTCCGCAAATCGCTTCCGACTTAGATATATCCATCGTCAGCGCGGGGCAGCTGATCAGCGTGTTTGCGCTCGGTTACGCGGTATCCGGCCCTCTGCTTTTGGCAGTGACGGCAAAGGCTGAACGAAAGCGTCTTTATTTAATCGCACTGTTTATTTTCTTCCTAAGTAATCTGGTCGCTTATTTCAGTCCCAATTTCGCCGTACTTATGGTGTCACGGGTGCTCGCTTCCATGAGCACAGGACTGATTGTCGTCCTTTCTTTAACGATTGCTCCTAAAATCGTGGCACCTGAATACAGAGCGCGGGCGATCGGCATCATTTTCATG
>NZ_JBHVVE010000075.1:0-1093 GCF_042883725.1 Kitasatospora sp. NPDC058184
TCACCCTCACCGATGCCATCACACCGTCGTGTGTCACAGCCGCCGGCGCCTTCGACCTCGCGGCGGGCGCCTCCCATCAGGTGTTCTGCAACCTGACAGGCGTCACGCAATCCACCACCAACACCGTGACAGCCTCCTTCCCGGGACCCGGCGGAACACCCATCACCACACCGCCCTCCGAGGCGAGCGTCGACGTCCCCTCACTGGCCATCAACAAGGAGGTCTGCACCTCCGCGAACGCCGCCGACTGCGGCGAGGGCGGCGCGGGACCGTGGGCCAAGACCACCACCGTCGCCCCGAACAGCACCGCGTACTGGCGGATCACCGTCACCAACAACGGCCCCGTCAGCATCACCGGCATCACCCTCACCGACGCCGTCACACCGTCGTGTGTCACAGCCGCCGGCGCCTTCGACCTCGCGGCGGGCGCCTCCCATCAGGTGTTCTGCAACCTGCCGGGTGTCACGCAGTCAACGACGAACACCGTCACGGCGTCCTTCCCCGGCCCTGGCGGAACACCCATCACCACACCCCCGTCCGAGGCGAGCGTCGATGTTCCGTCCTTGGCCATCAACAAGGAGGTCTGCACCAGCACAAACCCGGCCGACTGCGGTGACGGCGGCCCCGGCCCCTGGGCGAAGACCACCACCGTCGCGCCGAACGGCACCGCCTACTGGCGGATCACCGTCACCAACACCGGCCCCGTCAACATCACCGGCATCACCCTCACCGACACCGTCACGCCGGCCTGCGTCACAGCCGCCGGCACCTTCGACCTCGCCGCAGGCGCCTCCAAGCAGGTCTTCTGCAACCTGACAGGCGTCACCCAATCCACCACCAACACAGTGACGGCCTCGTTCCCGGGACCCGGCGGAACACCCATCACCACACCGCCCTCCGAAGCGAGCGTCGACGTCCCCTCGCTGGCCATCAACAAGGAGGTCTGCACCTCCGCGAACGCCGCCGACTGCGGTGACGGCGGCGCAGGACCCTGGGCGAAGACCACCACCGTCGCCCCGAACGGCACCGCCTACTGGCGGATCACCGTCACCAACAACGGCCCCGTCAACATCACCGGCATCACCCTCACCGA
>NZ_JBHVVE010000076.1:0-1079 GCF_042883725.1 Kitasatospora sp. NPDC058184
CTAGGGCCTGTGTGATGTTGTGATCAGTTGGGTGGTCGCACGAGGTCGTCTATCCAGATCATTGAGGCGCGGAGGTGGAGGCCTGCGAGGTAGCTCTCGGGCTTCTTGTCGAACCGGGTGGCGATGCCCCGCCAGGCCTTCAGCCTGTTGATCAGGCGCTCGACGGTGTTCCGCTCCTTGTAGAGGTCGGTGTCGTGGTCGACGGGTCGGCCGCCCCTGCTGCCCTTCCGTTTCCGGCTGGCGGCCTGGTCTTTCTTCTCCGGGATGACGGCCTTGATGCCGCGTTTACGCAGGTAGGCGCGGTTGGCGCGGGACGAGTAGGCCTTGTCTGCGGCGACCGCGCCGGGCCGGGTGCGGGGCCGGCCGACGGGCAGGCGCACGCGCACCTTGTCGAGCACGGGGACGAACTGCGGGCTGTCTCCGGCCTGCCCGGCGGTCAGGACGAGTGCCAGCGGACGGCACCGGCGGTCGGAGGCGAGATGGACCTTGCTGGTCAGCCCGCCCCGTGACCTGCCGAGCTTGGCCTGCTTCAAACGGAGTTCGCGTCGCCGTCGGATGCGTCTGCGCTCGTCCTGTCCGTTCTGTTCCGGTGGCCCGCCCCCTTTTGCCGGGCCGTCTCCTGCTCGCGCGCGGCCTCCTCCAGGGCCTGCATGACATCGTCGTCGACGAGCATCCCGGCGGCGTCGTGGTGGGCCCGGACGGTCGTGGAGTCGACGCTGACCAACGACAGGTCCGCCTTCCCCTCGCGGGCGGCCGCGGCGATCAGGCCTTCGAGCAGGGCACTGAACACGCCGGCGTCCCGCCAGACCCGGAACCGGCCGAAGACCGTGGACCAGGGGCCGAACTCCTCGGGCATCTCCCGCCACTGCCCTCCGGTCCTGAACCGCCAGATCACACCCTCGAACTGGTCACGAAGCCGTTCGGGGTAGGGCCCGAACCTGCCGATCGGCAGATAGGGCTCGATCAAACTCCACTGCTTGTCGGTGAGTTGCCTGCGCGTCACATCCAACAGTCCTACCGGGTTCTGCCCCAGAGCGGGGCAGAACCCGAAGATTGATCACAACATCACACAGGCCCTA
>NZ_JBHVVE010000077.1:0-1078 GCF_042883725.1 Kitasatospora sp. NPDC058184
GGGCAATAGAGAAATTATTCATCATTGCATTAAATCTTGAAAGCTGATAAATACCGGCTACGCCTATTGAGGTATTTTGCTTTTGAGCATCACTCAGAGTGTCCCATTTTTCTGCAACTTCGCCGATAAGGTCACTTGCTGACTTAGCTTCTCCACCCGCAGTCTTTACAGAAATTCCGATCTGTTCTAAGGCTTTAATTGAGCTATCATTGTTTCCAATTCGTGCGAAAATCGTCTTTAATGAGTTACCAACAATGTTTCCTGATTCACGAGTGGTACTTCCAATTGCTGTAGTGTATCCAATTAAATCATTTAATTCAACACCAAAAGTAGAAGCAGTACTTCCTGCTTTTCGAATTGAGTTGGCTAGATCAAGAGTGGTTACAGCGTAGTTGTTATCTACTTCATTTAGCTTATCTGCGACTGAAATAGAATCATTAGCTGCAATATTGAAGTTTAACATTGCGGCAGTTAAAGTGTTAACTGTGTCGTCAGGAGTCAAGTCAGAGACGTTTTGAAGTACCTGAGCGGTTTTTGTTAGAGTGGACAGTTCACTTTCATCGAACCCCATTCGCCCGAAATCGCCAGTCATTTGGAGTATGTCAGTGATTTTGTTTGAAAGGGTGTCACCTAAATTTATTGATTCCTGAAGTAGCTCATTGTATTTATAGTCCGGCTCATTCATAACACGTCTGATATTCGTCATCAAAGTGTCAATTTCAACAGCTTGAGATACCATTTCTTTGAGTCCGGATATTGCGCCATAAAACAATATGTCGACATACTTTTGAAAGCTTGAGTTAACTCCGCACCAAAAGATGAGGCTTGACTAGCTGCTGCTTGCGCATTTGAAGCCAGTTCCCTGAATTGCACGTTCAAACTTTGCATTTGAGATCTGATATTGTTACCGCCGGCACTTACGTTAAGACTATTAACTGCATTCAGATATTCTTGGATAGTTTGTCTATTTCCTGCACCCATTGTATCGCCATAGCGCGTATTAAGGTTTTGTACGTTTACTTGTGCTTGGCGTTGATACAGTTCAATAGTTTTTCTGAGCTCATTATTTTTCGCTACA
>NZ_JBHVVE010000078.1:0-1074 GCF_042883725.1 Kitasatospora sp. NPDC058184
GCTCATAACCTCTCTATATAATTCTAAAACCGGCTCAATATCACGATCATTAATGTATTCATCACCGCGTTCACTTAAACGTTGTTTAATAACCTTCGGATCAGCATGTAAGTAGATCACATTGGCTTTACCCCTAATCTTCTCCTCAATTGCCCTTTGCTGCTCTTCCGTTAAGATTGAGTAATCCTTGAACTCCCTCGCATAAACTAAATTTGAATATATGTATCGGTCAATAATTACATTGTCCTCATCGGCTAGCTTATTAAAGTGTTCAAACAGCTTCTCATTACCGCTCTTGGCCAATTCAAAGCTGGATCCCTTTATTACCGGATATCCGAGTTCTTTGCTCAGCTTATCTGCTACTGTTGATTTGTAGCAGCAGTCAGCGCCTTCTAAAATAATCATCGTCATTTATCTTCCACCCTTCTCACATTGCTGAAGCCAATCACTCTATATGAGCCGTCTGGATACTCAACTTCTAATTGCTCATGTCCTTTATCAACTTGTGCAACAATACCAATCTCTCCTGTGAAACCAGCAATCACCTTCTCTCCCTTTTTAAACATACAATTAACCTCCTTTAGCTGGATTTAATTCATGCTCCTTGAAGAATGTAATGTCACCTGTTTCATCACTGACCGCGTAATCATATGTCGCAGAGTGAAGCAACTCAATAATTTTCCCCTCCCGTCCAACATGATGAGGACAAGCGTTCTTTGCATTCTCATTTATGATGACTTTTAACCCTTCTGGATAAGACCAAAACTTCGGCAATTAACCGCCTCCTAACTAATAATCGAGATTGTCCCACTTTGCTTGCCAAAATTAATTGCGTCACGCTCGGTTGCTACGAGCAAGTCCACTTTATTTCCAACTATTGCGCCTCCAGTATCAATTGCAATTGCTTTAAATGTTTTTCCACCAATTCTTACTTCAACAATTGAATTCAAAGGAATAACACTTGGATCGGTTGCAATAACACGATACCCTTTGTAATAGATTGATCGAGTGACATCAACACCTGTTCTTGTGGTTCCTGTGCATCCTTCTTGGCAGTGGGCAATATAAGCACTC
>NZ_JBHVVE010000079.1:0-1053 GCF_042883725.1 Kitasatospora sp. NPDC058184
TTTATTTTTTTTATTTCACGTGTTGGGTTTTTGTTTTTCCATTTGCAGTGGGTTTTGTTTTCCCCCAACTGTGCAGGTGTGCGGGAAACGCACACCCCGGATCGAGCACTGGAGACACCATGACCGCCGACCGCACCTCGACCAACCTGGACACCGCGATCGCCTACGCAGCAGCGGACCTGACCCGCACCGACACCAAGGCCGGGTTACTCCTCACCCTGGACGGCCTCCTCGTCGCCGCGCTCAGCCTCTCCGGCACCGACATGGACGGCCTCTCGCTCGCCCTGGCCGTGGTCGGCGCGGTCGCCCTGATCGGCTCCGTCGTGCTGTCCCTGCTGGTAATCCGCCCCCGCCTCACCGGCCGGGGCCTGGACGACCGCAGCTCCTACGCCTACTACGCCGACGCCGACCCGGCCGACATCACCGAGGCCCTGGCCGCCGACCGCCGCCCGGCCCGCCTGACCGCCCTGTCCCGCATCGCCCTCCGCAAGATGCGGCTCCTCCGGATCGCCGGAGACACCACGCTCGCCGCCGTGATCCTCATCGCCGCCGCGATCCTCACCCGCTGACGACCAGCCCCTCACCGGAAAGGCCAACACCATGTCCGTGTCACTGACCCGCACGCCCGCCGGCACCTGGCAGGTGGACGATCCCGAAGCCGCGCTCACCAACGCACGGATCAGCAGCGGCGTCCTGGAAGACGTACTCACCGCCCTGACCCTCACCACCTATGACCCGCTCGCGGCCCTCACCGGACACGAACGGGCACAGCTCCTCCGGTCCGCAGCCTCCATGGCCACCAGCCTCACCCGGCAGGTGCGACACCTCACCGTCGCTAACCGCGACATCGACGGCATGACCTGGGGCACCCTCTCCTCCCAACTCACCGGCGACCCTCACCAGCGCAGCACCGCCCGCAGCACCTACACCGCAGGCCGCCGCCAGCTCGGCCTCCCAGACAGCCCCTGGCCCGCCAACCCCGTCGCAGACTTCCCCGACGAAGAACTGGCGGACGCCATCGAGCGCCACCAGGACAGCAGCGACCCCGTAACC
>NZ_JBHVVE010000080.1:0-1037 GCF_042883725.1 Kitasatospora sp. NPDC058184
GTGTCTTAGGTTAAACAGCGAATGCTTGGAGATCTTGAGGATTCCTATCAGTCTGTCTTTTTCAAAGGCGCCAAGCACGATGGCATTACCGGATTCAAGCCTCGCGTCCGGGTGATCTTTTAAGCTTTGAGCCTGATATCGGTGTAAGGCTTGGTATCATTTGCGGTTAAACGCCTGATGTACACGATTTGAGCTCCTTATATAAATAAAATTTTCTGAATAGTCAATCGTCGTTATCATACCATATTTGTCCCATTTGTATGAATGATTGCCGCTGTCACTCAATATAGTAGCAATATGCGGAGATTATCAGAAATTTTATGAGGTGATGAGGGTGTGGAGAGCCGGGATGAAGTGGATGCTGCTCATATTAAGCAGCCAGATTGGGGCTGGGTATGCAAGCGGGCAGGAAATATGGCAGTTTTTCGGTGTCGAAAGCGGACTGGCTATTGTATTGTTTACAGTCATGTTTACGATTTCGGCTTATATTGTGTTGAAGATCAGCTATCGGGTTCAATCAACGCACTTTTTACCTGTGCTTGAGCATCTGATGGGGCCGGCTCTTGCTAAAGTCTATGATGTGCTTATTATGTTTTATTTGTTTTCAATGACGATGGTTATGATTGCCGGCGGCGGTGTGACGCTGCAAATGTACAAGCTGCCGTTTTGGATCGGTATTTTTCTTCTTTGCATTGTGACCGTCGGTTTATTCTTTTGGGATATAAAAGGAATATTATCTCTGAATAGTATTTTGATACCGATTCTTGTAGCGGGGCTGTTATATGCATTGGTCTTTTTTCAGACAACCCATCATTACACGTGGACGATAGATTTGACCCGCCAGTATAATTGGCCGGCAAGCATTACCTTCACGTCCTTAAACATCCTTTCTGTTGTCGCTGTTCTTTCTTCAATCGGGAAAGATATGAAAGGACTGGGAGAAGCGAAAATCGCAAGCGTTGCAAGCGGGCTGATTTTCGGTGTGATTTCATTTGTTTACAATGAAACACTTGTGCAGCTTTCAGGCAGTCTTACAC
>NZ_JBHVVE010000081.1:0-1026 GCF_042883725.1 Kitasatospora sp. NPDC058184
GCCCAGCGGAACGGCCCTTTTCCTTCACAAAATAAAGGCCGGATGTAGGCGGGAACGAATCCCGGAAAATCAAAAGCATCGGCGAGACCCTCATCTTTGGCAACTTGACGGATATTGTTGCCGTAATCGAAGACGATAGCCCCTTTTTTCTTGAAGGCAAGCATGGCTTCCACGTGCTTTTTCATACTTTGCTTGGATAGCCTTACGTATAAATCGGGCTGATCCCGGCGCAGACGCCCGGCCTCTTCAAGTGAGTATCCTGCCGGAATATAGCCGATCAGCGGGTCGTGAGCGGAAGTCTGATCGGTCACGATGTCAATATGGACGCCGCGGTTCAAAAGCTCATGATGCACCTCAGCCGCATTGCCGAGAAGGCCGATCGATAAAGGCTCTCCGGCTTGTCTGGCTGCTTCGGCCCAGCGCAGCGCTTCGTCAATTGATGCGGTTTTACGGTCGCAATAGTTTGTTTCCATCCGTTTATCAATCCGTGTTTCATCCGCTTCAACGGCGATGACGACGCCATCATTCATCGTGACGGACAGCGGCTGGGCGCCTCCCATTCCGCCAAGACCGGCCGTCAGCGTAAGGGTTCCTTTCAGACTGCCGCCGAAATGCTGTCTCGCAAGCTCCGCAAAGGTTTCATAGGTGCCTTGCAAAATGCCTTGTGAGCCGATATAAATCCAGCTGCCGGCCGTCATCTGCCCGTACATCATCAGCCCTTTTTTCTCAAGGTCATGGAAATGTTCCCAATCCGCCCATTTTGGCACGAGAACCGAATTAGCCAGCAGGACGCGGGGCGCGCGGCTGTGCGTGCGGAACAGTCCGACCGGTTTTCCGGATTGGATCAGCAGTGTTTCATCATCTTTTAACGTTTTGAGGGAACGCTCAATCGCGTGAAAAGCATCCCAGTTTCGTGCGGCCTTGCCTATGCCGCCGTATACGATCAGATCCTCCGGCTTTTCGGCAACCTCCGGGTCAAGGTTGTTTCGGAGCATGCGGAGCACGGCTTCCTGCTCCCATCCTAAG
>NZ_JBHVVE010000082.1:0-1024 GCF_042883725.1 Kitasatospora sp. NPDC058184
ACGCGAGAGATGGAAGGCCGTCTGAGCTGTCTGCGAGATGGCAAACGCTGCGGCGAGGCCTGCCAGTGCGGCGGTTGCAAGACCGGTGTGATCGGCGAAGTAGCCCATTACGGAGCCAAGAGCTTTGATTCCAGCGACCGCGACTGTCGCCGTATCGCCACCCAAACTCACGAGGGCGGTTGCTCCACCGGCGGCTGCGGAGCCGATCGACTTCAGCGCACCGGTGAGAGTGTTGGCGCCGGACTCGACCTTGCCCATCGAGTTCGCGGCCTCGCCACCGGTGCCCTTGACGGTCTCAAGGAAGGTTGTGAACTTCTCGCCTGAAGGGGACTTGACGACATCCCAGAGTGCCTGTGCGCCTTCGCGAATCTTGAACAGGATTTCGACAGTCTTCGAGTCCTCTTCGAAGCCGAAGGTCATCTTGGACCCTGCGAACTCACCCTTCGACAGGATGGACCAGACGCCCTTGATGCCGTCTACGACCTCGCGGGCCTTGACGCCGAAGCGTTCCATCTTCGTCGCCGGGCCCTCGATGGAATCGCCCGACGACATGAACGCACGACCCATGTCGGTCAGTCCTGCAGCAGCCTTCTCGGCACCGGCCTTCAGGTGGGGTGTCACCTTGTCGGTGAACTCCATAACCTTTCCGAGGCCTGCCTTCATCATCGGCAGGAATGGCTCGATCACTGCAGCACCGGCGCGGCCGAGCGCAGCCTTCATATTCGCGAATGAACCGCGAAGGGTCTTGCCAGATTCGAGCGCGGCGCCGCCGATGTTCTCCTGGATGACCTTATTGAAGGTCTCGGCGTCGACCTTGCCTTCCTTGACCATCTTGGACAGTTCTTCAGCGGTGACGCCGTACTCGTCCTGGAGCCATTGGAAGATCGGGATGCCGCGGTCGGCAAGCTGATTCAGGTTGTCGGTGTATGCCTTGCCGGAGGTCTGGACCTTGTTGAAGATCGAGCCCATTTCCTCGAGTGAGGATCCGGCAATGGTTGCTGCGTCTCCAGTGAGAGTGAGGTAC
>NZ_JBHVVE010000083.1:0-1015 GCF_042883725.1 Kitasatospora sp. NPDC058184
CCACATCAAGCGCATCCACCAAAGCTATGCCGATACGCGCATCATCTTCGAGCGTGGCGGTGAAGTGCTCTTCGCCACCATGCGAACGCTCGACAGGATCCGCGGATACAACTTCGACATGGTTCTCGAAGCCAGTGCGTGACCTGATCGAAGCGATCCGAATTGTGTGGGCGCTCATCGAGTTCTGGGTGATCTAGCGGTTGGTCGCTGAGCTCGGCTCATTGCCGGGGCAGTGTCGCTGCAGTCCATTCACTGCCGTTGAACCAGCGGACCTGAGACGGATCCTGCTGATCGGGATACCACCCCGCGGGCATGAGTACCCCCGGGGCGCGTCGCTGCGAGGGCAGGGGAGCGGGCTTGACGACCAGCGCTCGAATGGCGAACACAACCCAAGTGATCACGCCGCCTGTCACCGAGAACGACAACAAGATGAAGAACAACCCAGCTCCACCCCAGTCCAGGCCCGTGGCCAACAGGAGCAGGATGAGCAGTGCGGCGACAGATATCGCCGCATTGGCGATCTTCACACCTTGGTCGTTCTTCACGGATCAACTCGCTTCTCTCGATGGTGGATACATCGTGCCACCTCAGCCCAGATGCGACGCCAGGATTCCCGATCGGAAGAACGGAAGTACGCATATGCCCAGCCTCGCGCTGATCAAGTGGGCGATCGTCAACACCTTGCGGATGCGGAGGTCATGATGGCTAACCCTGTAGTGGTAGCACCTCACCGAGGGTGGGTGGAGGAGTACCGCCGGGGACCACCCCGAGGCTAGGCACTGGGCGTACATGACACCACGCAACTGGCGCACAGCTTGCCGTGGCGTTACAGCTTCCGAAGTGAAGGGCATTGCGCCGATGACGATTACACCCGACATGCTGGACGCGCTGCTTCCAAGTCTCGTGCGAGCTGATCGAAGGACGTGACGTGATGGCGGACCCGAGCGGACTGCAGCCGATCAAGTGGTCTGACTTCGAGCCTGACCAACCTGACACCGAGCCCGGTCCGTATCTC
>NZ_JBHVVE010000084.1:0-1010 GCF_042883725.1 Kitasatospora sp. NPDC058184
GAGGAGTTTCGAGCCGATCACGTTGAAGATGCTGCCGATGAAGCAAAAAACAAAAATCGACGACAGGCTGTTCGCCGAAAAAAAGCCGGCGCGCTATTCCTCAGAAAAAGTCATCAGTAAAGTCATTTATTTTATCGCATTAATCATCGTTTTTATTCTATTCTTTAACATTCTGCATCTGACAACCGTGGCTTCGCCTTTTGTCAGCATGCTGTCAGCGATAACGGCGGCTGTGCCGAGCATTTTAAAAGCCGGCCTGATTCTGCTGTTGGGCTGGGCGGCCGCTTCGCTTTTCAGCTATCTCGTCAAAAAAGCGGGCATGAAACTCGCTGAAAACGGCCGGCTCAGAAAATGGACAATGGTGTCTGAAGAAGCGGAAATGAGCAGATCCGTTACGGCCGCTTCACGAATCGTTTTTTACTTCGTCTTGCTCTTGTTCCTGCCCGGCGTCTTGGCCGCTCTCCAAATCAGCGGAGTATCAGGGCCGTTTACAAATATGATCCAAAGCGTTTTGTCCTTTATACCGAAATTATTCGCCGCGGCGCTGATTGTTTTAATCGGCTGGCTTGTTGCCCGTCTCGTCCGTGATATCGTCACAAACTTTCTGGCGAGTATCGGCACGGAAAGGCTTGCCGCACGTATGGGGCTTTCTATTTATCTGAAGGATACAAGCCTGTCGGCAATCATCGGAACGATTGTCTACGTGCTGATTTTCATTCCGGTGATCATCTCTGCGCTTGACCGGCTTGATGTCGCGGGTATTTCTGAACCGGCGTCAGCCATGCTGCACACGGTCTTCACAATGCTCCCTAATATCATCATCGGTATTGTGCTGATCATCGCCGGCATCTGGATCGGAAAATGGGTCAACAGCATTGTATCCGGGCTCTTGCACCGGGCCGGTTTCGACTCTCTTCTCGGTAAAATGGGCTTTGAACAGGCGGGTACCCCGAAGCTGACGCTTTCTCAGACGGTCGGCATGATTGTTCAGATCATCATCGTCCTGCTCT
>NZ_JBHVVE010000085.1:0-1008 GCF_042883725.1 Kitasatospora sp. NPDC058184
GTTCGTATACTTGATTTAATTCTCCCATTTGAATATTTTCCCCAATCTTTCTTGGGGTCTGCTGATACATTAATGCGGCGAAAGAAAGCTTATAACCTTTTTCCCGTAACTTCGAAACGGCCTTAATTGCTTTAATAGAATCTCCGCCAAGTTCAAAGAAACTGTCTTCTATGCCGACTGGAGATATTCCTAAGATTTCTTCAAATATGTCCGTAATGACTTTCTCTGTTTTAGTTCTTGGTGGCATATATTCCTGTCCTGCTAATGCATTTGGTTCTGGCAGTGCTTTTGCATCCAGCTTCCCATTTGAAGTCAGTGGCAAGGCATCAATCTGCATCATAAAGCCAGGTAACATATACTCAGGCAGTTTGTCTCTCAAATCATTTTTGATTTCAGACATATCCAGTTGCTGCTCTTGATTTGTCGGGATCAGGTAGGCACATATACTCTTGTCACCGCCTACTTCCAATGCAACAACGGCTACATCAGATATACCCGGCTGATTCCTTAGAACGCTCTCGATCTCGGACAACTCGATCCGATATCCTCGGATTTTAACCTGTTCATCTATTCTTCCCAGGTATTCGATCTCCCCGTTAGGCAGCCATCTCGCCAAATCTCCAGAGCGGTATAACTTCCCTTCGCCATATGGATTGTCGATAAACTTCTGCGCTGTTAATTCAGGCTGGTTTAGATATCCCTTGGCTACTCCGTCTCCGGCGATGCATAGCTCACCAGGAACGCCTACACTACATAACTCCATCTCATTCAGTATATAGAGCTGCATATTGGCAATGGGATGTCCGATTCCTACACTTAAACCCTTATCTTTTTCGCTGGAATAGACATAGTCACAGCATCCTACGGTAGTCTCTGTAGGGCCATATTCGTTATGAATCTTGACCCTGTCTCCTAATAGCTTCTGCGTTTTCCGTGCCGTATCTGTGGTGAACTCTTCTCCACCGACAATCAGCGTTTCTAAATTCGGTACATCTACGCCGTCTGCAT